>NZ_JBWHZP010000011.1:0-225789 GCF_056323165.1 Streptomyces sp. 3-6
GGGAAGAACTCGTACCACGACCCGAACAGCGCCCGCTCCCGCTCCACCAGCAACGGCAACGGCTCACTGCTCGTCACCAGCTCCCGCAACGGATACCGCGCCAGCACCGCGTCCACGTCCGGGGTCAGCGCGCCCGCCAGCCGGGCCGCCGGCGGACGGCGGGTGTCGCGCAGCGCGTCCACGGCCGTCAGCAGCACCTCGCGCGGCTCGGTGCCCGGCACGTCGGCCGCCGCCCGCTCGTGGAGGCGGGCCCCCTCCTCCAGCACGAGTTCCGTGTCGATGCCCGCCGGGATCTTGATCTCCGCGTGGTGCCGCCACGTGGTGACCGGGTCGCCCCACGCCTCCACGGTGTACGTCCAGAGCCCGGGCTCACCGGCGGTGACCCGCGCGCCCCACCGGTCGGTGCCCGGCGCCAGCTCCCGCATGGGGGTGAAGGGCCCGGGGCGGCCCGCCGGGTCCGTCAGGACCACGTTCGCCGCCACCGCGTCGTGCCCCTCGCGGAACACGGTGGCCGAGACCTCGAAGGTCTCCCCGGTGACGGCCTTGGCCGGCCGGAGCCCGCCCCGGACCAGCGGGCGCACGTCCAGGACCGGGATGCGGCCCACGGACGTCACCGGGCCGGAGGCGGAGGCATGACCGGCCGGGGTGTCCGGACCCGCGACGCCCGGCGCCCCGGGCCGGGCCTGCCCGGCGGCCGGCGGCGGACCGTGACCGTGGTCCGGGGCGTGGACCGGAGGGGATTCGGCGGCCCCCCGCCGCGCGCGGGCGCCGGGCGTCGGGGGCGATGACGAGTGGTGCTTGGCGGGCATGACCGCTCCTGTCCGCGTCAACGTGGGTGGGCGGATGACTGAGGGAAGGCGGGTCCTGCGTGGTGCTCCTGAGGGAGTACCCGCAGGAGCCTTCCCACCCTATTCGGGTGGGCAATCCGGCACTTTGTTAACTACTCGCGCGTATGTCGACACGGCGGAGTCGATTGTTTCGGTACCCCGTGCCCCGGCCCGCCGGCCCTCCGGCGCGTGCCCGTCGCCGCGGTGCTCCCCGGCCCTCGTGGAGACGGCCGGGCGCCGCCGCGGACGGGGGACCGGCCCTGTCGGCGGAGGGTGCGGCGTACCGGTCCGCCGTCCGGTCGCCGTCCCGCGCGCCACCCCTCCGACCAGGCACGTCGTCGCCCACGGAGGGGTGAGCCAGGGAGCGTCCGGGTCCGGCGCGGCGGCTCCGGACGGGGACGGACGGCGCCTCGGAGTCCGCCCCAGGCCGCCCCGTCCCGGCGGCGGGCGCGGTGCCGCCGGGAGCGGCTGCCGTGACGGAGGAGCCCGGTGGGGGACGCGGACCGGCCGCGGGGCGGTCCCCGGGAAACGGCCGGAATCTTGTCCTGGGGGCGGCGGTCCCGGGGCAGTCCCTGGGGTGGTCCGCGCCGCTGGCTGTCCGTGCCGCTGGTCGTCCGTCCTGCCGTCGTGCGTCCTGGCGGTCGCCCGCCTTGCCGGTCGTCCGCCGGGCGGTGCTGCCCGTCGTCCGCCTCTAGGTCCGTCGGTCGGCTGCCTTGTCCGGGACCTCCGGCAGCCCGTCCCGGCCCACCCCGCTCACCCTCGGGGCGCCCGGCCGCGGGCCTCCGGGGCGGCGGTGCCCGCCTCACCCGCCGTCCGGTCGACCGCCTCACCCGCCGTCCGGTCGACCGCCCCGCCGGCGTCCGGGCCTCCGGATCACCGGGCCTCCGGGCCTCCGGGCTTCCAGCTTCCCGGATCACCACCCCCAGGAGGCGCCGGCCGCCGCCCCCGAGGGCCCGCGCCCCCGTGATCACCGGGCCGCCCGCCCCTCGCGACACGCGGTCCCGCACCCGCCACGCCCGGGGCGATCGAGCGTGCGGGACCAAATAGCACAAGAGCGCCCACAGGTGGGGAACCAGCCACATCCGGTATGCGAGGAATCGTTTGCTCTGCCCCCCGGCGCCACCCGCTCGCCCGGCCTCCGGCACGACGGCCGCCCGCGCCGGTACTGTCGGCAGGGATGCCGAGACGCACACCGCGTCTGTCACGAACGCGCCGAGGTGGAATGTGAAGGCGATCCGTCGATTCACCGTCCGACCCGTTCTCCCCGAACCCCTCCGGCCCCTCAGCGACCTGGCCCGCAACCTGCGCTGGTCCTGGCACGAAGGGACCCGCGACCTCTTCCGGTCCGTCGACCCGGAACGCTGGGCCGCCGCCGGCCGCGACCCCGTCCGGCTGCTGGGCAGCGTGCCGCCCGCCCGGCTGACCGAACTCGCCGGCGACCCCCTCTTCCTCGACCGCCTCACCGCGGTCGCCGACGACCTCGACGCCTACCTCACCGGCGACCGCTGGTACCAGTCCCGGACCGAGGACCTGCCCGCCGCCATCGCCTACTTCTCCCCGGAGTTCGGCATCACCGCCGCCCTGCCGCAGTACTCCGGCGGCCTGGGCATCCTCGCCGGGGACCACCTCAAGGCCGCCAGCGACCTCGGGGTGCCGCTCATCGGCGTCGGCCTGCTCTACCGGCACGGCTACTTCCGCCAGTCCCTGTCCCGGGACGGCTGGCAGCAGGAGCACTACCCCGTGCTCGACCCCAACGAGCTGCCCCTGGTCCCGCTCAAGGAGGCCGACGGCACCACCGCGCACGTCACCCTCGCCCTGCCCGGCGGGCGCTCGCTGCACGCCCGGATCTGGCTCGCCCAGGTGGGCAGGGTCCCGCTGCTGCTGCTGGACTCCGACGTCGAGGAGAACGCCCCCGGCGAGCGCGGTGTCACCGACCGGCTCTACGGCGGTGGCAGCGAGCACCGGCTGCTCCAGGAGATGCTGCTCGGCATAGGAGGGGTCCGGGCGGTGCGGGCGTACTGCTGGCTCACCGGGCACGCCGCCCCCGAGGTCTTCCACACCAACGAGGGCCACGCCGGCTTCCTCGGCCTGGAGCGCATCGCCGAGCTGGGGGCCGAGGGGCTCGACTTCGCCGCCGCGCTGGAGGCGGTCCGGGCCGGCACCGTGTTCACCACCCACACGCCCGTCCCGGCCGGCATCGACCGCTTCGACCGCGAACTGGTCGCCCGGCACTTCGGCCCCGGCGCCGAACTGCCCGGCATCGACGTCGACCAGGTCCTGCGGCTCGGCATGGAGACGTACCCGGGCGGGGAGGCCAACCTCTTCAACATGGCCGTGATGGGCCTGCGCCTCGCCCAGCGCGCCAACGGCGTCTCCCTGCTGCACGGCCACGTCAGCCGGGAGATGTTCGCCGGCCTGTGGCCCGGCTTCGACCCGGCGGAGGTGCCCATCACCTCCGTCACCAACGGGGTGCACGCCCCCACCTGGGTGGCCCCCGAGGTGTTCCGGCTCGGCGCCCGGAAGATCGGCGAGGAACGGGCCGAGGAGGCCCTGACGGTCGGCGGCTCGGACCGCTGGGACTCCATCGCCGACATCGCCGACCAGGAGATCTGGGAGCTGCGCCGCTCCCTGCGCGAGCTGCTGGTCATGGAGGTCCGCGAGCGGCTGCGCGCCTCGTGGCGGCAGCGCGGGGCCGGCACGGCCGAGCTGGGCTGGATCGACCGGGTGCTCGACCCGGACGTGCTGACCATCGGGTTCGCCCGGCGGGTCCCGTCGTACAAGCGGCTGACGCTGATGCTGCGCGACAAGGACCGGCTGATGGAGCTGCTGCTGCACCCCGAGCGGCCGGTGCAGATCGTCGTCGCGGGCAAGGCGCACCCGGCGGACGAGGGCGGCAAGCGGCTCATCCAGGAACTCGTCCGGTTCGCCGACGACCCGCGGGTGCGGCACCGGATCGTCTTCCTGCCCGACTACGGCATGGCGATGGCCCAGAAGCTCTACCCCGGCTGCGACATCTGGCTGAACAACCCGCTGCGCCCGCTGGAGGCGTGCGGCACGAGCGGGATGAAGGCGGCGCTCAACGGCTGCCTCAACCTCTCGGTGCTGGACGGCTGGTGGGACGAGTGGTTCCGGCCCGACTTCGGCTGGGCCATCCCCACCGCCGACGGCAGCGCCACCGACCCCGACCGGCGGGACGCCATAGAGGCCGCCGCCCTCTACGACCTGCTGGAGCAGCGGGTGACCCCCCGCTTCTACGAGCGGGGCGAGAGCGGGCTGCCCGACCGGTGGCTGGAGATGGTCCGGCACACCCTCGGCTCGCTCGGTCCGAAGGTGCTGGCCGGGCGGATGGTCCGGGAGTACGTCGAGCGCCTCTACGCGCCCGCCGCCTCCGCGCAGCGCGCCATGGACCCGGGGACGGCCCGCGAGCTGGCCGCGTGGAAGGCCCGGGTGCGGTCCGCCTGGCCGCGGGTGAGCGTCGACCACGTCGAGACCTCCGACGCGGAGGCGACCGCCGAACTGGGCACCACGCTCGCCCTGCGGGTGCGGGTGAACCTCGGCGACCTCGGCCCGGACGACGTGGAGGTGCAGGCGGTCTCCGGACGGGTCGACGAGGCCGATCGCATCACCGACGCGAGCACCGTGCCGCTGAAGCCGTCCGGCGCGCCGGACCAGGAGGGCCGCTGGGTGTACGAGGGCCCGCTGTCCCTGGACCGCACCGGGCCCTTCGGCTACACGGTCCGCATCCTGCCCGGGCACCGGCTGCTGGCGTCCGGCGCGGAGATGGGCCTGCTCGCCGTGCCCTCCGAGGACCTGGTGGCGGCGGCGGGTCTGCTGATGCGGTGAGAGGACAGGGGGCGGCGGGGGCTCACTGGTCCTCGACGCCCTCGGTGGCCAGGCGGCGCAGGACGGTTCCGCAGCGGCGCGCGTAGGCGTGCTGGAGGCCGCGCGTCGCCGGGCCGCCGGCCCGGGCGTACCAGGTGGCCGGGCGGCTGAAGGCGGACACGGTCAGCCATACGGTCCCGTCGCCGGTGCGGTCCACCACGAACGACTCCTCGCCGCGCTCCGGGTGGCCGGTCAGGGTGCCGTAGGCCCAGCCCGCCCTGCGGCGCTCCTCCTCTGCCCAGACCACCCGGCACGGGGCCCTGACGACTCCGGCGAGGGTGACGGTGACGTCCACGCCGGGGGCGGCCCGGTCGGCGGCGGCGTCCACCCCGACCCCCATGGCCCGGTGCATCTCCCAGGTGAACAGCGCCCGGGTCGCCTGCTGGAACACCACCTCGCCCTCGCCCAGCCGGGTACGGACGTGCAGGGGGTGGAAACCCGGTGGGCAGAAGCCCTGTTCACGGGTCTTGCCGACGTGGTCGTAGGTGAAGTCCGCCGAAGACATGGGACCCAAGGGTAGGGCGGCGCCCGCGCCGTGGAGCACGGCGGGGCGCCGCCCGGTGGGCTCGTCCCGGTTTACGGGAAGGTGAGCTTCCAGCTGTTGATGTAGCCGGTGTCGTAGCGTGCGCGGTCCTGTACGCGCAGCTTCCAGGTGCCGTTGGCCGCCTCGGAGGAGGCGTTGACCGTGTAGGTCTCCTGGATGTTGTCGGCCGAGCCGCCGGTGCGGCTGCGCAGCGGGTACACGGAGCCGTCCGGGGCCACCAGGTCGACGACCAGGTCGCCGCTCCAGGTGTGCCGGATGTCCACCGTCACGCGGAGGTCGGACGGGGCGTTGCCGGAGCGTCCGGTGACGGTGACCGAGGAGGTCACCGCGGCGCCGTTGTCCGGGATCGACACGTCGGCGGTGTTCTCGAACGACGTGCCGCCGCCACCGCCGTCACCGGGGCGCGAGCCCACGTTGACGCCGGCCCAGGCGTCCTGCACCGCCTTGTACTCGGCGCTGTCCGTCCCGTACAGCTCGCCGGCCGCCGCCAGGGTGCCGGTGCGGGCGCCGGCGTAGTTGGTGGTGGAGGTGAACTTGGTGGTCAGCGCGCGGAACCAGATCTTCTCCGCCTTGGCGCGGCCGATGCCGGTGACCGGGAGGCCGTCGGAGGTGGGCGAGTCGTAGGTCACCCCGTTGATGGTCTTGGTGCCGCTGCCCTCGCTGAGCAGGTAGAAGAAGTGGTTCGCCGGGCCGGAGGAGTAGTGCACGTCGATGCTGCCGATGCCCGAGTACCAGGCGTCCTTGGACTTGCCGTCCCGGCTCGGCTTGTCCATGTAGCGCAGCGGGGTGCCGTCGCCGTTGATGTCGATCTCCTCGCCGATGAGGTAGTCACCGACGTCGGAGGAGTTGTTCGCGTAGAACTCGACGGTCGCGCCGAAGATGTCGCTGGTGGCCTCGTTGAGGCCGCCCGACTCGCCGCTGTAGATCAGGCCGGCCGTGTTCGAGGTGAGGCCGTGGGTCATCTCGTGGGCGGCCACGTCGATCGAGGTGAGCGGGTTGGCGTTGCCCGCGCCGTCGCCGTAGGTCATGCAGAAGCAGCTGTCCGACCAGAAGGCGTTGACGTAGTTGTTGCCGTAGTGGACCCGGGAGTAGGCGCCGACGCCGTCGCCCCGGATGCCGCTGCGGCCGTGCACGTTCTTGTAGTAGTCCCAGGTCAGGGCCGCCCCGTAGTGGGCGTCGGCGGCGGCCGACTCCAGGTTCGAGGGGTTGCCGTTGCCCCAGACGTCGTCGGAGCCGGAGAACAGCGTGCCGGTGCCGGACGTGCCGCGGTTGAGGTTGTACGTCCGGTGGTTGCCGCGCGCGCCGTCGGTGAGGTTGTACGACGATCCCGACTGCGTGGTCGTCAGGTCGACGGTGCCGCTGTAGACGGTGTGGCCGGTGCCGGTGTGGACGGCCTGCCACTCGTACAGCTTCTCGCCGGTGGTGGCGTCGGTGACGACGTGCAGCTCCTGCGGGGTGCCGTCGTGCTGGAGGCCGCCGACGACCGTCTCGTAGGCCACGACGGGCTTGCCGTCGGCCGCCCAGATCACCTTGCGCGGGGCCCGGTCGACGTCCGGGGCCTTGGCCTTCTCGGCCTTCGCGGCGGACAGGGCCTGCTGCTCGGCCTTCGCGGCCGGCACCGCGGTGGCGGTGGTCGCGGGCTTCACCGCGGTCCGGGTGGCCTTGACGACGGCGTCGGCCTCGCCGGCCGCGTCGCCCTGGACGATCAGGTCGCCGCCGAGGACGGGCAGCCCGTCGTAGGTGCGTTCGTAGCGGACGTGCACGGTGCCGTCGCGGTCCTTCAGGACGTCACGGACGACCAGCTTCTCCTTGGCGCCCAGGCCGAGGTCCTTCGCGGTCTCCGCCTTGGTGGCGTCGGCCTCGCGGATCAGCTCGGCGCGCTGGGCGGGGGTGAGCCGGACCGACTCCGAGCCGGGCTTCGCCGCGCTCTCGGCGGCGGGGACCTGCTCCGGCGCGGCGGTGGCCGTGCCGGCCTGGACGGCCGTCGCGACCAGGGCGGCGACCCCGGCGAGTGCGACGGCTGCGGTGCTGCGGGGGGTGCGTCTGTGGGAAGACCTGCTTCTCAACACTGACTCCTTCTGCGCGGCCGCGGGTCGCACGGCCAGGGGAGACCGGCCGGCGGGTGGGCCGGCCGGGCAGAACAGGGCGGTACGCGGAACCAGGTGCGATGCGGTGCTCGACCGCGGCCGTCCCCCGGCGTCGATGCGGTGCGGTGGGGTTGCCGGAGAGGGGCCGTGGGAAGAGTGGCAGGTGATCGCGGTTTCTGTCAGGACCGCGTCAAGAGTTTGGCGGAAATCGTTCGCTGGCCGGGAGGGGGAGTCCGCTATGCGGACGGGGTGCGGTTCCGTGCCGTGATGGCTGCGGGCGCCTTGCCTGCCGGGAGCCCCGGGGCGGCGTGGGCCGGCCGGCCCCCGCCGCCCGCCACCGTTGCGGCGGGCGCCGCGGCGGCCGATGCCGGCCCGTCGGAATCCGGGGGCCTGTCGGCACCCGAGGGGGCGCGGCGGGCGCCCGGCGGCCCGTCGTCACCCGGGGCCCGGTGGGCGCCCCGGGCTCCTCCGTGCCGCGCTAGGCCAGGCTGTCCCGCCAGGCCTTGTGCAGGTCCGCGAAGCGGCCGGTGCCCGCGATGAGGTCGGCCGGGGGGCCGTCCTCCACGATGCGGCCCCGTTCCATCACCAGGACCCGGTCGGCGATCTCCACCGTGGACAGCCGGTGGGCGATGACCACCGCCGTGCGGCCGGTCAGCACCGTCGCCATCGCCCGCTGCACCGCGCGCTCGCCGGGGACGTCCAGGGAACTGGTCGCCTCGTCGAGGATCAGCACGGCCGGGTCCGCGAGCAACGCCCGGGCGAACGCCACCAGTTGCCGCTGGCCCGCGGAGATACGGCCGCCGCGCTTGCGGACGTCGGTGTCGTAGCCGTCGGGCAGGGCGGCGATGAAGTCGTGCGCGCCGATCTGCTTGGCGGCCCGCTCGATCTCCTCACGGGTGGCCTCCGGCCGGCCGATGGCGATGTTGTCGGCGACCGTGCCGGAGAACAGGAACGCCTCCTGCGTCACCATCACCACCCCGCGCCGCAGGTCCGGCCCGGCGAGGTCGCGCAGGTCGACGCCGTCCAGCAGCACCCGGCCCTCGGTGGGGTCGTAGAAGCGGGCGAGCAGCTTGGCCAGCGTCGACTTGCCCGCGCCGGTCGAGCCGACGACCGCGACCGTCTGCCCCGCCGGGAGCGTCAGGTCGAAGCGGGGCAGCACCTCGCCGCCCGTGCGGTACGCGAACCGGACGCCGTCGAAGACGACGGTGCGGCCGGGGTGCCCGGAGCGCCGGACCGGCAGCTCGCGGGGCGTGGCCGGTTCCGGCACGGACGGGGTCTGCGCCAGCAGCCCGGCGATCTTCTCCAGCGAGGCCGCGGCCGACTGGTAGGCGTTCAGGAACATGCCCAGCCGGTCGATCGGGTCGTACAGCCGCCGCAGGTAGAGCACCGCCGCCGCCAGCACGCCCAGCGCGAGGGTGCCCTCCGCGACCCGGTACGCGCCCCACAGCACCACCAGCGCGACCGTGGTGTTGGCAGTCACCCGGGAGCCCACCACGTAACGGGCCATCTCCAGCAGCGCGTCGCCGTTGGTGCGCTCGTGCCGCCGGTTCAGCACCCGGAAGTCGGCGTCGTTGGCGGCCTCCCGGCGGAAGGCGCGCACCGGCCGGATGCCGTTCATCGTCTCCACGAACTTCACGATGACCGCGGCGATGGCCGTCGACCGCTTGCGGTACACCCGCGTCGCGCGCCGCCGGTAGGACCGCACCAGCCCGTACAGCGGCAGGAAGGACGCCACCGCGACCGCGCCGAGCCCCAGGTCCAGCCAGAGCAGCAGCACCGAGATGTAGACGCACGACAGCACGACCGTCACCAGCTCCTGGAGCCCCTCCTCCAGCAGTTCGCGCAGCGCCTCCACGTCGGTCGTGGAACGGGAGATGAGCCGGCCCGAGGTGTAGCGCTCGTGGAAGTCGACGCTCAGCGCCTGGGCGTGGCGGAAGATCCGGCCGCGCAGGTCGAGCAGGACCGCCTGGCTGACCCGGGCGGAGGCGGTGATGAAGCCGTACTGCAACGCGCCCGCCGAGGCCGCGCACAGCAGATAGCCCACGGCCACCGCGATCAGCGGCCCGTGGTCGTCGGCCCGGAACGCGGGCACCGCCCGGTCGATGCCGTACGCCACCAGCAGCGGGCCCGCCTGCACCGCCGCCTGCTGGAGCAGCAGCAGGAACGCGGTGAGCGCGACCCCGCCGCGCAGCGGGGACAGCAGGGACCGCAGCAGGGCGCCGGTCGCGCCCGGGGGCGCCGGCAGGACGTCCCGGTCGAAGGGGTCGCCGCTCTCCCCGGGCGACCGGTCGTCGTCGTCCCGGCCGGGGGCGGGCGCGGTCGTGGCCGCCGTCATCGCGGGTCCTCCTGTCCGCCGGCCGGCTCACCGGCCATCAGGTGGGCGTACTCGGCGTGGGTGCGCAGCAGTTCGTGGTGGGTGCCGACGGCGGTGATCCGGCCGCCGGAGAGCAGCGCGACGCGGTCGGCCAGCAGCACCGTGGACGGCCGGTGGGCGACGATCAGGGCGGTGGTGTCGGCGAGCACCCGGCGCAGGGCCGCCTCCACCGCGGCCTCGGTGTGCACGTCGAGCGCGGACAGCGGGTCGTCCAGCACCAGGAAGCCGGGCCGGCCCACCACCGCGCGGGCCAGCGCCAGCCGCTGCCGCTGGCCGCCGGACAGGCTCAGGCCCTGCTCGCCGACCTGGGTGTCCACGCCCTGCGGCAGCGCGTGCACGAAGTCCGCCTGCGCCACCCCGAGCGCCCGCTCCAGGTCGTCCGGCCCGGCGCCGGAGGCCCCGGCGCCCATCAGCACGTTCTCGCCGACGGTGGCCGAGAACAGGGTGGGTTCCTCGAACGCGACGGCGACCCGGGCGCGCAGTTCCTCGCGGGGCATCGCCGTGATGTCCACCCCGTCCAGGGTGATCCGCCCGGAGGTGACCTCGTGCAGCCGGGGGACCAGGGCGGTGAGCGTGGTCTTGCCGCTGCCGGTCGCGCCCACCAGGGCCAGCGACTCGCCGGGACGGATGTGCAGGTCGACCCGGTCCAGCACGGGCGGGGAGTCCGGCGGGGCGTCCGGATAGCGGAAGATGACGCCGTCGAAGCGCAGCCCGTCGGCGCGGCGGGGCGCGGCGGCGGGGGCGGCGGGCACTGTCCGGTCCTCCTCGGGGGCGTCCATCACCTCGAAGTAGCGGGTGGTGGCGGTCGCCGCCTCCTGGCTCATCGCCAGCAGGAACCCGATGGAGTCCACCGGCCAGCGCAGGGCGAGCGCCGTCGACAGGAACGCGACCAGCGTGCCCGCCGACAGGGTGCCGTCGGCCACCCGCATGCAGCCGAGCACCAGGGCGGCGCCGACGGCCAGTTCGGGCAGCGTGACGATGATGCCCAGGATGGTGGCCAGCAGCCGGGCCTTGTGCAGTTCCGTGCCGCGCAGCCGGCCGGCCAGTTCGTGGAAGGCGCGCGCCTGACTGCGGTGCCGCCCGAACCCCTTGACGATGCGGATGCCGAGCACGCTCTCCTCGACCACGGTCGTCAGGTCGCCGACCTGGTCCTGGGCCTTCCGCGACGCCGCCGAGTAGCGCTTCTCGAACACCACGCAGGTCACGATGACCGGCACCGCGGGCACCAGGACGACCAGGCCCAGCGTCCAGTCCTGCGCCAGCATGATGCCCAGGCCGACGAGGATGGTGACGCCGTTGACCAGCAGGAAGGTCAGCGGGAAGGCCAGGAACATGCGCAGCAGCATCAGGTCGGTGGTCGCCCGGGACAGCAACTGCCCCGACGGCCACCGGTCGTGGAAGGCCACCGGCAGCCGTTGCAGGTGCCGGTAGAGGTCCGCCCGCATCCCCGCCTCGACCCCGGACAGCGGCCGGGCCACCAGCCAGCGCCGCAGCCCGAACAGCAGCGCCTCCGCCAGCCCGAGCAGCAGCAGGTACAGCGCGCCGAGCCACACGCCCCCCGGGTCGCGGTCGGCGATCGGGCCGTCGACCATCCACTTCAGGACGAGCGGGATCACCAGGCCGATGCAGGAGGCCAGGACCGCGATGAACGCGGCGGTGAACAGCCGCGCCCGCACGGGCCGCACGTACGGCCACAGCCGCAGCAGCGTGCGCACGGTGGAGCGGGGCGGGGCGTCCGGCCCGGAACCGTCGTCCGAGCGGGGTTCGGCGGTGGGGAGTGAGGTGGACATCAGCAGTGAGCCTACGGAACGATACTGACACTGCCCACCGAGTTTCGGCCCGGCCGGGCTCCGTCCGGAGACCTACGACCCGCGGGCCGGCGCGCGCGTCCCCGGCCCCCGAGGCCCGCCCGCTCGGGCGGCGTTCACCCGGTCCCGCCACCGCCGTCGACGGGCCGCGGGCCGCCCGACGCCGGCAGGCCGTACCGCGCCCCGTCAGCCGGCCGGTCGGACAGGTCGTACCGCCCCCGTCAGCCGATCGGTCGGACAGGCCGCATCGCCCCCGTCAGCCGGCGGGTCGTACCGCCCCCATCGTCCGATCGGACGATGGCAGCCGAGCGGCACGGCCGATGTGCGCGGGCCCGGCCGCCGGAAGACTGACCGGCATGTCCGTCATCGAAGTCACCGATCTGCGCAAGACCTACGGCGGCCGGGCCGTGGTCGACGGGGTGTCGTTCACCGTCGAGGAGGGCGAGATCTTCGGGATCCTCGGCCCGAACGGCGCCGGCAAGACCACCACGGTCGAGTGCGTGGAGGGCCTGCGGGTGCCCGACGGGGGACGGGTACGGGTCACCGGACTCGACCCCGTCGCCGAGCACGACCGGGTCGCCCGCGTCCTCGGCGCCCAGCTCCAGCAGAGCGCGCTGCAGCCCAGGCTCACGGTCCGGGAGGCCCTGGAGCTCTACGCGTCCTTCCACCCGGCCCCCGCCGACTGGCGGCCCCTGACCGAACGCCTCGGGTTGACCGCGCAGTTGGACACCCGCTACGGCAAGCTGTCGGGAGGCCAGCAGCAGCGGCTGTCCATCGCGCTCGCCCTGGTCGGCGACCCCCGGGTGGTGGTGCTGGACGAGCTGACCACGGGGCTCGACCCGCGCGCCCGGCGCGACACCTGGCAGCTCATCGAGGACATCCGCGCCGGCGGGGTCACCGTCCTGCTGGTCACCCACTTCATGGAGGAGGCCCAGCGGCTCTGCGACCGGATCGCCGTGATCGACCGGGGCCGGGTGGCCGCCCTGGACACCCCGGCCGGGCTCATCCGCCGCTCGGCCGGCGCCACCGTCATCAGCTTCACCCCGTCGGAGCCGCTGGACGAGAACGACCTCGCCGCGCTGCCCGGCCTCGCCTCGGTCGCGTACCGCGAGGACCGGGTCACGCTGTCCGGCACCGACGCGACCGTCAACGCGGTCATCACGCTGCTGGCCCGCACCCGCGTCACCGCGCACCAGCTGCGGGTCACCGACGCCACGCTGGACGACGCCTTCCTGGACCTCACCGAGGGGACGGCCGCCCCCGGCACACCGGGCGCCCCCGGCACGCCCCGCCCGTCCGACACCGGCACGCCCCGCCCGTCCGACGCCGGCCCGACCGGCCCGACCGAGGAGCTCCCGGCATGACCGCCGCCCCGTTCACCACCGCGTTCAACTCCGCCGTCCTGCGCACCGAGGTGCGGCTGTTCCGCCGCGAGCCCGGCAACCTGTTCTGGATCATGTTCTTCCCCAGCCTGCTGCTGGGCATCCTCGGGGCCGTCCCCGCCTTCCGCGACCCCGACCCGAACCTCGGCGGGCTGCGGTCCATCGACCTCTACGTCCCCGTCGCCGTCCTGCTGGGCGTGCTCATCGCCGGCCTCCAGGGCATGCCGCAGACCCTCACCGGCTACCGCGAGCAGGGCATCCTGCGGCGCATGGCCACCACGCCGGTCCGGGCCACCGCCCTGCTGTCCGCGCAGATGCTGGTGTTCGGCGGCAGCGCGCTGGTGTCCGCCCTCCTCGCGCTCACGCTCGGCCGGGTCGTCTACGGCGTGTCCCTGCCCGAGCAGCCCGCCGGCTACCTGCTCGCCCTGCTCCTCGCCGCCTTCGCCTGCCTGGCGTTCGGCGCGCTGATCTGCTCGCTGTCCCGGACGACGAAGATCGCGGCCGCGCTCGGCTCGGCGGCGCTGTTCCCCGCGATGTTCTGCGCGGGCGTCTGGCTGCCGGTGCAGGCCATGCCCGACCTGCTCGCCCGCATCGTCGGCTGGACCCCGTTCGGCGCCGCCTCCGAAGCCCTGAACGACGCCGCCGCCGGGGCCTGGCCGGGCTGGGACCACCTGGGCGTCATGGCCGGCTGGACGGTGCTGCTGACCGTGCTCGCCGCCCGCTGGTTCCGCTGGGAGTGAGCGCGAGCCGGATGTCCGACACTGGTGCGATGACACGAACGGGGGACAGCGCACGGACGGGGGACAGCGCACGGGCGGGCGACAGCGCACGGGCGGCCACCCGGCTGGAGCAGCGGTGGGCGCTGTTCCACCGCTGGGGACCGTACGCGCTGCTCGCCACCGGCACGGTGCTGGCGGCGTCCACCGCCCGGGTCCTCGGCATGACCCGGGCGGAGATGTACGCCTGCGCCGCGCTCGTCGTCGCGGCGCTCGTGCTGCAGCTGTGGTGGGGACGGGCGTCGCGCGGCCGGGCGACGCCGTCGACCGCCAGCACGGTCTACTTCACCCTGCGGATGGCCCTCAGCTTCGCCCTGACCTGGCTGAACCCGCTGTTCGCCTTCCACGCCGCGATCAACTACTTCGACATCGGGCGGCTGCTGCCGCAGCGGCTCGTCGTCCCCGGGCTGCTGGCCGCCGCCGTCACCGTAGCGGGCTCCCAGAGCGGCGGCCTGCCACCGGACGACGCGACCGGCTGGATGGTCTTCGGCGGCGTCCTCGGCGTCAACGCCGCGCTGCTGCTCGTCTTCTCCCACATCGCCGGCCTGGAGGAGGCCCGCGCCCGCACCCAGGCCGAGACCATCGGCGAACTGGAGCGCACCAACACGGCGTTGCAGCAGGCGCTCGACGAGAACGCCGCCCTGCACGCCCAACTGCTGGTCCAGGCACGGGAGGCCGGGGTGGCCGACGAACGGCGCCGACTGGCCGCCGAGATCCACGACACCCTCGCCCAGGGCCTGACCGGCATCATCGCCCAGCTCCAGGTGGTCGCCGGCACCGACGACCCCCGGCTGGCCCGTGAGCACCTGGACCGGGCCGCCGCCCTGGCCCGGCACAGCCTCGGCGAGGCCCGCCGCTCCGTGCACAACCTGTCCCCGGCCGCCCTGGTCGACGACGCCCTGCCGCAGGCCCTGGAGAAGACGGTCGCCGAGTGGGAGGAACGCACCGGCATCCCCGCCCGGTACACCACCACCGGCACCGTCGAACCGCTCCACGACGAGGTGGCGGCCACCCTGCTGCGGATCGCCCAGGAGGCGCTGGCGAACACCGCGCGGCACGCGGGCGCCGGACGGGTCGGCGTCACCCTCTCCTACATGGGCGACGAGGTCACCCTCGACGTCCGCGACGACGGCCACGGCTTCGACCCGCGGGTCCGCCGCGCCCGCGACGGCAGCGGCGGCTTCGGCCTCGACGGCATGCGGGCCCGCGCCGAACGCATCGCCGGGTCCCTCGGCATCGAGTCCGAACCCGGCCTGGGGACGGCGGTGTCGGCTCGCGTACCGTTGGTCCGCCATGACTGACGCTCCCGCGGAACCCCCCGTCTCCCTGCTGATCGTCGACGACCACCCCGTCGTCCGGGACGGCCTGCGCGGCATGCTCGCCTCCGAAGCCGGCTTCCGCGTGCTCGGCGAGGCGGCCGACGGCGTCGAGGCGCTGGAACGGGCCGCCGCCCTCGACCCGGACGTGATCCTTATGGATCTGCGCATGCCCGGCGGCGGGGGAGTGGACGCCATCCGCGAGCTGACCCGCCGGGGCGCCCGCGCCCGGGTGCTCGTGCTCACCACCTACGACACCGAGTCCGACACCCTCCCCGCCATCGAGGCGGGCGCGACCGGCTACCTGCTCAAGGACGCGCCCCGCGAGGAGCTGTTCGCGGCGGTGCGGGCGGCGGCCGAGGGCCGGACGGTGCTGTCCCCGGCGGTGGCCTCCCGCCTGGTGTCCGCGGTCCGCGCGCCCCGCCCGGCCGGGGGCGAGACGCTGTCCGCGCGGGAACGGGAGGTGCTCGCCCTGGTCGCCCGGGGCACCTCCAACCGGGAGATCGCTCGGGAACTCTTCATCAGCGAGGCGACCGTGAAGACCCACCTCACGCACCTGTACGCCAAGCTGGGCGTGCGGGACCGCGCGGCGGCCGTGGCGGCGGGCTACGACCGGGGCATCCTCGGCTGACCCCGGCGACCGGCCCGGGGGCGGCCGGGTACCGCCCCGAACACCTCGGCCGGCCCGGGAGCGGCCGGGTTCCGCCCCGAACACCTCGGCCGGCCCGGGAGCGGCCGGGTTCCGCCCCGACCACCCCGCCGGCCCGGGAGCGGCCGGGTACCGCCCCGACCACCCCGCCGGCCCGCGCCGGTCGCCGCCCTCGCGGGTCCGCCCGTCAGCGCACCCGCAGCAGCAGCACCGTGCTGCCCGGCACCGTGAGGACCGAGCCCGCCCGGTGCACGGTGTCCGGCGCCGACGCCTGCTCCTCCCGCCCGGTGTCGACGACGACCTCGTACCGCTCGGCCCACGGCGGACCCGGCAGCACGAAGTCCACCGGCTCGTCCCCGGCGTGCAGCACCGCCAGGAAACTGTCGTCCACCACCGGCGCCCCCTCCTCGTCCCGGCCGGGGATGTCCCGCCCGGAGAGGTACATGCCGAGCGTCGCGGCCGGCGCGTACCAGTCGCCCTCGGTCATCTCCGCGCCGTGCGCCGTGAACCACGCCAGGTCGCGCAGCCCGTCCGCCGAGTGCGGCCGACCGGAGAAGAAGGCCCGGCGGCGCAGCACCGGGTGCCGGTGGCGCAGCCCGATCAGCCGCGAGGTCAGGTCGGACAGCGCCCGCCACGCCGGGTCGTCCAGCAGCGACCAGTCCACCCAGCCGGTCTCGTTGTCCTGGCAGTAGGCGTTGTTGTTGCCGTGCTGGGTGCGGCCCATCTCGTCCCCGGCCACCAGCATCGGCACGCCCGTGGACAGCAGCAGCGTGGTCAGCAGGTTGCGCAGCTGGCGCCGGCGCAGCGCCAGGACGTGCTCGTCGTCGGTGGGGCCCTCCGCCCCGCAGTTCCAGGACCGGTTGTCGTCCGTGCCGTCCCGGTTGCCCTCGCCGTTGGCCTCGTTGTGCTTGCGCTCGTACGACACCAGGTCGCGCAGCGTGAAACCGTCGTGCGCGGTGACGTAGTTGACCGAGGCGTACGGGCGGCGCCCGCCCCAGGCGTACAGGTCGCTGGAGCCGGACAGCCGGTAGCCCATCTCCCGCACGTCCGGCAGCGCGTGCCGCCAGAAGTCCCGCACGGTGTTGCGGTACCGGTCGTTCCACTCCGTCCACAGCGGCGGGAAGGCGCCCACCTGGTAACCGCCCGAGCCCACGTCCCACGGCTCGGCGATCAGCTTCACCCGGCGCAGCACCGGGTCCTGGGCGATGACCGCGAGGAACGGGGAGAGCATGTCGACGTCGTGCATGGAGCGGGCGAGGGCCGCCGCGAGGTCGAAGCGGAAGCCGTCGACGCCCATCTCGGTCACCCAGTACCGCAGCGAGTCCGTGATCAGGCGCAGCACGTGCGGCTGGACGACGTGCAGGGTGTTGCCGCAGCCGGTGTAGTCGGCGTACCGGCGGGCGTCCGGCTGGAGGCGGTAGTAACCACGGTTGTCGATGCCCTTCAGGGACAGCGTCGGGCCCAGCTCCCCGGCCTCCGCGGTGTGGTTGTAGACCACGTCCAGGATGACTTCCAGCCCGGCCGCGTGCAGGGCGCGCACCATCCGCTTGAACTCGCCGACCTGCTGCCCGGTGGTGCCGGAGGCCGCGTAGCCGGCGTGCGGGGCGAAGTAGCCGACGGAGTTGTAGCCCCAGTAGTTGCGCAGGCCGCGGCTCAGCAGGTGGTCCTCGTGCGCGAACTGGTGCACCGGCAGCAGCTCCACCGCCGTCACGCCCAGCTTCACCAGGTGCTCGATCGCCGCCGGGTGGGCGAGCCCCGCGTACGTGCCGCGCAGTTCCTCCGGAACGCCCGGGTGCCGCTGCGTGAAGCCCTTCACATGCAGCTCGTAGAGCACCGAGTCCGCCCACGGCGTCTTGGGGCGGCGGTCGTCGGACCAGTCGTCGTCGTCGTGCACCACGACGCCCTTGGGCACGTACGGGGCGGAGTCCCGGTCGTCGCGCACCGTGTCCGCGACATGCTGCTGCGGCCAGTCCCGGACGTGCCCGTACACCTCGGGCGGCAGCGCGAAGTCGCCGTCCACCGCGCGGGCGTACGGGTCGAGCAGCAGCTTCGCCGGGTTCCAGCGGGCCCCCGTCCACGGGTCCCAGCGGCCGTGCACCCGGTAGCCGTAGCGCTGCCCGGGCCGCACGCCCGGCACGAAGCCGTGCCAGATGCCGTGCGTCAGCTCGGTCAGCCGGGCCCGCCTCTCCCGGCCCCGTTCGTCGAACAGGCACAGTTCGACGCCCTCCGCCCCGCCCGCCCACAGGGCGAAGTTGGTCCCCGCCACCCCGTCCGGGCCCACCCGGAACCGGGCGCCCAACGGCGTCGGCCGGCCCGGCCGGACCGGCACCGGCGGCGCGGACGCCACCGGCCGCCTGCCGTGCACGACGACGGCCGGGCGCCCCTCCCCGGTGGCCCGCTCCGCGGCCACCGCCTCCTGCTCGGCTGCGCTGGACACCTGTCAGCCTCCCGCGGCTCGTGGAACGACGGTGGTCACGAGTGCGCGGCCCTCCGGTCGGCTCCGGCCGCGGCTGTCCGGCGCGTCGTTCTCCCCACAGTTCTGCCCAGAGCGTGCCGCGCACTCACGTTTCCCCGCCCGGCGGCATGGTCGTTTCCCGAACGCGCGCCCGGTCGTTGGACAGCGCGTGAGGCACGTACAAGGGCGCGCACGGCGCGCGAGGGCCGCACTGGCCGCCGTACTGACCTGGGCAGGACTGCTGACCGGCGCCGTCGGGTGCACCTCGGACGGCCCCCTGAGCGGGGCGTTCGGCCCGCCGGCCGCCGAGGACGTCATCCGGGTGACGCCCGACGACGGCAGCTCCGGCGTCCGCCCCGACCGCGAGCTCCGCGTCCGGGTGCCGGAGGGACGGCTGGAGTCGGTGGCGGTGGTGAAGTCCCAGGACGCCCGGAGCTCCCCGGTGCCGGGGCGCCTGTCCGACGACGGACGCACCTGGCGGCCCGACGGCGAACGCCTGGCGCTCGCCGCCGAGTACACCGTCGACGCGGTCGCCGTCGACGGCTCCGGCCGCCGCTCCGCCCGCCGCACCACCTTCACCACCCACGTCCCCGAGGAGCGCTTCATCGGCTACGTGGCCCCGGAGAACCGCTCCACCGTCGGCACCGGCATGATCGTCTCCCTGGAGTTCAACCGGAAGATCACCCGCCGCGCCGCCGTCGAACGTGCCGTCCGGGTCACCTCCGAGCCGCCCGTCGACATCCGGCCGCACTGGTTCGGCCGCTCCCGGCTCGACTTCCGCCCCGAGCACTACTGGAAGCCCGGCACCCGCGTCACCGTCGAGCTGGGCCTGCGCGACGTCGAGGGCGCCCCCGGCGTGTACGGCCTCCAGCAGCGGACGTTCACCTTCACCGTCGGCCGCAGCCAGGTCTCCCGGGTCGACGCCGCCCGGCACACCATGCAGGTGCGGCGGGACGGGGAACTGCTCGCCACGGTGCCGGTGACGGCCGGGGCGCCGAGGACCACCACCTACAACGGCACGATGGTCATCACCGAGATGCTGGAGGTGACCCGGATGGACAGCCGCACCGTCGGTTTCGGCGGCGAGTACGACATCCCCGACGTGCCGCACGCCATCCGGCTCACCGAGTCGGGCACCTTCCTGCACGGCAACTACTGGGCCGACGCGGACGTCTTCGGCTCCACCAACGTCAGCCACGGCTGCATCGGGCTGCGCGACGTCAAGGGCGGCGGGGCGGACACCCCGGCGGGCTGGTTCTTCGACCGCAGCCTCGTCGGGGACGTGGTCGAGGTGGTCAACAGCAGGGACAAGAAGGTGGCCCCCGACAACGGCCTCGGCGGCTGGAACATGGACTGGGAGAAGTGGCGTGCGGGCAGCGCGGTGACGTGACCCCTCCCGGCCGGTCCGGTCCTCGCCCCCTCGGCCGGTCCTGGCCGGTCCTGGCCGGTTCGGTCCGGCCAGGACGGTGACTCGGCGCCGCGTCGGCTCCCGTGGGGTCCGCGTGCGTCTCGCGGGGGCTCGCGTAGGTCCTGCGGGGGTCTCGCGTGGGCTCCCGTCGGTTCCGCGCCGATACCCCGTCGGTCCGGTCGGCGCCCGACCCGCACCCCTGCGCGCCCGTCGGGTCCCGCGTCGGCGCCCGTCGGTCCCGCGTCCGCCCCCGTCGGTCCCACAGACAGTTGAAGTTGGGACTGAACGGTGACATTCACGCCCCGCCCAACCCCGCTGGCCTGGGGTTACGATGCGCCGGAGGGCGCGAGGGGCGCGCGGGGGTGCGGGTCGGGCCAGGCCCGCCGAGGGGAGAAACAACGTGAACGTGGGGCCGATATCGGGTGCGTCGGTGGGCGCGCGGCGGCGGACCGGCAGGCAACTGGCCGCACTGGCACTCGGAGTGGTGCTGGCGGTCACGGCCTGCGGGGGCGGGGGCGCGGAACCGGGCGCGGGCGACGGCAAGGGCAAGGCCGCCGCCGCGGCCGTCGGCAAGCAGTCCGAGGCCGTGGTGAGCATCGCTCCCGAGGACGGCGCCGAGGACGTGAAGACCACCGGCGCGCTCAAGGTCTCGGCCACCAAGGGCAAGCTGACGGAGGTCGTCGTCCGGGACGCGGACGGCGGGAAGATCGACGGCGAGGTGTCCGCCGACGGCACCACCTGGACGCCGTCCACCCACCTGGCGGGCTCCACCAAGTACACCGTGCACGCCGTGGCCAAGGACGCCGAGGGCCGCACCGCCGCCGAGGACGCCGACTTCACCACGCTGACGCCGAAGAACACCTTCATCGGCAACTTCACGCCGGAGGACGGCTCCACGGTCGGCGTGGGGATGCCGTTCTCGCTGCGCTTCACCCGGGGCATCACCAACCCCGAGGACGTCGAGAAGGCCATCCGCATCACCACCGAGCCGGCCGTGGAGGTCGCGGGCCACTGGTTCGGCAACGACCGCCTCGACTTCCGCCCGGAGCACTACTGGAAGGCCGGCACCAAGGTCACCGTCGACCTCAACCTGGACGGCGTCGAGGGCCGCCCCGGGGTCTACGGCAAGCAGGCGAAGAAGGTCTCCTTCACCATCGGCCGCAGCCAGGTGTCCGTCGTCGACGCCAAGAAGCACACCATGAAGGTGAAGCGGGACGGCAAGGTCATCAAGACCATCCCGGTCACCACCGGCGCCCCCGGCACCGAGACCTGGAACGGCCAGATGGTCATCACCGAGCGGCTCAAGGTGACCCGCATGAACGGCGAGACGGTCGGCTTCGGCGGCGAGTACGACATCAAGGACGTCCCGCACGCCATGCGCCTGAGCACCTCCGGCACCTTCATCCACGGCAACTACTGGGGCGGCGACGCCTTCGGCAACTACAACGCCAGCCACGGCTGCATAGGGCTGCGGGACACCCGCGGCGGCTGGGACAAGAAGGCCCCGGGCGCCTGGTTCTTCGACAACTCGATGATCGGTGACGTGGTCGTCGTCAAGAACTCCAAGGACGCCACCATCGCCCCGGACAACGGCCTCAACGGCTGGAACATGTCCTGGGAGAAGTGGAAGGCGTAGCCTCCCCCCGGTCCGCGCGGCCCCGGTGCGAGCCACGGCACCGGGGCCACGCCGTGCCCGGGGGAGGGGCCGGTGGACGGGCGGAGCTCCGGTGCCGTCCGGCCCCCGGGCCGGTGTGACCGACCGCGTCCGCCCCGGTGACCGTTGGTGCCCGTGCTGTG
Source organism: Streptomyces sp. 3-6 (assembly GCF_056323165.1). Lineage (NCBI taxonomy): Bacteria > Bacillati > Actinomycetota > Actinomycetes > Kitasatosporales > Streptomycetaceae > Streptomyces > Streptomyces sp. 3-6. Next base: position 21,306 of record NZ_JBWHZP010000011.1, read on the forward strand.
CTGTCCCGGGAGGCGACCCCCGGACCCCCGGCCGGTGTGACCGACCGCACCCACCCCGGTCACCGTTAGTCCCCGTGCTGTGCTGCCCCGGGGGGCGACCCCCGGACCCCCGGCCGGTGTGACCGACCGCACCCACCCCGGTCACCGTTAGTCCCCGTTAACCTGCTGGCATGACCGTACATCTCGAAGTCGCGGACGGCGTCGGCACCCTGCGTCTGGACCGCCCGCCGATGAACGCCCTGGACGTGGCCACGCAGGACCGGCTGAAGGAACTCGCCGAGGAGGCCACGCGGCGCGACGACGTGCGCGCCGTGGTGATCTACGGCGGCGAGAAGGTGTTCGCGGCCGGCGCGGACATCAAGGAGATGCAGGCGATGGACCACACCGCGATGGTCCTGCGCGCCCGCGGCCTGCAGGACTCCTTCACGGCGGTGGCCCGCATCCCCAAGCCGGTGGTCGCGGCGGTCACCGGCTACGCGCTCGGCGGCGGCTGCGAGCTCGCCCTGTGCGCGGACTACCGCATCGCCGGGGACAACGCCAAGCTGGGCCAGCCCGAGATCCTGCTCGGGCTCATCCCGGGCGCCGGCGGCACCCAGCGGCTGTCCCGCCTCATCGGGCCGTCCCGGGCGAAGGACCTCATCTTCACCGGCCGTCAGGTCCGGGCCGACGAGGCGCTGACGCTGGGCCTGGTCGACCGGGTGGTGCCCGCCGCCGAGGTCTACGAGCAGGCCCACGCCTGGGCGGCCAAGCTGGCCAAGGGCCCGGCGCTGGCGCTGCGTGCGGCCAAGGAGTCCGTCGACACCGGGCTGGAGACGGACATCGACACCGGCCTCGCCGTCGAGCGGAACTGGTTCGCGGGCCTGTTCGCCACCGAGGACCGGGAGCGCGGCATGCGCAGCTTCGTGGAGGAGGGCCCGGGCAAGGCGAAGTTCGTGTGACACCCCGCCCCGGACCTTGCAATTGACGCGATGTCTGATCCGGCCCCCTCGGTACGGCGGTTCATGGGAGCCTTGAAGCACCCTTAAACCTGTCGTGACGAGGGGGCCCGTCGATTGTCGAACAGCGAGCCGTTCCCGCAGGCAGGAAGCGGTGGGAACGATCCCTTACTGCCCCTGGCATATGACGGCGGACGATCGCACACAGGGGGCGTGCGGGGGGCGTATTCGCCCGTACCGGCCCCTGACGTGCCGTTCGGCGGCCATGATGGGGGCATGGCGGGGCTGGAGGGTTTGGGACAGCCGCGGGGAGACGGACGTGCGACGGCGTCACGCTGGTCGCCGACGGTCGAGGACGAACAAGCCCTGCGCGCACTGGAGTTGTACGGCGATCCGACGGAGGCCGAGGTGTCGCTGCCCTCGCTCCCAGAATCCGCCGCCATCGCCCGTCGGCTCGCCCAGGTGGTCGTCCTGCGTCACTGGGGGCTGACCGTTCGCACCGCCGAGGACGCCGTGTTACTCGTGTCCGAGCTCGTCGGCAACGCCGTCCGGCACACCGGTGCCCGTGCCTTCGGACTGCGGATGTCCCGGCGTCGCGGCCGGTTCCGTGTCGAGGTGCGCGACCCCTCCCGCGGCCTGCCCTGCCTGATGCCGGTGCAGGAGATGGACACCAGCGGACGCGGCCTCTTCCTCGTCGACAAGCTGGCCGACCGCTGGGGCGTCGACCTGCTGCCCCGCGGCAAGACCACCTGGTTCGAGATGCGCGTCTCCGAGCGCTGAACGGCCGGCGCCGCCGCCACGGGTACGGCGGACGGGGGCCCGCGCGTTAACCTGACCTGCGTCGTCCGGGCTCCGGGCGGGTCCGGCGGAACGCCGACCAGTACAACGCGAACAACACGAAGAGGGGCGGATCGGTGGCGGACATCGAGGAAGCACGCAAGCAGTTCGAGCGGATCGACACGAACGGGGACGGGGTCATCACCGCTGCCGAGTTCAAGACCGCCCTCGCGCAGGGCGGCGACTGGAACGTCACCGAGGAGGTCGCCGAGGCGATCATCGCCTCCCGCGACCTGAACGGCGACAAGCTCCTGTCGTTCGACGAGTTCTGGGTCCACCTCCGCAAGTGAGGCCCCGCCGGGGCCCGGACCGCGCGCGTGCCGCCGTGGACCGGGCCCCGCGGCATGCCCGGAGCCGGGGCGCCCGCCGCGCCACCCGGGTGGCCGGATTCAACCGGTTGCCTGGAATAGCCCCGGTCTCCCGGAGGTTGGCAGGGTCCACCGGTGTCCATGGGGACGCGGGTGAGACATCCATCCGAAGGGCCAGGCGAGGCGGAACATGAAGATCGGCATCATCGGCGCGGGGAACATCGGCGGCAATCTCACCCGGCGGCTCACCGCCCTCGGCCACGACGTGTCCGTGGCCAACTCACGCGGCCCGCAGACCCTCACCGCCCTCGCCGAGGAGACCGGGGCGACACCGGTCACGGTGGGTGAGGCGGCCCGGGGCGCGGAGATCGTGGTGGTCACCATCCCGGTCAAGGCCGTGCCGCAGCTGCCGTCCGGGCTGTTCGACGAGGCGGCCGAGGGCCTGGCCGTCATCGACACCGGCAACTACTACCCGCAGCGCGACGGACGCATCGCGGGCATCGAGGACGACGGCCTGACCGAGAGCCGCTGGACCGAGCAGCACCTCGGCCACCCGGTGATCAAGGCGTTCAACGGGACCTACGCCCAGGACATCCTGGACCGTCACCGCCCCGCCGGCGCCTCCGACCGGCTGGCCCTGCCGGTGGCCGGGGACGACGAGGCGGCCAAGCGGAAGGTCCGCGACCTGATCGGGGAACTCGGCTTCGACACCGTCGACGCCGGCGGTCTCGACGAGTCCTGGCGCCAGCAGCCGGGCACCCCGGTCTACGGGCTGCGGGCGGGCGTCGAGGAGGTGACCGAGGCGCTGGCCAAGGCGTCCCCCGAGCGCGGTCCCGACTTCCGGGGATGACACCGGGCCGGGGCCTGATCCCCGCGCCGCGCGGAGGTCAGGCCCCCTCGGCCCACTCTCTGAGGGCCGCCTCGTCGGCGAAGTCCGCGACGTTCTGGTCCAGCGGATCGTCGGTGTACTGGTGGAAGCGCCAGGAGGCCTCGACGCGCGGCTCGCCCGCCGCCGCGACGTAGTCGGCGATCCAGAGGCCGTCGCCCGCCTCCGAGGTGGTGTCGACGTTGAGCCAGAAGTCCCGGTTGCAGTACAGGACGACCCGGTGCCCGGGCCGCAGCTCCTTCACCAGCCGCAGGAACCGGTCCTTCTCGGCGGCGCTCGCCCGGGTGCCGCCGCCCGTGGTCTCCCAGTCGACGGCCAGCAGGTCGCCCTCCTTCAGCGGCGCCTCGTTCACGAAGTGCTCCGCCTGGGCGGTGAGGTCGCCCGGCCAGAGGAAGTGGTAGAAGCCGGTGACCAGACCGGCGTCGCGCGCCCGCTTGGTCTGGCCGGCCAGCTTGGGGTTGGTGTACCGGCGGCCCTCCGTCGCCTTGACGAAGACGAAGGACAGGCCGTCGGTGTCGTAGGACGCGGTCTGGTGCGAACTCACGTCGATGCCACGCAGCATGAAGGCTCCCTGACGTGCTTGTGGGGGGATTCGCGAGGAGAAGGGGAGTCGCAGGACTCATGCCCCACCACGGCACCGCCGACCCCCGACGGACGGGAAGTGATCGACGTTGACCACCTCTGCCCGACGGGGGCGCCTCAGCATTCGATGATGTTCACCGCGAGCCCGCCGCGGGCCGTCTCCTTGTACTTGACCGACATGTCCGCGCCGGTCTCCTTCATCGTCTTGATGACCTTGTCCAGGGACACCTTGTGCGAGCCGTCGCCGCGCAGTGCCATCCGGGCCGCCGTGACCGCCTTGACCGCGGCCATGCCGTTGCGCTCGATGCACGGGATCTGGACCAGGCCGCCGACCGGGTCGCAGGTCAGGCCCAGGTTGTGCTCCATGCCGATCTCGGCCGCGTTCTCCACCTGCCACGGCGAGCCGCCCATCACCTCGGCGAGGGCGCCCGCGGCCATGGAGCAGGCGGAGCCCACCTCGCCCTGGCAGCCGACCTCGGCGCCGGAGATGGAGGCGTTCTCCTTGAAGAGCATGCCGATCGCCCCGGCCGCCAGCAGGAAGCGGACGACGCCCTCCTCGTCGGCGCCGGGCACGAAGTTGACGTAGTAGTGCAGCACCGCCGGGATGATGCCCGCGGCGCCGTTCGTCGGGGCGGTGACGACCCGGCCGCCGGCCGCGTTCTCCTCGTTGACGGCCATGGCGTAGAGGGTGATCCACTCCATGGAGAGCGCCTGCGGGTCTCCCTCCGAGCGCAGCTTGCGGGCGGTGTTCGCGGCCCGGCGGCGCACCTTCAGGCCGCCCGGCAGGATGCCCTCGCGGGACATGCCGCGCTCCACGCACGCCTGCATCACGCGCCAGATCTCCAGCAGGCCCGCGCGGATCTCCTCCTCGGTCCGCCAGGCCCGCTCGTTCTCCAGCATCAGCGCGGAGATCGACAGGCCGGTCTCCCGGGTCAGCCGCAGCAGCTCGTCGCCCGTGCGGAACGGGTACTTCAGGACGGTGTCGTCCAGTTTGATGCGGTCCGCGCCGACCGCCTCCTCGTCGACGACGAAGCCGCCGCCCACCGAGTAGTACGTCTTCTCCAGCAGCGTCGCGCCCGAGGCGTCGTACGCCCACAGGGTCATGCCGTTGGCGTGGTACGGGAGCGCCTTGCGGCGGTGCAGGACGAGGTCGTCGTCGAAGGAGAAGGCGATCTCGTGCTCGCCGAGGAGACGCAGCCGGCCGTCGGCCTTGATGTTCTCCACCCGCTCGTCGGCCGTCTCCACGTCGACCGTGCGCGGCGAGTCGCCCTCCAGGCCGAGCAGCACCGCCTTGGGTGTGCCGTGTCCGTGGCCGGTGGCGCCGAGCGAGCCGTACAGCTCGGCGCGGACCGAGGTCACCGAGTCCAGCAGGCCCTCCTTGCGCAGCCGCCGGACGAACAGGCCGGCCGCGCGCATCGGGCCGACCGTGTGCGAGCTGGACGGGCCGATGCCGATCGAGAACAGGTCGAAGACCGAGATGGCCACGGGAGGACTCCTAGGGGTTCGGCGGACGACGCTGTCCGCCGGCGGTACAGGGGGGTGCGTGTGGGGGTGCGGGTACGACGCGGGGCATCGCGCCCACCGGTTCCAGTGTGCGCGATGCCCCGGACGTTCGTACGAATCAAAGGGTACGAAACTACTTCAGACCGGGGTACAGCGGATGCTTCGCCGCGAGCGCGGTCACCCGGGCCCGCAGCGCCTCGGCGTCGTACTCGGGCTTCAGCGTCTCGGCGATCACGTCCGCGACCTCGGCGAAGTCCTCGGCGGTGAAGCCGCGGGTGGCGAGGGCGGGCGTGCCGATGCGCAGGCCGGAGGTGACCATCGGCGGGCGCGGGTCGTTCGGGATGGCGTTGCGGTTGACCGTGATGCCGACCTCGTGCAGCCGGTCCTCGGCCTGCTGCCCGTCCAGCTCCGAGGCGCGCAGGTCGACCAGGACCAGGTGCACGTCGGTGCCGCCGGACAGCACGTCCACGCCGACGGCCCGGATGTCGTCCTTCACCAGGCGCTCGGCCAGGATCCGGGCGCCCTCCAGGGTGCGCCGCTGACGGTCCTTGAACTCCTCGGACGCGGCGACCTTGAAGGCGACCGCCTTCGCGGCGACCACGTGCTCCAGGGGGCCGCCCTGCTGGCCGGGGAAGACCGCCGAGTTGATCTTCTTGGCCAGCTCGGCCGTGCTGAGGATCACGCCGCCGCGGGGGCCGCCGAGGGTCTTGTGGGTGGTGGTGGTCACGACGTGGGCGTGCGGCACCGGGTTCGGGTGCAGGCCCGCGGCGACCAGGCCGGCGAAGTGCGCCATGTCGACCATGAGGTAGGCGCCGACCTCGTCCGCGATCCGGCGGAACGCGGCGAAGTCCAGCTGCCGCGGGTAGGCCGACCAGCCCGCCACGATCAGCTTCGGCTTCTTCTCCTTGGCCAGGCGCTCGACCTCGGCCATGTCGACGACCCCGGTGTCGTCGACGTGGTAGGCGACCACGTCGTACAGCTTGCCGGAGAAGTTGATCTTCATGCCGTGGGTCAGGTGCCCGCCGTGCGCGAGGTTCAGGCCCATGATCGTGTCACCGGGCTTGAGCAGCGCGAACATCGCGGCGGCGTTGGCCTGCGCGCCCGAGTGCGGCTGCACGTTGGCGTGCTCGGCGCCGAAGAGCTCCTTGACCCGGTCGATGGCGATCTGCTCGATCACGTCGACGTGCTCGCAGCCGCCGTAGTACCGGCGGCCGGGGTAGCCCTCGGCGTACTTGTTGGTCAGGACGGTGCCCTGCGCCTCCATGACCGCGACCGGGGCGAAGTTCTCCGAGGCGATCATCTCGAGGGTGGACTGCTGCCGGTGCAGCTCGGCGTCGACCGCGGCGGCCACCGCCGGGTCGAGCTCGTGCAGGGGCGTGTTCAGAAGGGACATGGGGCGTGGACTCCTCAGCCCGCGATGTGGGCGTCGTACTCGGCGGCGGTCAGCAGGTCGGACGGCTCGTCGGTGATGCGCACCTTGAACAGCCAACCACCCTCGAAGGGGGCGGAGTTGACCAGCGACGGGTCGTTCACCACGTCCTCGTTGACCTCGGTGACCTCACCGGTGACCGGGCAGTAGAGGTCGCTGACCGACTTGGTCGACTCCAGCTCGCCGCAGGTCTCGCCCGCGGTCACCGTGTCACCGACCTCGGGGAGCTGGACGAAGACCACGTCGCCGAGCGCGTTCGCCGCGTGCTCCGTGATGCCGATCGTCGACACGCCGTCCTCGGCGGCCGACAGCCACTCGTGTTCCTTGCTGTAACGCAGCTGCTGGGGGTTGCTCATGGCCTGGATTCTCCTGTACGCGGGGGACTGCTGATGAGGGAGGGACGGCGCCGGACCGGCGTGGTCCGGTACCCCGGGGCACCGGTGCGCACGCGCCGCCGGCCGTCCCGGGTCGCTACGACGGTGTCACTTCTGCCGCTTGTAGAACGGCAGCGCCACGACCTCGTACGGCTCCTGGCGGCCCCGGATGTCGACGGCGACCCCGGGGGTGCCCGGCGCCGCGTGGGCCGGGTCGACGTAGGCCATCGCGATGGGCTTGCCCAGCGTGGGCGAGGGGGCCCCGGAGGTGACCTCGCCGATGACCTCGTCGCCCTTGACGACCGGGTACCCGGCGCGCGGGACCCGGCGGCCCTCGGCGACCAGGCCGACCAGCACGCGGGGCGGGTTCTGCTCGGCGCGCTCGGCGGCCTCGGCCAGGGCGGCCCGGCCCACGAAGTCGCCCTCCTTCTCGAACTTCACCACCCGGCCGAACCCGGCGTCGAACGGCGTGAGCGCGCTGCTCAGCTCGTTGCCGTACAGCGGCATGCCCGCCTCCAGGCGCAGCGTGTCCCGGCAGGACAGCCCGCAGGGGAGCAGGCCGGCGCCCTCGCCCGCCTTGGTCAGCGCCTGCCACAGCTCGACCGCGTGCTCCGGCTTCACGAACAGCTCGAAGCCGTCCTCGCCGGTGTAGCCGGTGCGGGCGATCAGGGCGGGCAGGCCGGCCACCGTGCCGGGCAGCCCGGAGTAGTACTTCAGGCCCTCCAGGTCGGCGTCGGTCAGGGAGGCGAGGATCGCGGCCGACTCCGGGCCCTGCACGGCGAGCAGCGCGAAGGCGTCACGGTCGTCGCGCACCTCGGCGTCGAACCCGGTGGACCGTTCCACCAGCGCGTCGAGCACCGTCTGCGCGTTGGAGGCGTTGGCGACGACCAGGTACTCCGTCTCGCCGAGCCGGTAGACGATCAGGTCGTCCAGGATGCCGCCGTCCTCGGCGCAGATCATCGTGTACCGGGCCCGGCCCTGCTTGACCGTGCCGATGTTGCCGACCAGGGCGTGGTCGAGGAGCGCGCGCGCCTGCGGCCCGCTGACCGTGATCTCGCCCATGTGGGAGAGGTCGAACAGGCCGGCCCGGGTGCGGACGGCGATGTGCTCGTCGCGCTCCGAGCCGTAGCGCAGGGGCATGTCCCAGCCGGCGAAGTCGGTCATCGTCGCACCGAGCGCGCGGTGCACGGCATCCAGCGCGGTACGGCGGAGTTCGGTACTGCTCATCGGTAGGTCTCCCAGTGGCAATGGGGTCCCCCGCGCCGGTGTGACTGCTCGAGCGGATCGAGAGCCCGGGGCCGCAGGACGGCGTGGGGAAGGCGAGGACGATCCTCCCCATCTGTCATCGGAACCTGAGAGGTTCGCCATGACCGCCCGCGAGGGGGCGGTGTACGGCTTGCACCTTGGGTGGAGCCACCGGAGCAGTGTCGCGACGGCCCGCTTTTCAGATGTGCCTCGCCCGCGCGGTAACGGGGCCTGAGAGATTCAAGGGAGGGACTTGCTCCTTCGGCGCCCCGGCGTGCCACATGTGCCGGGGACTCTCCCGCGCGGATTCAAACGGCCGGTATGCAGTTGGCGGCCTCATCATTGCACGCATTCCCGGGGCACGGCAGGGGGACCCTTCACAGGGGACGCGCAGGGTGCGCGACCCGTCACAACGGGCTGTCACCGGCCTGTTGCGGGAAATGGACGGAATCGAGTGACGCCCGGCATTACCTTCTCTTTACAGTCAGCGCGGCGCGGGACTCCGGTACCCGGCCCAGGGGAGGACACACGGTGAACAGGACCACGGCGTACGCCGGCCCGGCGGGCGCCGCACCGCCCGGACAACCGGCAGCCCCGGCAGCCCCGGCTCGGCCGGCCGCTCCGGCCGCCGCGGCCGAGGTGCCCGCACAGGCTGCCGTCCCCTCCGTCGCTGCTGCTGCCGCCGCTGCCGCCCACGGGTCCGCGGCCCCGGGTGCCCTGACCGGCGGTGCCCTGACCGGCGGTGCCCTCCCGCTGCCCGCCGTCCGCGACCTGCGCGGGCTCGCCGGGAGCGGTCCGCACGCGCTGCTGTTCGCCCCGCGGGACATCGTGGTGGTCACCGGGCTGCCCGGCAGCGGCAAGTCCACGCTGATGCGGCGCACGGTGCGCGGCACCCGCGTCGACTCGCAGGACACCCGGGACCGCTGGGACGCCCGGATGCCCGGCTTCCTGCCGTACGCCGTCTACCGGCCCCTGGTCCGCCTGGACCACTACGCCGGCCTGCGCCGCGCGCTGCGCGGCGGCGGGGGCGTCGTCGTCCACGACTGCGGCACCCAGGCGTGGGTGCGCCGCTGGCTGACCCGCGAGGCCCGCCGCCGGGGAGCGGCCCTGCGCCTGCTCCTCCTCGACGTCACCCCCCGGCAGGCGCTGGACGGCCAGCGCGCCCGCGGGCGCGGCGTCTCGCGGTACGCCTTCCTGCGCCACCGCGCCGCCGTGGGCCGGCTGCTGCGCGCGGTGGAACGGGGTGAACCGCCCGCCGGCTGCGGCTCGGTGGTGCTCCTCGACCGGGACGCCACGGACACGCTGCACCGGATCGGCTTCACGGGCTGAGGCGGCGGACGGGACGGCCGGACACGGGCGGACACGGGCGGCCGGCGGTGCGGGTGACGGGTGGTGCGGGCGGCCGGCGCGGCGGTGCGGGCCGGCCCGGTCTCCCGCCCGTCCGGCGAGCGTCCGGCGCCCCGCACGTATCCGGCCCGCCCCACGCGCATCCGGCCCGCCCGGCAGGCGTCCGGGCCCGCCCGGCACCCCACCGTCCGCGCCGACCTCCGCGCCGGTTCCCCGCCGCCCCCGGCACGGCCTCGGCACCGCACCCGCACCGCCTCCCGCGCCGCCACCCGCATCCCCTCCCGCACGGCCGAACGGCGGCCATGCGGCAGCGGTTAGCCTTTTCAGCCACAGCAGTGGTTCCAGGCAGGCGGTAGGCACATGGACTTCCCGGCGGGCTTCTCCGCGGACTTCCCGGCACAGGCACATCCCCATCCGCACGGTGGATGGCCCGGCAACGAGTTGGAGGAGGTGCTCTCCGCCTCCCTCGGCGTCCCCTCGGCCGGCGGCCGGATCGTCGAGGTCCTCGGCCGCAGTTTCGTCTGGGTGCCCCTGCCCAACGGCGGCGGGCCCGACAGCGGCTCCCTGGACCTGCCCACGATGGAGCTGGACGGGCAGGTGTACGTCCCGGTCTTCAGCTCCGAGGAGCAGTTCCGCCAGGTCGTCGGCTCGCACCTGTCGTTCACCGTCGCGCCCGCGGTGGAGTTCGCCCGCGGGCTGCCTCCGCAGGCGGGCATCGCCGTGAACCCCGGCGGTGTCGTCGGCATCCCCCTGCCGCCCGAGGCGGTGGCGGACCTGTGCCGGGCCGGGCGCACCGAGCTCGACGGGCCGGAATCCGGCGGCCGGGTGCGGCTGTTCGAGCCCGACTGGCAGGACGACCCCGTCGACTTCCTCGCGGCGGCCGGCGCCGAGTTCGAGGCCCTCGGCGTGGTGCGCACCGCCCGCCGGTGCCTGGCCGCGATCGAGACGGCGGACCCGGTGCTGTTCGTCGGCATCGAGCTGACCCGGTGGGACGAGGACCCGCACAGCCTGCCCACGGAAGCCCTCGGCCGCGCCCTGGGCCGGTCGCCCGTGCGGTGGCCGGTCAACGTCGTCCTGCTGGACATCGCCCAGGACCCCGTCGGCGACTGGATGCGCGAGCGCGTCCGGCCCTTCTACCAGCAGCAGTAGCCCGGCCGGGGGCGTGCTGGGGCGGGCGGGCACCCCGTTCGCCCCGGGAGCGGCGGCGGCGCGGGCGGCCGTACGGCCACCGAACCGGTACCGGTCCGGCCGGCCGGGTGCGGCTTAAGCTAGGTTCATTGGCTCGGGCGAGGCGTTGTACGGAGGGGCGATACAAAGTGAGCGCTGGCACCGCGGCGGCCGGGCAGGTCGAGCACATGCTGCGCCAGGTGACGCCCGGGCGTTACGACGCCTACGAGGCCTTGCTGCGCGCGCTCGCGACCCCCTCCTCCGGCCAGGTCTGGATGCTGCTGTGGCACGGCCAGGCCGGCTCGCCGGACGCCCAGTACGGGAGCATGGACGTCGACGGCCACGGCTACGCGCCCTGCGTCACCTCCGCGCAGGAGCTGTCCGCCAGCGGCTGGAACCGCTCCTACGAGGTGGTCGACGGGCTCGACGTCGCCCGTGCCCTGTACCCCGACCGCTACGGTCTCTGGATCAACCCGCACGCCCCCGGTGGTGGGGTCGGCATCCCCTGGCTGGACCTGCGCCGCATCGCCACCGGCCTCGACCGGCAGCCGGCCGGGCCGCTGCGGCTGTCCGAACCCGCCATCGAGATCCCGCAGTTCTACGCGCTGCTCGCCCAGAACGCGCACCGCACCCCGGCCGTCCGCGCGCTGCGCCGGGCCTGGGTGCAGCCCGCGCTGGGGGCGCCGTACCTCGCCATCGGGCTCGACGTGTACGACACCTCGCCGCCGTCGGTGGACGCGGTGCGCGGCATGATGCAGCAGTCGCTGGGCGCCGTTCCGGACGGTCTGCCGGTGTCCACGGTGGCGATGTCCGACGAGCACGACCCGGTCGCCCTGTGGCTGCGGGTCAACGCCCGGCCGTTCTACGACCGGGAGGCGCACGCCCCCGCCGCCCTGCCGGCTCCGCCTGCCCCGCCGGTCGGCTACGGCCACCCGCCCGCGCAGCGTCACTGACCGGGCCGGATCCTCGGCCCGCACCCATCGGCGGGCGGCTCCGCCGGCCCCGTGAGCCGGCCGGCGCGTCCAGCATGTGGACCGGCGTCCGTGGGCGGGACGCCCCGAGGCCCGGCCGCCTGAAACCCCGTCGGTTGGTCTGGACCACATGCGGGCGGGCCGGTCGAGCTACCGGCGGTCACCCATCCGTCACCTGCGGTTTCGTGCCGGGCGTCGTGCACGGCCCGTCGAGCGAAGGGTGCTTGGCGGCGGGTCCGGAGCGTCCGCGGCGGGCATTCCCGGCAACGGGCGCCTGATGCGTCCCTTATGTCAAGTGTTCAGATCTCAGGTAGGTATCACCGCTATCCGGACTGTTCCTGACTCCCTGCGAACGTGAGTAGTGTTCGGGCGGTCATCTTGCATCCACATAGCGGACCCGGAGTGGCCCCATATGCGCATATCCAAGTCCCGAGCCGCTCGGGTGATCACGGCCGCGGTCGCGGTCGGTCTGATCGCCACGGGCTGCTCCAGCGACCGGGACAGTGACAACGAAGGCAGTGGCGACAAGGACACCTTCGTCTTCGCCGGCGCCGGTGATCCGGGTTCCCTGGACCCTGCCCTGGCCAGTGACGGTGAAACCTTCCGCGTGACCCGGCAGGCCTTCGAGGCGCTGCTGGAGCACGAGTCCGGCGGCAGCGAGCTGGTCGGCGGTCTCGCCGAGAAGTGGTCCAGCAACGAAGAGGGCACCGTCTGGACCTTCGACCTCCGCAAGGGCGTGAAGTTCCACGACGGCGAGGAGTTCAACGCCGCCGCCGTCTGCGCCAACTACGACCACTGGTTCAACTGGACGGGCACGTACCAGTCGAGCGCGGTCTCGTACTACTGGCAGACCATCATGGGCGGGTTCGCGAAGAACGAGGACCCGGAGACGCCCGAGGCGAACTACAAGTCCTGCACCGCGAAGGACGAGCACACCGCCGTCATCGAGGTCAAGAAGCCCTCCGCCAACCTCCCCGGCGGCTTCTCCCTCAACGCCCTGGCGATCCACTCGCCGAAGGCGATCGAGGCGTACAAGAAGCAGGACGCCTCCGCCAAGGGCGACGCCATCACGTACCCCAAGTACAGCCAGGAGGCCGGCACGGTCGCCGGTACCGGCCCGTACAAGATCACGAAGTGGAACAAGGGGAACAAGGAAGTCTCCCTGGAGCGCTTCGACGACTACTGGGGCGAGAAGGCGAAGATCAAGAACCTGGTCTTCCGCACCATCTCCGACGAGCAGACGCGCCGTCAGGCCCTGGAGGCCGGTGACATCGACGGCTACGACCTGGTCGCCCCGGCCGACGTCAAGACCCTCGAGGACAAGGGCTTCGTCGTCCCGACCCGTGGCGTCTTCAACATCTTCTACGTCGGTATGAGCCAGTCGGCGAACCCGGCCCTGAAGAAGAAGGAGGTCCGGCAGGCGATCGCGCAGTCGATCGACAAGGAGAACCTGGTCAAGACCCAGCTGCCCGAGGGCGGCAAGGTGGCGGACCAGTTCATGCCGGACACCGTCGAGGGCTACTCCAAGGACGTCAAGCAGTACCCGTTCGACGTCGACGCGGCGAAGAACCTCCTGAAGAAGGCCGGTGAGGAGAAGCTCGAGATCGAGTTCTGCTACCCGACCGAGGTCACCCGCCCGTACATGCCTGCCCCGCAGGACCTGTTCGAGCTGATGAAGGCCGACCTGGAGAAGGCCGGCATCACCGTCAAGCCGAAGGCCATGAAGTGGGCCCCGGACTACCTGGACGCCACCGAGGCCGGCTCCTGCGCCCTGCACATGCTGGGCTGGACCGGTGACTTCAACGACGGCTACAACTTCATCGGCACCTGGTTCGCCGGGTTCGACAAGCAGTGGGGCTTCAAGGACAAGAAGGTCTTCGACGCCGTGAACGCGGGCTCGAAGCTGGGCAACCACGACGAGCGCGTGGCCGCGTACACCAAGGCCAACGAGGTCATCATGGACTACCTGCCCGGCGTCCCGATCTCGTCCTCCCCGCCGGCCATCGCCTTCGCCAAGAACGTGAACCCGCCGAACGTCTCCCCGCTGACGCAGGAAGTGTTCGCCGAGGCGTCCTTCAAGTAGGCGCACGCGGTGTGAAGCACCAACGGGGGGTGTCCGCCCGGCCGTCGCAACTCGGCGGCCGGGCGGTTCCGTTCAGTAAGACATCACGCTAGAAAGGGGCATGCGGGGTGCTGCGTCTCGTCGTACGAAGACTGCTCCAGCTCATACCCACGCTGCTCGGCCTGTCGGTACTGCTCTTCCTCTGGCTCGACCGGCTGCCCGGTGGACCCGCCTCAGCGATCCTGGGGGAGAAGGCCACCGAGGCCGAAGTGGCGCGCATCAACCGTGCGCTCGGGCTGGACCAGCCCGTCCACGTCCAGTACTGGCGCTTCCTCAAGCGCATCTTCGAGCTCGACCTGGGCACCTCCACCCAGACCGGCCAGCCGGTGTGGGAGGAGTTCACGCTGCGGTTCCCGGCGACCGTGGAACTCAGCCTCGCCGCGATCCTCATCGCCGTGCTCGTCGGGATCCCGCTCGGCTACCTCGCGGCCAAGCGCCGCGGCGGCTGGATCGACGTCGCCTCGGTGTCCACGTCGCTCGTCGGCATCTGCATCCCGGTGTTCTTCCTGGCGATCCTGCTCAGGTCCGTCTTCTCCGTGCAGCTGGGCCTGTTCCCGAGCTCCGGACGGCTCACCACCGGCATCAACGCGACCGAGGTCACCGGGTTCGCGGTCCTCGACGGCCTGCTCACCGGCGAGTTCGACGCGAGCTGGGACGCCATCTGGCACCTGATCCTGCCCGCGGTCGCCCTGGCCTCCATCCCCCTCGCGGTGATCGTCCGCATGACGCGGGCGAGTGTGCTGGAGGTGCTCGGTGAGGACTACGTGCGCACCGCCGAGTCCAAGGGCCTGGAGAAGCGCGTGGTGCGCGGGCGCCACGTGCTGCGCAACGCGCTGCTGCCCGTGATCACCGCGGTCGGTCTGCTGACCGGCAGCCTCCTGTCCGGTGCGGTGCTCACCGAGTCGGTCTTCGACTTCGGCGGCATCGGCTCGTTCATCCGCACGGCGATCGACGGCCGTGACTACCCCGTGCTCGTCGGGTTCATTCTCTTCATCGCGATGGTCTACGTCCTCATCAACCTCCTCGTCGACATCGCGTACAGCCTTATCGACCCGAGAGTGCGGGTGCACTGACGTGACGACCGTGACCAAGAAGGCCGACAAGATCGACCGGCTCGCGGAGCTGATGACGACCAACGAGGTCACCAGCGGCGCCAGCCTGTGGCGCGAGGCGATGCGGCGGCTGCGGGCCAGCAAGATGGCCGCCATCGGCGCGGTGATCATCTCCCTGTTCGTCGTCCTCGCGATCATCGGGCCGTGGGTCGCCCCCCACGCGCCCACCGCCCAGACCTGGCGCGGCGACGTCTTCCCCAACCGCGGTGAGTTCGTCGGCATGCGCGCCGAGAACTGGTTCGGCCTGGACCACCTGGGCCGGGACCTGTTCAGCCGCTGGCTCGTCGGAGCCCGTCAGACGCTGCTCGTCGGTGTCGTGTCGATGCTCATCGGCCTCGTGGTGGGTGCCGCCATCGGCATCTGCTCGGGCGCCGCCGCGACCCTCGGCGGACGCGCCGGGCAGCGGATCGACACGGTGATCATGCGGTTCACCGACATCATGCTGTCGCTGCCCTCGCTGCTGCTGGCCGTCTCCATCGCCGCCGTGATGGGACAGTCGCTGACCACCGTGATGATCGCCGTCGGTGTCGTGCAGATCCCGATCTTCGCGCGGCTGCTGCGCGGCTCGATGCTGGTGCAGGGCGGCTCGGACTACGTGCTCGCGGCCAAGGCCCTCGGCCTGCGCAAGAAGCGGATCGTCCTGACCCAGATCCTGCCGAACTCGCTGAGCCCGGTCATCGTCCAGGCGACGCTGTCCCTGGCCACCGCGATCATCGAGGCGGCGGCCCTGTCCTACCTCGGCCTCGGCAACCCGGACCCCGCCATCCCGGAATGGGGGGTCATGCTCGCCCAGGCCCAGCGCTTCTTCGACAACGAGCCGATGATGGCGGTCTACCCCGCGCTCGGGATCATCATCACCGCTCTCGGCTTCACCCTGCTCGGCGAGGCCATGCGCGAAGCGCTCGACCCGAAACTGCGAGGCTGAACTCCCATGGCTCTACTCTCAGTCGACGAACTCAGCGTCACCTTCACGGCCAAGGGCCGCAGGGACTCGATCGCGGTCGACGGCGTCTCCTTCGACGTCGACGAAGGCCAGGTCGTCGGTCTCGTCGGTGAGTCCGGCTGCGGCAAGTCCGTGACCTCGCTCGCCCTGATGGGACTCCTGCCCGCCAAGGGCGTCCGGGTGGGCGGCCGGGCCCTCTTCGACGGCCGGGACCTGCTGACCATGTCCGCGCAGGAACGCCGGGACATCCGCGGCAGCCAGCTCGCGATGATCTTCCAGGACCCGCTGTCCTCGCTGAACCCGGTCGTGCCCATCGGCGTCCAGATCACCGAGATCCTCCAGCGCCACCGCGGCCTGAAGGGGGAGGCCGCCCGCAAGGAGGCCGCCCACCTGCTGGACCGGGTCGGCATCCCCGACCCGACCCGGCGGCTCAAGGAGTTCCCGCACCAGCTCTCCGGCGGCATGCGCCAGCGCGCGCTGATCGCGATGGCCGTGGCGTGCGCGCCCCGGATGCTCATCGCGGACGAGCCGACCACCGCCCTCGACGTCACCATCCAGGCCCAGATCCTGGAACTGCTCAAGGAACTGGTCGACCAGGAGGGCACCGCCCTGCTGATGATCACCCACGACCTCGGCGTGGTGGCCGGCCTCTGCGACCAGGTCAACGTGCTCTACGCGGGCCGGGCCGTGGAGTCGGCCGGGCGGCGGGACCTGTTCACGTACCCGACCCACCCGTACGCGCACGGGCTGCTCGGCTCCATCCCGCGGCTCGACGCGCCGCGCGGGGAACCGCTCAACCCCATCCGCGGTTCCATCAACGACCGGATCGCCTGGACCGACGGCTGCGCCTTCGCGCCCCGCTGCGACCGGTACACCATGGAGTGCCTGACCGGCACGCCCGAACTGACCGAACCACGTGCCGCCGGACACCAGGTCCGCTGCGTCAACCCGGTCCTTCCCACGTCCCCGGCGGAGGTCTCGGCATGAGCCTGCTCGAACTCTCGGACGTGAAGGTTCACTTCCCCGTCAAGAAGGGCGTGCTGTTCGACCGCACGGTCGGCCACGTCTACGCCGTCGACGGCGTGTCCCTGAAGGTGGAGGCCGGGCAGACCTACGGCCTCGTCGGCGAGTCCGGCTGCGGCAAGACGACGCTCGGCCGCGGCGTCCTGCGGCTGGTCGACATCACCGACGGCGAGGTCGTCTTCGACGGCACCGACCTGGCGAAGCTGCCGGACGAGGAGATGCGCCGGTACCGGCGGCGGCTCCAGATGGTCTTCCAGGACCCGCTGGGCAGCCTGAACCCGCGCCAGAACATCGAGTCGATCCTCAGCGAGGGCATGGCCGCGCACGGGATCGGGGCGAACCAGCAGGAGCGGCGGGAGCGGATCAAGGAGGTCCTCGCCAAGGTCGGCCTCCCGGTCAACGCCCTCTCCCGCTACCCGCACGAGTTCTCCGGCGGCCAGCGCCAGCGCATCGGCATCGCGCGGGCCCTGGTCCTCGAACCCGACGTGATCATCTGCGACGAGCCGGTCTCGGCGCTCGACGTGTCGGTGCAGGCCCAGGTGATCAACCTGCTGGAGGAGCTCCAGAAGTCGCTGGGACTGACCTACGTGGTCATCGCCCACGACCTGGCGGTGGTGCGGCACATCTCGGACGTCATCGGGGTCATGTACCTCGGCTCCCTGGTGGAGGAGGCGCCCAGCGACGCCCTGTACGCCGCGCCCAAGCACCCGTACACCAAGGCTCTGATGTCGGCGGTGCCGCTGCCCGACCCCGAGGCCGAGGACCGGCGCGAGCGCATCCTGCTCCAGGGTGACCTGCCGTCGCCCGCGAACCCGCCGTCGGGGTGCCGGTTCCACACCCGCTGCCCGTGGGCCCAGCCGAGGTGCGCGACCGACCGCCCGGCGCTCGTGGACACGGGTGACGGGCACAAGGTGGCCTGCCACTTCGCCGCCGAGATCGAGTCGGGGGAGCTGCAGCCGACCCGGCCGACCGACATCGGCGCCGTCACGCAGACCGACGCGGCGGTCACGGAGCAGCCCGAGGAGGCCGTCGAGGCCCCCGCGGCCCTGCTGCCGGCCGACTCGACGACCAAGCCGGACCCCGGAGCGGTGAAGGAGAAGATGCCCGCCACCGCCGAGCCGGCGGCCGAGGCCGACGCCACCGCCGAGGCCGAGGTGGCCGCCGAGGCCAAGGCGGCGGAGGCGGCGCCGGAGACGGCCAGGGACTCCGAGGCGTCCGACGGGACCGCCGAAGCCGCGGGGCCGAAGGGCCCCGGGGCGTCCGTGGACAAGGCGGACTGACGGACCGTGTGACCCACGCGGGGGGAGCGCCGGGCGGCAGGCCCGGCGCTTCCCCTTTTTATCGGGGTGGCAAGGGGGCCGGGGTGGCCCTGGGGGCTCGCTCGGGGGACTCCGGGGCACGAGGGGGGACGCGGCCCTCGGGCCCTCCGGCCCCGGGCACGCGGTGCGGCGGGGACCGGCGGCTGAGCCAGAATGGCCGGGTGCTCCAGCAACTGTTCAGCCCGTCCCTCCTGCACGCGCTCGACCTGATCGGCATCTTCGCCTTCGCGATCTCGGGTGCGCTGCTGGCCGTCCGCAAGAACTTCGACGTCTTCGGCCTGGCCGTGCTCGCGGAGGTCACGGGACTGGGCGGCGGCCTCTTCCGGGACCTGGTGATCGGTGCCGTGCCGCCGGCCGCCTTCACCGACCTCGGCTACTTCGTCACCCCGCTGATCGCCACCGTGCTGGTGTTCTTCTTCCACCCCCACGTGGAGCGCCTCCAGCGGGGCGTCAACGTCTTCGACGCGGCGGGCCTCGGGCTGTTCTGCGTGGTCGGCACCGTCAAGGCGCACGACTACGGGCTGAACCTGGCCTCCTCGGCGGCCCTGGGCCTGGTCACCGCCGTGGGCGGCGGTGTGCTGCGCGACGTGCTCGCCAACGAGGTGCCGTCGCTGCTGCGCTGGGACCGCGACCTGTACGCCGTGCCGGCGATCGTCGGTGCCACCCTGACCGCGCTGTGCCTCCGCTTCGACACCCTCAACCCCGCCACCAGCGCCTCCGCCGCCGTCACCGCGTTCCTCATCCGGCTGCTGGCCCTGCGCTACCACTGGCGGGCGCCCCGGGCGTGGCAGCGTCGCTCCTCGGTGCGGGAGGAGTAGCCCCGGCCGGGACGGGCTGAGCGCCGAGTTCCTCCGTGAGCCAGCGGAAGGAGGGAACCACCTGGGGCCGCCAGAGCGCCATCGTGTGTCCGCCCGCACTGCGCGGCAGCCGGACCACCTGCACGCTCGTCGGTGCGGTCGCCGCACGGGCGAGGGCGGTGGCGTCCTCGTAGCCGTCCTCGCGCTGGCCGGAGAGGTAGAGCGAGACCTTGGGCGGGGCGACCGCCTCGCGCAGCAGCCGCAGCGGGTTGTGGGCGTCGCGCAGCACCGGGTCGCGGCCGGTGAGGGCGGTGCGCTCGGCGGCCGGGTCGTTGAAGCCGGACAGGCTCACGGCGGCCCGGTACCGGTCGGGGTGGGCGAGGGCCAGCTTGGTCGCGCAGTGACCGCCCGCCGAGTATCCGGCGACCGCCCAGCCGTCGGGCGCCGCCTGGGCCCGGAAGGTGTCCCGGACCATGCGCGGCACGTCGACGCTCAGCCAGCTCTCGGCGTTGACCCGGCCCGGCAGGTTGGCGCAGCCGGTGTCCGCGCCCGGCAGCAGGGAGGTGCGCGGGGCGACCAGGATGAACGGCGCGATCCGGCCGCTGCGCATCAACGGCAGCAGCTGCTCGTGCACGTCCAGGGTGCCGAACCACGCCTTGGCCGACCCCGGGTAGCCGGGGAGCAGCTGGACGACCGGGAACAGGTGGTCGCGCCAGGCCGGTTCGTCGTACTGCGGCGGCAGCCAGACATACACCTCGGCCCGCACCCCCGACACCCGTCCGTCGAGCCGGGTGACTTTCACCCCGCCCGCCGCCCGCATGCCCGGTCCGCCGGCCGGGGTGAAGGTCTGGGCCACCTTCGGCAGACGCTCGACCGCGACCCCGCCGGTGCCGTCGCTCCCGAGGTCGGCGGCCTCCCGCACGTGGTCGCCGGTGCCGAGCAGGTCGGACCAGCTGTCGTAGAGCTGGTTGCTGTTATTGACCAGGGTGAAGACCAGGGCCACCGCGGTGATCTGGGCGAAGAGCAGCATCAGGACCCGGGTCGCGGCCCGCACGGCACGCGGCCCGCCGACCCGGGTCCACAGGGCGAGCGGCAGCGCGAGGGCGAGGGCGGTCAGCACGGCCAGGGTGCAGAGGAACGGGATCCCGGTGAGGCTCATGCCCGGATAGAGGGGAGGACGGGCCCGCGGGTTCACACCGGACCGGTCGGATCCCGGACATCGTCTCCGATGTCACCCGGAAGCGGCCGGGAGCGCCTGGGAGCGCCCGGGAGGGCCCGGGAGCGCCCGGGACGGCCGAGAAGGGATGAAAAGCTACCGCTTAGTAGGTGACTCTTGTACTGTACAGCCCATGCCAGATGCAGCCTCCGCCCCGGCCGCCCTCCGGGCCACGATCGGTGACAGCGAGTTCGACCGCGACACCGCGGTCGCCCGTCGCGCGCCCGGCGTCTACGACATCGACCTCTCCGCCGGCTGGACGATCATCAGCGCCGTCAACGGCGGCTACCTGCTGGCCGTCCTGGGCCGCGCCCTCGCCGACACCCTGCCGCACTCCGACCCGTTCACCATCTCCGCGCACTACCTCACCGCCTCCCAGCCGGGCCCGGCGGTCGTCCGCACGGAGACGGTGCGCACCGGACGCAGCCTGTCGACCGGGCAGGCGTCCCTGTTCCAGCCGGACGAGCAGGGCCGGGAGGTCGAACGCATCCGCGTCCTCGCCTCCTACGGCGACCTGGACGCCCTGCCGGACGACGTCCGCACGACCGCCGAGCCGCCCGCCATCCCGCCGATGGACCAGTGCTTCGGTCCGGAGGACGGCCCCGCCCCGGTCGAGGGCAGCTCCGCCATCACCGACCGGCTGATGCTCAAGCTGGACCCCGCCACCCTGGGATGGGCCCTCGGCGCGCCCTCCGGCCGGGGGGAGATGCGCTCCTGGTTCGGCCTGGCCGACGGCCGGGACCAGGACCCGCTCTCGCTGCTCCTCGCGGTGGACGCGCTGCCGCCCACCGCCTTCGAGCTCGGGCTCTCCGGCTGGGTGCCCACGGTCGAGCTGACCGCCCACGTCCGCGCCCGTCCCGCCCCGGGCCCGCTGCGGATCTCCGTCACCACCCGCAATCTCGCCGGCGGCTTCCTGGAGGAGGACGCCGAGGTCTGGGACTCCGCCGACCGGCTGGTGGCCCAGTCCCGCCAGCTCGCCCGCGTCCGGCTGGGCTGACCGGGCCCGCCCGCGGGCGGACGCCTTCCACCGAGGGCCGGGACGGATCCGATCCGTCCCGGCCCGTCGCCGTCGGTGCACCTGCCGGGGCACCGCCCGGTGGGCCGGCCGTTCTGTCGGCGTCCGCCTCCCGTGTCACGCCATTCCGCCCGTGCCGAGTCGCGAGCCCGCCTCACCGCCGGGCCCGCGCGCTCGGCCGCAGGCCCTCACGCGCCCACCGGTGCGTCCAGCCAGTGACGTCGGCCGATGTCGATCAGCCGTAGGCGCCGGGAGGCCAGGCGGGCCACTCGCTCCCGCTCCTCCGGGGGCGCGTCCAGCGTCTCCAGGAACAGGGACGCCGTGCTCAGCATCAGGTCCACGTAGATCTGGGCGAGCATCAGCAGGTCGTCCTCGCCCCACCCCCGCGACACCGGATCCGCGGCCAGCGCCTCCGCCACCTCCCCGGCGAACAGCGCGAGTTGGTCCCGGATGGCCTCCCGCACCGGACGGACCCCGCCGTGCCGCTCCCGGGCGATGAAGCGGACGTGTGCGGGGTACCCGTCCACGTGACCGGCGATCAACTCGACGGCCCGGGTGATGCGTTGCTCGGTGTCGCCGGGGGTGGACACCGTGGTCCGGATCATCGGGTGCAGTCCGCCCAGCGCCTCCTCGACCAGCACCACGCCCAGGTCGGCGATGGAGTGGAAGTGCCGGTAGAAGGCGGTCGGGGCGACGCCCACGGCGCGGGTGACCTCACGCAGTCCCAGGCTGCTCAGGCTCTGGTTCTCCAGCAGTTCCAGCGCCGCGTCGAGGAGGGCCCGCCGGGTCCTCTGCTTCTGGGCCTGCCGGGTGCCGGGGGTGTGACTCATGCCATGCAGTCAACAACTGTTCTCCGGGATTGCAAAGTGAGGGTCCCGCTAGACTGGGTAGTCAGTGAACGAGTGTAACTACGACCGTTCACCCACATTCCTGGGGGAATCCGATCATGCTGTTCCTCGTCGCCGCACTCATGCTGCTCGGCGTGGTCCTGGGCACCGTCGCCCACGCGCCGCCGCTCTTCACCGTCGTCGCGGGACTCGTCGTGGCCGTCTGGCTGGGCGTCTTCGCCCTGCGCGAGCGCCACGGCCGCCGCGGCTCGGCGCACTGACCCCGCACGGACCGTGCACCCACCGCGCGCGGCGCGCGTCCGGGTCGCCCGGCGCACTCCGGCGCACTCCGCATGGCCGGGCGCCCCGGATGCACCTGGTGGCGCCCCTGCCGGAACGACGCCCCAACGGCGCCCCGGCGCCCCGGCGGCCCGTGCCGCGCCGATCCGTCGACCCCGTGCAGCGCCGATCCGGCGACCCGTGCCGTGCCGACCTCCGACCTCCGACCGTCCGACGTCTCGTCGACCGAGGGAACCGATCACCATGCAGCTCACCGCTCCGGCCACCGACCGCACCGGAATCCGCGACGCCGACGGCATGGCCGTCGCGTCCTTCGTCCTGGGCCTGCTCGGCCTGCTCGTCCTCAACGTCATCCTGGGGCCGCTCGCCATCGTGCTCGCGAGCCTGGCCCTGTGGCGGGGCACCGCCCGGCGCGGACGGGCCTTCCTGGGCCTCGGGCTCGGCGTCGCCGACCTGCTCGTCCTGCTGGCCTTCATGCAGGCGGACGGCACCGTCTCGTGGAGCCTGTGACCGACGGCTGACGGGGGAGGGAGAGCGCCGCCGGACAACGGGCAGCAGCGGGCAGGGGACGACGGGCAGTGGCCGACGGGGACCGGGGGGAGACGGCGCCGGAGGAGGAGCACCGGGCCAGGGGAACCGGATCCGGACGGCGAGCCCGTCAGCTCGTGACCCACGACGGCTGCAGCGCCCCCGGGCCGGGACGCTCCCCAGGCGTCGGAGCCCCGCCCGACCGCACCCCGGGGCGGCCGACCGGCGCCCCGTAGAATCGGCCCCACCATGGCATACCTCGACCACGCCGCAACCACCCCGATGCTCCCCGAGGCAGTCGAGGCACTCACCGCGCACCTCGGCGTCACCGGCAACGCCTCCTCCCTCCACGCGGCCGGCCGACGGGCCCGGCGCACGGTAGAGGAGGCCCGGGAGGCCCTCGCCGAGGCCCTCGGCGCCCGGCCGAGCGAGGTGGTCCTCACCTCCGGCGGCACCGAGGCCGACAACCTCGCCGTGAAGGGCCTGTACTGGGCCCGCCGGGACGCGGACCCGGCCCGCACCCGGGTGCTGGCCAGCCCGGTCGAGCACCACGCCGTTCTGGACGCCGTCCACTGGCTCGGCGAGCACGAGGGCGCCACCGTCGAGTACCTCCCCGTCGACCGGCACGGCCGGGTGCACCCCGAGGACCTGCGCGAGGCACTGGCCCGCAACCCCGACGACGTGGCCCTCGCCACCGTCATGTGGGCCAACAACGAGATCGGCACCCTCCAGCCGGTCGGTGAACTCGCCGAGGTCGCCGCCGAGTTCGGCGTACCGCTGCACTCGGACGCGGTCCAGGCGTTCGGCCAGGTGCCGGTCGACTTCGGCCGCTCCGGGCTCGCCGCGATGACCGTCTCCGGCCACAAGATCGGCGGCCCCTACGGCATCGGCGCCCTCGTCCTCGGCCGCGACCAGACCCCGGTGCCCGTGCTGCACGGCGGCGGGCAGGAGCGGCACGTCCGCTCCGGGACCCTCGACGTCCCGGCCGTCGCCTCCTTCGCCGTGGCCGGGCGGCTGGCCGCCCGGGAGCAGGAGCGGTTCGCCCGCGAGGTCGGCGCCCTGCGCGACGACCTGGTCGCCGCGGTCCTCGCGGCCGTCCCGGACGCGATCCTGGGCGGCGACCCCGAGCCCGGGGGACGGCTTCCGGCCAACGCCCACTTCACCTTCCCCGGCTGCGAGGGCGACTCCTTGCTGCTGCTGCTCG
Source organism: Streptomyces sp. 3-6 (assembly GCF_056323165.1). Taxonomy (NCBI): domain Bacteria; kingdom Bacillati; phylum Actinomycetota; class Actinomycetes; order Kitasatosporales; family Streptomycetaceae; genus Streptomyces; species Streptomyces sp. 3-6. The sequence continues at coordinate 45,296 of NZ_JBWHZP010000011.1, forward strand.
ACGCCCAGGGCATCGAGTGCTCCACCGGTTCCGCCTGCACGGCCGGCGTCGCCCAGCCCAGCCACGTCCTGCTGGCCACCGGCACCGACCCCGACCTGGCCCGCGGCACCCTGCGCTTCTCCCTCGGCCACACCTCCACCGAGGCCGACGTGCGGGCCCTCGCCGAGGCCATCGGCCCGGCGGTGGACCGAGCCCGCGCGGCCGGCCTGTCCTGACCGCCCGGACGCGGTGCCGGGTCGACCCCCCGGACGCGGTGCCCGGCCCCCGGGGACGGCTGTCTACGACGAGGCGGACGCCTCCGGTGTGCTCAGGGACGTGCGGGCGCGGCGCACCAGCTTCATGTACCGGTCCCAGTCCCAGTGCGGGCCCGGATCGGTGTGGTCGGTGCCCGGCACCTCGACGTGCCCGATGATGTGCTCGCGGTCGACGGGTATGTCGTACCGCGCGCAGATCCGGGCCGTCAGCCGCGCCGACGCCTCGTACATCTCGTCGGTGAGGTCCTGCGGCCGGTCCACGAACGCCTCGTGCTCGATGCCGACACTGCGCTCGTTGTAGTCGCGGTTGCCCGCGTGGTACGCCACGTCCAGTTCGCGGATCATCTGCGCCACGCGGCCGTCCTGGCCGACGATGTAGTGCGTGGCCGCCCGGTGTCCCGGGTCCTGGAACGCCTTCACCGCGCTGTCGAAGCTGCCCTGCGTGACATGGACGACCACCATGTCGATGCCGTAGTCGTCGGGGCGGTCCGCGCGACGCCAGTTCGCCTCCGAGGCGGCGATCCAGCGGGCGTCCGCGAAGTCCACCTCGCCCGGCTTCCGGGGCTTCTCCACCCCCGGGGCACGCCACCACAGCCGGGCCAGCTCGTCCCGTGCCAGCACCGCGGTGCCCGCCGCGGCGGCCACTCCGCCCACGATCAGGGCCCGCCGCCCGATGCGCCGGTCCCCGTCCTCGGATGCTCTTCTCGCCCCCATGCGATCTCCAACGGATACCCGGCGGCCGTGGTTCCCGCGCCCCCGTACCCTGGAGGGGCTATGACTGACACCCCGCAGCGCACCCGCCCCCTCCGCGTCCTGGCCGCCATGTCCGGCGGAGTCGACTCCGCCGTCGCCGCCGCACGCGCCGCCGAAGCGGGTCACGACGTGACCGGCGTCCACCTCGCGCTCTCCGCCAACCCGCAATCGTTCCGCACCGGGGCGCGGGGCTGCTGCACCATCGAGGACTCCCGCGACGCCCGCCGTGCCGCCGACGTCATCGGCATCCCCTTCTACGTGTGGGACCTCGCCGACCGGTTCCGCGAGGACGTCGTCGAGGACTTCGTCGCCGAGTACGAGGCCGGCCGCACCCCCAACCCGTGCCTGCGCTGCAACGAGAAGATCAAGTTCGCCGCGCTGCTGGACAAGGCCCTCGCCCTCGGCTTCGACGCCGTGTGCACCGGCCACTACGCCCAGGTGATCGTCCGCGAGGACGGCACCCGCGAGCTGCACCGCGCCTCCGACATGGCCAAGGACCAGTCGTACGTGCTCGGCGTGCTCGACGACCGCCAGCTCGCCCACGCGATGTTCCCCCTCGGTGACACCGTCACCACCAAGGAGGAGATCCGCGCCGAGGCCGAGCGCCGCGGGCTCGCCGTCGCCAAGAAGCCCGACTCGCACGACATCTGCTTCATCGCCGACGGCGACACCCGGGGCTTCCTCGCCGACCGCCTCGGCCGCTCCGAGGGCGACATCGTCGACGAGTCCGGCGCCAAGGTGGGCACCCACGAGGGCGCCTACGGCTTCACCATCGGCCAGCGCAAGGGCCTGCGGATCGGCACCCCGGCCCCCGACGGCAAGCCCCGCTACGTCCTCGACATCTCCCCGGTGGACAACACCGTCACCGTCGGCCCCGCCGCGGCCCTCGACGTCGAGGCGCTCACCGCGATCCGCCCGCGCTGGTGCGGCGCGGCCCCCGTCGGCCCCGGCACCTACACCGCCCAGCTGCGCGCCCACGGCGGCGAGACCGGGGTGACGGCGGAACTCGTCGACGGCGAGCTGGAGGTCCGCTTCACCGAGCCGGTCCGCGGCGTCGCCCCCGGCCAGGCGATCGTGCTGTACGACGGCACGCGGGTGGTCGGCTCGGCGACGATCGCCTCCACGGTGCGCGCCACGGCGGGCGCCACGGCCTGATCACCGCGCGCCCGCAGCAGCTGGCACCCTCCGACCACCCCGGCATAGGCTGACCGTCGCGGAAGGTCCGCACAGTGTGAGCCGGCGGCGGGCCTCCCCGCCCCTTCGGGAGGTGGACGGTGCTTCTGCGTTTTCGAGTGGCGAACCACCGCTCGATCCGGGACGAGGCCGAGCTGACACTTGTCGCCGCGGACAGCCCGGACAGTCCCGACAGCGTCGCGCGGGACAGCGGTATCGCTCAGGGCGACGGCGGGCACGTGCCGGTGCTGCCCGTGGTCGGGATCTTCGGCGCGAACGCCTCCGGCAAGAGCAACATGCTCAGCGCGTTCCACGCCATGCGGGAGGCGGTGCGCACCTCCTTCGCGGACTGGGCGAAGTATCCAGGGGTGCCGAACCGGCAGCCCTTCAAGCTGGACGCCGCCAGCGCCGAGGAGACCACCCTCTTCGAGGTCGACCTGGTCCTCGGCGCCCGCACCCCCGTCCGCTACACCTACGGCTTCGAACTCTCCGACGACCGGGTGGAGGCCGAATGGCTGCACGCCTACCCGGGCGGCATCCGGGAGGTGTGGTTCGACCGGGAGGCGGACCGCCCGACGGAGGACGGCGACGAGTACCTCTTCGAGAGCCCGGCCTTCACCGGACGCCGTGACGACCTGGTGGCCCTCACTCGGCCGAACTCCCTCTTCCTCTCCACCGCGGCCACCCTCAACGACCCTCAGCTGTCCGCCCTGCACCGCTGGTTCCTGGACAACCTGTGGCTGATGACCCCGGGTGAGGACATCAGCCACCGCGCCGACTGGACCAAGCGCCGCCTCACCGAGTTCTACGACAGTGCCGGCTTCCGGGAACGGCTCGTCCCGCTCCTGGCCGCCGCCGACCTGGGCGTCACCGGTTTCGATCTCGATCCGGACACCGGTGCGGTCTCCCTCCGGCACCGGACGGAGGGGGCGGAAGCGGTGCCGCTCGACTTCCTCACCGAGGAAAGCTTCGGCACACACGCGTGGTTCGCCTTCCTCGGCCCGATGCTCACCGTCCTCGACAACGGGACGACGCTGCTGGTCGACGAACTCGACTCCAGTCTCCACCCCACGCTGGCCGCCGAGGTCGTCCGCCTCTTCCAGGACCGCGAGGCCAACACCAAGGGCGCCCAGCTCATCTTCACCACGCATGACGCCACGCTGCTCGGCAACGCCGTGCTGGACCGGCCACTCGGCCGCGACCAGGTATGGCTCACCGCGAAGACGAAGTCCGGCGGGACCGAACTGTATCCACTGGTCGCCGCACATCCGGAGGCCGGCGAGGACCTGGAGCGCGGCTATCTGCGGGGCCGCTACGGAGGGGTGCCCCGGGTGACTCCGGGCGAGATCGCCCGTGAGGTGTCCCGGCTGGAGGAGAAGGCGGCAGCGACGGCGTGAGCGAGCGGGGCGGGCACGGAGCATGAGCAGCAGGCGCAGGTCGAAGAAGGACGCGGCGAGCACGGTGGGGCCGCCGCAGGCGCCTCCGTCGCAGTACTCACGTCGGGAGCGGGTGCTGTACGTGGGATGTGAGGGCGAGGTGACCGAGTACGACTACTTGCGCTACCTCAACAAGGAGTACGGGAGCGGGGACAACGAGACCGGACGGCCGGCCTTCACCATCAAGCCGGTCCGCAAGGCCGACGGCCTGACCCCGTCCCGTGCCGTCGAGGCGGTCGTCGACGCGGCCCAGGGAGAGGACGAGACCTGGGTGCTCTTCGACCGGGACAGCCACCACGACATCCCCGAGGCCTTCGCCGCCGCGGCGGACTCGGACACCGAGGTCTGCTTCTCCCACCCCTCCTTCGAACTGTGGCTGCTGCTGCACTTCCAGCCGTTCGGCGGCGCCCAGGGCGCGGCGAGGAACACGCACGTCCTGGAGAAGCTGCGCAAGGCCGACCCCGCCTACAAGCGGTTCGACAAGCCCGACAAGGGCCTCGACGCCGCCCGTACCAAGGCGCTGACGGGCAAGGAGAAGGCGGCGGTGCAGCACGCGCGGGCCCTGGTCGGCCAGTGCGAGCACGACGGGTGCAAGCCCGCCAACGCCACGTTCGAGGCCCCGAAGTACGGCCGTTCGGCCAAGGAACGGGCCGCCCGCTCGGGACACGCCAAGAACTGTGAGGTCCTGAACCGGGACCCGTCCACCGACGTGTGGCGACTCCTGGTCAGCCTGGGCATCGTCACGGTCTGAGCGACGGCCGGGCCCCCGGCTGTGCGGCGGCGGTCGCCCGCGTTCCGCGCGGGTTACCTCCCGCACCGGCGGGCCGTCTAACCTTCCGTAGCACCTCCACTCCCGTATGAAGGATCGCGTGTGGCCAGAATCACCCTGCCCGAGCTCGAACGCCATCTCTTCTCGGCCGCCGACATCCTGCGCGGCCGGATGGACGCCTCCGAGTACCGCGACTTCATCTTCGGGATGCTCTTCCTCAAGCGGGCCTCGGACGAGTTCGAGCCGGAGTGGAAGCGGGTGTACGAGGAGCGCCTCGCGCAGACCGGCGGCGACGAAGCGAGGGCCTTGGCGAAGGCGAACAACCCGGCCGCCTACCCCCGTGTCTTCTATGTGCCGCCGCGGGCCCGCTGGTGGCGTGGGCCACACCACGACCCGGAAAAGCCGGAGAGCCCGGCGCCGGGCATCTTGGCTCTGACCAAGCAGGTCGGTCAGGGGCTCGACGAGGCCCTGGTGGCGCTCCAGGAGGGCAACGACCTGCTCGCGGGCATCGCCTCGCACATCAGTTTCAACGAGGTGGTCGGCACCAAGCCGCGCTTCACCGACCCTGAACTCCGGTCACTGATCCGCCACTTCAGCCTCTACCGGCTGCGCAACGAGGACTTCGAGTTCCCCGACATGCTGGGGGCAGCCTACGAGTACCTGCTCGGCCGGTTCGCGGACTCGGCCGGCCAGCGTGGCGGCGAGTTCTACACGCCGCGTTCGGTGGTGCGGATGATGGTGCGCCTGGTCGATCCGCAGCCCGGGGAGTCGGTGTACGACCCGTGCGCGGGCTCCGGCGGCATGCTGATCGCGGCCCGCGAGCACGTCGAGGAACACGGCGGCGACCCCGAGGAACTGTCGGTCAACGGGCAGGACAAGAACGGCCCGTCCTGGTCCATGGCCAGCATGAACATGGTCCTGCACGGCATCCACACCTTCGATCTCCAGCACGGTGACACCCTCGCCGAGCCGCTCCACCTCGACGAGAACGGGCGGCTGCGCAAGTTCTCGGCGATCCTGTCGAACCCCCCGTTTTCGCTCCCGTACGACGAGGACGCCGTTGCCGAGGCCGACGAGAAGCACGGCAAGCGGATGCACTGGGGCTGGACGCCCGGGAGCGGCAAGAAGGCCGACCTGATGTTCGTCCAGCACATGGTGTCGGTCCTGGAGGAGGACGGCGGGCGGGCGGCTGTCGTCATGCCGTACGGGGTGCTCTTCCGGGGCGGCAAGGAGCGCGAGATCCGTGTCGGGATGCTCCGCGCGGACTGCGTGGAGGCCGTCATCGGCCTCGGCCCGAACCTGTTCTACGGCGCGGGCGTCCCGGCCTGCATCCTGATCCTGCGGCCCCCGCACGGGAAGACCGACCCGAAGCGCGCGAAGAAGGTCCTCTTCATCAACGCCGACCGGGACTTCACCCCGGGCCGCAACCAGAACGAACTCGGCCCCGAACACATCGAGAAGATCGTCACGGTCTTCCGCGAGTGGCGTCTCATCGACGGCTACTCGCGCGAGGTCCGCCGCGACGAACTCCTCGCCCCCGACGCGAAGGGCGTCCCCGAGGCGAACTTCAACATCCGCCGCTGGGTGGACAACTCGCCGCCCGCGGAGCCGCAGGACGTGCGGGCGCATCTGTACGGGGGCGTGCCGGTCGCCGAGGTCGCGGCCAAGGAGAAGCTGTTCAAGGCGTACGGGGTCGACGCGGGGGCGCTGTTCGCGCGCCGCGAGGGCTCGGACGAGTACTACGACTTCCTGCCGGAGGGCGCGGAGGCGACGGCCGCCCGCATTCCGCGACTGACGCACGCGCGGGAGTCGGAGCTGCGCGACACGTTCGACGAGTGGTGGGCGAAGAGCTCCGGTCTCTTCGCACAGCTCACGGCGGACCGGAAACTGATGGACCTGCGCAGCGGGCTTCTCGACGGGTTCACGGCCGCGGTCGGCGGAGCCGGGGTCCTCGACGAGTTCACGACGGCCGGCATCATCGCCGCGTGGTGGATGGAGAACCGCTACGACATGAAGGCCCTCGCGGCGGGCGGCTTCGAACGCGTCCTGGAGGGCTGGGTCGACTCCGTGGAGGCGATCGTGGACCCGGCGGTGCCGGGCGGCGCGGAGGACACCAAGCGCTCGTCGGTCTCACCGGCCGAGCGCCGCAGGGCCCTCGACCAGCCGGTGGTACGGGAGCTGATCCCGGAGTTCCTGGAGCTGGTCAAGGCGGCCGACAAGGACGTCGCGGAGGCGGAGGCCGCGGCGAAGACGGCGGCCGAGGAGAGAGCGGCGGTGGCGGATGCGGGTACGGACGCGGACGGCGAGCCCGACGCCGACGCCGAAACCGACTCTGGTGAACCGGCGGAGCCGGTCGATCCCGAGAAGCTCGCCGCCTTGGACAAGGCGTTGACGGCGGCCAAGAGGGCTCTGACGGCGGCACGCAAGAAGCGCAAGGCCCTGGACGACAGCTTCCTGCCGGAGCTGAAGCAGGCGGCCAAGTGGAAACTGTCCGAGGCGGACGGCCCTGAGGGCGTCGTCCTCGCCGTCCTGCGCCGTGACCTGTCCGACCGCCTGAACGCTGCGCTGGCGACGGGCCGCCGAGAGATCGTCGCGTCCTTCCGACGCTGGGCCGAGAAGTACGAGGTGTCGTTGACGGACCTGGAGGAGGAGAGCGGGGACGCGGCGAAGGGGCTCGCGGAGTGGCTGGGGGTGCTGGGGTATGGGCGGTGAGGTTCGACTGGGCAGCGTGCTGGAGTCGCCGCCGAAGAACGGCTACTCGCCGAAGGACGTTCCGGAGTGGACAGGTCTGAAGGCGATCGGGCTCGGATGTCTGACACCAAGGGGGTTCGCGCCGAGCCAGCTGAAGAATGTGCCGGACAGCGCAATGGCGAGACGGTTCACGCTGGTCGACGGCGACTTGCTGATGAGCCGGGCTAATACGCGCGAACTGGTTGGTCTCGTAGGCCGCTTCACGTCAATTGGGGTGGATTGCATCTACCCGGACCTCATGATGAGGCTGCGCCCGAGGGCCGAGCACTGCCTTCCGGAGTACCTGGAGATCGTGCTCCGGTCTGCACCTGTCCGACGGGCGGTTCAGGCGGGAGCGCGTGGCACGAGCGAAAGCATGGTCAAGATCAGTGCGTCTCTGGTCGAGGACCTGCGGATCTCCTTGCCGTCGCTGCCCGAACAACGCGGCATCGTCGCCGCGCACGAGGCGTTCGAGCGGCGGATCAGGGCGTTGGAGCGGGAGCTGGCCAAGCTAGCCACGCTTCGGAGAGGGATCGTCGACGAACGGGCCGCGGGACCTGATGCGCGACTTGGTGACCTACTCACCGAGAGCCCGAGGAACGGCTACTCGGCACGCGAGGTCCAGGAGTGGACCGGGATGCTCGTTCTGGGGCTCGGCTGCCTGACCAATGATGGTTTCGTTCCTCGTCAGTTGAAGCGCATTCCGAAATCGTCGCTGGCTGAGCGCTTCCGTCTGGCTGACGGCGACTTGCTGATGAGTCGGGCCAACACCCGTGAACTTGTGGGTCTCGCTGCACGTTTCAGGGATGTCGGTCAGCCGTGCAGCTATCCGGACCTCATGATGCGGTTGAGGCCCGACGAGGGCCGATGCCTCACTGCTTACCTGGAGCTGGTGCTTGGTTCTTCACGCGTTCGACGTGATGTGCAGGCAGGAGCGCGAGGAACCAGTGAGAGTATGGTCAAGATCAGTGCTGGCACAGTGGAATCGCTGAGGATCCCCCTGCCGACGATTGCAGAGCAGCAGAAGGCAGTCGACGCGGTCGCGTCGGTTGACCGGCGGTCCGCCACGGTACGAGTACTTCTCGGCAAGCTGCGTGTCACGCAACGGGCCGTAGTAGAGGACCTGCTCAGCGGTCGGACTCGAGTGAACCGGACCTGAGGCTCTCTATCAGCGCACCGAAGGACGCCCGGCCCGTGACGAACACGGTTGCCGGGCGTTTGCTGTCCCGCACTGCGATGCCGTCCCGTGACGCAGCGACCTCGACGCACGCGTTTCCGGCCGCCTCGGAGTAGGAGGACTTGGTCCATCTCAGTTTGGGCAGCACAGCACCTTCTAGAGTTCTCCGACGATTTCGAGGATCCGGTCCCTCGACTCCTCCGGATTCAACGCCACCTGTTCGACCAAGTCCAGCCGCCGCCGGAAGTTGGCCAGTTGGGTGGGGCTGTCGAAGAACACCGCGCCGGTGGGGGAGTCCACCTCGACGGTGTCGAGGTGGGAGTCGGAGGCCGATACGTACATCATGGTGTCCCCGGCCATCGGAAACCCTTCCGTGGCCAGCGGGATGACGAGCAGCGTTACGTTGGGGCGTTCGCTCTCAGCCAGAAGCCAGTTGAGCTGGGTTCTGGCTGTCTGGCGTCCGCCGATGCGGAGCCGGAGCGCGGCTTCGTGGATCAGTCCTGTGTAGGGGACCGCCCTTTCCTCGACCACTCGGTGGCGTGACAGGCGGTGCGCTACGCGTAGTTCCACTTCCAGGCGTGGCAGTGCGGGGACGTACAAGTCGAACAGCGCACGCGCGTGCTCCTCGGTCTGGAATATGCCGGGGATGTGCGCCATCTGAAGTGTGCGCAGGCTTGAGGCATAGTGCTCCAGTTCGGACACGTCGAGAAAGTCCGGCGGGATCTTGCCGCGGTACTCGTCCCACCAGCCATGGGTCCGCCCGCCGGTCATAGCGGCGAGGGCGTCGACGAGGTTGGCGTTGTCGCATTCATAGATGCTGGCAAGGCGGCGGAGCCGATGCTCGCTGATGCCGAATCGTCCGGCCTCCACGTTGGAGATGGTGGTCCGGTCTGTGCCAAGCAGTTCGGCCGCTCGCGGCGCGGACATGCCGGCGGCTTCGCGCAGCCGGCGCAGTTCCGCACCGAACCGGCGCTGCCGAACGGACGGCGTCGGTCGTGGTGCCATCTGGCCTCCCTGAGTTCGTGGTCAGTGTGCTGACGGAGGTTTGGCTCGTCTACCGATTCCGGTAATTCAACCCGTTGGAGTGGTAATGGTCTCACGCGTTGTATTTTCAGCGCCACTCTTGGTGAACTGTCATCAGCTGAGCCGCCGCCCGACGGAAGCGCACCGGCCCCCTGCCCTCCGGAAGGCAGGGGCCCGGCACTGCCACCGCCGTCCGGCAGTTCGCAAGCAGGCGCCCCAAGAACCCGTTCCGCACCACGGAGGTACACCCTCGTGAGCAGCAACGAACAGACCACCGAACCGAACAACGAATCGGCCCACCCCGTCGGTTACGCCGTCAGTGACGATGTCGGCTACGGTGACCACCCCGCCCCGATCCCGTTCACCGCCCCTTGGGTGTACGAGATCCACTTCCCCTGCGACCCGCGCGGCCCCCGGATCGTCCGGGGCACCCTCCGTGCCGTGCTCCACGCGCACGGCATCAGTGAGCTCGCCGACCGAGCAGAACTGCTGACCTGCGAACTCGCCACCAACTCAGTGCGGCACACCAAGGGCCCGGTCATCGTCCGGATGCAGTGGCTGTTCCCCGCGCTGCGGGTGAGCGTGTGGGACGCGAGTCCGGACCTGCCTCCGTTCGCGCCGGGCGCGGTGATGCCCGATCCCACCGCCCCGTCCGGACGCGGGCTGCCGATCATCGAGGGTCTCGCCGACCGGTGGGGCGGCTGCGGGTCCGTCGACGGGCCGGGCGGCGGGCCGGGTGGCAAGACCATCTGGTTCGAGCTCGCCCTCGGCGGTGATTTCCGGCCGCCGTCCTCGGTGCTCGCGGCCTGATCCGCACGCCCGGTGCCGTACCTCCCGCAGCCGACACCGCCGGTGTTCATCACCCGTAAGGGGAACACCGCCGGCGTCCCGGTTCGGGACGCACAGCGCCCGTGGTACACCGATCAAGCCGTTCCGCGAGAGAAGGCGACGATGCTATGAGCACCCACCCGCAGCCCGACGACAGGTACGCGGACATCGATCACGAGCGGGCCCTGAAGCACGCCATCAGGTACATGGCCGGCAGCCGCGTCCAGATCATCGAAGGGATCATCCAACCTGTGCCGCCCACCTGGGACCATGAACGCGCCACACGGGTCATTCGTCGTCAGATCGAGGACCGTGTCGACGAACTCGGCTGCGTCGAGGGTTCCGGGGACATCGACCTCCCCGGCTCGCCCAACTGGTACGTCCCGGACATCGCCGTCGTCCCCGAGGAACTCGCGCAGGACGACAACATCGTCGTCACCCCGGACCTGACGCTTCTGGCGGTCGAGGTCACCTCGAAGTCCAACGGCGACACGGACCGCGTCATCAAGCGCAAGCGCTACGCCGAGTACGGCGCACCGCTGTACCTGCTGGTCGACCGACAGAACCGCGAAGTCACCCTCTTCTCCGAGCCGGGCGGACTCGGCTACACCAAAGCCGACGGACCTCACCCCTTCGGCACCCCGGTGACCCTGCCCGAGCCCTTCGGGATCGTCCTGGACACCACGCGCCTCTGAGCAGGGAGCAGGTGATTTCCGGCCCCCTCACCCGTGTTCGCGGCCTGATCCGCGCGCATTTCCCGCCACGCTCTCCGGCCGCCGATAGAGTTTCGATCTCCTGTCCTGTGCCGGAGGGCGGGGGCGAGGACGGTGGCCGGGGAGGGCAGGCGCGTGGCGGAGCAGCCGGAGTACGTCAGGACCGAGCGGCCGCTGATCGAGCAGTTGACGGCGATGGGCTGGACCCATCTCCGGGGCGGGCCGAGCGCCGGGCCTGCCATCGAGCCGGGTGCTTCGGACCGGACGAGCTTCGAGACCGTCGTGTACGCGGACCGGTTCAAGGCCGCCGTGGCCAGGATCAACCCGAGGCCGTCGGACGGGAAGCCCTGGCTGAGCGACGCGCAGCTCGACCATCTCCTCGCCTTGGTCCAGGGCACCGCGCCGGGGCAGGGCCCGAAGGAACGCGGTGTCGCCGGGAACCTGGAGGTGACCGACCTCCTGCGCAAGGGCCGCAACGCCCGCACCCTGCCGGGCTGGACGAAGGGCGACCCCGAACACGTACGGCTCGTCGACTGGGACGGCGAGTTCGGGGAGCGGCCGGACACTCCCGGCGGCGGCAACGACCTGCTCGTGGTCTCCCAGTTCCGGGTCGAGCGGAAGGACGCCGCTCCCGTCACGCCCGACCTCGTGCTGTTCGTCAACGGGCTGCCCTGGGTGGTGATCGAATGCAAGGCGCCCCTGGTGTCCGGCCCCGAGGGAGACGTGCGGGCCGCCCTGGACGACGCCGTCGACCAGGTGCTGCGGTACGCGGGCGTCAGCTCCCTGACCGCCGTACCCGAATTCGTCCGCTTCGCTCAGGTCCTGGTCGCCACCGACCGCGACCACGCCGAGACCGGCACGGTCACCGCCGAACCCCGGCACTTCGCCCCCTGGCGCACGGTCGCGCCCGTGAGCGAGGATTGCGTACGCGAGGAGGTGGGCAAGCCCGCTTCGGCAGCCCTCACCGACCAGGAGATTCTCGTCGCCGGGATGCTGCGCCCTGCCCATCTCCTCGACCTGGTACGGGACTTCACCACCCGGCTCGGCAGCGGGCACCGTACGGTCAAACTGGTCGGCCGCCACCAGCAGTTCAAGGCGGTGAAGGCGCTCACGCGGAAGCTGGAGGAGCGGGACCGGAAGGCGGCGGCAGGCGTGGCCGTCAGCCACCGAGGCGGTGTCGTCTGGCACACCCAGGGCTCCGGCAAGAGCCTGACCATGGCGTTCCTGGTCCGGCACCTGCGCAGCCGTCCCGCGCTGAAGTCGCACAAGGTGGTCGTGGTCACCGACCGCATCGACCTGGAGAAACAGATTCGGGCGAGCCTCGCCGCCACCGAGGAGAAGGTGCACCGCGCGCCGAGCGTCAAGCGGGCCAGGAAGTACCTGGAGGTGGACGTCGGGGATGTCGTTCTCGTCATCCTGCAGAAGGCGCAGCGCGACGACACCGCGTACGACGGCCGGGAGGAGTCACTGCCCGACACCGTCCCCGACGACGATGACGAGGACGGCGCCGAGGGCGAGGGGTACGTACAGAACCGGGTCGCCAATCCCCACCACCACGTCGTCGTCCTGATCGACGAGGCCCACCGGGGCCAGGACAAGTGGCAGCACGCCCGCTGGCGGGCCATGCTGCCGCGCGCCGTCTTCGTCGGCTTCACCGGCACCCCGGTGATCAGCAGCAACCGCAAGCGCAGCGAGCAGATCTTCGGCCCGTACGCCGACACCTACACCCTGCGCGACGCCGAACTCGACCGGTCCGTCGTGCCCGTCCGCTACGAGGCGTACGCCGTGCCGCTCGACGTCGTCGAACAGGCCGCCCTCGATGCCCGGTTCGACGAGAAGGTGCCGTCCGATCCCGAGCTGCGGGCCAAGGTGCTGCGGAAGTTCGGCCGCCGCAAGGAGATCCTGGAAGCCCCGTCGGTGATCGAGGCCAAGGCCGAGCACATGCTCGACCACTGGGCCCGCACCGCCCTGCCCGACCGCTTCGGGGCGCAGATCGCCACCGTCTCCCGGCTGGCCGCCGTCCGGTACCGCACGGCGCTGCTCGCAGCCCGCGACCGGCTGGTCGCCCGCCTGGACGCGCTCGACCCGGCCCTGATCGCCGACCCCATGGCGGCGAGCGAAGCAGACGACGAGGAGCGGGCGCTCCTCATGCTCCTGCCGGACCGTGAGGTACTGAGAACGCTCGACGCGGCCGTCGTCATCTCCCCGGCGGGCCAGGGCCGCAGCGACCCGGAGGCATGGCGGCCGTGGACCACCAAGAGCCACCAGGACGCGCACATCGAGCGCTTCAAGAAGGGGCTGCCGCCGCGCGACATCACGGCCGACCCGGCATGGCAGGTGAGGACACACGGGTCACTGCCGTCCGGCGCCGGCACCCCGGCGAGCGGCGGCCAGGTGTGGAACGTCGATCTCGACCTGCCCGCGGACGGCGGACCGCCCGCGCCGCCGGACACGGAGGGCGGCGCGCCACCGGAAACCATGGCCTTCCTGGTGGTCCAGTCGATGCTGCTCACCGGCTTCGACGCACCCGTCGAGCAGGTCCTCTACCTGGACTGCAAGCTGTCCGGCGCGGGGCTGCTGCAGGCCGTGGCACGCACCAACCGGCCCTACCCGGCCAAGAAGTGGGGCCAGGTCGTCGACTACGTCGGCATCGGCCCCGAACTGGCCCGCTCGCTCGCCTCCTACGACCAGGAGCACCTGCGGCACGTCCTCGGCTACCGGAACGTGTCCGTGGACCACCTCCAGCCGGACTACGAGGGACCGCAGCCGGACGGCCGCGACCCGGACCGGGACGGACTGCTGCTGCGGTCCGACGCCGCCGCCAAGGCCCTCCTGGAAGACCTCGGGGCGAAGGTCACCCGCTTCCTGGCCGGGCAGGGCGTCTCCGACCCCGGCGACGAGTCCCAGTGGGAGGACTTCCTCGGCGAACGCCTCGACGACCCGCTGCTGCGGGGCGAGTTCGACGAACGCGTCCGGGACTTCCTGACCGCGCTCAACGCGGTCCTGCCGGACCCGGAGGCTCTGAAGTACCGGGAGCTGGCCGGCCAGTTGGGCACCCTGCAGTACATGGCCCGACGCCGCTACCTCGACGGCCGCGAACAGTTCAGCCCGCGCCGCTACGGGGCCAAGGTGCGCCGGCTCATCTCGCAGCACATCGAGACCACCGGGATCCGGCAGCGGATCCCGCCCGTCGAACTCACCGACCCGGAGTTCATGGAACGGGTCGACGCCAACGCCGACCCCCGGGCGCGGTGCTCGTACATGACGGGCTCGCTGAAGCTGCGCATCGCCGCGAAGATCGGCGGTGACCGGGCGGGCTACCAGCGGTTCAGTTCCCGGCTCGAAGAGATCATCGCGCGGATGCGGGACGACTTCGAGCAGGCCGCGGCCGACCTGGCGCGTCTGGTCGGGGACGTGGCCGCGGCGGAGCGGGAGCCGGAGAACGACGACGGCCTCGACTCCCGGACCGAACGACTGGTCCTCGGACTGCTCCAGCAGCACGCCGAAGACGCCGTGCGGGAACCGTGGCCGCCGGACACCGACCTCATCCGGGCGGCCCGCGGCCTCACCAGGGAGATGTCGGTGCTCGTCCGGCGGCCGCAGATACACACGCAGACCGCCGCCCGCAACCGCATGCGCAGCGAACTGTCTCTGCACCTGGAGACCTGGCTCGCCATGGACTGGGACGACATCGGCGATCTCGCGAGCCATCTGACGGAGCTGGCCGTGGAGCGGCACGAGTACTTCCTCGGATACCGGCCGCGCGACGAGGCGGACGGCGGGGACAGCTGACCCGGTGACCGCCGACGGCGGCCGGGCAGGATGATGTCGTCGCCGGATGGTAGGAAGAGCGGGTGAGCACCGCCGTCGAACAGGCCATCGCCGACCTCCCCGTGCCCGGGGCGTGGCGGTGGGATGTCGTCGTGCGGCCCCGGCGCCGCACCCTCGGCATCGAGATCGCCGAGGACGGCCGGGTGCTCTTCGCGATCCCCGCGGACGCGGATCCCCAGGAGATCGCCGACGCGGTGCGTGGCCGCATGCCGCGTCTGGCCGCCGAGGTCCGCCGCCGCCAGGGCCTGCGGGCGGCCGAACCGGTCAAGGACCTGATCGGCGGAGAGGGCTTCGCCTACCTGGGCCGCCGGTACCGGCTCAGGCTCACTCCCGACGACGCCGGTCGGCACGTACGACTGCGTCAGGGATGGCTGGAACTTCCCCGGTCGCGTTCGGCCGCCGCCGATGCGGGACCCATTGTGGACTGGTACAGCAGCCGCGGCCAGCGCTGGCTCGCCGCCCGGCTGCCGCCGCTGGCCTCACTGGCCGGGGTGCCTGAGCCGGCCGACATCGAGGTGCGGGACCTCGGCCGTCGCTGGGGTGTCTGCTCGCCTGAGGGCGCGATCACCGTGCACTGGGCGGTGATACAGCTGCCGGTCGCCCTGGTGGATCTCGTCCTGGTCCATGAGCTCTGCCACCTCAAGCACCCCGGCCACGGAACGGCCTTCCGACGGGCCGTCCGGCTTGCACTGCCCGACGCCGACGTGCGCGAACGGCAGTTCGCGCGGGAGGAACCCCGTCTCTGGCGCGGAGCCGTCTCCTCGCCGAGGCATGAGTCGGCCGATGCAGGGCGGACGGGAAGAGGCCGCCTCTCCTGCTTCGTGGACCACCGCGTGGAGGAAGTCGGCTGACTGCTCGGGATACGGGCGGCCGGCGGTGCGCGTCCGAGGATCCGCGGTTCCGCCACCCGGGTGATCACCCGGCGCACCTCGTCGCGCGCCCGTGTCCCCGGAGGTGCCCGCGACGATCTCCCGGGTGTGAAGCTTCGTACTCCCGGCCTCTCGCGCCGCACCCGCGCCCTGGCCGTCACCGGCCTCGGTGCCCTGGTCCTGCTGTCCTCTCCCGCCGTTCTGCCCGCCGCCCACGCCGGCCCGGACGCCTCCGGTCCGGTCTCGCCGACGGTGCCGCGCCCGGTGACCGTCGGCGAGGCGGTCACGGCCGCCCACCTGGACGCGATCCGCCACGACCCGCGCCGGGCGCGGGAGTTCTTCCGCCGCCTGCCCAAGGGCGGTGACCTGCACAACCACCTCTCGGGCGCGGTCTCCACCGAGTACCTGGTGGAACTGGCCGCCGAGGACGGGCTGTGCGTCGACACCGCGACGATGACCGCCGTCCCGCCCCCGTGCGGTGCCGGAACGCGTCCCGCCGCGGACGCGCGCACCGACCGCGCCTTCCACGACGCCCTCGTGCGCGCCTGGTCCATGCAGGACTTCCCGGCCGACGGCAACGGCCACGACCACTTCTTCGCCACCTTCGGCAGGTTCGGCGAGGTGACCTGGCGGCACCGCGGGAAACTGCTCGCCGAGGTGGCGGACGACATCGCCGAGCAGAACCAGTTCTACCTGGAGACGATGGTGACCCCGGCCTCCGACGGGGCGAAGAAGCTCGCGGCGGAGGTCGGCTGGGACGCGGACCTCGCCCGGCTGCACGCGAAGCTGACCGCCGGGGGCAAGCTGGACCGGCTGGTCACCGAGGCGAAGAAGGAGTCCGACGAGGCCGACGTCGAGTTCCGCACCGCCGCCCGCTGTGACACCGGCACCCCCCGGCCGGCCTGCCGCATCCCGGTCCGCTGGATCTCCCAGGTCTCGCGCGGCAGCGCCCCGGAGCGGGTCTTCACGCAGATGGCCCTCGGCATGCGCCTGGCCGAGCGCGACGCGCGGTTCGTCGCCGTCAACCTGGTCCAGCCGGAGGACGCGGAGGTCGCCCTGCGCGACTACAGCCTGCAGATGCGCATGCTGAAGTACCTCCGCGGTGTCTACCCCGGCGCCCATGTCACCCTGCACGCCGGTGAGTTGTGGCCCGGGCTGGTCAAGCCCGCCGACCTCGCCTTCCACATCCGGGAAGCCGTGGAGGTGGCCGGCGCCGACCGCATCGGCCACGGCGTGGACCTCGTCCACGAGGACGACTGGCAGCGCACCGCGCGCACCATGGCCGCCCGCGAGACCGCCGTCGAGGTCCCCTTCACCAGCAACGCCCAGATCCTCGGGGTGCGCGGCGACGACCATCCCTTCGAGACGTACCGCGCCCACGGGGTGCCCGTCGTCCTGGCCACCGACGACCCCGGCGTCAGCCGCATCGACATCAGCCACGAGTACCGCTACGCCGCCGACACCTACGGCCTGTCCTACCCGGAGCTGAAGGACCTGGCCCGGGCCTCCCTGGAGTACGCCTTCCTCCCGGGCGCGAGCCTGTGGCGGGGCAACCCCACCCGGGACGGCTACCGCCCGGCCGACGCCTGCCGCGGGGTCCGGCTCGGCAGCCTCCGCCCCGGCGCGGACTGCCGGCGCCTGCTGGACGCCAGCCCGAAGGCCGCCGCGCAGTGGGAGCAGGAGCGGGCCTTCGGCCGCTTCGAGACGGGGATCCGCGCCGCCCGCTGAGCCGCTGCCGGGCCGGGGCGGGCCGTTGCCCGCCGTCCGCCGCCGAGGCGAGCCGGGCCGTTGCCTGCTGTCTTCCGCCGCCGCCTCCCGCGGCGGCGGAGCCGGCCGGCGGGTCCGCGGGGCGGGGTGGGCGCCGCGGCCTCACCGCCCCGCCGGGACGGCTCACCGCCCGAAGAACTCCGCCAGCACCGGGGCCAGGACGTCCGGCTCGACCATGTGCGTCTGCCCCTGGAGCGCGCGGTACGTGCCGTGGGGCACGGTGTCCGCGATCGCCCGCGCGGCCTCCCGCATCCAGGCCGGACTGGCGTCGCCCGCGATGGCCAGCACCGGCACCGGGACCGACGCCAGCAGCTCCCGGGGCACGCCCCCGTCGCCCATCACCGCGTCGTCGTACGCGAGGCTCGGCGCCATCGACTCCATGCCGGCCCACAGGGCGGACTGCCGGGCACCCTCGATGACCGCCTCGCCCAGGCCGGTCAGCCGCAGGAACAGCTCCACCGCGTCCCCGCGCCGCCCCTCGTCCAGGGCGGCCGTCAGCCGCTCGGTGTACCGGGCCCGTTCCGCCAGGTGCTCCTCCGACAGGGCGTACGGCGTCTCGTACACGGCGACATGACGCACCGGCAGCCCGCTCGCCGCCGCCCGCAGCGCCAGCGCGCCGCCCGACGACACCCCGTACAGCGACGCCGCACCGCCCAGCTCCTCGATCAGCGCCGCCAGGTCCTCGACCTCGCGCTCCACCGCGTACGGCGGGGTGTCACCGCTCGCGCCCCGGCCCCGGCGGTCGTACACGACCACCCGGAACCGCTCCGACAGGGGAGCCGCCAGCGGCGCCACGGTGCCGCCGGTCGACATCGCGCCGCTGACGAGGACGATCGTGGAACCCCGTCCCGCGCTCTCGTAGGCCAGGGACGTGCCGTCGCGCGAAGTGATGTTCTTGTCCATGTCTCAGCAGACTGCCGCACCGCGCGGTGTTCGTCGGTGAGGCGGGCGGCGCGTCCACCGATCGCCTCGGTTCGGCACGCCCGTAATTTCCGTGCTCCTCGTACTCCTCGCTCCTCCTGCTCCTGGTACCCCTCGCGCCCCTCGTGCTCCCCGCCGTCCTCGCCCGTCAGGCACGGCGGCAGGCCGCCCCCGTTCCCCCGCCGCCGGTCAGTCCCGGTCCACCTCGGCCTCGTAGAAGCACAGGTGGTCCCTGATCCGGTCGACGCCGGGCTTCGGGTCCGGGTACGACCACACCAGGTCCGCCCGGTCCGGCACCGACCAGTACGACGCCGTGCCCTTGAACGGGCAGTAGGTGTGCGTCGCGGAGGGCGTCAGCAGGTCCAGCCGCACGTCCTCGGGCGGGATGTAGTAGCGCACGGGGCAACCCGTCTCGCGGAGCACCAGCGCCCGGTCGGTGCGGGCCAGCTCCCGCCCGCCGTGCACCACGCGCACCGGCCGGTCGCTCTCCTCGATGCTGATGCGGTGTCCTCGGGTCACGATCGCTCCTCCTGGCGGATGCGGCGCCGCCGGCCCGACAGCCGGCCCGTTCCGGGTACAGCGCGCGCCGGCCGCCCGTTCTTCCCCGCCCGGGGCGCGGGCCGGCCCGCCGTCGCCGAGCCGTACCGTGGGGCCGTGAACATCTGCGTCTTCCTCTCCGCCGCCGACCTCGACGAGCGCTACACGCGCCCCGCGCGGGAGTTCGCGCGGCTTCTCGGCAAGGGCGGGCACACCCTGGTGTGGGGCGGCTCCGACGTCGGCCTGATGAAGGTGGTCGCCGACGGGGTCCAGGAGGCGGGCGGCCGGCTGGTCGGCGTCTCCGTGGACTTCCTGGCGGCCAAGGCCCGCGAGGACGCCGACGAGATGGTCGTCGCCCCGGACCTCGCCGAGCGCAAGCGGCTGCTGCTGGAGAAGGCCGACGCCGTCGTGATCATGGTGGGCGGCACCGGAACCCTCGACGAGGCGACCGAGATCCTGGAGCTGAAGAAGCACGGCCGCACCGAGAAGCCGGTGGTGCTGCTGAACACCGCCGGCTTCTACGACGGGCTCAAGGAACAGTTCCGCCGCATGGACGCCGAGGGCTTCCTGCCCCGCCCGCTCACCGACCTGGTGTTCTTCGCCGAGGAACCCGTCGGGGCGCTGGCCCACCTGGAGGAGAGCCGGGGCATTCGCTGAGCCCGCGGTGATGCGAGCATGGCCGTCATGGCTACCCATGTGATCACCGGAGCGGGCTCCGGCATCGGCGCGGCCGTCGCCCGCCGCCTGCACGCGCGCGGCGACGACCTCGTGCTGCACGCCCGCAGTGCCGGGCGGGCCAAGGAGCTCGCCGCCGCGTTCCCCGGCGCCCGGACCCTCGTCGGCGAACTCGCGGACCCCGACCGGCTCAGCTGGGCCTTCTCCCACCAGTCGCTCCCCGAGCAGGTCGACTCGCTGCTGCACATCGCGGGCGTCGTCGAACTCGGCCGGGTCGGCGAGCTGACCCCGAAGACCTGGCGGCACCAGCTCGACGTCAACCTGATCGCTCCCGCCGAGCTGACCCGGCACTTCCTGCCCCAGCTCCGCGCGAGCCGCGGCCACGTGATCTTCGTCAACTCGGGCGCGGGCCTCAACGCGCACGCCGAGTGGTCCGCCTACGCGGCCTCCAAGCACGGCCTGAAGGCCCTCGCCGACTCCCTGCGGCAGGAGGAGCACGCGGCCGGCGTCCGCGTCACCTCCGTGTACCCGGGCCGCACCGCGAGCCCCATGCAGGCCAAGGTGCACCAGCAGGAGGGCAAGGACTACGACCCCGGCCGCTGGATCGACCCCGAGTCGGTCGCCACCACCGTTGTGATGGCCCTCGACCTGCCGCGCGACGCGGAGGTCAACGACCTGACGGTGCGCCCGGGCCGCCCGTAGGGAACCGGTGGCCGGGGGCGCGACCCCGGCCACCGGCCTGCGTACGCTTCTCCCGTGAGCGAAGAAAGCCAGATCAGGTTCGGTCCCGCGACCGGCGTCGGCTCCCTGCCGGGCACCGACGCGCGCGAGGCCGCCAAGACGGTCACCGGGAGCTTCGAGGACTTCCCGCACCTGCCGGAACTGCCCGCCCGCGGCCCCGGCGCCGATATGATCGGCCGGACCGCCGGAATGCTCGTCGAGCTGTACGCGCGCGTGGAGCCCAGCGGCTGGCGGATCGGCGACCGGCCCGGCCGCGACACCCGGCGGGCGCGCTCCTGGCTCGGCGAGGACCTGGACGCGCTGGAGGAGTTCACCCAGGGGCACAGCGGGCCCCTGAAGGTGCAGGCCGTCGGCCCCTGGACGCTCGCCGCCGCCCTGGAGCTCAAGAACGGCGAGGCCGCCCTCTCCGACCCCGGCGCCTGCCGCGACCTGGCCGCCTCCCTCGCCGAGGGGCTGCGCCTGCATCTCGCCGAGGTGCGGCGGCGGGTGCCCGGCGCCCGGCTCGTCCTCCAGCTCGACGAACCGTCCCTGACCGCCGTCCTGACCGGCAGGGTGCCGACCGCCAGCGGGTACCGCACCCACCGCGCCGTGGACCGGCAGACCGTCGAGGCGACCCTCCGGGACGTCGTGGGCGCGCACGACGGCGGGCCCGTCGTGGTGCACTCCTGCGCCCCGGACGTGCCGTTCGCCCTGCTGCGCCGGGCGGGCGTGGCGGGCCTGTCCTTCGACTTCTCCCTTCTCACCGAGCGTGACGACGAGGCGATCGGGGAGGCGGTCGAGGACGGCGTCCGGCTGCTCGCCGGTGTCGTGCCCGGCACGGACGGCCCGTTGTCGGACCCGGGCGGTAGCGTCGGAGGAGTCAGAACGCTGTGGCGCAGGCTGGGGCTGCGGCCGGAGCTCCTCGCGGAGGCGGTCACCCTCACCCCGGCGTGCGGACTCGCGGGAGCCTCCCCGCAGTACGCGCGGTCCGCCTACGCCCACTGCGTCCGGGCCGCGAGATCCCTCGCGGACAACCCAGAGTAACGGGAGGACCCACGGTGGCCGGCGACCAGCAGGCGGAGACGACGAGCGTGCCCGCCGAGGCGCGCGAGAAGCACGTACAGCTCGCGGAGCAGATCGAGGAGCACCGCTTCCGGTACTACGTGAACGACGCGCCCGTGATCAGCGACGCCGAGTTCGACCGGCTGCTGCGCGAGCTGGAGGCCCTGGAGGAGGAGTATCCCGAGCTGCGCACGCCCGACTCGCCGACCCAGAAGGTCGCGGGGGCGTACGAGACGGAGTTCACCTCCGTCCAGCACCGCTCCCGCATGCTCTCCCTGGACAACACCTTCAACGACGAGGATCTCGCCGCCTGGACCGAGCGCATCCACCGGGAGCTGGGCGAGCAGACGTTCCACTTCCTGTGCGAGCTCAAGGTCGACGGCCTGGCCGTCAACCTCACCTACGAGCGGGGCCGCCTCACCCGCGCGGCGACCCGCGGCGACGGCCGCACCGGTGAGGACATCACGCCCAACGTCCGCACCATCGCCGAGATCCCCGACCGGCTCACCGGCGACGAGGTGCCCGAGCTGGTGGAGATCCGGGGCGAGGTCTTCTTCCCCATGGAGGAGTTCCAGGAGCTCAACGCCCGCCTGGTGGCGGCCGGCGACAAGCCCTTCGCCAACCCGCGCAACGCGGCGGCCGGTTCGCTGCGCCAGAAGGACCCGCGGGTGACCGCCACCCGGCCGCTGCACATGGTCGTGCACGGCATCGGCGCGCTGGAGGGCTTCCCCGGCCGCATGACCCGGCTGTCCCAGGCGTACGACCTGCTGAAGTCCTGGGGCCTGCCCACCTCTCCGCACAACAAGGTGGTCGACGGCATCGAGGGCGTCCGGGAGTTCATCGCGTACTACGGCGAGAACCGCCACTCCGTGGCGCACGAGATCGACGGCGTGGTCGTCAAGCTGGACGAGATCCCGCTCCAGGGCCGCCTCGGCACCACCTCGCGCGCCCCGCGCTGGGCCATCGCGTACAAGTACGCGCCCGAGGAGGTCAACACCAAGCTGATCAACATCCGCGTGGGCGTGGGCCGCACGGGCCGGGTCACGCCCTACGCCCAGGTCGAGCCGGTCACCGTCGCCGGGTCCGAGGTCGAGTTCGCCACCCTGCACAACCAGGACGTCGTCAAGGCCAAGGGCGTCCTCATCGGCGACACGGTGGTGCTGCGCAAGGCCGGTGACGTCATCCCCGAGATCCTCGGCCCGGTCGCCGACCTGCGGGACGGCAGCGAGCGCGCGTTCGTCATGCCCTCCGAGTGCCCCGAGTGCGGCACGCCGCTGAAGGCGATGAAGGAGGGCGACGTCGACCTGCGCTGCCCCAACGCCCGCACCTGCCCCGCCCAGTTGCGCGAGCGCCTGTTCTACCTCGCCGGCCGCAAGGCCCTGGACATCGAGCACTTCGGCTACGTGGCCGCCGCCGCCCTCACCAAGCCGCTGGAGCCCGCCGACCCGCCGCTGCGCGACGAGGGAGACCTGTTCGACCTGACCGTCGAGCAGTTGCTGCCCATCAGGGCGTACGTGCTCGACCAGGACAGCGGGCTGCCCAAGCGGGACCCGAAGACCGGCGAGGAGAAGATCGCCACCGTCTTCGCCAACCAGGAGGGCGCCGCGAAGAAGAACGCGGTGGCGATGCTGGAGAACATCGCGGCCGCCAAGGACCGCCCGCTCGCCCGCATCCTGACCGCCCTGTCGATCCGGCACGTCGGACCGGTCGCGGCGGAGGCGCTGGCCCGCGAGTTCCGCTCCATCGACCGCATCGAGCAGGCGTCCGAGGAGGAACTGGCCGCCACACCGGGTGTCGGCGGGATCATCGCCGCCTCGCTCAAGCAGTGGTTCGCCGAGGACTGGCACCGCGAGATCATCCGCAAGTGGAAGGCGGCCGGGGTCCGCATGGCGGACGAGACCTCCGGCGAGGACGAGGGCCCGCGCCCGCTGCAGGGCCTCACCGTCGTGGTCACCGGCACGCTGGAGCGGTTCACCCGCGACGGCGCCAAGGAGGCGCTGCAGGACCAGGGCGCGAAGGTGACCGGATCGGTCTCCAAGAAGACGTCCTTCGTGGTCGTCGGTGACAACCCCGGATCGAAGTACGACAAGGCGATGCAGCTGAAGGTCCCGGTCCTGAACGAGGAGGGTTTCGAGGTCCTCCTCGCCGACGGGCCGGAAGCCGCCGCCGAGGCCGCGCTTTCGGCCGACGGGTAACGGTTGAAGCCCCCCGGATCGGCGCATACCAGATGCATACGGGTGGCCGGGGCGCATTCGGGCAACCGTCGGCGACCGGTGCCCGAGGAAGCCTTCCGCGGCCTACTGTTGGGAGGTGCACCTGCCGTGCCCAGCTGCGGTCGGGGCATCCCCGTGTTCGAGAAGGGTCCGGGGAAGGGCTTTCCATCGCGGAGCCGCTGAGAGTTGTCGGGCATCGGGCCGCGTGGCGTGGGCACCGCCGGCTGTGAGAGGGACGGGAATGGAACCGACCGAGAGCGCCGCCCCGGGCTCACGGCTGCGCCTGGGCCGGCTGACCGCCGTCCGCCGGCGCGGACGCGCGGACGGGCGGCCCGCGGACCGGCCGGGTACGCGGGAACGCACCGCGGCGGACCCGGCGGACGGACTCGGCCCCGCCCGGCCGCAGGTCACCGTCCGGGGCCCTGTCCTGTCCGACACCGACGGCGAACGCCACCTGCCCTGGCCCGCGTTGCCCACGGCGATCGTCGCCGCGGCCGCCTTCGTCCTGGGCGCCGGCTTCCTGTACGCCTTCACCGGCGGCCACGCCCTGTTCCCGTCCGGCACCGTCGGCTGGTCACTGGCCGTGCTCACCGGCATCATCGTCGGCCACCTGGTCATGCTGGGCCGCTCCCGCTGGTGGGGCGGCACCGGCTCGGGCGCCGCGCTCACCCTCGCCGTGCTGCTGCTCTACGGCTGGGTGCCCGCCGGCATGGTCAGCCTCACGGTCGTCGTGCTGGTCGGCACCGCCCGCCGGGGCCGCTGGCGCCAGGGCGTCCTGCACGGCGCGGTCGACCTCCTCGGCATCGGCGCCGGAGCCCTGGTGCTGGCCGCGTTCGGCTCCGTGCCCTCCGTCGAGAGCCCCTCGGCCCCGGACAGCTGGTCGTTCGCCACCGCCTTCGAGGTGGTGCTGGTCGCCGTCGCCTACCTCGCCGTCACCCGCACCCTGTTCTGGTACCTGCACACCCCGCGCGCCGGGCTGCCCACCGTGGCCCGCACCGCCCTGGTCAGACAGGCGCTGGTCGCCGTCGCCCTGCTCGGGATAGCCCCGCTGGTCTGCGTCGTCGCGGACGCCAAGCCGCTGCTGCTGCCGCTGTTCGCCATCCCGCTCATCGCGCTCGACTCCACCCTGTGGATAGCCCGGGCCCGCGCGGAGGAACAGCTGCGCGACCCGCTGACCGGCCTGCCGAACCGCCAGTGGCTGCTGGAGCGGATCTGGACCGCCCTCGACGACGCGGAACGCATCGAGGCCCGCTCCGCCCTCATGCTGATCGACCTCGACCGGTTCCGGTCCGTCAACGACACCCTCGGTCATCTCGCCGGTGACCGGCTGCTGCTGCAGATCGCCGACCGGCTGAGACTGGCCCTGCCGCGCGGCGCCGAGGCCGCGCGGCTCGGCGGCGACGAGTTCGCCGTGTTACTGCCCGTCGCCGACTCCACCACGTCCGCCACCCGCGTGGC
This sequence comes from Streptomyces sp. 3-6, assembly GCF_056323165.1. Lineage (NCBI taxonomy): Bacteria > Bacillati > Actinomycetota > Actinomycetes > Kitasatosporales > Streptomycetaceae > Streptomyces > Streptomyces sp. 3-6. The sequence continues at coordinate 70,205 of NZ_JBWHZP010000011.1, forward strand.
GCGCGGCCTCGTCGCCGCCCTCAGCTCGCCGCTCGACCTCGACGGACTCACCCTCGTCCTGGAGGCCAGCGCGGGCGTCGCCGTCTTCCCGGACCACGCGCTCGACGCGGAGGGCCTGCTGCGGCGGGCGGACGTGGCGATGTACCAGGCCAAGCGGGACCGCACCGGCGTCGAGGTGTACGAGTCCAAGCGCGACTCCAACACCCCCGACCGCCTGGGCCTGCTGGGCGACCTGCGCCGCGCCCTCGACGCCCACGAGGTCCAGCTGCACTACCAGCCCAAAGTCCGCTTCGACGGCCAGGTCTCCGGCCTGGAGGCCCTGGTGCGGTGGGTGCACCCGGAGCGCGGCCGGGTCCCCCCGGACGAGTTCATCGCGATCGCCGAGTCCTCCGGACTCATGCCCCACCTCACCGAGTACGTCCTGGAGACCGCCCTCGAACAGGTCGCCGCCTGGCGCGCCCAGGGCCTGTTCGTGCCCGTCGCGGTCAACGTCTCCCCGCGCGACGTCCACACCCCCGGCTTCGCCGGCTCGGTCGCCGCGCGCCTGGCCCGGCACGGGGTCCCCGCCGGGGCGCTCCAGCTGGAGATCACCGAACACGTCCTGCTGGAGGACCCGCAGCGCGCCGCCGACACCCTCAACGCCCTGACCGGGCACGGCGTGAAGATGTCCCTCGACGACTTCGGCACCGGCTACTCCTCGCTGGTCCACCTGCGGCGGCTGCCGGTCAGCGAACTGAAGATCGACCGTTCCTTCGTGGCCCGGCTCGCCGTCGACAGTGAGGACGCCGAGATCGTGCGCTGCACCATCGACCTCGCCCACTCGCTCGGCCTGCTCGTCGTCGCCGAGGGCGTCGAGGACGACGAGACCTGGGAACGCCTGCGCGACCTGCGCTGCGACGCCGTCCAGGGCTGGCTCGTGGCGGCCGCGATGCCGCCCGACGAGACCACCGCCTGGCTCCTGGCCCGCGGCTCCCGCGGCTGGCAGCGCCCCGCGGCGGCCCTGCCCGCCGCCGCCGGCGACGACTCCGGCCGGGTCGGCTGACCGGGGGCCGCCCGCCCGCGCCCGGACCGTTTCACGGCCACCGCCCCGGGCCCCATAGGATTGGCCCCAAACACACACACTCACCCCAGAGGATCGCTGCATGCCTGGCATCACGCGCGAGGAGGTCGCCCACCTCGCCCGGCTGGCGCGTCTGGAGCTGAAGCCCGAAGAGCTCGACCACTTCGCAGGCCAGCTCGACGACATCATCGGCGCGGTCGCCCGCGTCGGCGAGGTCGCCGACCAAGACGTCCCGCCGACCTCGCACCCGCTCCCGCTGACCAACGTCATGCGGCCGGACGAGATCCGTCCCTCGCTCACCCCCGAGCAGGCGCTGTCCGGCGCCCCGGCCCAGGAGCAGCAGCGTTTCAAGGTGCCGCAGATCCTGGGGGAGGAGTAATCGCCATGAGCGACCACATCATCCGGCTCACCGCGGCCGAGACCGCCGCGAAGATCGCCGCCGGCGAACTCACCGCCGTCGAGGTCACCGAGGCCCACCTGGCCCGCATCGAGGCCGTCGACGAGAAGGTGCACGCCTTCCTGCACGTCGACCGCGAGGGCGCCCTCGCCCAGGCGCGCGCCGTCGACGACAAGCGCGCCCGGGGGGAGAAGCTCGGCCCGCTGGCCGGCGTCCCCCTCGCCCTGAAGGACATCTTCACCACCGAGGGCATCCCGACCACCGTCGGCTCCAAGATGCTCGAGGGCTGGATCCCGCCGTACGACGCGACGCTCACCCGGCGCCTCAAGGACGCCGACGTCGTCATCCTCGGCAAGACCAACATGGACGAGTTCGCCATGGGGTCCTCCACCGAGAACAGCGCCTACGGCCCGACCGGCAACCCCTGGGACCTCACCCGGATCCCCGGCGGCTCCGGCGGCGGCTCCTCCGCCGCGCTGGCCGCGCACATGGCGCCGCTCGCCATCGGCACCGACACCGGCGGCTCCATCCGCCAGCCGGCCGCCGTCACCGGCACCGTCGGCGTCAAGCCGACGTACGGCGCGGTGTCCCGCTACGGCATGGTGGCCTTCTCCTCCTCCCTCGACCAGGGCGGCCCCTGCGCCCGCACGGTCCTGGACGCGGCCCTGCTGCACGAGGTGATCGCCGGCCACGACCCGATGGACTCCACCTCCATCGACGAGCCGGTCCCGCCGGTCGTGGAGGCCGCCCGCAACGGCAGCGTCCGGGGCATGCGCGTGGGCGTCGTCAAGCAGTTCCGCGGCGAGGGCTACCAGGCCGGTGTCGTCCAGCGGTTCGACGAGGCCGTGGAACTCCTCAAGGACCTCGGCGCCGAGATCGTCGAGCTGGACTGCCCGTCCTTCGACCTGGCGCTGTCGGCGTACTACCTGATCGCGCCCTCGGAGTGCTCCTCCAACCTGGCCCGCTTCGACGGCCTGCGCTACGGCCTGCGGACCGGCGACGACGGCACGCACTCCGCCGAGGAGGTCACCTCGCTGACCCGCGAGGCGGGCTTCGGCGACGAGGTCAAGCGCCGCATCATGCTCGGCACCTACGCGCTCAGCTCCGGCTACTACGACGCGTACTACGGCAGCGCCCAGAAGGTCCGCACGCTGATCAAGCGGGACTTCGACGCGGCGTTCGAGCAGGTCGACGTGATCGTCTCCCCGACGACCCCGACCACCGCCTTCCCGATCGGCGAGCGCGCCGACGACCCGATGGCGATGTACCTCGCCGACCTGTGCACCATCCCGACCAACCTGGCGGGCAACGCGGCCATGTCGCTGCCCTGCGGCCTCGCACCCGAGGACAACCTGCCGGTCGGACTGCAGATCATCGCCCCGGTCATGAAGGACGACCGCCTCTACACGGTGGGTGCCGCCGTCGAGGCCGCCTTCGTGGAAAAGTGGGGCCACCCGCTGCTCGAGGAGGCTCCGTCGCTGTGAGTGCACTGACCAAGGCCAAGGGCTTCAAGAAGTCCCGGTCCGGTACGTACCTGTCCATGGCCGCCACCGCGTTCGGCGCGGTCGGCGTCGCCAAGCGCGTCAAGAAGGCCCGGCTGGAGAAGGACACCCTGGTCCTGATCGACGCCACCGTGTCCGCCGCCGCCATTGTCACCGGCCTCGCCATCCTCTACCGCGAGCTGAAGCGGCTGGGCGACGACGACGTCCTGCTGGGCTGAGAGGGAAGTTTCACCGTGACCACCACGACCGACCTGGTGTCGTACGAGGACGCGCTGGCGTCGTACGACCCCGTCATGGGCCTTGAGGTCCATGTCGAACTCGGCACCCGCACCAAGATGTTCTGCGGCTGCGCGACTGCGCTGGGCGCCGAGCCGAACACCCAGACCTGCCCGGTCTGCCTCGGCATGCCCGGCGCGCTCCCGGTCGTCAACGCGACCGGCGTCGAGTCGGCGATCCGGATCGGCCTCGCGCTGCACTGCGAGATCGCCGAATGGTGCCGCTTCGCCCGGAAGAACTACTTCTATCCGGACATGCCGAAGAACTTCCAGACCTCCCAGTACGACGAGCCGATCGCCTTCGACGGCTACCTCGACGTGCAGCTGGAGGACGGGGAGACCTTCCGCGTCGAGATCGAGCGCGCCCACATGGAGGAGGACACCGGCAAGTCGACGCACGTCGGCGGTGCCACCGGCCGCATCCACGGCGCGTCCCACTCCCTGCTCGACTACAACCGGGCCGGCATCCCGCTCATCGAGATCGTCACCAAGCCCATCACCGGCGCCGGTGAGCGCGCCCCCGAGGTCGCGCGGGCCTACGTCCGTGAGCTGCGCGAACTCATCCGGGCGCTCGGCGTGTCCGACGCCCGCATGGAGATGGGCCAGATGCGCTGCGACGTCAACCTGTCGCTGATGCCGAAGGGCGCCGAGACGTTCGGCACCCGCAGCGAGACCAAGAACGTCAACTCGCTGCGTTCCGTCGAGCGGGCCGCCCGCTTCGAGATCCAGCGCCACGCGGCCGTGCTGAACGCGGGCGGCACCATCGTCCAGGAGACCCGCCACTTCCACGAGGACACGGGGTCCACGACCTCCGGCCGCGTGAAGGAGGAGGCCGAGGACTACCGGTACTTCCCGGAGCCCGACCTGGTCCCCGTCGCCCCGTCCCGCGAGTGGGTCGAGAAGCTGCGCGCCGAGCTGCCCGAGCTGCCGCTGGTGCGCCGCAACCGGCTCCGCGAGGAGTGGGGGATCTCCGGCACCGACATGCAGGCGATCCTCAACGCCGGTGCGCTGGACCCGATCGTCGCCACCATCGACGCCGGGGCCGACGCGGCCTCCGCCCGCAAGTGGTGGATGGGCGAACTGGCCCGCGCGGCCAACGAGTCGCAGAAGGCGCTGGACGAACTGGCGATCACCCCGGCGCAGGTGGCCCGCGTCACCGAGCTGGTGGCCAAGGGCGACCTGAACGACAAGCTGGCCCGCCAGGTCATCGAGGGCGTCCTCGCCGGCGAGGGCACGCCGGACGAGGTCGTCGAGAAGCGCGGCCTGAAGGTCGTCTCCGACGAGGGCGCGCTCACCACGGCCGTCGAGGAGGCCATCGCCGGCAACCAGGCCATCGCGGACAAGATCCGCGGCGGCAAGGTAGCGGCGGTCGGCGCCCTGGTCGGCGCCGTCATGAAGGCCACGCGCGGCCAGGCCGACGCGGCCCGGGTCAAGGAACTGATCCTGGAGCAGCTGGGCGTCTCCGAGGGCTGACCCGTCCGCGGGCGGTCCGTAGGCCGTCCGCCGACGGTCAGCAGGTGGCCGTCACGGCGGTCACAGCAGGAGTGACGACGAGGGGTGCACCGGTCGGTCGGGCCGGTGCACCCCTCGCTGCGTGGTGAGCGCGGTGACACGGCGAGCCGCGGCGCCCGGCCGCCGCGGCTCGCGCGCTGCGGTCGGCCACCCCGCCGGACCCCGGGGCCGGTGCCCCGACGTCGGCCGCTACGCTCCCTGGCCATGAGTGGACGCGCCGATTCCGACACGCACTCGGACACCCGTCCGGAGCCGGCCGAGACCCACCCGGCCCTCGCGATACCGGACGACGACTCCTCCCTCACCCCGGAAACCGACGGGGACGCCCGCCCGTCCCCCAGGGCGGGTGAGGAACCCGGGGCGGACGACGATCCTGACCCGGACGACGATCCCGACCGGGATGACGATCAAGTCCCGGACGACGACCCCGACCGGGATGACGATCAAGTCCCGGACGACGACCCGGACCCGGGGGAAGACTCCGACCCCGACGGCAGCCGCGCACGCCGGGCCCGTTTCGTCGCGGCCGGCATCGGGGCCGTGCTGTCCCTCGCGGGGCTGGCCGCCGCGCTGCTCCGCCTCACCGGCCCCGCACCCGCGCCGGTCCCGGCCGCGTACGCCGGCGGGGCCGTGATCTGCGTGCTCGCCACCGTGCTGGGCTCCCGCGGGCGCACCCGGCGGGCACTGTGGCTGCTGATCGCCGGGCTGATGGTGATGGCACTGGGCGACCAGTTCGACTGACTCCGGGTCCCCCGGTGGATCCCGCCGGACCGGCCCGTGCCGTGCCGTGCCGCCGGACGCGTTCCCGTCCGCCGGCGCCGCCACGGCGGTGCCGCCGAGGGCACGCGCCGCCCACGCGCCCCCGCCGTCCACGCGCCCCCTCGTCGCACGGCCACGCGTACCGCGCGCACCGTCCCGGCAGGGCGGGCGAGGCGCGGGCCGTTCCGGCGGGGCGGGGCGCTGTTCAAGCCACCCCCGGCGGGGTGGGCGCCGTGCGGGCCGCCCCGGCAGCGGGCGTCGTGCGACGCGTCCCGCATCGCTGTGAAGAAGCCCACGAATATGACAAACGATCATTCGCAGGTGCAAGAGTGGCAGGGCATTGCTCATGCGTTCTTTGCGGGCAGTTCCGTCCATGAACGGCTGTTCCCGGTCAAAGATCCACACACAGTCCTTCCGGGAGCACATTCGTGGCAGCCCTCGCACGCTGGTGTGTCCAACGACGTCTGGTCGTCGTCCTGCTCTGGCTCCTCGCCCTCGGCGGGGTCGCCGCGGGTGCCGCCGTCGCGGGCTCCACCTACTCCAACGACTACGACGTCCCGGGCACCGAGTCGGGCCGGGCCGTCGAGCTGCTGCACGAGGGCTTCCCCCACCTCGGGGGTGACAGCGACACCGTCGTCTGGCACACCCCCTCCGGCAGCGTCCGGGACGCCGCGGTCGAACAGGCCATGACCCGCACCCTCGAACGCGTCGCCGAGCTGCCCGGCGTCGCCGACGTCCGGGGGCCCTACGACGACACCGGCGGCGCCGGCCGGATCAGCGAGGACGGCCGCACCGCCTACGCCACCGTGGCCTTCGCCGACCAGGCCAAGGACATCGACGCCGGGGAGGCCGCGGCCGTCGTCGAGACGGCGAAGCAGGCCGAGACGGACGGGCTGCGGGTGGAGCTGAGCGGCAGTGCGGCCGGTCTGACCCAGGCCCCCGAGGGCCATCTCGCGGAAGCGGTCGGGGTGCTCGTGGCCGCCGTCGTACTGTTCCTCGCCTTCGGCTCCCTCGCCGCCTCCCTGCTGCCCATCGCCACCGCGCTCGTCGGGGTCGGCACCGCCTACGCGGGCATCTCCCTGCTCGGCCACGTGATGACCGTCGCGGACTTCGCCCCCATGCTCGGGCTGTTGATCGGGCTCGGCGTCGGCATCGACTACGCGCTGTTCATCGTGACCAGACACCGCCGCGGACTCAAGCGGGGCCTGACCGTGACCGAGGCCGCCGTCGAGGCCGTCGCCACCACCGGCCGCGCCGTGGTGTTCGCGGGCGCCACCGTGTGCATAGCCCTGCTGGGCATGCTGATCCTCCGGCTCAACTTCCTCAACGGCGTCGCCGTCGCGGCCTCCCTCACCGTGGTGCTGACCGTCGCCGCCTCCGTCACCCTGCTGCCCGCCCTGCTGTCGCTCATCGGCATGCGGGCGCTCAGCCGCCGCGAACGCCGCAGGCTCGCCGAGCACGGCCCCCAGCCCGAGCTGCCGACCGGGTGGGCCGCCCGCTGGTCGGCGTTCGTGGAGCGCCACCCCAAGCTCCTCGGCGTCGTCGCCCTGGCCGTCATGGCGGTCCTCGCGCTGCCCACCCTCTCGCTGCACCTGGGCACCTCCGACCAGGGCAACCACCCCAGTACGTCCACCACCCGCCAGGCCTACGACCTCCTCGCCGACAGCTTCGGCCCCGGCGTGAACGGCCCCCTCACCGTCGTCACCGAGGTCGACGGGGCCGAGGACCGGCTGGCCCTCGGCGACCTCGACGCCACCCTGCGCGACACCGAGGGCGTCGCCTCCGTCTCGCCGGTCACCTACGGCCCGTCCGGGGACACCGCGTTCCTCACCGTCGTGCCCGACTCCTCACCGCAGGACCAGGCCACCAGCGACCTCGTCGACCGGCTGCGCGACGACGTGCTGCCGCGCGCCGAGCAGGGCACCTCCCTCGACCTGCTGGTCGGCGGCACGACGGCCGGGTACGACGACTTCGCCGACGTCATCGTCGGCAAGCTGCCCGTCTTCGTCGGGGTCGTCGTCGGCCTGGGCTGCCTGCTGCTCCTGCTCGCCTTCCGCTCCATCGGCATCCCGGTCAAGGCCGCCGTGATGAACGTGGCCGCCGTCGCCGGCGCGTTCGGTGTCGTCGTGGCGATCTTCCAGTGGGGCTGGGGCAGCGAACTGCTCGGCCTCGGGCGGGCGGGGCCCATCGAGCCCTTCCTCCCCGTGATCATGGTGTCCGTCCTCTTCGGCCTCTCCATGGACTACCAGGTCTTCCTGCTCAGCCGGATGTACGAGGAGTGGCTGGAGACCGGTGACAACCGGCGCGCCGTGCGGGTCGGCCTCGCCGAGACCAGCAGGGTGATCAACTCCGCCGCCGTGATCATGATCGCGGTGTTCCTCGCCTTCGTCCTCAGCGGGGACCGGGTGATCGCCATGTTCGGCATCGCGCTCGCCGCCGCCGTCGCCCTGGACGCCTTCGTCCTGCGCACCCTTCTCGTCCCGGCCCTGATGCACCTGCTCGGAGGCGCCAACTGGTGGCTGCCGCGCCGGCTCGACCGGATCCTGCCGCGCATCAGCATCGAGCCCCCCGAGGCCCGCGTCGCCCACGCCCGGCTCGCCGACGCCACGGACGCCGAGGCGGCCCGGGTCCTCACCCCGGACGCCCCCCGGGCCGACGCCGGCGACGTGACCGGGTGACCCCGCCCGGGGTGGAGGGGCGCGGGAAGGGCCGGCCGTAGGCACCTTACGGACCCCTCTGAGGCACCCCCGTCCCCGTCTAAGGCCCCCGGTGCCGCCGAAGATGCGGCAGTCTCCCGATGTGCCGGACCCCCTGGCGGACGAAGGTGGAGGCATCGCGGACAGCGATGCCGACCACCTCACCGTCCCAGGGGGACCGCCATGCTCGAGTACGAGATCCACAAGCTCCGCCAGCAGGAACTCATCGACTCCGCCGAGGAGCAGCGCCGTGTCCGGGAGGCCGTCCGTGGGCACCGCGCCGCCCGCCATGAGGGCGCACGAGGCGCAGGCCACGAGAGCCATATCCGCCGCCTCCGCCGCCACTGGTCCGCCCGAGCGGCATGAACCCGGAGCCGGGGCCCGACGACCGCACGGGGGTCGGCGACCGCACGGGGGTCGGCGACCGTGCGGGGGTCGGCGACCGTGCGGGGACCGGCGACCGTGCGGGGACCGGCGACCGTACGGGAACCGACGACCGTACGGGGGTCGGCCGCCGTCCACCGCGCCCGGCCCCCGCGGCCACCCCGGCCCCCGGGCCGGACCCGCGCCCCGAGCCCGGCCACCCCGGTGGACCCCGCGTCCGCTTCCGGCTCGCCGAGGCCCTGCTCGCCTCCGGCGCGGACGACGGCGGACGGGAGCGGGCCACGGAGCTGCTGCGGCTCGCCGGCACCGTGGCCGAGCACCTCGGCGCCCGCCCCCTGGCGCGGTCCGTCACCCTGCTGGCGCAACGCGCCCGCCTGCTGCTGCACCCCGTCCCCCGGCAACGCGGTGCGGTGTCCGCCGACCCCGCCGATCCCGCCGACGCCCTCGGTCTCACCGGCCGGGAGCGGGACGTGCTGCGGCTGGTGGCCGCCGGGCACACCAACCGCCGCATCGCCGAGACGCTGTTCATCTCGCCCAAGACGGCCAGCGTGCACGTCTCCAACATCCTCGCCAAACTGGGCGTCTCCGGCCGGGGCGAGGCCGCCGCGGTCGCCCACCGCCTGGGGCTGTTCCCGGCGGAGGCCGAGGCGGGATGATGGCGTCACGCCACGCGGCCCTGGAAAGGGGAGCGATGTTCAACGCCCTCGAGGAACTGTTCGCACCCGGTCGCAAGCACACCCGCGACGAACAGAAACGACTGGAGCTCAGCAGGGTGGATGTCGGCGACGCCGATCCCGGGCGCGGTCCGATAGACCTCGCCTCGGGCAAGGTCGTGGTGCGCACGCCCGCAGCGGACGGCCCGCACGGCCCGCACGGCCCGCACGGCCCGGACGGCCCGGACGGTTCGGACGGTTCGGACGGTTCGGACGACCGGGCACCCGCCGACGGCCGTGACGCCGGCCGCGGCACCGAGGGGATCCCGGACGGGGACGCCGACGCCCGCCGAAACGCCGGGGAGGCGGGGGACACCCGGGGCGACACCGAGGCCACCGCCCCGAGCACCCCGGGCACCCCGGGCACCCCAGAACCGGGCACCCCAGGACCGGGCACCCCCGACCCGGACACCTCCGCAAGCTCCTGACGGTGGGCCCGGCCCGGCCGGCCCACCGCCCGCGAGCCCCGCCACCAGGCGCCCTACCTCACCTCCAGCTCCAGGATCCGGTCGTCACCGTCCTTCGGCTGGATCCGCCCGTCGGTGTTGCTGGTGACCAGCCACAGCCGGTTCCCGCCCGCCGGCGCGACCGTGCGGAGCCGCCCGTACTCCTCCTCCAGGAAGGCCTGCGGCTCGGCGGACGTCCCGGTGCCGTCCAGCGGGATGCGCCACAGCCGCTGACCGCGCAGGCCCGCCATCCAGATCGATCCCTCCGCGTGCGCGATGCCGCTCGGCGAGGCCTCGGCGGTGCCCCACTGGTGGACCGGATCGTGGAAGTCCCCGCCGGACTCGCCCTCCGCCTCCGGCCACCCGTAGTTGTCGCCCGGCTTGATGGCGTTGAGCTCGTCCCAGGTGTTCTGGCCGAACTCCGAGGCGAACAGGCGCTGCTCGCGGTCCCACGCCAGCCCCTGCACGTTGCGGTGGCCGTAGGAGTACACCGGGGAGTCCGGGAAGGGGTTGCCCGGCGCCGGTTCGCCCTCCGGGGTCACTCGCAGGATCTTGCCGCCCAGGGACTCCTTGTCCTGGGACAGACCCGTCTCGCCCCGCTCGCCCGTGCCCACGTACAGCATCCGGTCCGGGCCGAAGGCGATCCGGCCGCCGTTGTGCACCACGCCCTTGGGGATGCCGCGCAGCACGGTGTCGGGGGCGCCCAGCTGCTGACCGGCCGGCTTCTTCTCGTCGTAGCGCAGGCGGACCACGCGGTTGTCCGAGGCCGAGGTGAAGTAGGCGTAGATCATGCGGTCCGCGGCGAACTCGGGGGAGAGCGCGATGCCGAGCAGGCCGCCCTCGCCGGACGGGGCCACCCCCGGTACCTCGCCCAGCTCGGTCTTCTTCCCCGAGTCCGCGTCGACCCGCGTGATCGTCGCCTCGTCCCGGGACGAGACCAGCAGGTCGCCGTCGTCGAGCGGAGCGAGCCCCCACGGGGTGCTCAGGCCCGTGGTGACGGTGCGCAGCACCTTCACCGAGCCCTTCGCGGGCGGGGTCGGGGCGTCGCTGCCCTGCGCGGGGGGCGACTGTCCCGCCGTACGGCTCGGGGAGGCGCTGGTGCCGCCGTCCCCGTCCGGGGTCCCTCCGTCGGATGAGCAGCCTGCCGTCAGCAGGAGCGCGGCGGCGGCCAGTACGGCCGTCACGGCTCGTCGTTGCACGATCTCGTCCCTTCGACGCGGGCAGTTCCTCCTTGTCTACACCGCTCGCGCCCCCCTGGTCCCCGGTCCCACCGACACGAACCCCCGGACCGCCCCCGTTCCCGGCCGTCCGGCGGTACGGACCGGCCGCGGCACCCCGCGGGTCAGTCCCAGGACCCCTGGGCCGCGGGCAGGCGCGCTATCTCCGCCAGGTCCCGCCCGGTCAGCCGCAGCCCGGCCGCCGCCGCGTTCTCGGCCACCCAGCGCTCCCGCTTGGTGCCCGGCACCGGGATCACCTGCCGCCCCCGCGACAGGACCCAGGCCAGCGCCACCTGCGCCGGGGTGACGTTCTCCCCGTGCCGCCGGGCGACCCGGCGCAGACCGGCCACGATCGGCTGGTTCGCGGCCATCATCTCGGCGGTGAACCGCGGGTGCCGGGCCCGCAGGTCGTCCGCCTCGAACCCGCCCCCCGGCGTCAGCGTGCCGGTGAGGAAGCCGTTGCCCAGCGGCATCGCGGCCAGGAAGCCCACCCCGCGCGTCTCGCACCACGGCAGCAGCGCGTGCAGCGCCTCCGGCGACCACACCGACAGCTCCGCCTGCACCGCGCTCACCGGGAAGACCTGCTGCACCCGCTCCAACTGGCGGATCGTGCCGTCGTGCAGCCGGGAGCCCGGCCGCCGCCCGGAGCGCGCGCCCACCGCGCACAGCCCCAACGCCCGTACCTTCCCGGCCCGGACGAGCTCGGCCATCGCGCCCCAGGTCTCCTCCACCGGGACCTCCGGGTCCGCGCGGTGCAGCTGGTACAGGTCGATGACATCGGTCTGCAACCGCCGCAGCGACGCGTCGCAGGCCCGTTTCACGTAACCGGGGCGGCCGTTGGCGACGATGTGCTGGTCGCCCACCAGCAGGCCCACCTTCGTCGACACGAACGCGTCGGCCCGCCGCTCCTTCAGCACCCGGCCCAGCAACAGCTCGTTGGTGAACGGGCCGTACATGTCCGCGGTGTCGAGCAGGGTGGCACCGAGATCGAGCGCCCGGTGCACCGCCCTGAGCGACTCCTGACCGTGCTGCCGCGATGTGCTGTAGCCCCAGCTCATCGGCATGCACCCGAGTCCGACGGCCCCCGCCGAGAGCGCCCCCGCGCCGATCGTCCTGCGCTCCACCTGGTCGTGACCCTCCCTCTGCGAGCCACCAACCTAACCTCTGCCGTTCCACCGGCCTGACATAGCCTCCGGAGCATGACTGCTGACGTGTGGCTCCCCATCCCCCCGCACGAGATCGACGGCCTTCCCGAGGGGCCGGACTACCACTTCTGGGACGGCGCCGAGTCGTTCCCCGCCGACCCGGCCGACTGCGCCTTCTACGTCGTGCCCTACCTCAAGCCCCCCGGTGTCGGGGTGCGACCGCTGCCGCTGATGCGATCCGTCCGGGTGGTGCAGACGCTGTCCGCCGGGATCGACCACGTCGAACCGGGGCTGAAACACCTCGGGCCGGGTGTTCGCCTGTGCAACGCCCGCGGGGTGCACGAGGCCAGCACCGCCGAACTCGCGCTCGCCCTGATCCTCGCCTCGCTGCGCGGACTGCCCGACTACGTGCGCGCCCAGGACAAGGGGGAGTGGCTGAACGGTTTCCGTCCCGCGCTCGCCGACCGGACCGTCCTCGTCGTGGGGTACGGGTCGATCGGTTCCGCCATCGAGGACCGGCTCGTTCCGTTCGAGGTCGCGCGGGTGGCGCGCGTCGCGCGCTCCGCACGCACCACGGAGCGCGGTCCGGTGCACCCGCTCACCGAACTGCCCACCCTGCTCCCGGAGGCGGACGTCGTCGTCCTGTCCACCCCGCTGACCGCCGACACCCGTCACCTCGTCGACGCCCGCTTCCTGGCCCGGATGAAGGACGGCGCCCTGCTGGTGAACATGGCCCGCGGCCCGGTCGTGGACACCGAGGCCCTGCTCAACGAGGTGTGGACGGGCCGGATCTCCGCCGCCCTCGACGTCACCGACCCCGAACCGCTGCCCGCCGACCACCCCTTGTGGCGGGCACCGGGCGTACTGATCAGCCCGCACGCCGGCGGACCGACGTCCGCGTTCCGGCCGCGGGCGGAGCGGTTGCTCGTGGACCAGTTGCACCGTTTCCTGAACCGGGAGGAGTTGCGGAACGTGATCCTGGAGACAGGGGCGGAAAGCGGGTAGTCCGCTTCGGGCACCCTCCGCTTCGTTCCGGAAGCACCGGGTACTCATACCTGGAGTGATCGTCACGCAGAGTAGAGAGACTATGTCCCTGAGTGACGAGACTGGTGTATCGTCCCGACAGGGGCTGCGCCACTGACCATCGGCGCCGGGGACGGACTTGCGGACTGTGAGGGGGGCGACGGGCGATGCACGGCCTATGGACGAGCGATCCGACGCGGCGGAGCCGCCGACGGCGGCCCTGGCGCGCGACCGCGCGCGACCGCTGTCAGCACAGCGGTCCCCCTCTCCCACCGGGGTGCCCCCCGAAGCAGCGGGGGCACCGTCCGCGGGCCCCCCGCGCGATCGGGAGCGGGTGGCGCACGCCCCCGGCGCTCCGGGACCCGCGGGGTCCGGGAGCGGGGCGCACCGGGAGGGAGCGGTGAGCGCGCCGACCGCCACCTCGACGCCGGAGGCGGCGGAGCGGCAGCGACCGGCCCCCGTAGTGCCGCCGCCGCGCTCCCCGGTGACCGGGCAGCGGCCCGGCCCGGTGCCCCAGCTCGTCCTCGCCCTCGTCTGCGCGGCCTACGCCGTCGGTGCCGCGCTCGGCTGGGGATCGGACGAACTGGCACTGATCATGGGTGACTTCGGGCTCAGCGCCGCGGCCGGAGCGGCGGCCGTCTCCTGCTTCGTGTACGCGCGGGGGCGGCACACCCGCTTCCGGCCCGCCTGGCTGCTGTTCGGGCTCTCGTCGACCATGGCCGCGCTGGGCAATCTGGTGTGGGGGTGGTACGAGGTGATCCTCGACCGGCCCGTGCCCAGCCCCAGTTACGCCGACCTGTTCTTCCTCTGCTTCGCCCCGCCCGCCATCGTGGGGCTGCTGGTGCTGGCCAAGCGGCCGGTGACCAAGGCCGGATGGATCTGCCTCGCCCTGGACGCCTTCCTCATCGGGGGCTCCCTGCTCACCCTCGCGTGGAGCCTGGCCCTCGCCCAGACCGCCCAGGCCGAGGGCGAGAGCGTGGCGCACACCGCGCTGTCCCTCGCGTACCCGCTGCTGGACATCGCCCTCGTCAGCATGGTGCTCGCGCTGCACTTCCGGCGCTCGGCGGTCAACCGCTCCGCCGTCAACACCGCGATCGGCGCGCTCGCCCTCACCGTGATGTGCGACGCCCTGTTCACCTCGCCGCTGCTGCATCACGACTACCGCTCGGGACACCTGCTCGACGCGGGCTGGTTCGCCGGGTCGCTGCTCCTCGCGTACGCCCCCTGGACGGCGCGCCGCGGGGGCCGGTCCGAGGACGCCGGACGGACCCGCGTGATCCGCGGCCACCTGCCCGCACAACGCGGCGGGCCGGCCCCACAGCCCGCGCCCGCGCCCGCGAGCGACGCCGGCCGGTTCCCGGCGGCCCGGCCCATCGCCGGCTCCCTCGCCGCCCTCACGCCCTACCTCGCCGCGGCCGTGTGCACCCTGGGCATCCTCTACAACGTCCTCAGCGGGCGCAGCGTCGACCGGGTGGTCCTCTTCACCGGCGGCACGGTGGTGCTCGCCCTCGTCGTGCGCCAGGGCATCATGCTGCTCGACAACATCACCCTCACCCAGGAACTCGCGCAGAAGGAGAACCACTTCCGCTCCCTGGTGCAGGGCTCCAGCGACGTCATCATGATCGCCGCGCCCAGCGGCATCCTCCGCTACGTCTCCCCGGCCGCCGCGGGCGTCTACGGCCGCTCCGCGGAGGACCTCGTCGGCACCGAACTGGCCCACCTCATCCACCCCGAGGACCTGGGCTGCGTGGTCCACGAGATCCGCCGGTTCCTCGCCGCCGATCCCGCCGAGGAACCCACCACCCGCATCGAGTGCCGGTTCCGCTCCGGCGCCGGGGACGGCTGGCTCAACGTGGAGTCGACCGTCAACCGTCATCACGGCGGCCTCATCTTCAACAGCCGCGACGTGACCGAGCGGGTACGCCTGCAGGCCCAGCTCCAGCACAACGCCGAGCACGACCCGCTCACCGACCTGCCCAACCGGGCGCTGTTCACCCGGCGCGTCCAGCAGGCGCTGTCCGGCCGCCGGGCCGCGGACCGGGACGCCGCCCTGCGGGGCACCGCCGTCCTCTTCATCGACCTCGACGGTTTCAAGGGCGTCAACGACACCATCGGCCACCAGGCCGGCGACGAACTGCTGGTGCAGGCCGCCCGGAGGCTCCACGACGCCGTCCGCAAGGGCGACACCGCCGCCCGGCTGGGCGGTGACGAGTTCGCCGCCCTGATCGTCGGGGACGGCGCCCGTGACCACCAGGCCCGCGAACGCCACCTGCTGGAGCTCGCCGACCGCCTCAGAAGCACCCTCTCGCAGCCCTACCTCATCGACGGCAACGATGTCCGGGTCAACGCCTCCATCGGCGTCGCCTTCGCCGAACCCGGCCTCGGGGCCGGTGAGCTGCTGCGCAACGCCGATCTGGCCATGTACCGGGCCAAGGCGGGCGGCAAGGGCCGCGTCGAGCTGTACCGCCCCCAGATGCAGCAGGACGTCGTCCGCCGCGCGGAACTGGCCGGCCGGCTGCGCGCCGCCCTCCACGACGGCGAGTTCTCGCTGCTGCACCAGCCGGTGGTGAGCCTGGAGGACGGCCGGATCACGGCGGTCTGCGCCCAGGCGCGCTGGCGCTCCTCGCAGGGCGTCCTCTTCACGCCCGCGGAGTTCCTGCGGGTCGCCGAGGACGGCGGGAAGACCGCCGAGCTGAGCCGTTGGGTGCTCCAGGAGGCCATCGAGCGGGCCTCCGAGCGGCGGGCGAACGGCCTCCGGGTGCCCGTCGCCGTCCGGCTGGGCGCGCACCGCCTGGTGGACCGCTCGGCTCCGCTCGGCCGGATCGAGACCCTGCTCACCCGGTACGGGCTGCCGCCGGGCTCACTGATCGTCGAGGTGGCCGACACCGACCCGCGGGTGTGCCTGGACGAGCTGGAGCGGCGGCTGACCGCCCTGAAGCGGTCCGGGGTCCGTATCGCCCTGGACGGCCTCGGCAGCGGTCACGCCGCGATCGCCGCCCTCAGACGGCTCCCGGTCGACATACTCCGGCTGGACCGCACCCTGGTCGAGGGCGTCGTGGAGTCGGCGCGGCTGAACAAGATCACCGGCGGGCTGCTGCGCATCGCCCGGGACCTCGGCATCGAGTCCGTGGCCGAGGGGGTGGATCTGCCCGAGCAGGTCACCGCCCTGCGCGCGATGGGCTGCACCCACGGACAGGGCATGGCCTTCGCCGGACCGCTGGACGAGTACCGGCTGCGCCGGGCGCTGACCGCCGGCCGCTGCCCGGTGCCCGGTGAGCCGGCCGAACCCGTCTTCGCGGGCGGCCCGGGCGGCGTGTTTCCGGCCGGCATGGCCACCGTCCTCCATGGTGGGGCGGCCCTCCGCTCACATGATGAGACCCCGGTCCCACCCACTTGACAGTTTGTGTGTGCCGGGGGGAGGGTCAGTTCCATGCGCACCCGAATTCTCGTACTTGGACAGCGCGTCGGCTGACGCTGGGCCCTGACGGCCCAGCTACCCGCACCGGCGCGCTCCCCTCGCTTGCCTTTTGGCACGAGGGGTTTTTTGTTGCACCAGAGTCGCCGCACAACCCGCGTACACCGCGCAAACCTCGCACAAACCCTCAGCATCGAGAAGAGAATGCCGATGACCGAGCAGGCCACCGGGGCCCACCCGCAGCCGCGGCCCCGATCCGGACAGCCGTCCGCCCCCGAGCAGGTGACGGGCGCGCAGTCCCTCATCCGCTCTCTCGAGGAGGTCGGCGCCGACACGGTATTCGGCATTCCCGGCGGTGCGATCCTTCCGGCCTACGACCCGCTGATGGACTCCACCCGGGTGCGCCACGTCCTGGTCCGGCACGAGCAGGGCGCCGGCCACGCGGCCACCGGCTACGCGCAGGCCACCGGCAAGGTCGGCGTCTGCATGGCGACGTCGGGCCCCGGTGCCACCAACCTGGTCACCCCGATCGCCGACGCGCACATGGACTCGGTGCCCCTGGTCGCGATCACCGGCCAGGTCGCGTCCAAGTCCATCGGCACGGACGCCTTCCAGGAGGCGGACATCGTCGGCATCACCATGCCGATCACCAAGCACAACTTCCTGGTCACCAAGGCCGAGGACATCCCGCGGGTCATCGCGCAGGCGTTCCACATCGCCGCCACCGGCCGTCCCGGCCCGGTGCTGGTCGACATCGCCAAGGACGCCCTGCAGGCCCGCACCACCTTCTCCTGGCCGCCCACCATGGACCTGCCCGGCTACCGGCCCGTCACCAAGCCGCACGCCAAGCAGATCCGGGAGGCCGCCAAGCTGATCACCTCCGCGAAGCGGCCGGTGCTCTACGTCGGCGGCGGGGTCATCAAGGCCCGCGCCACCGCCGAGCTGAAGGTCCTCGCGGAACTCACCGGAGCTCCCGTCACCACCACCCTGATGGGACTCGGCGCGTTCCCCGACAGCCACCCGCTGCACGTGGGAATGCCGGGCATGCACGGTGCGGTCACCGCCGTCACCGCGCTGCAGAAGGCCGACCTGATCGTCGCCCTCGGCGCCCGCTTCGACGACCGCGTCACCGGCAGGCTGGACAGCTTCGCCCCGTACGCGAAGATCGTCCACGCCGACATCGACCCGGCCGAGATCGGCAAGAACCGCGCCGCCGACGTGCCGATCGTCGGTGACGCCCGCGAGGTCATCGCCGACCTCGTCCAGGCCGTCCAGAAGGAGCACGCCGACGGTCACGTCGGCGACTGCACCGCCTGGTGGAACGACCTGAACCGCTGGCGTGACACCTACCCCCTCGGCTACGACCTGCCGGAGGACGGTTCGCTCTCCCCGCAGCAGGTCATCGAGCGCATCGGGCAGCTCGCGCCGGAGGGCACGGTGTTCGCGGCCGGCGTCGGCCAGCACCAGATGTGGGCCGCGCACTTCATCGAGTACGAGAAGCCCGCCACCTGGCTGAACTCCGGCGGCGCCGGGACCATGGGGTACGCGGTGCCGGCCGCCATGGGCGCCAAGGCCGGCGTCCCGGACCGCACGGTCTGGGCGATCGACGGCGACGGCTGCTTCCAGATGACCAACCAGGAGCTGACCACCTGCGCCCTGAACAACATCCCGATCAAGGTCGCCGTCATCAACAACGGCGCCCTCGGGATGGTGCGCCAGTGGCAGACGCTGTTCTACAACCAGCGGTACTCCAACACGGTGCTGCACTCCGGTCCCGACGACGTCAACCCCGAGGCCCGCGGTACCCGGGTCCCCGACTTCGTGAAGCTGTCGGAGGCCATGGGCTGCTACGCCATCCGCTGCGAGGACCCGGCCGACCTGGACAAGGTCATCGAGGAGGCCAACTCGATCAACGACCGCCCGGTCGTCGTGGACTTCGTCGTCCACGAGGACGCGATGGTGTGGCCGATGGTCGCCGCCGGCACCTCCAACGACGAGATCATGGCCGCCCGGGACGTCCGCCCCGACTTCGGCGACAACGAGGACGACTGAGAGCCGTCGGGACTCACAAGCAGAGGAAGCAGAACATGTCCAAGCACACGCTCTCCGTCCTGGTGGAGAACACCCCCGGCATCCTGGCCCGGATCGCCGCCCTGTTCTCCCGCCGCGGCTTCAACATCGACTCGCTCGCGGTCGGGGTCACCGAGCACCCCGACATCTCCCGCATCACCATCGTGGTGAGCGTCGAGGAGTTCCCGCTGGAGCAGGTGACCAAGCAGCTCAACAAGCTGGTCAACGTGCTGAAGATCGTCGAGCTGGAGCCCGGCCAGGCCGTCCAGCGCGAACTCGTCCTGGTGAAGGTGCGCGCCGACAACGAGACGCGCTCCCAGATCGTCGAGATCGTCCAGCTGTTCCGCGCCAAGACCGTCGACGTCTCCCCGGACGCCGTCACCATCGAGGCCACCGGCAGCAGCGACAAGCTGTCCGCGATGCTGAAGGTGCTGGAGCCCTTCGGCATCAAGGAGCTCGTGCAGTCCGGCACGATCGCGATCGGGCGCGGTGCCCGTTCGATCACGGACCGGTCGCTGCGCGCTCTCGACCGGTCGGCCTGAGAACGGGAACGGGCGGCCGACGCGACACGGCCGCCCGTATTCCGAGACTCCGAACCGCCCCTTCCGCCCGCCGTCATACGGTGGGAGCAACACCTGCACTCAAGGAGAGAACCCAAAGTGGCCGAGCTGTTCTACGACGCCGACGCCGACCTGTCCATCATCCAGGGCCGCAAGGTCGCGGTCATCGGTTACGGCAGCCAGGGCCACGCCCACGCCCTGTCGCTGCGCGACTCCGGCGTCGACGTGCGCGTCGGTCTGCACGAGGGCTCCAAGTCCAAGGCCAAGGCCGAGGAGCAGGGCCTGCGCGTGGTGAGCCCCTCCGAGGCCGCCGCCGAGGCCGACGTCATCATGATCCTCGTCCCGGACCCGATCCAGGCCAAGGTGTACGAGGAGACCATCGCCCCGAACCTGAAGGACGGCGACGCGCTGTTCTTCGGCCACGGCTTCAACATCCGCTTCGGCTTCATCAAGCCCCCGGCGGGCGTCGACGTCTGCATGGTCGCCCCCAAGGGCCCCGGCCACCTGGTGCGCCGCCAGTACGAGGAGGGCCGCGGCGTCCCGTGCATCGCGGCCGTCGAGCAGGACGCCTCCGGCAGCGCCTTCGAGCTGGCCCTGTCCTACGCCAAGGGCATCGGCGGCACCCGCGCGGGCGTCATCAAGACAACCTTCACCGAGGAGACCGAGACCGACCTCTTCGGTGAGCAGGCCGTCCTGTGCGGTGGCACCGCCGCGCTGGTCAAGGCGGGCTTCGAGACCCTGACCGAGGCCGGCTACCAGCCGGAGATCGCCTACTTCGAGTGCCTGCACGAGCTGAAGCTGATCGTGGACCTCATGTACGAGGGCGGCCTGGAGAAGATGCGCTGGTCGATCTCCGAGACCGCCGAGTGGGGCGACTACGTCACCGGCCCGCGGATCATCACCGACGCCACCAAGGCCGAGATGAAGAAGGTCCTGGCCGAGATCCAGGACGGCACCTTCGCGCAGCAGTGGATGGACGAGTACCACGGCGGTCTGAAGAAGTACAACGAGTACAAGGACCAGGACTCCGAGCACCTGCTGGAGACCACCGGCAAGGAGCTGCGCAAGCTCATGAGCTGGGTCGACGAGGAGGCGTGAGCCTCCCGTCCGGGGGCCGGGGCGGGATGCCGCGGTCCCCGGACGGACCCGGGACGACACCGGTGGTACGGCGTCGTCCCTCCCGTCCCGCCACGGACGGGTGATCTTCCGAAGCGCCGTAAGACGACGCCCTCGGCGCCACTACACTGCTGCACTACATACGCGTCAGGCCCACAGCGTCGTGCGTCTTCCACGCGGCTAGCACTTCTTCACCGCCTGCGGCCGTCGGGACGGCCGTCCGCACTGGGACTTGTGAGGACTCACGTGAGCTCGAAACCCGTCGTACTCATCGCTGAAGAGCTGTCGCCCGCCACCGTCGACGCACTCGGTCCGGACTTCGAGATCCGGCACTGCAACGGCGCCGACCGCGCCGAGCTGCTGCCCGCCATCGCCGAGGTCGACGCGATCCTGATCCGCTCGGCCACCAAGGTCGACGCCGAGGCCATCGCCGCCGCGAACCGCCTCAAGGTCGTCGCCCGCGCCGGGGTCGGTCTGGACAACGTCGACGTCGCGGCCGCCACCAAGGCGGGCGTGATGGTGGTCAACGCCCCCACGTCGAACATCGTGACCGCCGCGGAACTCGCCTGCGGTCTGATCGTCGCCACGGCGCGCAACATCCCGCAGGCCAACGCCGCCCTGAAGAACGGCGAGTGGAAGCGGAGCAAGTACACGGGCGTCGAGCTCGCCGAGAAGACCCTCGGTGTCGTCGGCCTCGGCCGGATCGGCGCGCTCGTGGCGCAGCGGATGTCCGCCTTCGGCATGAAGGTCGTCGCCTACGACCCCTACGTGCAGCCCGCGCGGGCCGCCCAGATGGGCGTCAAGGTGCTGTCGCTGGACGAGCTGCTGGAGGTCTCCGACTTCATCACCGTCCACCTGCCGAAGACCCCCGAGACCCTCGGGCTGATCGGCGACGAGGCGCTGCGCAAGGTCAAGCCGAGCGTGCGCGTCATCAACGCCGCGCGCGGCGGCATCGTCGACGAGGAGGCGCTGTACTCGGCGCTCAAGGAGGGCCGGGTCGCCGGCGCGGGCCTGGACGTGTACGCGAAGGAGCCGTGCACCGACTCCCCGCTGTTCGAGTTCGACCAGGTCGTGTGCACCCCGCACCTCGGTGCCTCCACCGACGAGGCCCAGGAGAAGGCGGGCATCGCCGTCGCCCGTTCGGTGCGCCTCGCCCTCGCCGGTGAGCTGGTCCCGGACGCGGTGAACGTCCAGGGCGGTGTCATCGCCGAGGACGTCAAGCCGGGCCTGCCGCTCGCCGAGCGCCTCGGCCGCATCTTCACCGCGCTCGCCGGTGAGGTCGCCGTCCGCCTCGACGTCGAGGTCTACGGCGAGATCACCCAGCACGACGTGAAGGTGCTCGAACTGTCCGCCCTCAAGGGCGTCTTCGAGGACGTCGTCGACGAGACGGTGTCCTACGTCAACGCGCCGCTGTTCGCCCAGGAGCGCGGGGTCGAGGTCCGCCTGACCACCAGCTCCGAGTCGGCCGACCACCGCAACGTGGTGACCGTGCGCGGCACCCTCGCCGACGGCGAGGAGGTGTCGGTCTCGGGCACGCTGGCCGGTCCCAAGCACGTGCAGAAGATCGTCGCGGTCGGCGAGTACGACGTCGACCTGGCGCTCGCCGACCACATGCTGGTGCTGCGCTACGAGGACCGCCCGGGTGTCGTCGGCACCCTCGGCCGCATCCTCGGCGAGGCGGGCCTGAACATCGCCGGCATGCAGGTCGCCCGTGCCACGGTCGGGGGCGAGGCGCTGGCCGTGCTGACGGTCGACGACACGGTCCCGGCCGCGGTGCTGGCCGAGGCCGCGGCCGAGATCGGGGCGACGTCGGCCCGTTCGGTCAATCTGGTCTGACCCCACCGCGGTGCGGGCCGTGCGTCCGCACCGTCCCGACCACCGAGCGCCGGGCGGGCTGAGCCGATCAGGCCGCCCGGCGCTCGACGTGTCCGGACATCCGGGCGCACGCACGGGCCTTCCAGGCGCACCGCCGCACCGACGCGCGCCCCGTCCGGTCGCGCGCCCTGTCCGGTGGCGCCTGCCCCGTCCGGTGGCGTCCGCTCAGCCCGGTGGCGCCGGCCCTGTCCGGTGGCGGCCGGGCACCGGGTGAGAGCCTCGCCACGTCACGCCGTTCGCACGTTCGTCCAACTTGTATGGTCAGTATGTTGGTAATTTCGTGTGCGCTGTGATGGTCGTGAAACGGGGGGGAAGCGGGGGAGTGGCCGGCGCTGCGGCCGTGGTCCCCGGTTCTCGTATCTTCGTGCGGTTGCTGAACCGCCCGCGCGATGTGCGGAGGGAGGGACGGGCATGGCCCGGGTCGGTCGGGGGGACGGACGGAAGGACGGGGAGCGGGGTGACGGCGAGTCGCTGCCGCCCCCGCCCGACGCAACGGTGCAGCTACGGGTCGACCAACTCCGTGCGCCCGCCGACGAGACCATGCAGCTGCGGGTGCCCGAGGGAGGCATACCCGCGAGCGGCATACCCGAGCGGGACCCGGCCGAGCCCCGCCGCTCGCGCCGGGCGCCCCGCAAGTCCGCCTCCTCCCGCACGGGGGCCCTGCGCTCCGCACTCCGCCCCGTCGCCGCCCGGCTCGAGCCGGTCCTCGCACCGCTGGTCGCCGTGCTCGGCCCCCACCTCCGCCGGATGCGCCCGCACTACCCCCGGCCGGGGCGCACGGGGTGGCGCCGCTGGATCCCGTCCCGGCGGCAGAGCGTCGCGGGTCTCCTCGCCACCTTCGGGCTGAGCACCCTGTTCGTGATGGTCTCCTACGCGGCCACCGACATCCCGGACGACCTCAACACCCACGCCACCCAGCAGGACAACGTCTACTTCTGGTCCGACGGCACCCCGCTGGCCAGGACCGGATGGGTGCAACGGCAGGCGATGCCGCTGGAGGAGATCCCCGAGGACGTCCGCTGGGCCGTGCTCGCCGCGGAGAACGACAGCTTCTACAGCGATCCGGGCATCTCGGTCAAGGGCATCTCGCGCGCCTTCCTGCGCACGTTCGGCCAGGGCGACACCGAGGGCGGGTCGACCATCACCCAGCAGTACGTGAAGAACGTCTACCTCAACCAGGACCGCACCCTCGGACGCAAGTTCAAGGAGGCGATGATCGCGCTCAAGCTCGACAACGAGATGAGCAAGGACGAGATCCTGGAGGGCTACCTCAACACCAGCTGGTACGGCCGCGGCACCTACGGCATCCAGCGCGCCGCACAGGCCTACTACGGCAAGGAGGTCCAGGACCTCAACGCCAGCGAGGCCGCCCTCCTCGCCTCCCTGCTCAAGGGCGCCGGCCTGTACGACCCGACGCTGAGCTCCGCCAACCGCGACCGGGCGGTGGAGCGCTGGACGTGGATCCTCGACCGGATGGTGACGCTCGGCAAGCTGTCACCCGAGGAGCGCGCCGAGTTCAGCAAGTTCCCCGAGCCGCTCAAGCGCAAC
Source organism: Streptomyces sp. 3-6 (assembly GCF_056323165.1). Classification (NCBI taxonomy): domain Bacteria; kingdom Bacillati; phylum Actinomycetota; class Actinomycetes; order Kitasatosporales; family Streptomycetaceae; genus Streptomyces; species Streptomyces sp. 3-6. The sequence continues at coordinate 93,918 of NZ_JBWHZP010000011.1, forward strand.
CCGCTGTACGCCACCGGTGAGCAGAGCGACTACCTCGTCGAACTCGCGTCCCAGTACGTGAAGAAGACCGCCGGCATCTCCGAGCGGGACTTCGACCTCGGCGGCTACCAGATCTACACGACGTTCGACAAGAAGCGTGAGGCCCAGCTCACCGACGCGGTGGTCGCGGCACGGAAGAAGGGCCGCAAGGACCACCCCAAGCCCGCCGCCGACGCCCACTACGGAGCCGCCACGGTGGCCGCCGACGGCAGGATCCTCGCCGTCCACGGCGGCCCGGACCACCGCAAACAGGGCTACAACGAGTCCAACGCGACCACCGTGCCCGCGGGGTCGGCGTTCCACCCGTTCGTGTACGCGGCCGGCCTCGAACACGGGGTGCGCACCAGCCGTGACGGGGGACCCACGCCGGTGAGCGGGGAGACGCTCTACAACGGCGACGACCGTGTCCCCGTCACCACGCCCGAGGGCCCGTACTGGGACCGCAGCGGCCGCAAGGTGGCCGCGCGCAACGACGGCGGCAAGTCCTACGGGAAGATCTCGCTGCACCGCGCCCTGGCCCTGTCGGTCAACACCCCGTTCATGCAACTGGGCATGGACACCGGGCTGGAGAAGGTGCGGTCCACCGCCATCAAGGCGGGACTGCTGCCCTCCAGCATGGGTGCCCAGGTGCCCGCACTGGCGAACGGCAGCGCCACGCCCAGCGCCATCCGCATGGCCAGCGGTTACGCCACGTTCGTCGCCGACGGGGTGCACACCGAGCCGTACTCGGTGCGCAAGGTCACCCGCGGGGGCCACCGGATCGGCATCTCCCGGCCCGCCGTCCGCCGTGCGGTGAGCGCCGACACGGCACGCCAGGTCCAGGCGGCCCTCGCCGAGGGCCATCGCGTCGCCCACCCGGGCGGTCCCGCGGAGGCCGCCGGGAAGGTGGGAACGACCGAGGACGACACCGCCGCCTGGTACGTGGGCAGCCTGGGCGAGGAGACGACCGCCGTCGTCGTGTACCGCATCGACCTGGCCGAGAGCCTCGAACCGCTCCCGCTCAAGGGGCTCGGGGGCAAGCCCTCCGGCAGCGTCCCGTACGGCATCTGGTCGAAGGCCCTCGGGATCGGTGACTGAGTCACCGGTGCGGCAGCACCGCACCCAGGCCCCCTGTCCGCCAGCCACCCGCCCCTCCGTCTCACAGAGGTCGTGCCACAGATGAAGCAGCCGTCGGGTCGTCGCCGCAAGACCAGAGCACCCCGTCGTCCCGCCCGCCGCCACCTCGTCGGGCTGACGGCGGTCCTCGTCGTCGCCTCCCTCGTGGTCGCCTATCTGACGCTCTCCGGCAACGACAGCACCGCCCCCACCGGCTCCGCCAAGGACAAGGCGCCGCAGCGGTCCGGCCGGCAGGCGGCCGAGGAACCGGAGTGGGACGGCAAGGTGAAGGTGATCGGCGACGGGTCCACCTCCTACACGGGCCCGCAGAAGAACCGGTACGAGCCGAAACGCCTCAAACCCGGACAGAAACCGCCCCAGTTCGTGGTCTTCTCCTGGGACGGCGCGCTCCAGGGCGACGACGGCCTCTTCGCGCACTTCCGGGAGACGGCCAAGCAGCACGACGCGCGCATGACCTTCTTTCTCACGGGCATCTACCTCGTGCCCAAGACCAAGCGGCACCTGTACGAGCCGCCGCAGCACCCCGCCGGCAGCGCGGCGATCAGCTTCCCCACCGACGAGCACATCCGCACCACCCTGCACGAGCTCTCCGCCGCCTGGAAGGAGGGCCACGAGATAGGCACCCACTTCAACGGCCACTTCTGCGGGGACAAGGGCGGCGGCGACTGGAGCGTCGACGAGTGGCGCAGCGAGATCGACCAGTTCTACGGCTTCGTGAAGAAGTGGAAGACCAACACCGGCTTCACCGACCTCGACCCCCTGCCCTTCGACGTCGAGAAGGAGGTCACGGGCGGCCGTGCCCCGTGCCTGGAGGGCCAGGCCAACCTGCTGAAGGCGGCCAAGGACTACGGGTGGCGCTACGACGCCAGCTCCGCCGGTGACTTCCAGATCTGGCCGGTGAAGAAGGACGGCATCTGGGACTTCCCGCTGCAGATGCTCCCGTACGAGGGCGGCAAGTACCAGGGCCTGTCCATGGACTTCAACTTCCTCTACAACCAGTCCGACGGGGAGACCGACGGCGACCCGGCGATGTACCCGCGCTGGCAGCAGGAGACCGTCCAGACGTACATGGCGGGCTTCAACCGCGTCTACTACGGAAGCCGCGCACCCCTGTTCATCGGCAACCACTTCGAGGAGTGGAACGGCGGCATCTACATGAAGGCCGTCGAGGAGGTGATCAAGCGGGTCTGCACCAAGAAGGACGTCGAGTGCGTGTCGTTCAAGGAGCTCGCGGACTGGATGGACGTGCAGGATCCGGCCGTCCTGCAGCGGCTGCGGAACCTCGATCCGGCGCAGTCCCCGGACTGGTCCACGGTCGTCAAGTGACGGCCGGTGCCCGGCGCCCGCGTCCGGAGGTGACGGTCGGGTAAATCCCGTACGGACAAGGGCGCCACCCCCTTCACAGCAGTCACACATGACATGCGAGACTCCGCTTCACACCGGCATCTTCCGCCGGGAAGAGGGGAGTTTCAGTGAAGTCAAGAAAGCTGCGCCGCACGCGGCGTCGCGCGACCGTCATCACAGCGGCCGCCGTGTCGGCCGTCGCGGGAGCGGCGATGCTTCCCGTCTGGAGCGCCGGCGCCTCCACCGAGGCCGCCCGGCCCGAGGTGGACGCCCGGACCAAGGCCACGTTCCAGCGGTTGGCTGACGCGGTCTTCACCGACCGCACCAATGCCCTGGTCGACCGGCCGGGCAAGAGGAAGAAGCAGATATCCGACGGCTTCTCCGGTCGGGTCGCGCTGTCCTCCGGGACGGCCCGGGCCGAGGGCAAGGCGCTGGACCGGCTCACCGACCGCCGCGCACGGCTCGCGCGGCACGGCGAGAAGTACAGCAAGGCCGACACCAAGGTCACCCTCGACCGCACCCGGGTGAACGGCCGCAAGGCCGTCGTCGCCGTCACCGAGACGACGACGCTGACGTACAAGAAGGTCCGGGGGGACGAGCCGAGGACCACCGGCTTCCAGTCCCAGCACGAACTGACCTTCCAGGCCGACCGGCGGGGCCAGTGGCGCCTGACCGGTATCCGTGAGGCCGCGGACGACCAGCTCGCCGTCAACCAGCCGGACGCGCCGACGGTCGAGACCACGCCGAGCCCCACGCCGTCCACCAAGGCGGCCGCCAACACCACGCCGTCGTCCCCGCGCGCCGAGATCACCCGGCCCGCGCCGGCCGCCCCGAAGAACCTGACGGGCGGTGAGTACGACTACAAGGCCATGGCCGCCTACGCGGAGAAGCACTGGCGGGACTACAACCCGGACTACCCCAGCTTCGACGGACGGGGAGCCGGCGGCGACTGCACCAACTTCGTCAGCCAGGCCCTGAAGGCGGGCGGCTGGAAGCACGTGCCGGGCTACGTGTACGACTACACCCGCTGGTTCGGCAACAACGAGATCCAGTCGCACTCGTTCGTGGGGGTCAACGAGTGGTCGTGGTTCGCCCTGAACTCCGAGCGCGCCACCAGCCTCGCCAACGTGTACCAGATGGACGTCGGTGACGTGCTCCAGGTCGACTTCGACCGCGACGGGTCCAAGGACCACACGATGATCGTGACGCACCGCAGCGCCCAGGGCGTGCCGTACCTGACGTACCACTCGACCAACACGCTGCGCCGGTCGGTCGCGAGCATCATCGCCTCGTACCCGAACGCCGCGTACTACGCCTACCGCACCTGAGCGCGGCCGGCGGACACGGACGGAAGGAGGGTCACAGGCGGGCGGACTTGAGGGCCATGTGCAGCAGCAGACGGTCCTCGCCGTCGTCCAGGTCCAGTCCGGTGAGCCGTTCGACGCGGGACAGCCGGTAGTACAGGGTCTGGCGGTGGATGCCCAGTTCGGCGGCGGTCCGCCCGGCCTGGCCCGCGAGGTCGAGGTAGGTCTCGGCGGTGCGGGCCAGCTCCCGGTGGGCGGGGGCCAGCAGCCGCCCGGCCACCGGGTCGTGGGCCGCCCCCGCGGGCAGCGCGGTCAGGAGGCGGTACGGGCCGATCGCGTCCCACCGGGCGACCGGCCCGAGCCGGGGCTCGGCCAGCGCCGCCCGGGCCGCCGCCGAGGCCTCCCGCCAGGCGGTGCCCAGCTCCGCGAGGCCCGTGCGGGGACCGGCGATCCCGGCGGCCACCGTCCCCGGGCCGCCGGGACCGGCCTCGCGGGCCCGCTCCAGGAGCCGGCCCGCCGCGGTGGTCGCCGGGGTCAGCGCGTCCGTGGCGCGCAGCCGCAGCAGCAGGGCGAGCGCCGGGCCGGAGCTGCCCCGGGGCAGCGTGCACAGCGCCGTCGCCCCCGGCACCGCGCGGACCGACGGCGCGTCCTCCGGGTCCGCCGACGGCCAGGGCGCCACGCAGACCAGGGTGTACGGGCCGTCCGCCCGGGGCCCCAGGGCGGTCCGCAGTTCGGCGACGGCCATGTCGTGCTGCCAGTCGCGTTCCGCGGTGAGCACCGCCCGCAGTTCACGGGTGAGGTCCGCGCCGTGCTGCGCCTCGTCGGCGAGCAGCGCGCCGATGCGCGCGGTCACCCGCATGGCCGCCTCCAGCCGGCGGTCGGAGGGGCCCGGGTCGTCCTCCAGCAGCCAGACGTACCCGAGGACGGCACCCCGATGGCGTACCGGCAGGCAGATGCGTCCGCGGTGCACCCCCGCCTCCGGGGTGCGCGGGATGCGGACCGGGCCGGTGGCGCGGGTGATGCCGAAGCCCTCGAACCAGGCGCGGACGGCGGCCGTGGAGCGGCGGGTGAGGATCGACCGGGTGCGCACCGGGTCCAGCGCGGACGGATCCAGGTCCCCCTCGCTGTCGTACACGCCGAAGGCGATCAGCTCGAAGTCCCGGCTCTCCAGGGTCGCCGGCGCGCCGAGCAGCTCGGAGATCTCGTCCACGAGCTCCTGGTAGTCACCCCTGTGTTCCGACGTCACCCGGGCATTGTCGCGCACCCCGGCCCGTCCTTCATACAGATGTCTGAGAACCACGGCACGGATGCGTGACAGCTGTCGATGGCCGACGATCGGTGGACTCCATAGGTTTCACGGTGGTTCCCCGTGCCGTATCCGGACGAACGGATCGCGGCCGTCCGGTGCAAGTGCTTGGGAGGTGCCCCGTGCTGGGTCCCGTGATTCTCGCCGCGTCGCGCAGCGACCGGATGCGTCGGCTGATCTCGGCTGCGCCGGTGACCCGGCAGGTCGTCGACCGGTTCATCCCCGGGGAGACCGTCGACGCGGTGCTGCCCATCGTCGAGGAGCTCACCGGCCGGGGCCTGCAGCTGACGATGGACGTCGTCGGCGAGGACATCACCCACCCCGCGCAGGCCGAGGCGGCCCGCGACGCCTACCTCGAACTCATCGAGCGGCTGGCCCCGCTGGGGCTCGGCGACCGCGTCGAGATGTCCGTCAAGCTGTCCATGTTCGGCCAGTCCCTCCCGTCGCCCACCCCCGCCCGCGACGCGGCGCCCTCCGGATCCGCGTCCGCCTTCCCCGGCGGCCACGACCTGGCGCTCGCCAACGTCCGCCCGGTCGTCGAGGCCGCCGCCGCCATCGGCACCACCGTCACCCTGGACGCCGAGGACCACACCACCCTCGACTCGATGTTCGCCATCCACGAGGAGCTGCGCCGGGACGTCCCGCAGACCGGTTGCGTCATCCAGGCGTACCTGTACCGCACCGAGGAGGACGCACGCCGGCTCGCCGCGAACGGCAGTCGCGTACGGTTGGTGAAGGGCGCCTACAAGGAGCCCGCCGAGGTCGCCCTCCAGCAGAAGCACGAGATCGACAAGGCGTACGTGCGCATCCTGCGCACCCTGATGAACGGCGACGGGTATCCGATGATCGGGTCCCACGACCCGCGTCTGATCTCCATCGCCCAGGAGCTGGCCCGCGTCGCCGGGCGCAAGCCGGACGAGTACGAGTTCCAGATGCTGTACGGCATCCGCAGCGACGAGCACCTGCGGCTGGCCGCGGAGGGACACCGCATGCGCGTCTACACCGCCTACGGCACCGACTGGTACGGCTACTTCATGAGGCGGCTCGCGGAGAAGCCCGCCAACCTGCGGTTCTTCGCGCGCAGCATGATCACCAAGGGCTGACACACACCGCTCAAGTCAAGGAGTTACGGACACCATGGACGCTGTGACCCAGGTCCCCACCCCCGTCAACGAGCCGGTGCACGGCTACGCCCCCGGTTCGCCCGAGCGGGCCCGGCTGGAGGCGAAGCTGCGGGAGCTGGCGGACAACCCGGTCGACCTGCCCTGCACCATCGGCGGCGAGAAGCGCATGGGCGGCGGCGACCGGTTCGACGTCGTGCAGCCCCACAACCACAAGGCGCGCCTGGGCACCGCCGCCAACGCCACCCGGCAGGACGCCCAGGACGCCATCGACGCGGCCCTCGCCGCCGCGCCCGCCTGGCGCGCGATGTCCTTCGACGACCGCGCGGCGATCATCCTGCGCGCCGCCGAACTGCTCGCCGGCCCCTGGCGCGAGACCATCGCCGCCTCCACCATGCTGGGCCAGTCCAAGACCGCCCAGCAGGCCGAGATCGACAGCCCCTGCGAGCTGGTGGACTTCTGGCGCTTCAACGTCCACTACGCGCGCGGCATCCTCGCCGAGCAGCCCCCGGCCAACTCCCCGGGCGTGTGGAACCGGCTGGACCACCGCCCGCTGGAGGGCTTCGTCTACGCCATCACCCCGTTCAACTTCTCCGCCATCGCCGCCAACCTGCCGACCGCGCCCGCGCTGATGGGCAACGTCGTGGTGTGGAAGCCGTCCCCGACGCAGACCCACGCCGCCGTGCTGCTGATGCGGCTGCTGGAGGAGGCCGGGCTGCCCAAGGGCGTCATCAACCTGCTCACCGGTGACGGGCTGGAGGTCTCCGAGGTCGCCCTGGCCCACCGGGACCTGGCCGGCATCCACTTCACCGGTTCGACCAGGACCTTCCAGCACCTGTGGAAGACGGTCGGCAACAACATCGAGAAGTACCGCACCTACCCGCGCCTGGTCGGCGAGACCGGCGGCAAGGACTTCCTGGTCGCCCACCCGAGCGCCGACCCGGCGGTCCTGAAGACGGCGCTCACCCGCGGCGCCTTCGAGTACCAGGGCCAGAAGTGCTCCGCGACCTCCCGCGCCTACATCCCGGCGTCGATCTGGAACTCCGGCTTCAAGGAGGAGTTCGCGGCCGAGGTCGACGGCATCCGGATGGGCGACGTCACCGACCTGTCCAACTTCATCGGCGCCGTCATCGACGAGCGGTCCTTCGCGAAGAACAAGGCCGCCATCGACCGCGCCGAGGAGGACCCCTCCTGCACGATCGTCGCCGGCGGCTCCTACGACGACTCGGTCGGCTACTTCGTCCGCCCGACCGTCATCGAGTGCACCGACCCGGAGAACGAGGTGTTCCGCACCGAGTACTTCGGCCCGATCCTCGCCGTGCACGTCTACGAGGACGACCGGTACGAGGAGATGCTGACCCAGATGGAGTCGGTCTCCGACTACGCCCTGACCGGCTCGGTCATCGCGGGCGACCGCGCGGCGGCGGCCTACACGATGGAGAAGCTGCGCTACGCGGCCGGCAACTTCTACATCAACGACAAGTCGACCGGTGCCGTCGTCGGCCAGCAGCCCTTCGGCGGCGGCCGTGCCTCCGGCACCAACGACAAGGCCGGCGCCCCGCAGAACCTGATGCGCTGGACCCTGACCCGCGCCATCAAGGAGACGCTGGTCCCGCCGACCGACTACGCGTACCCGCACATGGGCTGACGCCCCCTCCGATCGCGAACGGGCCAGGTCACCCCCCGACCTGGCCCGTTCGTGTGCCCGCCCGCGGTGCGGCTCCGGTACGGGCCCCGGAGGCGGGTCGCTCCGGGGCGGGCGTGGACGACGGCTCCGGTAAGGCGCCCCGGTGCGGTTCGCCGGCGGTGGCCTCCGTCTCCGCCGACCCCAAGCACCGGCAAAAGGGCAGGTCAGAGAGGTGTGACGCACTCCACCGTCTCAGATAGTAGGAAGCCCAAGTAATTGTGCAGACAGACGCGCGGCGCGCCCTTACTTTTGTAGGAGCCGAACGTCTCGCTCGATCCAGCGAATGGCGGTCGTGAGCCGGACCCCCGTGCAGGTCACCCCCTGCGGTCCCGGGCTCCCCGCCCCTTCCGGCGTCCCGTGACCCTCCGCGCGCTCTCGCCGCGCGTCCCGAAGGAGCCGATGACCCATGCCCGAGACGACCACCCGCCGCCGCGTCCGCCACGCCTCCCGCACCGCCGAGTCCGACCGCAAGAACGCGGCCGCCGCCCTGCAGCGCGCCCTCGACCGCCGGGACAACGGCGGCTCGACCGGCCACTGAGCCGGGTCCGTCCTCCATGCGGGTGTCCGCATCCCGGACGGCTCATGTCAGTGCATGGGACGAGGAGTAGGGTGCCCGCATGTCTCGCAGCATCAATCTCGCAGTGATCCCCGGTGACGGCATCGGCCAGGAGGTCGTGACCGAAGGGCTCAAGGTCCTCTCGGCCGTCCTTCCGCAGGATGTGAAGCTGGAGACCCGGGAGTTCGACTTCGGCGCCCGGCGCTACCACGCCACCGGTGAGACCCTCACCGACGCCGACCTGGCCGAACTCCGCAAGCACGACGCCATCCTGCTGGGCGCCATCGGCGACCCCGGCGTCCCCTCCGGGGTCCTGGAGCGGGGCTTCCTGCTCAAGCTGCGGTTCGCCTTCGACCACCACGTCAACCTGCGGCCGAGCAAGCTCCTGCCCGGCGTGGCCACCCCGCTCGCCGGTCAGCCGGAGATCGACTTCGTCGTCGTCCGGGAGGGCACCGAGGGCCCCTACACGGGCAACGGCGGCTCCATCCGCACCGGCACGCCCCACGAGGTCGCCACCGAGGTCTCCGTGAACACCGCCTTCGGTGTCGAGCGTGTGGTCCGCGACGCCTTCGCCCGCGCCCAGGCCCGCCCCCGCAGGAAGCTGACGCTGGTCCACAAGAACAACGTGCTGACCTTCGCGGGCCACCTGTGGACCAACATCTTCACCAAGGTGGCCGAGGAGTACCCCGAGGTCACCACCGAGTACATCCACGTGGACGCCGCGACGATCTACCTCGTCACCGACCCGGCCCGCTTCGACGTCATCGTCACCGACAACCTCTTCGGCGACATCATCACCGACCTCGCCGCGGCCGTCTCCGGCGGCATCGGCGTCGCCGCGAGCGGCAACATCAACCCTTCGGGTGAGTTCCCCTCCATGTTCGAGCCCGTGCACGGCTCGGCCCCCGACATCGCCGGCCAGGGCAAGGCCGACCCCACCGCCACCGTCCTGTCCGTCGCCCTCCTGCTGCGTCACCTCGGCCACGAGACCGAGGCCGCCCGCATCGAGGACGCCGTCTCCGCCGACCTCGCGGAACGCGGTGACCTGCCCGCACGCAGCACCTCCGAGATCGGCGACGCGCTCGCCGTACGGGTAGCAGGCTGACCGGGCGCGCTCTCGACCCCACACGAAGCCGCCGGGTCTCTACCGCGCCCGGCGGCTTCCGCATGTCCCCGCCGGGTGCCACCATCGACCAACGGGCCGCATTCACCCCGTTTCTTCCGCAGCCGCCCACGGGCGATAATCGAACGCGGAGCCGCGGAATGAGGGAATGCTCGGACGTCCTAGTAACGGCCACCGGCCGTACGGGAGTGTGCGCGGCTCGTCACTACAACCGGTGAAGGACAGACGACTCATGACGACGCCCACGATCGAGCTCAAGCCCTCCGCCCATCCGCTCTCGGACGCAGAGCGCGAGGCGATCCTGGCCAACCCCGGATTCGGCCGCCACTTCACCGATCACATGGTGACGATCAAGTGGACCGAAGGGCGCGGCTGGCACGACGGCCAGCTCGTCCCGTACGCGCCGATCCCCCTCGACCCCGCCACCACCGTCCTGCATTACGCGCAGGAGATCTTCGAGGGCCTGAAGGCCTACCGGCACCCCGACGGCTCCGTCGCCACCTTCCGGCCGGAGAAGAACGCCGAGCGCTTCCAGCGCTCCGCCCGCCGCCTGGCCATGCCGGAACTGCCGGTCGAGACGTTCCTCGACGCCTGCGACGCGCTGGTCCGCCAGGACAAGGCGTGGGTCCCGGCGCACGGCGGCGAGGAGTCGCTCTACCTGCGCCCGTTCATGATCGCCACGGAGGTCGGGCTCGGGGTCAAGCCGGCCAACGAGTACCTGTTCCTGGTCATCGCCTCCCCGGCCGGCGCCTACTTCCCGGGCGGCGTGAAGCCGGTCTCCATCTGGGTCTCCGAGGACCGCGTCCGTGCCGTCCCCGGCGGCATGGGCGACGCCAAGACCGGCGGCAACTACGCCGCCTCCCTGCTCGCCCAGGCCGAGGCCGCCGCCGAGGGCTGCGACCAGGTCTGCTACCTCGACGCCGTGGAGCACACCTGGGTCGAGGAACTGGGCGGCATGAACCTCTACTTCGTGTACGGCGACCGGATCGTCACGCCCACCCTCACCGGCTCCATCCTGGAGGGCGTCACCCGCGACTCCCTGCTGTCCGTCGCCCGCGACCTGGGGTACGAGGCCGTGGAGGAGCGGGTCTCCGTCGACCAGTGGCAGCGCGACTCCGAGAACGGCACCCTCACCGAGGTCTTCGCCTGCGGCACCGCCGCCGTCATCACCCCCGTCGGCACCGTCAAGCGGGCCGGCGCCCAGTGGCAGCAGAGCGGCGGCGAGCCCGGCGAGGTCACGCAGCGGCTGCGTCAGGCGCTGCTCGACATCCAGCGCGGCACCGCCGAGGACAAGCACGGCTGGATGCACCGGCTGGGCTGACGGACCGGGCCGGGCGGCGGGCGTGGCCGACCGGTTCCAGAACCCTTCGCGACCGGGCCGGCGGGCGGGTCGGTCGGTTCCTGCTCCGTCGGACGGGGCCGCCCGGGACGTCGTGTCCCGGGCGGCCCCGCGGCGCCCGGAGCCCCCCGTGCCGTCCGGAGCCCCCGTGCCGTCCGGAGCCCCCGTGCCGAGAGGCCACCGCCCGCATCCTGAGACGGGCGCCGGACGCGGGGACGGAATGTGCCAGACTGCCCCCGTGCTCTCGTTCGCCACGATTATTGGCAGCAGGCGCGCCGGTCCGCAGTGACCGCCACGTACGACACGGTACGGGCGGACACCGTCGTCCTCGACCCGCGCGCAGACCTCTCGCACCCGCGAGGGGTTTTTCTGTTTCCTGGCCCATCCGCAGCCGGGAGACGGGCGTGAGGGACCATGGAGAGACGGTGGAACCGGTCATTCCGGTAGACCGAGATCAATATCAGGAGCCTTCAGACCATGACCGCAACCAGCGAGCCCGACGACTCGTTCCACGTCTTCGACACCACCCTGCGCGACGGCGCCCAGCGCGAGGGCATCAACCTCACGGTCGCCGACAAGCTGGCCATCGCACGGCACCTGGACGAGTTCGGCGTGGGCTTCATCGAGGGCGGCTGGCCCGGCGCCAACCCGCGCGACACCGAGTTCTTCGCCCGGGCGCGGCAGGAGATCGACTTCACCCACGCCCAGCTGGTCGCCTTCGGCTCCACCCGGCGCGCCGGTACCACCGCGGACCAGGACCCCCAGGTCAGGGCGCTGCTGGAGTCCGGCGCACCCGTGATCACCCTGGTCGCCAAGTCCCATGACCGCCACGTCGAGCTCGCCCTGCGCACCACGCTCGACGAGAACATCGAGATGGTCCGGGACACCGTCGCCCACCTGAAGGCCCAGGGCCGCCGCGTCTTCGTCGACTGCGAGCACTTCTTCGACGGCTACCGCGCCAACCCCGGCTACGCCAAGGCCGTGGTCCGCGCCGCCTCCGACGCCGGCGCCGACGTGGTCGTCCTGTGCGACACCAACGGCGGCATGCTCCCCGCGCAGATCCAGGCCGTGGTCGCCACCGTGCTCGCCGACACCGGGGCCCGGCTCGGCATCCACGCCCAGGACGACACCGGCTGCGCGGTCGCCAACACCCTCGCCGCGGTCGACGCGGGCGCCACCCACGTGCAGTGCACGGCCAACGGCTACGGCGAGCGGGTCGGCAACGCCAACCTCTTCCCGGTCGTGGCGGCACTGGAGCTGAAGTACGGCAAGAAGGTCCTGCCCGAGGGGCGGCTGCGCGAGATGACCCGGATCTCGCACGCCATCGCCGAGGTCGTCAACCTCACGCCCTCCACCCACCAGCCCTACGTCGGCGTCTCGGCCTTCGCGCACAAGGCCGGCCTGCACGCCTCCGCGATCAAGGTCGACCCGGACCTGTACCAGCACATCGACCCCGAGCGGGTCGGCAACACCATGCGGATGCTGGTCTCCGACATGGCCGGCCGCGCCTCCATCGAGCTCAAGGGCAAGGAACTCGGCATCGACCTCGGCGACGACCGCGACCTGGTCGCCCGGGTCGTGGAGCGGGTCAAGGAACGCGAGCTGCAGGGCTACACCTACGAGGCGGCCGACGCCAGCTTCGAACTCCTGCTGCGGGCGGAGGCCGAGGGCCGCCCGGTGAAGTACTTCGCCGTCGAGTCCTGGCGCGCGATCGTCGAGAACCGCCCCGACGGCAGCCACGCCAACGAGGCCACCGTCAAACTCTGGGCCAAGAGCGAGCGCATCGTCGCCACGGCCGAGGGCAACGGACCGGTCAACGCCCTGGACCGCGCGCTGCGCGTCGCGCTGGAGAGGATCTACCCCGAGCTCGCCAGGCTGGAGCTGGTCGACTACAAGGTCCGCATCCTGGAGGGCAAGCACGGCACCCAGTCCACGACCCGGGTGCTCATCTCCACGTCCGACGGGACCGCGGAGTGGTCCACGGTCGGCGTCGCGGACAACGTCATCGCCGCGTCCTGGCAGGCACTGGAGGACGCCTACGCGTACGGCCTGCTGCGCGCGGGCGTCGAACCGGTCGCGTAGGCGGGACCGGGACCGGTACCGAACGGCCGGGCCGGGCGGGTCCGGGGCGGGGACCAGCGGTGCGCGTCCGGCCGCCCGGCCCACGGCGTCCGGCCGCCCGGCGCGGCGGGCATGGGGTGCCGGGTGCCGGGTCGCGGAGCGTGGCCCGCGAGGATCCTCCCGCACGTTGCTGTCGAGCAGATGTCCGTTTTCTGTTCGATTCAGGTAGCTTCGAAAGTATGAAGGTCGCGCTGCCGCGTACTCTGATACGCCTGCTGATCGTCCCGGTGGCCGCCGCACTGGCGGTGCTGCTGGGCACGGCGCCCGGCGCGCAGGCAGCCACCGACCTCTCCGAGGTCGGCCGAGCCCTGCGCGAGAGCCCCGTGTACGTAGCACCCGGAGCCACGGACATCCTGTCCGCGTCGGATGCCGAGGCCCTGGCCGACAAGATCGAGGACGCGGACAAACCCGTCTTCGTCGCGGTTCTCCCGGCCGACCAGCCGACCGAGAACCTCTTCCGCAACCTGCGCACCGAGACCGGCGTGACCGGCCTCTACGGCGTCCGCCTGGGCGACCGGTTCGACGCGCGCGCGGACAGCGCCGTGGTCAGCCCCCGGGGCGTCCGCAACCTGGTCGCCGCAGCGCAGGGCGCCGGTGACGCCAAGGCCCAGCTGAACGACTTCGTCAACGACGCGCTGCGCACCATCGACGGCTCGGCGCCCGGCAGCTGGAACGAGGGCGGCGGCGAGGTGCCGGTCGGCGGCCTGATCACGGTCGGCGCCGTACTGGCGGCGGGCGGCGCGGGCGTGTACGCCCTGTCCCGCCGCAACCGGCGCCGCCACGAGGAGGAGCAGCGGGCCGCGCTGGAGAAGCTGCGGGTGGTGGTCGACGAGGACATCACCGCCTTCGGCGAGGAACTCGACCGCCTCGACTTCCACCCCGCGGAAGCCGGCGCCGACGACGCGATGCGCACCGACTACGAGCACGCGCTGGACGCCTACGAGCAGTCGAAGCGGTTGATGGCGGCGGCCCGCAAACCCGAGGACGTCAAGGCGGTCACCCAGGCCGTGGAGGACGGCCGGTTCTCCCTCGCCGTGCTCGCCGCCCGCCGTGAGGGCCGGGAGCTGCCGACGCGGCGCCCGCCGTGCTTCTTCGACCCGCGCCACGGCCCCTCGGTCGCCGACGCCCGGTGGACGCCGCCGGGCGGGACGGCGCGGGACGTGCCGGTGTGCGCGGCCGACAAGGCCCGTCTCGACGACGGGCTCGACCCGGCGGTGCGCGAGGTCGACACCACCCACGGGCGCCGCCCCTACTGGGAGGCCGGCCCCGCCTACGGCCCCTGGGCCGGCGGCTACTTCGGCGGCGGGCTGCTGCCCGGCCTCCTCGTCGGCACCATGCTCGGCGGCATGATGGCCGGCCCCGCCTACGCGGCCGACTACGGCGCGGGCTACGGCGACTTCGGCGGCTTCGAGGGCGGCGACGTGTCCGGTGCCGACTTCGACCCCGGCGACTTCGGCGGGGGCTTCGGCGGCGGCGACTTCGGGGGCGGCGGTTTCGGCGGCGGGGACTTCGGCGGAGGTTTCTGACCCGCCCGCTGCCGGGACCACATGGCTCCGGGGTGGTCCTCTCCGGGGTAGGTGCCCCGGCCGACGGAGGTGCGGCGCCACGGAGCGGCGCGCAGGACGACGGCCCCGCTCGCGTGCGGAACGGTGCGCCCCCGGGCGTGCGGCGAGGGCGGGCTGTCGTCGAACGGTTCGTTCGCCCCACGCCGGGTGGCGAAAAGGGGGTCGCCCTGGACGCAGACCCCTGGCGGCTCGCGCTCCGGCAGTGGCCGTTGAGGGCAGACCCAGTAGCCCCCCGCGGCCGGCGAGCCCCCGTCCCGCCCGACAGCCTCCGACCCGGCAGACGTTGCAGGTCCAGCGCGCTCCCTGGCCGAGCCCCGGGGGAGGGGTCGTGCACGGTATCCCGCCCGTGCCGTCCGGCCCCGTCGCCGAACGGGCCGGGCATCCTTCCGCACAGCCGCACAGCCGCACAGCCGCACAGCCGCACAGCCGCACAGCCGCACAGCCGCACACCCACACAGCCGAGCGCCCGCCCTCCGGCACCGGGTGCCGTCGGACGGGCGCGCTCAGGGGGGTGGCGCGGCGGGGCCGCGCCGCCGGAGGTCAGGCGTTGCGGATCGCCGAGACGTCGAAGTTCAGCTTGATCTTGTCGGAGACGAGGAAGCCACCGGTCTCCAGGGCGGCGTTCCAGGTGAGGCCCCAGTCCGAGCGGGAGATCTCGGCCTTGCCCTCGAAGCCGACGCGCTGGTTGCCGAACGGGTCGGTGGCGGCACCGTTGTACTCGACGTCGATGGTCAGCGGCCGGGTGGTGCCCAGGATCGTGAGGTCGCCCGTGACGCGGTACTCGCCGTCGCCGGCCGCCTCGATCGCGGTGGAGCGGAACGTCATCTTCGGGAACTCGTCCGTCTTGAAGAAGTCGGCGCTCTTGAGGTGGCCGTCACGGTCGGCGCTGCCGGTGTCGATGCTGTCCATCACCACGTCGATCGAGGCCGTGGACTTCGACGGGTCGGAGCCGTCCAGGTGCAGCGTGCCGGTGAACTCCTTGAAGCTGCCCTTGACGTTGGTGACCATGGCGTGCCGGGCGACGAAGCCGATGGTGGTGTGCGAGGGGTCGATCGTGTAGTCACCGGTGAGAGCGGTCAGGTCCGGGCCCACGGCGGTCGCGGTGGCGGTGGCGGTCGCGGCGTCGTCGCTCTTGCGGTTGAAGATACCCACGGTCTTTCTCCTTCTGGGGACGGGATGAATGGGGGATCCCGTTCAATGTTCAACTAACTCAACAAGACCTACCGTAGACCCATTCCCTTCAAAGTTCAACATCTTCTGGTGAGTGCCGAAAAGAATCAGCCGGACCTGTCCGGCCTCCGCCGGAACGCCCCGTCGGAACGCCCCGCCGACGGCGCGGGGGGCGAGGCCCGTGACGGGGGCGGCGACCGCGCGTACCGGGTCCCGGCCGGGTGCCGGGCCCTCTTCCACCGCCGAGGTCGGCACGACCGACCCCTTCGACGCGCTCCGCCGCCGACGGCTGGGCCTCGTCCTCGGCACCGGGTACCCCCACCGGCGTGCACCAAGGCCCACCGCGACCGGCGGCGGATCCTCGTCGGCGAAGGCCGCGACCGGCCGCGGATCCTCACCACCGACGAAGCCGCCCGGCAGGCGGTCGCCCTGTCCGGCTCCGGCGTCACCGCCGCCGGCTTCCGGCGGCCGGGCACCGCGGCCCCCTCTCCGTCTCGTCCCCCGTGGGCGTGCCGGTCCGTCGGACGGGCCGGACGGAGGGGACCGCTACCCTCTGCGTGAGCGAACCGACCCGAACGGGCGAACCGCCGGAGATCGTCTGGCATCACCCGGTCCGGGGACCCGCGAGGGCCGACGACACCGTGGAAATCCTCGCCGCAGGGGGCCGCCTGCGGCTGCGCGTCACTCCGGGGGAGGTATGCGCCCCCTACCGGTGTGAGCCGACTCTCGTCCGCACGGCTTTGTGTCACCCCTACAAGCGGTACGCCCTCTGAGCAGTCGAAAAGCCTGCACACCGCCATGGTTCTGTTCAGTGGTACCAGGAAATCGCCGTCGAGACTGTGAGGAGTCGACGGCTCGCAATCACCCGTCGACTTCGTAAGGTCACTACATGACCGTTTTGGACGAGGCGCCGGGTGAGCCGACCGACCTGCCGGAGGAGCCCGCCGACGCGCGTGGCCGGGTGGCCGAACTGCACGAGATCCGTGCGCAGGCTCTGGCCGGCCCGAGCGAGAAGGCGACCGCGGCGCAGCACGCCAAGGGCAAGCTGACCGCACGGGAGCGCATCGAACTCCTGCTGGACCCCGGGTCCTTCCGCGAGGTCGAGCAGCTGCGCCGGCACCGGGCGACCGGCTTCGGTCTGGAGGCCAAGAAGCCCTACAGCGACGGTGTCATCACCGGCTGGGGCACGGTCGAAGGCCGCACGGTCTTCGTCTACGCCCACGACTTCCGGATCTTCGGCGGCGCCCTCGGCGAGGCCCACGCCACCAAGATCCACAAGATCATGGACATGGCCATCGCGGCCGGTGCCCCGCTGGTCTCCCTCAACGACGGCGCCGGGGCCCGGATCCAGGAGGGCGTCTCCGCCCTCGCCGGCTACGGCGGCATCTTCCAGCGCAACACCAAGGCGTCGGGCGTCATCCCGCAGATCAGCGTGATGCTCGGCCCGTGCGCGGGCGGCGCGGCCTACAGCCCCGCCCTGACGGACTTCGTGTTCATGGTCCGCGACACCTCGCAGATGTTCATCACCGGCCCGGACGTCGTCAAGGCGGTCACCGGCGAGGAGATCACCCAGAACGGCCTGGGCGGCGCCGACGTGCACGCCGAGACCTCCGGGGTCTGCCACTTCGCGTACGACGACGAGGAGACCTGCATCGCGGAGGTGCGCTACCTCCTCTCGCTCCTCCCGCAGAACAACCGCGAGAACCCGCCGCGCGCCGAGAGCTCCGACGCCGCGGACCGCCGCGGGGACGTCCTGCTCGACCTCGTCCCGGCCGACGGCAACCGGCCCTACGACATGGCCCGGGTCATCGAGGAGATCGTCGACGACGGCGAGTACCTGGAGGTCCACGAGCGCTGGGCGCGCAACATCATCTGCGCGCTGGCCCGGATGGACGGCCAGGTCGTCGGCATCGTCGCCAACCAGCCGCAGACGCTGGCCGGCGTGCTGGACATCGAGGCGTCCGAGAAGGCCGCCCGCTTCGTGCAGATGTGCGACGCGTTCAACATCCCGATCCTCACCTTCCTGGACGTCCCCGGCTTCCTCCCGGGCGTCGACCAGGAGCACGGCGGCATCATCCGCCACGGCGCCAAGCTGCTCTACGCCTACTGCAACGCCACCGTGCCGCGGATCTCGCTGATCCTGCGCAAGGCGTACGGCGGCGCCTACATCGTCATGGACTCCCAGTCCATCGGCGCCGACCTCACCTACGCCTGGCCGACCAACGAGATCGCCGTGATGGGCGCCGAGGGCGCGGCCAACGTCATCTTCCGCCGTCAGATCGCCGACGCCGAGGACCCCGACGCCATGCGCGCCCGGATGGTCAAGGAGTACAAGGCGGAGCTGATGCACCCCTACTACGCGGCCGAGCGCGGCCTGGTCGACGACGTCATCGACCCCGCCGAGACCCGCGAGGTCCTCATCAGGTCCCTGGCGATGCTGCAGTCCAAGCACGCCGACCTGCCGTCCCGCAAGCACGGCAACCCGCCCCAGTAACCGGACGGACCCGCCGCGGCCACCCCGCGGACCCCTCTCCCAGGGAGACTGAGCCCCATGAGCACACCTGACATCCGCGTCGAGAAGGGCCACGCCGAGCCCGAGGAGGTCGCCGCCATCACGGCGATCCTGCTGGCCCGTGCGGCGGCCCGCCCCGCCGAGACCGTCCCGGCCCACCGGGGCCGCGCGAGGGCGGGCTGGCGCCGCCTGGAGCGCGAGGGCGGCTTCCGTGCCCCGCACAGCTGGCGCTGACCGAGGCACGGATCCCGTTCCGCACCGGACGCGCGTCCGACGCCACCGGCCCCGAGAGGCCCCTCCCGCAGCGTGGGAGGGGCCTCTCGGCGTCGTGGTGCACGGAGGAGAGGAGCCGTCGCGGCCGGGTGGCGGCCGGGGCGCGGAGGGCCGGCGGCCGGGGAGAGTTCGTCCGGGTGCGTGCAGGGCCGGGGGACCGCATACAACTGCCCCCGGCAGCCCGATGGCCGCGGGGGCGTTGCTCCGGCCGGCACCGACGGGGCGCCGGGTTCCGCCGGGAGGGCGGTTACCGCAGACGCGCCATCAGCGCGTGCTCGACGAGCGTGATGAGCGTGGACTTGGCGTCCGAGCGGTGGCGGGCGTCGGTGGTGATGATCGGGGTGTCGGGCCCGATCTGCAGCGCCTCGCGCACCTCGTCCGGCTGGTAGGGCTGCTGTCCGTCGAAGCCGTTGAGGGCGATGACGAACGGCAGGCCGCTGTTCTCGAAGTAGTCGACGGCGGGGAAGCAGTCGGCGAGCCGCCTCGTGTCGACGAGGACGACCGCGCCGATGGCGCCGCGCACCAGGTCGTCCCACATGAACCAGAACCGGTCCTGGCCGGGCGTGCCGAACAGGTACAGGATCAGGTCCTGGTCGAGCGTGATGCGCCCGAAGTCCATGGCCACCGTGGTGGTGGTCTTGTCCCCGGTGTGGGTGAGGTCGTCGATGCCTGCGGACGCAGACGTCATGACGGCCTCTGTGCGCAGCGGGTTGATCTCCGAGACGGCGCCGACGAACGTGGTCTTGCCCACGCCGAAGCCGCCCGCCACCACGATCTTCGCGGAGGTGGTGGAGCGGGAAGGACCGCCGCTAGAGCTTGCGAAGTCCACTGAGCACCCTTTCGAGCAGTGTCACGTCTGGCTGGCCGCCGGCGTTCTCGTCGCCGCCGGGCTGATGGATGGCGACCAGTCCCGCCTCCGCCAAGTCGGCGACGAGGATCCTGGCCACGCCGAGAGGGATGGTCAGCAGGGCCGAGATCTCGGCCACCGACTTGATCTCCCGGCAGAGGTTGCAGATCCGCTGATGCTCGGGCAGCTGGCCCTGCATCTGGTGCGGCTGCGCGGTGGTGTGCACCAGTGCCTCGATGGCGAGCTGGTACCGCGGCCTGGTGCGGCCGCCCGTCATGGCGTACGGACGCACCAGGGGACTGTTCGACGCCCCGGAGGGCGCCGGCTCGGGGGCGCGGCGCTGCGGCTGCACGGGCTGGATGCGTGGCGAGTGCGGCTGGTCGTACGGCGAAGGACCGGGGCCCTGCGGCGCGTACGGCTGCCGGTGATCGGGGGCGGAAGGGTAGCCGTACCCGCTCTGGGCACCGTCGTTCGGGCCCTCTGCGGGGCCGTACGACCAGTTGCCCGACGACGAACCGCCTGGGGGTGTTGCCACTTTCTCCTCCTCCGACTGTGCCTGGCATCCATCATGCTGGAGCCGCGTCCCGAAACCTTACGGCCCCGGGACGACAAAGCGCACCGTCCGTCTGTTAGTTGAGAAGGCTCCCTTGGAGCTCCGCACGAAGATCCGGGGTGAGAACGGTACCGGCCCGGTCCACCAGGAGGGCCATCTCGTACCCGATGAGGCCGATGTCCGCCTCCGGGTGCGCGAGGACGGCGAGCGACGAACCGTCGGAGATGGACATGATGAACAGGAACCCCCGCTCCATCTCCACGACCGTCTGGTTCACGCTGCCACCCTCGAAGATCCGGGAGGCGCCTGCCGTCAGAGACGTCAGACCGGAGGCGACGGCCGCGAGCTGGTCGGCGCGGTCGCGGGGGAAGCCTTCGGACATCGCCAGAAGGAGTCCGTCGGCGGAGACCACCACCGTGTGGGACACCCCCGGGGTGTTGTCCACGAAGTTGGTGATCAACCAGTTCAGGTTCTGTGCCGCCTGGCTCATCGGGCTCACACTAACGCTCCTGGTTGTAGGTGCTGTCAGGACCGAAGCCCTGGCCGTTCGTTTCACTGCCTGCGTTGCGGCCCCGTTGGACACCGCGCCGCAGGTTGCTCAGCCTGCCCCGGACGTCCTCCGGGGCGCGGGAGACCTGGGGGCCTCCCTGTGGAGTGGTTTCGGCGGAGCCCTGGACCAGATTGGCCTTGGGCACGCGCCGCGGCAGACCCGAGGAGGTCACTCCGCCCGCCTTGGGCTTCCTCAGCTGCGAGGCCTGCTGCCAGCGTTCGTCGTTCGCCGAACGCCAGCCGCTGCCGTCGCCGTTGGTCTCCGGAGTGGAGGCCGGCGTCTCCTGGCCCGCGTGCCGCGCGCCGCCCGTGGCGCCGCTCGCGGTCGATCCGCGGCGGGGCAGCCCGGCGTCGGTCAGCTCGTGGGCGTCGGAGGGGGCCGGTCCCGGACGGTCGAAGCCTACGCTGTCCCGCTCACCTGCGTCAGCGGCCTGCGTGGATTCCGACTCCTGGGCATCCGCAGGGTACTGGGCAGGGTAGCCGTTGCGGTAGCCGTCGGCCTGGGGCCAGTCGTCCTCGTGGCGCCGGTCGGCGAAACCGGGGAACGAGTCGGAGGAGGCACCCGCCGGTCCGCCCGCGGCTCCGTCGGCCGGGGTCTGCTCCGGGTAGCCGGTGTCCGCGTAGCCGCCGTCGGACGCGTAGGCGTCGTTCTGCTGCGGGGCGTTGCCGTTCGGCGCGTAGTAGCCGTTGTCGTAGGACTGCTGCTGCCCGTTGCCGTACGCCTGCTGGTCGGAGGTGCCGTACCCCTGCTGGTCGCCGCCGCCGTCGTAGGACTGCTGGTCGTACCCGGTCTGCTGCTGTGTGCCGTACCCGGCCGCCTGCTGCTGGTCCCGGTAGCCCTCGTCGAAGGCCTGGGCGGCCTGCGCGCCCTGGTCGTAGCCCTGGCCCTGGTCGAAGCCCTGCGGGCCGGCGAACTCGCCGGTGGTCCCGGCCTCGTCCGCCGGGGCCGCCTCCGACGGCTGCTGTGCCTCCAGGGCCGCGCGGCGGCCCTCGCGCATCAGGGAGCGGCCGACCGGGTCGAGGTCGCGCAGGTCGTCCGGGACCTCGTAGCGGCTGTCGTCGAAGCCCAGCTCCGCGGCGGTGCGCAGCGGCTGCTGGTTGAAGTCCTCGCCCTGGTAGCTCTGCTCCGGGATGATCTGCGAGACCGTGAACTCGTCGTGGCCCGGCTGCTCGCCGCCGCCACCGTGGGTGATGGCGTCCGGCAGCATGACCAGCGAGGTGGTCCCGGCCTGCTCACCCGAGGGGCGCAGCTGGACCCGGATGCCGTGCCGGTCGGACAGCCGGCCGACCACGAACAGGCCCATGCGCTGGGAGATCGCGGCGTCCACGGTCGGCGGGTTGGCCAGCTTGTGGTTGATGTCCGCGAAGTCCTCGGCCGTCAGGCCGATGCCCTTGTCGTGGATCTCGATCATCACGCGGCCGTCGGGCAGACGGGTCGCGGTGACCCGGACCTTCGTCTGCGGCGAGGAGAACGTGGTGGCGTTCTCCAGGAGCTCGGCCAGCAGGTGCACGAGGTCGGTCACGGCGCGGCCGTGGATCTCGGCCTCCGGCACCCCGGACAGCTCGATGCGCTCGTACTGCTCCACCTCGGAGGAGGCGGCGCGGATCACGTCGACCAGCGGGACCGGCTGGTCCCAGCGGCGGCCGGGCTCCTCGCCGGCGAGGACGAGGAGGTTCTCGCCGTTGCGGCGCATACGGGTGGCCAGGTGGTCCAGGCGGAAGAGGTTCTCCAGCTGGTCCGGGTCGGCCTCGTTGTTCTCCAGGTCGGTGAGCAGGGTCAGCTGGCCCTCGATCAGCGACTGGTTGCGGCGCGAGAGGTTGGTGAAGATCGCGTTGATGTTGCCCCGCAGCAGTGCCTGCTCGGAGGCGAGCCGCACCGCCTCGCGGTGGACCTGGTCGAAGGCGCGGGCGACCTCGCCGATCTCGTCCGTGGAGGTGATCGGGATCGGTGCGACCCGGGTGTCGACCCGGCCGGGCTCGGTCCGGGAGAGCTGGTCGACCAGCATCGGCAGGCGCTGCTCGGCGATGCCGAACGCGGCGTTGCGCAGCTGGCGCATGGAGCGGCTCATCTGGCGGGCCACCATGCCGGCCAGGATGAACGCGGCGAGCAGGGCGATCACCACGACGGCGCCGGTGATCAGCGCGTCCCGCTTGGCGTTGTCGGCGATGGTCTGGGCCTCGTCCACGGCCTTGTCGACGAGTTCGGACTCGACCTCGCTGTACCCGGCGAACTTAGCGGTGTAGGCACCCATCCAGTTCTTCAGGGTGATGCCGTTCTCCTTGAGCTGGTCCTCCGACAGCGCGCCGGACGCCAGGCCCTGGAGCATGTTGTCGGCGGCGGGCATGGCCGTGTAGGCGCCGCCCTGCGTCGAGGAGGACTCGCCGGCGCCGACGGCGGGGCCCTTGTCACCGATGGTCTCGCGCTGCTGGGCCATGATCGCGTCGAGTCGCTCGACGTCGCCCTGCGTGCCGGAGGAGACGAACTCGTTGATCGCGATGCCCTCGAGGTAGCGGTACGACGCGAGGGAGACGCGCTGCTGCTGGCCGACCTCGGGCTTCTGGCTCGGGCGCACCAGCAGGTGCACGCCGATGGAGCGCTGGAGGGAGGCGGCGGCCTTGGCGAGGGAGACGGCGTAGACGGTGCGGCCGTAGCTGGTGACGTTGCCGGTGCCGAGGCCGAGTTCGTTGGCGAACTCCATCAGGGAGTGCTGGACGGAGACGTAGCCCTCTTCGGTCTTCACCGGGTCCATGGAGGCGGTGTACGCCTTCTCGCGCAGCGGGCCCAGACCGGTCTCGTTGGAGCGGAAGAGCTTCATCCGGCGGTCCAGCGCGGCGGTGCTCGGCAGGTCCTCGGCGACCCGGTCGAACTCCTCCTTGGCGGCGTCGGTGGCCGCGCGGAGCTTCTTGACCTGCTCCGTCTCGCCCTTGCCCGACAGCAGGTCGGGGGCGGTGAGGTCACGTTCGTTGAGCAGTGCCTGACCGTAGTCGTCGGCGGCGCGCACGAGGAGCGCGACCTTCTCGGCGTCCTCGGCCTCCTGCCAGGTCTCGATCGAGCTGCTCACCTGGAAGCCGCCCATGACGAGGCCGACCAGCACGGGTATGAGCAGGATCGCGTTCAGCCGGGTGGTCACCCGCCAGTTGTGGGGGGAGAAACGGCCGCTGCTCGGCGGTGGTGCGGCCGCCGCCTCGGGTTCGGGTACGTGGGCGGGCGCCGCTGTGCGCGGCGGCGGGGTGAAGTTGCCCCGGGCCGACGGCTCGGGACCGTTCGTGCTTCGCCTCACTCGACCAACAACCTCTCGGCGGTCGGCACCTCAGTCGTGCCGCTGTGTCTCAGAACCCTGCGTGTCATCGACTACTGGGTACGTCTTTGACTACTGGGCAGTTCAGGCATTCCAGCATGCCGACCTGCGCTCTTCCAAACAGTCGGCGGCAGGGAAACAGAGTGATGTAAACCCCAGATAAAACGGTCAAACAGAGCGAGCCCCGCCAAATGGAAGGGCGTTCGTGCGCACAGTGGTACCGCTCGAACGCGTCGCGTGTCGACCTCCGTCGATTCCTCTGCCGAAACGTTATGAACACCGGGGCCGGCCGTGTCCAAGGACACGGCCGGCTCCGGTGCTGGCACGGCAACTGCCGTATGGATCTTGCTGTTTGATCTACCTGAGGCGGGCCATCAGGGCGTGCTCCACCAGAGTGATCAACGCACTCTTGGCGTCCGAGCGGTGACGGGCGTCGGTGGTGATGATCGGGGTGTCGGGCCCGATCTGCAGCGCCTCGCGCACCTCCTCCGGCTGGTACGGCTGCTGTCCGTCGAAGCCGTTGAGGGCGACGACGAACGGCAGGCCGCTGTTCTCGAAGTAGTCGACGGCGGGGAAGCAGTCGGCGAGCCGCCTGGTGTCGACGAGGACGACCGCGCCGATCGCGCCGCGCACCAGGTCGTCCCACATGAACCAGAACCGGTCCTGGCCGGGCGTGCCGAACAGGTACAGGATCAGGTCCTGGTCGAGCGTGATGCGCCCGAAGTCCATGGCGACCGTCGTGGTCGTCTTGTCCCCGGTGTGGGTCAGGTCGTCGATGCCCGCCGAGGCGGACGTCATGACGGCCTCCGTGCGCAGCGGATTGATCTCCGAGACGGCGCCGACGAACGTGGTCTTGCCCACGCCGAAGCCACCCGCCACCACGATCTTCGCGGAGGTCGTGGAACGGCTCTCGGAGACCGCCCCGCCACTAGAGCTTGCGAAGTCCACTGAGCACCCTTTCGAGCAGTGTCACGTCCGGGGCGCCGGTCGTCTCGTCGCCGCCCGGCTGGTGGATGGCGACCAGCCCCGCCTCCGCGAGGTCCGCCACCAGGATCCGGGCGACCCCCAGCGGCATGTTCAGCAGCGCCGACACCTCGGCGACGGACTTCACCTCACGGCACAGGTGGCAGATCCGCTGGTGCTCCGGAAGGAGTCCCATGAGCGCTGCCGGGTCGGCCGTCGTACTGATCAGTGCCTCGATGGCCAGCTGATAGCGCGGCCTGGTCCGGCCGCCGGTCATCGCATACGGACGTACCAGCGGCTGGTCGCCCTCGTCCTCGTACGGCTCCGCGTACGGATCATG
Organism: Streptomyces sp. 3-6; assembly: GCF_056323165.1. Lineage (NCBI taxonomy): Bacteria > Bacillati > Actinomycetota > Actinomycetes > Kitasatosporales > Streptomycetaceae > Streptomyces > Streptomyces sp. 3-6. Next base: position 119,045 of record NZ_JBWHZP010000011.1, read on the forward strand.
AGAGGCGGTGGGCGGGGTCATGAATCCTCCGGGCGGGACAGCAAGTCGGTCGGTCAAGCCGTCTGTAAGGGGCCGGTGGGGGGAATGTGGCGGCCGGACGGTGATGTGGTGAGACGGGTGGTGCCGGGGCCGATCAGTGGAGCAGACTTCCCTGTAGTTCGGCGCGCAGGTCCGGGGTCAGAACCGCACCCGCGCGGTCGACCAGCAGCGCCATCTCGTAGCCGACGAGGCCGATGTCGCACTCGGGGTGCGCCAGGACGGCCAGGGACGAGCCGTCCGAGACGGACATGAGGAACAGGAACCCTCGCTCCATCTCCACGACCGTCTGGGCCACGTTGCCGCCTTCGAAGATCCGGGAGGCACCGGCCGTCAGGGAGGTCAGTCCCGAGGCGACGGCCGCGAGCTGGTCCGCGCGGTCGCGCGGGAAGCCCTCCGAGAGTGCCAGCAGGAGTCCGTCGGCGGACACGACGACGGTGTGGGACACCCCGGGGGTGTTGTCCACGAAGTTGGTGATCAACCAGTTGAGGTTCTGTGCCGCCTGGCTCATCTGGCTCAACTAACGCTCCTGCTGGTGAGTGGGCCGCGGGAAGCTGCCGGTCTGGGTGGACCCGGCCTGACGCCCCTGCGCGATACCTCGACGAAGATTGGTCAGCCGGCCGCGCACGTCGTCCGGTGCGCGGGAGACCTGCGGACCGCTCTGGTGCGACTGCTGCTGAGCCGTGCCCGGGACGAGGTTCGCCCGGGGCACCCGGCGCGGCAGACCGGAGGTGGTGACGCCACCCGCGGCCGGCTGCCGGACCCGCTCGGCCTGCCGGACCAGCTCGTCGTTGGGCGAGCTGCGCCAGGAGGCCGTGTCGGACCGCTGGGGGCCGGTGGGCCCCTGCGGCTGCTGCTGCGGGGCGGCCGGGGCCGGGCCCGCGCCCTGCTCCGGCTGCTGCCGGCCGGCACCGCGGAACCAGTTGGTCTCCAGGGTGTCGTACAGCGGGGTGCGTCCGTCACCGGGGCCGGTCGCCGGGGGCAGCGCCTCCGGCTCGCGGACCGGCCGCTGCTGCGGGGCCGGCGGACGCGAGGCGCCGAAGCCGCCGCCGTGCGCGCCGTTCACCTGCGGACGTTCGAACTGGCCGGTGGCCGCCGGGTCCGCGGCACCCTGCCGCCCCGGCAGGGCGTGCCGCCCGGTGTCGCCGCCCTGGCCGGGCGCCGGGAACTGACCGGTCGAGGCGTTGTCGTAACCCTGCGGGACGGGGAACTGCCCCGTCTGCGCCGGGTCCTGCCGGTGCTGCTGCTGGTGCTGCTGGTTCGAGGGATCGCCGAAGACGTCCCCGCGGACGTAGGGGTCGCCGCCCGGGGCACGGTCCGCGCCGGGCCCGGCGAACTGGCCGGTGTGCTGCGGGTTCGCGGCGGATCCGTCGATGCGCGGCATGGCGGCCGTGCGCGTGACGTCCGACTCGTCGTGTCCGCGCGGCGCGTCGTGCGCCGGACGCGGGGGCACCTGCGGCTGGGCGTTCTCGTCGCTCCAGCTCGGCACCCGCTGCTGCTGCGGCTCGCCGCCCGGCAGCTCCGGCCGGGCGCCACCGCGCGGCGGCAGCTGCGGGCGACGGCCCCGGTCGGCGGTGTCCTTGCCGCGCTGCGGCGGCACCGGCGCACGGCCCCCGAAGGCGTCCTGGCCCTGGGCCCCGCCCGGACCCGCGGCCTGCAGCCCCTGCGGGGCGCCCGGAGCCTGGCCGCCGAAGCCGGCGCCCGCCGGTGCCGGACGGCCCTGCGGCGCGGAGGGCGCGCCGCCCTGCTCGAACAACGACGGTCCGGAGGAGGCCGGCTGGCCCTGCGGTCCGCGCGGGGCGCCCGGAGCACCGGGCCGTCCGCCGCCGTCACGCGGCGGCAGCGCGGCCCGCGGAGCCTGGCCGGCGCCGAGCCGGCCACCGCCGGGCGCACCGGCGCCGAGCGCGGGGCCACCGGACTGGCCGGCCCCGGCGGCACGCCGGGCGGCGGCGGCACCGGCGGCGGCCTGCGCGGCGGCGGGACCGCCCTGGCCCGGCTGACCCGGCTTGCCCTGCGGCTTCTTGCCGCCCTGGGCGACGTCGACGGGCAGCATGACCAGCGCGGTCGTGCCGCCGGAGTCGGACGGGCGGAGCTGGATGCGGATGCCGTGCCGCTGGGACAGCCGGCCGACCACGAACAGACCCATGCGGCGGGAGACGGAGACGTCCACGGTGGGCGGCGAGGCGAGCCGCTCGTTGATCGCGGCCAGGTCCTCCGGCGACAGACCGATACCGGTGTCGTGGATCTCGATCAGCACCCGCCCGTCGGGCAGCGCGTGACCGGTGACCTTCACCTTGGTCTGCGGGGAGGAGAACGAGGTCGCGTTCTCCAGCAGCTCGGCGAGCAGGTGCACGAGGTCGTTGACGACCCGGCCGGCCACTTCGGTGGTCGGCACCGACGACAGTTCGATGCGCTCGTACTGCTCCACCTCGGAGGCGGCGGCACGGAGCACGTCGACCAGCGGGACCGGGCGCGTCCACCGGCGGCCCGGCTCCTCACCGGCGAGGACCAGGAGGTTCTCACCGTTCCGGCGCATACGCGTGGCGAGGTGGTCGAGCTTGAACAGCGAGGACAGCTGGTCCGGGTCGGCCTCGCGGGACTCCAGCTCGGAGATCAGCGACAGCTGGCGCTGGATCAGACCCTGGGAGCGGCGCGAGAGGTTGGTGAACATCGCGTTGACGTTGCCCCGCAGCAGGGCCTGCTCGGCGGCGAGGCGGACCGCCTCGCGGTGCACGTCGTCGAAGGCCGCGGCCACGCGGCCGATCTCGTCCCGGGAGTGCACACCCACCGACTCCACGGACGTGTCGACGTCCTGCGGGTCGGACTCGGACAGCTGCTTGACCAGCTCGGGCAGGCGTTCCTGGGCGACCTTGGTCGCGGTGTCCTCCAGGCGCCGCAGCGAGCGGATCATGGAGCGGGCCACCACGAAGGCGCCGACCAGGGAGACGCCGAGCACCAGCAGGATCAGCAGACCGGAGATGATCGCGTCGCGCTCGGTGGCGCTGCGCAGCTCGCGGGCCTTCTGTTCCATCTCCTCGAGCAGCGTGTGCTCGATGTTCTTCATCTGCTGGAGCTTGGTGCCGCTGTCGTCGAGCCAGTCGCGGTAGGACCGCTTGTTCATCGACTTCAGGCCGTCGCGGCTGCTGAGCGCGCGGGTGGCGTACTTGTCGGTGGCCTGGATGGTGCTGTTGCCCTCGGTGATGGGCAGGAGCAGCTCCACCGCGTCGGCCTCGCCGTAGACCGCCTTGAAGGAGTCGAGCTCGATCCCCTCGCTCTCCTGCGCCGACTCGCCGTAGAGGCGGTCGTTCTCCGAGAGGTCACCGAAGGTGGTGTTGCTGGCCGGCAGCGCCGCCGCGAGGATCGCGCGCTGGACCGAGGCGTACTCCTTGGCCGCGGAGAAGGACGCCAGCGCGCGGGTGCGCTGGATCATCTCCGGGTTGCTGGTGGCCTCCGCCATGTCCTGGGAGAGGTCGACCAGGTTCTCGATCAGGCGGTGGTACGCCTCGACGGTCTGCGTGGCGTTGCGCTCCTGGCTGTAGGCCGAGTTGCGCGTCTTGTTGAGGTTGCCGAGCTGGGCGACGATCTGCACCAGGCTCTCGCGGACGCCGCTGAGGTTGCCGTCCTCGGTGGTGTCGATCCGCTCGGAACTGTCCAGGAAGTTCCGCATCGCCCGGTCGGTCTTCTCCCGGGTGCCCTTGACGGTGAAGTCGGAGGGCTTGGCGCCGTGCGCCAGCGGGCCGGCGGACTGGTCGCGCTCGTCCTGGAGCTGGGCGGCCAGCTCGGTGGCCTGCTTGGTCATGTCCGTCAGCAGCTTCATGTTGTCGAGCTGCTGGATGTCGTCCATGGACTGGTCGATACGCAGGGCGCCCAGCGAGGTGGCCGCGACCACCGGGAGCGCGAGCAGCGACACCAGTCGGGTGGAGATGCGCCAGTTGCGCAGGGCTATTCGCGGCCCGGGGCCCGTCGGTCCCTTCGGCGGCCGCGCCGGGGGCGGGCCCGCCGGTCCGTCGGTCCCGGACGTGCCGGGGCGGTCGCCGCTGTCGCCGGCGGTGGGCCGGCCCGGAATCTGGGCGTGCTGGGGCGAGGAGCTGCCTGGCATGGGGCCAGTCCCGCCGTGCGGCTCCGGCTCCGCCGAAGCGCTGCCATCCCTCTTGAAACGTCCCTGCACTAGCGTCGCAACCTCTGGACCAGGCACCCCTCCGCGTGAACGGCTGGGCACGGTGTCGGCGTCTTGAGGGCGCCCTGAATACGCCCCCGTGGTGGTCGTGAGTGACCGGCGCGGGTTCCCCCATCTCGCCGCCACTCGGCGCGTCGGTGCGCCCCCTGTGCGCCGGCTCGATCCTGCGGCGGTCCGAGGAATTCCAGCACAGTGCAGGATCTCCAACAAGGCCCGTGGACCGAGCCGTGACATACGTGACACCCCGTGAGTGAGGTATCACGAGTAGTGGATCAGCATTCGGGACGGAACGGACGAAACCCCGCGAGTCGTGCGGGAGGGCCGGGTGTCCCAGTCGCCATGATCGGGAGCGGAATGATGGCTTCAGGTGTCGAATGTCCGTTTCGGCGGCGGAAACCGGCCGTCCGGATTGGCTGAAATGTCCGTCTGTCCGTGAGGAAACTCACACAGGGATCATCCCGTCCCGGCGTCATCGGCGGGGAATTGAATGTTTAGCCTGACGCTTTACAGGGATGGCCACACCGTCAACCCGCGCCCGACCGGGACCCATCGGACCCCACGGGCGCCCTCGAACAGAACAGGGTCCAGTAAACAGTGAAGACGACGACGATGTTCCACAAGATCGCCAACCCGCGACGCACGACGCTGGCCCACCTCGACGGCGCCGACGACCTGCAGACGCCGGCCCAGCAGGAACACGCCGTCGAACTCCCGGCCCGGACTGCCAACCCCAAGCGCACCGTCCTCATGGAGATCCCGGTCGCGGCCGCCGCCGCGCACTGACACCGACACCGGTCAGTACGCACGCCGGGTGCCCCTCGTTCAGCGGGGCGCCCGGCGCTCGTGCGTCCGGACCCGGCACCCCGCCGCGTTAGCCTGGAGCGTCAGACTCCAGCCGGCTCAGTCAAGGGGACAGGCATCCCGTGCGCATCGCCAGATTTTCCATCGACGGGAACGTCGCCTTCGGTGCGGTCGAGGGCGACCGGCAGGACGAACTCGTCCTGAACATCATCAAGGGCATCCCGTTCGCGGACTTCGAGCTCTCCGGCACCAGGGTCCCCCTGGACAAGGTCAGGCTGCTGCCCCCGGTGCTGCCCAACAAGGTCGTGGCCTTCGGCCGCAACTACGCCGAGCACGCGAAGGAGATGGGCAACGAGGTCCCCGACGCCCCCTTCGCCTTCTTCAAGCCCGCCACCTCGGTGATCGGCTCCGGCGACGAGATCCAGTACCCCTCCTTCTCCCAGGAGCTGCACCACGAGGCCGAGCTGGCCGTGGTCATCGGGCGGATGTGCCGCGAGGTCCCGCGCGAGCGCGTCAAGGACGTGGTCTTCGGCTTCACCTGCGCCAACGACGTCACCGCCCGCGACGTGCAGCGGCGCGAGAAGCAGTGGGCCCGGGCCAAGGGCTTCGACACCTCCTGCCCGCTGGGCCCGTGGGTGGAGACCGGCCTGGACCTCGCCGCCGCGGGCGACCTGACCATCCAGCTGACGGTCGACGGCGCCCAGCGCCAGCTCGGCCGCACCAGCGAGATGATCCACTCCATCGAGGAGCTGGTCGTCAACATCTCCGAGGCCATGACCCTGCTGCCGGGTGACGTGATCCTCACCGGCACCCCGGCGGGCGTCGGCCCCCTCCACGTCGGCGACGAAGTCGCCGTCACCATCGAAGGCATCGGCACTCTCACCAACAAGGTTGTCAAGCGTGGCTAGCGCACCCGGCTCGTCTCCCGTACGCGTCCGTTTCTGTCCCTCGCCCACCGGTAACCCCCACGTGGGCCTGGTCCGCACCGCCCTGTTCAACTGGGCGTTCGCCAAGCACCACGGCGGCACCCTGGTCTTCCGCATCGAGGACACCGACGCGGCCCGGGACTCCGAGGAGTCCTACACCCAGCTGCTCGACGCGATGCGCTGGCTGGGCTTCGACTGGGACGAGGGCCCCGAGGTCGGCGGCCCCCACGCCCCGTACCGCCAGTCCGAGCGCATGGACGTCTACCGGGACGTCGCGGCCAAGCTGCTGGACGCCGGGCACGCCTACCACTGCTACTGCTCCCAGCAGGAGCTGGACACCCGCCGCGAGGCCGCCCGCGCCGCCGGAAAGCCCTCCGGCTACGACGGCCACTGCCGCGAGCTCACCGACGCCCAGGTCGAGGAGTACCAGGCCCAGGGCCGCGAGCCGATCGTCCGCTTCCGCATGCCGGACGAGGCGATCACCTTCACCGACCTGGTGCGCGGCGAGATCACCTACCTCCCGGAGAACGTCCCGGACTACGGCATCGTCCGCGCCAACGGCGCCCCGCTGTACACGCTGGTCAACCCGGTCGACGACGCCCTGATGGAGATCACCCACGTCCTGCGCGGCGAGGACCTGCTCTCCTCCACCCCCCGCCAGATCGCCCTCTACCAGGCGCTGACGGAACTGGGCGTCGCCCAGGGGACCCCGGCCTTCGGCCACCTGCCGTACGTGATGGGCGAGGGCAACAAGAAGCTCTCCAAGCGGGACCCGCAGTCCTCGCTCAACCTCTACCGGGAGCGCGGCTTCCTCCCCGAGGGCCTGCTCAACTACCTCTCCCTGCTCGGCTGGTCGCTCTCCGCCGACCGGGACGTCTTCTCGGTCGAGGAGATGGTCGCGGCCTTCGACGTCACCGATGTGCAGCCCAACCCGGCCCGCTTCGACCTCAAGAAGTGCGAGGCGATCAACGCCGACCACATCCGGATGCTCGACGTGAAGGACTTCGCCGAGCGCTGCCGCCCCTGGCTCCGCGCCCCCTTCGCCCCCTGGGCGCCGGAGGACTTCGACGAGGCCAAGTGGCAGGCCGTCGCCCCGCACGCGCAGACCCGCCTGAAGGTCCTCTCCGAGATCACCGACAACGTCGACTTCCTGTTCCTGCCGGAGCCGGTCTTCGACGAGGCGTCCTGGAACAAGGCGATGAAGGAGGGCTCCGACGCCCTGCTGCGCACCGCCCGGGAGAAGCTGGAGGCCGCCGACTGGTCCTCCGCCGAGTCCCTGAAGGAGGCCGTCCTGGCCGCCGGCGAGGCCCACGGCCTCAAGCTGGGCAAGGCGCAGGCCCCGGTCCGCGTCGCCGTCACGGGCCGCACCGTCGGTCTGCCGCTCTTCGAGTCCCTGGAGGTCCTGGGCCGGGAGACCACGCTGGCCAGGATCGACGCGGCGCTGGCGAAGCTCGCCGGGTAGGTCTGCTCCGCGGTTCGAAGTGCGACGTCTCCGACACAGGGGGGCGGCGGCCGGTGACGGTCGCCGCCCCCCTGTGCCGTCCCGTGCCTCCCGCGCCGTGCCCGCGGGCCGGTCCGGCCGGGAGAGCGGCGGGCCTACGCTGGTGGCATGGGGATCCGGGCCGTCGTCTGGGACGTGGACGACACACTCTTCGACTACACCACCGCCGACCGCGAGGGCATGCGCGTCCACCTGGCGGCCGAGGGGCTGCTCGCCGGGTACGGGTCGGCCGAGGAGGCCCTCGTGCGCTGGCGGGAGATCACCGAGGCCCAGTGGGCGCGGTTCGCCGCCGGCGAGGTGGACTTCGTCACGCAGCGGCGCGACCGCACCCGGGTGTTCCTGGAGCGGGACCTGACCGACGACGAGGCCGATGCCTGGTTCCAGCGCTACGTGCGGCACTACGAGTCCGCCTGGAGCCTCTTCCCGGACGTGCTGCCGGTGCTCGACGCCCTGGCCGCCAGCCACCGCCACGCGGTGCTCTCCAACTCCAGCCTGCACGTCCAGGACCGCAAGCTGCGCGTCCTCGGGGTGCACGACCGCTTCGAGGCCGTCCTGTGCGCCGCCGAGCTGGGCGTCTCCAAGCCGGAGCCCGGCGCCTTCCTGGCGGCGTGCGACGCCCTGGGGCTGCCGCCCGGGCAGGTGGCGTACGTGGGGGACCACCCGGAGATCGACGGCCGCGGGGCCGCGGACGCCGGACTGCTGTCGGTGTGGATCGACCGCTCCGGGGACCGGGCGAGCGTGGAACCGCCCGAGGGCCCGCGCCGCATCGCCTCCCTGGCCGAACTCCCCGCCGTCCTCGGGGGTCCGGATACTCGTTTTGGAGCCCCGTCCTCCTTCGGGTAATGTTCTTCCTGCGCCGAGGGGCGCCGGTCACCGAGCCGGAACCCCGGGCGCACAGCTAGAACAAGATCCCCTCCGGGGCTTGCGTTCCAGTGGCCTATGGTGTAATTGGCAGCACGACTGATTCTGGTTCAGTTAGTCTTGGTTCGAGTCCAGGTAGGCCAGCTCGCAGAGCTCATCTGCACCGCGGATCACATCCGCAAGCCCCCGTTGTGTAGCGGCCTAGCACGCTGCCCTCTCAAGGCAGTAGCGCCGGTTCGAATCCGGTCGGGGGTACTGATCCATCCCGCGAAGGCAGTCAGGGTAGCTCCCACTGCCCTCACGGTGACAACATCCGGCTCCGGCCGGGTGGGGATCGCCAGGGCCCCCGTTGTGTAGCGGCCTAGCACGCCGCCCTCTCAAGGCGGTAGCGCCGGTTCGAATCCGGTCGGGGGTACTGACTGGTCTAAACCACATTGGTCTATGGTGTAATTGGCAGCACGACTGATTCTGGTTCAGTTAGTCTTGGTTCGAGTCCAGGTAGACCAGCAGGATCCGCGGCAACGCGTGATCCACGCCCCCGTTGTGTAGCGGCCTAGCACGCCGCCCTCTCAAGGCGGTAGCGCCGGTTCGAATCCGGTCGGGGGTACACGACACGAAAGCCCTCCACCTCGGTGGGGGGCTTTCGCGTGTTCCCGCCCCCGGGCGGCCAACTCCCCATCGGGCGCAGGAGGGGAGCGGACGAACCACAGGCTCGCCCACCGCCCGGGGGAACCGAGGAAACCGCGGAAACCGGGGACACCGGGTGAGCCGGGCACCGCCCACAGGGCACGACCCGAGCCGGGCGGGCGCGAGGGTCGGGGAAAACGGCGGCGCCGCCGGTGGCGGCCGGCGGCGCGTGGGGCCGGGGGAGGGCCTGCCGCGGCGTTGAGGCGGGCCCGTCCCGGCGATCGGGCGGGGGAGAGGCGAGGGAGAAGGGTCAGGAGCGGCGCAGCGCCTCGGAGAGGCGGCCGGCGGCGTCGATCACGGCCTGCGCGTGCATGCGCCCCGGGTGCCGGGTCAGGCGCTCGATGGGGCCGGAGACGGAGACGGCGGCGACCACGCGGTTGGACGGCCCCCGCACCGGTGCGGAGACGGAGGCCACCCCGGGCTCCCGCTCGCCGATCGACTGGGCCCAGCCGCGGCGCCGCACGCCCGACAGGGCCGTCGCCGTGAAGCGGGCGCCCTGCAGGCCGCGGTGCAGCCGCTCCGGCTCCTCCCAGGCGAGCAGGATCTGCGCCGAGGAACCGGCCTTCATCGTCAGCGTGGACCCCACCGGCACCGTGTCCCTGAGCCCGGACAGGCGCTCCGCCGCGGCGACGCAGATGCGCATGTCGCCCTGGCGGCGGTAGAGCTGGGCGCTCTCGCCGGTGACGTCCCGCAGGTGGGTCAGCACCGGGCCCGCCGTGGCGAGCAGGCGGTCCTCACCGGCCGCCGCGGCCAGTTCGGCCAGGCGCGGGCCGAGGATGAACCGGCCCTGCATGTCCCGCGCCACCAGACGGTGGTGTTCCAGCGCCACGGCCAGGCGGTGGGCCGTGGGTCGTGCCAGTCCGGTCGCCCCGACCAGTCCCGCGAGGGTGGCCGGGCCGGACTCCAGAGCGCTCAGGACGAGGGCCGCCTTGTCCAGAACGCCGACGCCGCTACTGTTGTCCATGAAACGATACTTGCGTCTCACTCTGTGAAACGCAAGTTCAATTTTCCGTGGAACCCGCCACTCTTGAAACACGGAAGCAACGGGGCCCGTGGACACGAGCGTGAACATCAGGGCCTGGTGGCGGACGCCCGTGACAGGGGACACGGGCGCCCCGCCTCCGCACAGATCTCTAGTTGGGCCGGCGCCGTGTGCGTGCCGGCCGGAGGGAAAGCGATGGGTAGGACACTCGCGGAGAAGGTCTGGGACGACCACGTCGTCCGGCGCGCCGAGGGCGAGCCCGATCTCCTCTTCATCGATCTGCACCTGCTGCACGAGGTGACCAGCCCGCAGGCCTTCGACGGTCTCCGCAAGAGCGGCCGCCGGGTGCGCCGCACCGACCTCACCATCGCCACCGAGGACCACAACACCCCGACCCTGGACATCGACAAGCCCATCGCCGACCCGGTCTCCCGGATCCAGCTGGAGACGCTGCGCAAGAACTGCGCCGACTTCGGCGTCCGGCTGCACCCGCTGGGCGACGTCGAGCAGGGCGTGGTGCACGTGGTCGGCCCGCAGCTGGGACTGACCCAGCCCGGCATGACCGTGGTCTGCGGCGACTCGCACACCTCCACGCACGGCGCCTTCGGCGGACTCGCCTTCGGCATCGGCACCTCCCAGGTCGAGCACGTGCTGGCCACCCAGACGCTGCCCATGGCCCGCCCGAAGACCATGGCGATCACGGTCAACGGCGAGCTGCCCGACGGCGTCACCGCCAAGGACCTGATCCTGGCGATCATCGCGAAGATCGGCACGGGCGGCGGCCAGGGCTACGTCCTGGAGTACCGCGGCGAGGCCATCGAGAAGCTGTCGATGGAAGCCCGGATGACCATCTGCAACATGTCGATCGAGGCCGGTGCCCGCGCGGGCATGATCGCCCCCGACGAGACGACGTTCGCCTACCTCGAAGGCCGTCCGCACGCTCCCACGGGCGAGGACTGGGACGCCGCCGTCGCCTACTGGCGGACGCTGCGGTCCGACGACGACGCCGAGTTCGACGCCGAGGTCGTCATCGAGGCCGCCGAGCTCTCGCCGTTCGTCACCTGGGGCACCAACCCCGGCCAGGGCGCGCCGCTTTCGGCGTCGGTCCCCGACCCCGCTTCGTACGAGGACGCCTCGGAGCGGCTGGCCGCCGAGAAGGCCCTGGAGTACATGGGGTTGGAGGCCGGGCAGCCGCTGCGCTCCATCGGAGTGGACACCGTCTTCGTAGGTTCCTGCACCAACGGCCGCATCGAGGACCTGCGGGCCGCCGCCGAGATCGTCAAGGGCCGCAAAGTCGCCGACGGCGTACGCATGCTGGTCGTCCCCGGCTCCGCGCGGGTCGGTCTGCAGGCCGTCTCGGAGGGCCTGGACGTGGTTTTCAAGGAGGCCGGCGCCGAGTGGCGGCACGCGGGCTGTTCCATGTGCCTGGGCATGAACCCCGACCAGCTCGCCCCCGGTGAGCGCTCCGCCTCCACCTCCAACCGCAACTTCGAGGGCCGGCAGGGCAAGGGGGGCCGCACCCACCTGGTGTCCCCGCAGGTCGCCGCGGCCACCGCGGTCCTCGGTCACCTGGCCTCCCCGGCCGACCTCGCCGACGCCGACGCCCGTACGCCCGCTGGAGTCTGATCAGTCATGGAAGCATTCACCACCCACACCGGCCGGGCCGTCCCGCTGCGCCGCAGCAACGTCGACACCGACCAGATCATCCCCGCCCACTGGCTCAAGAAGGTGACCCGGGACGGGTTCGAGGACGGGCTGTTCGAGGCCTGGCGCAAGGACCCGGAGTTCATGCTCAACCGCCCGGAGCGGCAGGGCGCCACGGTGCTCGTCGCCGGCCCCGACTTCGGCACCGGCTCCTCGCGCGAGCACGCCGTCTGGGCGCTGCAGAACTACGGCTTCAAGGCCGTGATCTCCTCCCGCTTCGCCGACATCTTCCGCGGCAACTCGCTGAAGAACGGCCTGCTCACCGTGGTCCTGGAGCAGGAGACGGTGGACGCGCTGTGGGAGCTCACCGAGGCCGACCCCACCGCGGAGGTCACCGTCGACCTCGAAACCCGTGAGGTGCGGGCCGAGGGCGTCACCGCCGCCTTCGAGCTCGACGAGAACTCCCGCTGGCGGCTGCTGAACGGCCTGGACGACATCTCCATCACCCTGCAGAACGAGGCGGACATCGCCGCCTACGAGGAGCGGCGCCCGTCGTTCAAGCCGCGGACCCTCACGGCCTGACCGCCGGGCCGCGAAGTCCTCGCGGCAGGTCGACTTTCGGCCACCGAAACGCCCGTCCGTACCCCCGATCCCACCGATCGGGGGTACGGCCGTTTCTGCTCCCCTCCGCGTCCGCACGCGACCGAGGAGGCTCGCAACTTCCCACGTTATGGCGGTTGTTGCCTGGGTACACGTGTCATGTGCCCGTGACCCCCGCCCGCTCCCGCACGGCTGTCAGCGGCGGCAGTTGCCCCCTGCGGGGGCGACAACTCGCCCCAGATGGCACAATCTGTGCATGGAACACGACGGCCAACTCGAGCTCTACACGGCGGTCGCGGTCCGGCTCAAGGAAGCGCACGCAGGGGTGCGCGCACTGCAAGTCCCGGAGGGCGTACGGATGGCGCTGACCCGGAAACTGCTGGTCATTACGGCCGTGGCCAAGCACGATCTCGCCACTGCGGCAAGGCGTCTGGAGCGGTTCATCGCGGACCTCGACGAGGGTCGATTCCCTGAAGAGGAACGCTGAGCCAGCCGAGACAACCGAGTTCGTTGCGGCACAAGGGTGATAAGCCCGTTTCGTGTTTGATTTGCGGTATATATCTGCCTAACGTGCGAAAACGCTTGAACAGATTCGTTCCGGCGATGTCTCCGAAGGGGAAGACGTGAACAAGGCGCAGCTCGTAGAAGCGATTGCCGACAAGATGGGCGGCCGGCAGCAGGCCGCCGACGCTGTCGACGCGGTCCTGGACGCCATCGTCCGCGCCGTGGTGGCGGGGGACCGGGTCTCGGTCACCGGCTTCGGCTCGTTCGAGAAGGTCGACCGTCCGGCCCGCTACGCCCGCAACCCCCAGACGGGCGAGCGGGTTCGGGTCAAGAAGACCTCCGTTCCGCGTTTCCGGGCGGGCCAGGGTTTCAAGGACCTGGTCAGCGGCTCCAAGAAGCTCCCGAAGAACGACATCGCCGTCAAGAAGGCCCCCAAGGGCAGCCTGTCCGGCCCGCCCCCCACGATCTCCAAGGCCGCGGGCAAGAAGGCCGCCGCCAAGAAGGCGACGGGCGCGTCGAAGACCACCGCGGCCCGCAAGACGGCGGCGAAGAAGGCCCCCGCCACCAAGACCGCCGCCGCGAAGAAGACCACGGCGAAGAAGGCACCCGCCAAGAAGACGGCGAGCACCGCCAAGACCACCGCGGCGAAGAAGACGGCCGCCAAGAAGGCCCCGGCGGCGAAGAAGGCCACGGCCACGAAGGCGCCCGCCAAGAAGTCGACCGCGCGCAAGACCACCGCCAAGAAGACCACCGCCCGCAAGAAGTAGCCGCGCACGGGCGGCACTCACGCGCCGGGCCGGACTCCGATCGGGGAGTCCGGCCCGCGGCGTGTCCGGGCAACCGCCGGAGGGCTCCCGCGGGCGAGGGGCGTCAGCGGGCGTCAGCGCGCGACGGGCGTCCGCAGCGAGGGACGGCAGCGCGCGCCGGGCTTCCACGGGCGAGAGGTTTCCGCCGGCGTCGGCGGGCGATCGGCCTCCGCGGGCGGTGATTCAGAAGGTGTACAGGGTGACCAGCGTGATCCGCCGGGCGTCGCCGTCGCCCTCCGTCTCGATGCGCACCCGCTGCCCGGGCCGCAGCAGCCGCAGGCCCCCCGCGTCGAACGCCGGGGCGTCGAAGGGCACCGGGGTGCCGTCGTCCAGCAGCACCTGGCCGCTGCGGCTCTCCGGGTCGTAGGTGTACGCCGTCGCCTGCATGCCCGGCAGCCTACTGCCCGGACATCGACAGGCGCGCGGCGGCCGCGGCCGTGCGAGGCCCGGTCCCCAGCGCCAGGGCGGCCCGCAGGTCCGCGCCGGTGTCCACGTCCTGCCGCACCGAGTCCACGTCCCCCGGGCGGAGTTCCACCGCTCCCGACGCCCGGTGCCGGGCCCGGGATCCGACACCGAAATGCGGCAGCAGTTCCTGCCCGGGGGCGGCGGACAGCAAGGTGGTGCCACTGCCCGCCGCGTCACTGAGGAAAGCCCGCGGGAAAGCCGAGGCGGCGTCGAGGACCCGGGACAGTTCCGCCGGGCGCAGGGCCGGGAGATCCGCGTTGAGCGCGGCCACCGCGGCCGCGGGCCGGCGGGCCCGGACCACGTCCGCACCGTGCGTCAGGGCGGCGTTCAGGCCGTCGCGCGGTTCGTCGGGGACGACCCCCGCGCCGAGGGCGGCCAGGGCGCGGCCGGCCGGCCCGTCGTCCGTGACGACCACCGCACCCCCGACCGCCGGGCACGCCAGCGCGGCCGCCACCGTGTCCAGGGCGAAGGCGAGGGCGAGATGGGGGCGCAGCCCGTCGTCCGCGGTGTCCGAGAGCCTGCTCTTGGCCCGGGCCAGCGGCTTCACGGGTACCACCAAGGTCCACAGCACGAGTGTTACGTCCCTCTCTTGTCCCGGTCATTGTCCCCCGGCACATCCGGCCCCCGGCCCGCCGGGGCGTACCGTGTTCTCGACAGACCGGCGGCTCGGGGCGACACTTGTGCGGCCCGCCTGGCCCCCGGGACCAGGCTTCTAGAGGAAGGTGTCCTTGTGCCGCGCCGCAGAATCGGCTTCTGGTACCGCTTCGCCGCGGTGATCTGCAAACCGCCGCTGGTGGTACTGATCAAGCGCGACTGGCGCGGAATGGAGAACATTCCGGCCGAGGGTGGATTTATCACCGCGGTGAACCACAATTCGCACATCGATCCCTTCGCCTACGCGCATTTCCAGTACAACACCGGACGCGTTCCGCGATTCCTCGCGAAGAGCGGTCTTTTCAAGAAGGGATTCGTCGGCGCCGCGATGCGCGGCACCGGCCAGATCCCGGTGTACCGCGAGAGCACGGACGCCCTCAGCGCCTTCCGGGCCGCCATCGACGCCGTGGAACGGGGCGAGTGCGTCGCCTTCTACCCCGAGGGCACCCTCACCCGTGACCCCGACGGCTGGCCGATGACCGGCAAGACCGGTGCCGCCCGCGTGGCCCTGCAGACCAAGTGCCCGGTCATCCCGGTCGCCCAGTGGGGAGCCAACGAGATCCTGCCGCCGTACGCCAGGAAGCCCCGGCTGCTGCCCCGCAAGACCCACCGCGTCCTCGCCGGTCCGCCGGTCGACCTGGACCGCTTCTACGACCGGGAGATGACCCCGGAACTGCTCAAGGAGGCGACCGAGGCGATCATGGCCGCCATCACCCGCCAGCTGGAGGAGATCCGGGGCGAGAAGGCCCCCGGGACGCCCTACGACCCGCGCCGCGAACGGGTCGAACAGCGACGCAGGACCCGGGCGCAGCGGCAGACGCAGAACAAGGCGCGGACGCCGGGACGGAACCGGGCGACCGGAGAACAGAAGGCCGGGGAGCAGGCGGCCGGGGGGCGGACGACGGCCGAGCGGACCGCCCCGGACGGCGGCGGCGCCGCGCGTGAGGAAGGGCTGGGCTCGTGAGCAAGCCGGTCAAGGCCGCGGTGTTCGGCACCGGATCCTGGGGCACCGCGTTCGGCATGGTCCTCGCCGACGCGGGCTGTGACGTCGTGCTGTGGGGCCGGCGCCCCGAACTCGCCGAGGCGGTCAACTCCACCCGCACCAACCCCGACTACCTGCCGGGCGTGGAGCTCCCGCGGAACCTGCGGGCCACCACGGACGCCGCCGAGGCCGCCAAGGACGCCGACTTCACCGTCCTCGCCGTCCCCTCGCAGACCCTGCGCGGCAACCTCGCCGACTGGACGCCGCTGCTCGCGGCCGACACGGTCCTGGTGTCGCTGATGAAGGGCGTCGAACTCGGCTCCGCCATGCGGATGAGCGAGGTCATCGAGGACGTGGCGCAGGTCGGCGCCGACCGCGTCGCCGTCGTCACCGGCCCCAACCTGGCCCGCGAGATCGCCGCCCGGATGCCCGCCGCGGCCGTCGTCGCCTGCGCCGACGAAGCCGTCGCCCGGCGGCTCCAGACCGCGTGCCACACCCCGTACTTCCGCCCGTACACCAACACCGACGTCATCGGCTGCGAGCTGGGCGGCGCGGTGAAGAACGTGATCGGGCTGGCCGTCGGCATCGCGGACGGCATGGGGCTCGGCGACAACGCCAAGGGCTCGCTCATCACCCGCGGGCTCGCCGAGACCACCCGGCTCGGCGTCGCCCTGGGCGCCGACCCGCTGACCTTCTCGGGCCTGGCGGGCCTGGGCGACCTGGTGGCGACCTGCTCCTCGCCGCTGTCCCGCAACCACACCTTCGGCACCAACCTGGGCAAGGGCATGACCCTCCAGGAGACCATCGCGGTCACCAAGCAGACCGCCGAGGGCGTCAAGTCCTGCGAGTCGGTGCTGGATCTGGCCCGCCGCCACGACGTCGACATGCCGCTCACCGAGACGGTCGTCGGCATCGTGCACGAGGGCAAGCCGCCCGTGGTCGCCCTCAAGGAGCTGATGTCGCGCAGCGCGAAGCCCGAACGACGCTGAGCGACCGCCCGGCCGCACCCGGCCGGGTGCCGGACGGCACGGCCGTTTCCGCGGCGTTGCGGGCGCTGTGTCGGGGCACCGCCAACGGGTAGTCTCGTCGCGATATGAGCACCGAGAACCTCCCCCAGAGCCCCGAGCAGCCGCCGCGCAAGCCGCGCGTGGCCGTCGTGTTCGGCGGGCGCAGCTCCGAGCACGGGATCTCCGTGGTCACCGCGGGCGCCGTCCTCAAGGCCATCGACCGGACCAAGTACGACGTCCTGCCGATCGGCATCACCCGGGACGGCCGCTGGGCCCTCACCGCCGACGACCCCGAACGCATGGCCATCGTGGACCGCAGGCAGCCCAGCGTGGACCAGCTCGCGGAGTCCGCCGACGGCGGTGTGGTGCTACCCGTCGACCCGGCGAACCGCGAAGTCGTCTACAGCGAACCGGGCTCGGTGCCCAAGGCGCTCGGCGAGGTCGACGTGGTCTTCCCGGTGCTGCACGGCCCCTACGGGGAGGACGGCACCCTCCAGGGCCTCCTGGAGCTGTCCGGCGTCCCCTACGTGGGCTCCGGGGTGCTCGCCTCGGCCGTCGGCCAGGACAAGGAGTACATGAAGCGGGTGTTCACCTCGTTCGGCCTCAAGGTCGGCCCCTACGTGGTGATCCGGCCGCGCGAGTGGGAGCGCGACGAACGGGCCGCCCGCAGGAAGATCGTCGACTTCGCCGCCGAGCACGGCTGGCCGGTGTTCGTGAAGCCCGCCCGCGCGGGCTCGTCCATCGGCATCACCAAGGTGGACGGCCTCGCCGGTCTGGACGAGGCGATCGCCGAGGCCCGCTTCCACGACCCGAAGATCCTGGTGGAGGCCGCGCTGCACGGCCGCGAGATCGAGTGCGGGGTGCTGGAGTTCGAGGACGGCCCGCGCGCCTCGGTGCCCGCGGAGATCCCGCCGCCCGACGCGCACGCCTACTACGACTTCGAGGCCAAGTACATCGACTCCACGCCCGGCCTCGTGCCCGCCCCGCTGACCGACGAGCAGACCGCCGAGGTGCGCCGGCTCGCCGTCGAGGCGTTCGACGCCGCCGCCTGCGAGGGGCTGGTGCGCGCGGACTTCTTCCTCACCGAGGACGGCGAGTTCGTGATCAACGAGATCAACACCATGCCCGGCTTCACGCCGATCTCCATGTACCCGCAGATGTGGCAGGCCACCGGCGTCGGTTACGCGGAGCTGGTGGACCGCCTGGTGCAGGCCGCGCTGCGCCGCTCGACCGGCCTGCGCTGACCCGCCGACGGCGGGCCGTCCGGCCCGCGGCGACCGCGAGCGCCCGGCCCGGTGCTCAGGGGGCGATCCCTTCGGGGATCGCCTTCTTCACGGCCGGGGCCAGGTCGACCAGCACGCCCGTGCCGTCCCGTCCGTCGCTCACCCGCACCTCCACGTAGGCCTCGCGGAGGGCGGTGGTGAACCGGTGGCTGCCCCCGTCCTCCCGCTCCATCAGCCAGTCGACGCCCTCCACCCCGCCCGCGACGGCCTTCGGGTCGTGGCCGCTCGCCACCCTGGGGTCGGTCATCTTCGGCGGCCGGTCCACACCGCACCGCAGTATGATCGCCACGCCGCCCCAGCCCGCGGTCAGTTCGGACGCGGGTTCGGGATCGTCGCGCTTCTCGCCGTCCACCACGTCCGGCAGGGCGTCGTCCAGGTTCCGGCAGTGTTCGGCGACCTTCGCGTCCGGACGGGGAACCGCCACGGACGCGTCGTCGCCCGCCGGGGAGCAGCCCGCGACGGAGAGCAGCGCGGCGAACGCGGGCAGCAGGGCGAGCCGGTGACGGAAGGAGTTCACCGGCACAGGGTAGACGGGGGCTACAGATGGACGACCGGGCAGGTCAGGGTGCGGGTGATGCCGTCCACCTGCTGGACCTTGGCGACCACCATGCGGCCCAGGTCGTCGACGGTGTCCGCCTGGGCGCGGACGATCACGTCGTACGGCCCGGTCACGTCCTCGGCCTGGATGACCCCGGAGATCTGACCGATCAGATCGGCGACGGTCGACGCCTTGCCGACCTCCGTCTGGATCAGGATGTACGCCTGTACCACGGAACCTCCACAGCGGCCACGAGGATCATGTGGGGAAAAGGAACGCCACGGTATCGCGTCGCCGCTCGCCGCGGGGAGATCTGCGGGGACCGGGCCTTGCGCGCCGGGGGTCCGGCAGGAGAGAAGTGGACGGTCACCTCGACCGTAGCGAGCAGTCAGAGGACTCGCGACCGGGAACGGACAGGGACAGAAGGGGAGCAAGGGCAATGAAGGGCACTGTTGGTGAGCTCGGGGAGTTCGGGCTCATCAGGGAGCTCACCTCCCGTCTCACCACCACCCCGGCGGTCCGGGTCGGCCCCGGCGACGACGCCGCGGTGGTCGCCGCGCCCGACCGCAGGGTCGTGGCCAGCACCGACATCCTCCTGGAGGGCCGCCACTTCCGTCGCGACTGGTCCACGGCCTACGACGTCGGCCGCAAGGCCGCGGCCCAGAACCTCGCCGACATCGCCGCCATGGGTGCCGTGCCGACCGCGCTGCTGCTCGGGCTCGTCGTCCCGTCCGAGCTGCCGGTCACCTGGCCCAGCGAGCTGATGGACGGGCTGCGCGACGAGTGCCAGGTCGCGGGGGCCGCGGTGGTCGGCGGCGACGTGGTGCGCGGCGACCAGATCATGGTGTCGATCACGGCACTCGGCGACCTGCGCAACCAGGAGCCGGTGACCCGGGGCGGCGCCCAGCCCGGCGACCTCGTGGCGGTGACCGGCTGGCTCGGCTGGTCCGCCGCCGGCCACGCGGTCCTCTCCCGCGGCTTCCGTTCCCCGCGCGCCTTCGTGGAGGCGCACCGCCGTCCCGAACCGCCGTACCACGCCGGCCCGGCCGCGGCCGGACTGGGCGCCACCGCGATGTGCGACGTGAGCGACGGCCTGATCGCCGACCTCGGGCACATCGCCGAGGCCAGCAAGGTCCGCATCGACATCCGCTCCGGCGCCGTCGACATCCCCTCCCAGATGAACGACATCGGCCAGGCCGTCGGCGTCGACCCCATGCAGTGGGTGCTGACCGGGGGAGAGGACCACGCCATCGTGGCGACGTTCCCGCCGGACGTGAAGCTGCCCGCCCGCTGGAAGGTGATAGGCGAGGTGCTCAACCCCTCGGCGCTGCCCCAGGTGACCGTCGACGGGGCGCCCTGGACCCGCAAGGGCGGCTGGGACCACTTCGGGGACATCGAGTCATGAGCGAGGCGACCGCACCGCCCCGGGTGCTCACCGTGGCCGGGTCCGACTCCGGTGGCGGGGCGGGCATCCAGGCGGACCTGAAGACGATGCTGGCGCTCGGCGTGCACGGCATGAGCGTGCTCACCGCGGTGACCGCGCAGAACTCCCTCGGCGTCCAGGGCGCCTGGGAACTGCCGGTGGAGGCGGTGCGGGCCCAGTACCGCAGCGTCGTGGACGACATCGGCGTGCAGGCCGTCAAGACGGGCATGCTGGCCTCGGCCGAACTCGTCGGGGCGGTGGCCGAGCTGATCGCCGGCACGGACGTGCCCGCGGTCGTGGACCCGGTGGGGGTCTCCAAGCACGG
Source organism: Streptomyces sp. 3-6 (assembly GCF_056323165.1). Lineage (NCBI taxonomy): Bacteria > Bacillati > Actinomycetota > Actinomycetes > Kitasatosporales > Streptomycetaceae > Streptomyces > Streptomyces sp. 3-6. The sequence goes on from NZ_JBWHZP010000011.1 coordinate 139,247, forward strand.
GGACGCGCTGCTGGCCGCCTCCGCCCTGGACTCGGTGCGCACCGAGCTGCTGCCGGCCGCGACCGTCGCCACCCCCAACCTCGACGAGGTCGAGCAGCTCACCGGCGTCCGCGTGCGCGCCGAGGAGGAGATGCGGCGGGCCGCCGACGCGGTGCTGGCGTTCGGGCCGCGCTGGGTCGTGATCAAGGGCGGTCACCTGCGCGGCGAGGCCGTCGACCTGCTGACGGACGGCACCGAGGAGCACTGGCTGCGCGCCCCGCGCCACGACAACCGGCACACCCACGGCACCGGGTGCACGCTGGCCTCGGCCATCGCGTCGGAGCTGGCCAAGGGCCGGACGGTGCCGGAAGCGGTGGCCGGCGCGAAGGCGTACGTCACCGGGGCGCTCGCCGCCGGGTTCGCCCTGGGCGGCGGCATCGGCCCGGTCGACCACGGCTGGACCTTCCGGCGGGCGGGCGGCTGAACGCGGCTGGACCTTCTGGCGGGCGGGCGGCTGAACGCGGGCGGGCCGGGCGGTCAGCCGGGCCGCTGAACACCGGCGGCACGGGGAGCCGTCGACGGGCGGACCGGGTGGTGACCGTGCCCGTCGCCGGCCGGTGGCGCCGCCCGGTCGCCGTGACGGCACGGCAAAAAGCCGGTCCACCTGGGGGTGGACCGGCTCAGTGCGGCGGAACCGGGTGTGGCAGCGCGCTCAGCGGATGCGTCAGCGCGAGACCTTGCCGGCCTTGATGCACGAGGTGCAGGCGTTCACGCGCTTCGGCGTCCCGCCGACCACGGTACGCACACGCTGGATGTTCGGGTTCCAGCGACGGGACGTACGGCGGTGCGAGTGCGAGATGTTGTTGCCGAAGCCCGGCCCCTTGCCGCAGACGTCGCAGTTGGCAGCCACGGGTCACTCCAAAGACTTCAGATGCACTTACGGTTGATCCCGGCATGCCGGGATCACGATCCGGGAACTCCGGGGAGTCCGTCGGATCCGAGTGGCGGTGCCAGGGGGAAGGCCCGATCGGATCGGGCAACCGGAGCAGCATACAACGGCTGCACCCGTAGAACGAAACTACCATGACGGCCCCCGCCCCCCGCCCGGCCCTCCTGGGGCGGTCCCGCCCCCAAGGTCTACGCTGCGTGCCACGGCCAGCAGCTCAGGGAGGCGCGGTGGCGCAGGTGCCGCAGACATTCTTCGATGCTCTCGCGGTGCGTGCGTGGTGCGGCCTCGCGCTGGAGGCACTGGGACGGGCGCGCGAGGAGATCGACGCCATCAACGTCTACCCGGTCGCCGACGGGGACACCGGCACGAACCTGTACCTCACCGTCGAGTCCGCCGCCGCGGCCGTCGAGGCCGTGTTCGAGGGCCACGAGGCGGGGGCCGCGACCGTCCCCGGCACGGACTCCGGGCCGACGCTCGCCGACGCCGTGCGGGCCATGGCGCACGGCGCGCTGATCGGCGCCCGCGGGAACTCCGGCACCATCCTGGCCCAGCTGCTGCGCGGCATGGCCCAGGTGCTGGCGGAGGACGAGGCCGCCCCCCACGCCGACGGGCCGGGCCTGCGGCAGGCCCTGCGGCACGCGGCCGACTCGGCCCGCCGGGCGGTGGCCCACCCCGTCGAGGGCACGGTCCTCACCGTCGCCGCCGCCGCCGCGGAAGCGGCCGCCGGTGCCGAGGGCGACTGCGGCGCGGTGGCGCGGGCCGCCCACGAGGGGGCCCGCACCGCCCTGGCCGCCACACCGGGCCAGCTGGCCGTGCTGCGGCGCGCGGGAGTGGTGGACGCGGGCGGCAGGGGCCTGGTGGCGGTGCTCGCCGCCCTGGTCCAGACGTTGACCGGCGAGACACCGGGCGGGCCCGGCGGCGGGGGCCGGGCGGTGCCCCGGGCCTCGGCCGAACCCGCCCCCGGCTGCGGCGCCGGGGAGTGCGCCGACCCCGCGACGGACCCGGAACGCGCGCCGGCCGCCGGGCCCGCGTTCGAGGTGATCTACCTCCTGGAGGCGGACGACGACGCCGTCGCCCGGCTGCGCCGGCGGCTCGACGGCCTCGGGGACTCGCTCGTCGTGGTCGGCGGCGACGGACTGTGGAACGTCCACGTGCACGTCGACGACGCCGGAGCCGCCGTGGAGGCCGGGGTCGAGGCCGGCCGGCCGCACCGGATCCGGATCACCCACTTCGGCGCCGCCGACGTCCACACCACCGGCGCCGAACGCCCCGCCCTCCCTGAGCGTCCCCGGCGGGCCGTCGTGGCGGTCGTCCCGGGCGAGGGCCTGGCCGGGCTGTACGCCGAGGCGGGCGCGACCACCGTGCTCGCGCGCCCCGGGGAGCCGCCCGCGAGCGGGGAACTGGTGCAGGCCGCACGCCGCTCCGGGGCCCGGGAGGTCGTCCTGCTGCCCAACGACGCCGACCTGCGCCACACCGCCGCCGCGGCGGCCGACCAGGCCCGCGCCGAGGGCCTCCGGGTCGCCCTCATCCCGACCCGCTCCGCGGTCCAGGGCATCGCCGCGCTCGCCGTGCACGAGCCGGAACGCCGGTTCGACGAAGACGTGGTGTCGATGACCTCGGCGGCGGGCGCCACCCGCTACGCCGAGGTCACGATCGCCGAGCGCCAGTCCTGGACCATGGCGGGCATCTGCCAGGCCGGGGACGCCCTGGGCCTCATCGACGGCGACGTGGCCGTCATCGGCCAGGAGGTCGCCGCCACGGCGACGGCTGTCCTGGACCGCATGCTCGCGGCCGGCGGCGAGATGGTCACCCTGGTCCTGGGCGACGAGGCCCCGGAGACCGTCGCCGCCCATCTGGAGGCGCGGGTCCGCGAGGGCTACCTGGCCGTCGACACGGTCGTCTACCGCGGCGGCCGGCAGGGCGCGCTGCTCCTCATCGGCGTGGAGTGACCGACCGGCCACGGCCCACGGCCACGGCGTCCCGGCCCGGAGCGGCCGGGGGAGCACCGTGGGGGCCGGTTGCTCCCGGCGGGGAGGGCGAGGGGGACCGGGCGGGCGGGGAAGGTCAGGGCGCGTGTGTCGCCCCCCGTCCCGGCCACCCCGCCGACCAGCGGCTTTCGCCCACCGGCCGCACCGTTCGCGGACGCGCGTTCCCGCACTGTCGGTGCCGTGGTGTGCAATGGATCTCGTGCCCGCACTGGAAGAACCACTGAAGAAGGTGCTCGGCCCCGCCACCGCCAAGGTGATGGCCGAGCACCTCGGCCTGCACACCGTCGGCGACCTCCTGCACCACTACCCGCGCCGTTACGAGGAGCGCGGCCAGCTCACGCACCTGGCCGACCTCCCCATGGACGAGCACGTCACGGTGGTCGCCCAGGTCGCCGACGCCCGCCTGCACTCCTTCGCCTCGTCCAGGGCCCCGCGCGGCCGGGGACAGCGCCTGGAGGTGACCATCACGGACGGCCACGGCCGCCTCCAGCTGGTCTTCTTCGGCAACGGCGTCCACAAGCCCCACAAGGAACTCCTGCCCGGCACCCGGGCGATGTTCGCGGGCAAGGTCTCCGTCTTCAACCGGCGCCTTCAACTGGCCCACCCTGCCTACGAGTTGCTGCGCGGCGACTCCGAGGAGACGGTGGAGACCTGGGCCGGCGCGCTCATCCCGATCTACCCCGCCACCGCCAAACTGGAGTCCTGGAAGATCGGCAAGGCGCTCCAGACGGTGCTGCCCAGCGCCCAGGAGGCCGTCGACCCGCTCCCCGCCTCCCTGCGGGAGGGCCGCGGCCTGCTCCCGCTGCCCGAGGCCCTGCTGAAGATCCACCGCCCGCACACCCCGGCCGACATCGAGGACGCCCGCTCCCGCCTCAAGTGGGACGAGGCCTTCGTCCTCCAGGTCGCCCTCGCTCGCCGCCGTCACGCCGACGCGCAGCTCCCCGCCGTCGCCCGCCGGCCGAAGCCCGACGGCCTCCTCGCCGCCTTCGACGACCGACTCCCCTTCACCCTCACCGAGGGCCAGCGGAAGGTGTCCGGCGAGATCTTCCGCGACCTGGCCACCGAACACCCGATGCACCGGCTGCTGCAGGGCGAGGTCGGCAGCGGCAAGACCATGGTGGCCCTGCGCGCCATGCTCGCCGTCGTCGACGCCGGGGGACAGGCGGCCCTGCTGGCGCCCACCGAGGTGCTCGCCCAGCAGCACCACCGCTCCGTCACGGAGATGATGGGCGAACTGGCCGAGGGGGGGATGCTCGGCGGTGCCGAGGACGCCACCAAGGTGGTGCTGCTCACCGGGTCCATGGGAGCCGCGGCCCGTCGCCAGGCGCTGCTCGACCTGGTCACCGGCGAGGCCGGCATCGTCATCGGCACGCACGCCCTCATCGAGGACAAGGTCCGGTTCCACGACCTGGGGCTGGTCGTCGTCGACGAACAGCACCGCTTCGGCGTCGAACAGCGCGACGCCCTGCGCGGCAAGGGCAAGCAGCCCCCGCACCTGCTGGTGATGACCGCCACGCCCATCCCGCGCACCGTCGCCATGACCGTCTTCGGCGACCTGGAGACGTCCGTCCTGGACCAGCTCCCGGCCGGTCGGTCCCCCATCGCCAGCCACGTCGTCCCGGCCGCCGACAAGCCCCACTTCCTGGCCCGCGCCTGGGAACGCGTCCGCGAGGAGGTCGAGAAGGGCCACCAGGCTTACGTGGTCTGCCCCCGCATCGGCGACGAGGACGACGACCCGAAGGCGGCGAGGAAGAAGGCGTCCGGGGCCGACGGGGAGGACGCCGACCGGCGCCCGCCGCTCGCCGTCCTGGAGGTCGCCGACCAGCTCGCCGCGGGCCCCCTGCGGGGCCTGCGCGTGGAGGTCCTGCACGGCAGGATGCAGCCCGACGACAAGGACGCCGTCATGCGCCGCTTCGCGGCGGGGGACACCGACGTGCTGGTCGCCACCACCGTCATCGAGGTCGGCGTCAACGTGCCCAACGCCACCGCGATGGTGATCATGGACGCCGACCGCTTCGGCGTCTCCCAGCTCCACCAGCTGCGCGGACGCGTCGGCCGCGGCGCGGCCCCCGGCCTGTGCCTGCTGGTCACCGACATGCCCGAGGCGAGCCCCGCCCGACAGCGGCTGAACGCGGTCGCCTCCACCCTGGACGGCTTCGAGCTCTCCCGCATCGACCTCGAACAGCGCCGCGAGGGCGACGTCCTCGGCCAGGCCCAGTCCGGCACCCGCTCCAGCCTGCGCATGCTCGCCGTCATCGACGACGAGGAGGTCATCGCCGCCGCACGGGAGGAGGCCGCGGCCGTCGTCGCCGCCGACCCGGACCTGACGGAGCTGCCGGCCCTGCGCACCGCCCTGGACGCCCTGCTGGACGCGGAGCGGGAGCAGTACCTGGAGAAGGGCTGACAGACTGGGAGCGCCACCCACCGCGCCCACCCACCGCGCCGCACCGACCTCCGCACCGCCCACCCCACTCACCCGAGGACCGAGGACATGACCCGCGTGATCGCCGGCACGGCCGGCGGACGCCGCCTGGCCGTACCGCCGGGGCAGGGAACCCGCCCCACCTCCGACCGTGCGCGCGAGGGGCTGTTCTCCACCTGGCAGGCCCTGCTCGGCGGCCCCCTCGACGGCGAACGCGTCCTCGACCTCTACGCCGGCTCCGGCGCCGTCGGCCTGGAGGCCCTGTCCCGGGGAGCCGGTCACACCCTCCTTGTGGAGGCCGACGCCCGGGCGGTGCGCACCGTCCGGGACAACGTGCGGTCCCTCGGCCTGCCCGGCGCCGAGGTCAGACCGGGCAAAGCGGAACAGATCGTCCGCTCCGCCCCCGCCGGGGAGCCGTACGACCTCGCCTTCCTGGACCCCCCGTACGCCGTCTCCGACGACGATCTTCGCGAGATCCTCCTCACACTCCGTTCGCAGGGGTGGCTCACGGACGATGCCCTCGTCACCGTGGAGCGCAGCACCAGGGGCGGGGAATTCGGGTGGCCGCCCGGCTTCGAACCGATCCGGGCCCGCCGCTACGGCGAGGGAACGTTTTGGTACGGTCGCGCCGCCTCTACGTGCGAAGACGCACGATGACCGGACCGGAGAGCGAGGGATCACAAGTGCGCCGCGCCGTATGCCCCGGGTCGTTCGACCCGATCACCAACGGACATCTCGACATCATTTCCCGCGCCTCCAGGTTGTATGACGAGGTCTACGTCGCGGTGATGATCAACCAGTCCAAGAGAGGGCTGTTCGAGATCGAGGAGCGGATCGACCTGATCCGCCGCGTCACCGCCGAGTACGGCAACGTCCGCGTCGAGGCCTTCCACGGCCTCCTCGTCGACTTCTGCAAGCAGCGGGACATCCCCGCCATCGTCAAGGGCCTGCGCGCCGTCAGCGACTTCGACTACGAGCTGCAGATGGCCCAGATGAACAACGGCCTCTCCGGCGTGGAAACCCTCTTCATCCCCACCAACCCCACCTACAGCTTCCTGTCGTCCTCCCTGGTCAAGGAGGTCGCCACCTGGGGCGGCGACGTCTCCCACCTGGTGCCCGAAGAGGTCCTGTCGGCCCTGACCGACCGCCTGCGCCAGGACTGACGCCGCGGGGCGGACGCCTCACGCCCGCGGCGCGCCCGGCCCCGGTGGGCGGAGCGTCCGGACGCCTCCCGCACGTGCCCGGAGGGCCCCGGGCGTCCCGGACGCCGACGCTCCGCCGGTCGGTGTCCCCCGCCCGTGCCGGGGCCGTACAGTCGTCCCGTCCGTCTCCAACACAGCTGTAGAGAGTGGCGAGCACACGGTGGACGTGCAGAAGAAGCTCGACGAGATCGTCGCCGCGGTCTCCAGTGCCCGGTCGATGCCCATGTCGGCGTCGTGCGTGGTCAACCGCGCCGAGCTGCTGGAGATGCTCGGCGAGGTGCGCGCGGCGCTCCCCGACTCCCTCGCCCAGGCGGAGGAGTTGATCGGCGGCCGGGAGCAGTTGGTGGAACAGGCCCGCCAGGAGGCCGAGCGCATCATCGAGAGCGCGCACGCCGAGCGCGGCTCCCTGGTCTCCGGCACCGAAGTGGCCCGCCGCTCCCAGGCCGAGGCGGACCGGATCCTCTCCGAGGCCCGCAAGGAGGCCGAGGAGATCCGCGCCGAGGCCGACGACTACGTCGACTCCAAGCTGGCCAACTTCGAGGTCGTCCTCACCAAGACCCTCGGCTCGGTCGGCCGCGGACGCGAGAAGCTCCTCGGCACCGGCCCCGGCCTGGACGAGCAGGGCTACGAGGACGAGGACGCCCCCGAGCGCAGCCACGATCCCGAGACCCTGCGCCGCAACGCCGACGCCTACGTCGACGTCAAGCTGGGCGCCTTCGAGGCGGTCCTCGCCAAGACCCTGGAGGCCGTCGGCCGGGGACGGCAGAAGCTGCACGGCCGGATCGCCACCGACGACCTCGGCGCCCTCTCCGACGACCCCACCACCGTCCAGCACTCCAGCGACGCCGACTACCTCGCCGACCTGGCGGCCCTCTCGGACACCCCCGCCCGCCCGGACCGCCGGCCGGCCCCGCCGGACCACGCCCCGCACCAGCCCGACTCCCAGCCGGCCTACGCCGGACACGAGCAGCAGCCCGCGTACGCGGCGCAGGAACAGCACGACCCGCAGGCCGCCTACGTCCGGCAGGACCAGCAGCCGGACTACGGCTACCCGCAGCAGCCCCCGCAGTCCGACCCCTACGGGGGCTACCAGCAGCCCTACGCCGGACAGCAGGACCCCTACGGCTACCCGCAGCAGGCCGACCCGTACGCGGCGGCCTACCAGGGCTACGACGGCGGGCAGGGCGGCTACGGCACCGGGCAGGACCCGCAGGGGTACGTCCCGCAGCAGCCGCCGTCCCTGGACGAGACCAGCCTGTTCGACACCAGCATGATCAGCGCCGACCAGCTGCGGGCCTACGAGGAGGGCCGCGGCAACGGCTGACGGCCCCGGCCCGGGTGCCCCGGACGACCGAATTGGGTCGAGAGCCGATGGTCCAGTATTCTGGCTCATCGGTCGCGTGCGCGCTGTGCTCACTTCGTGGACGTCCGCGATCAGCGCTGCCCGGAACACCACGGAGCAGCGTCCCCCCGCAGAGTTCGAAGACCGAAAGCAGGAATGGCCCTGAACGCCCGCCTCGACCACCGCAACCCCCTCGTGTTCGACACGCACGAGCTGGGGCGGCGTCCTGGTGCGCTGCAGCGCTTGAACCGCACGGTGGACGCCCCCAAGGACCTCGGTCTCCAGGGAGTCGTCGGAGTGCCGGAAGGCGCCCCGGTGGAGCTCGAACTCCGGCTCGAGTCGGTCATGGAAGGTGTGCTCGTCACCGGCACCGCCCGTGCGACGGCCGAGGGGGAGTGCGTAAGGTGTCTGGAGCCGCTCGAGCTGGAGCTCGCAGCGGACTTCCAGGAGATGTTCTCGTACCCTGACGCCGACGACCGGGGCCGCGTCACCGCGGAGCCCGGCGACGACGCCGAGGACGACGAGGACAGGCTCTTCCTCGAGGACGGCTTGTTCGACCTCGAGCCTGTGCTGCGTGATGCGGTGGTGCTCGCACTGCCGATGCAGCCGGTGTGCCAGGAAGACTGCCCGGGTCTGTGCTCCGAGTGCGGAGCGCGTCTCGCGGACGACCCGGAACACCACCACAACGCCGTCGACATCCGTTGGGCGGCACTGCAGGGACTCGCCGACACCATGAAGGACGGCGAGAAGGACGAGATGAGCGGCGCCGAACCTGGCGTCGACGAGAAGCAGGAGAAGTAGCCGTGGCTGTTCCGAAGCGGAAGATGTCGCGCAGCAACACGCGCCACCGCCGGTCGCAGTGGAAGGCTGCGGTCCCCACCCTGGTTGCGTGCGAGCGCTGCCACGAGCCCAAGCAGCAGCACATCGCGTGCCCGTCGTGCGGCACCTACAACAAGCGCCAGGTCCTCGAGGTCTGAGCGGCTGGTGAGAGGCACTGTGTCCACGCCGAAGAAGAACTCTGCGGACCAGCAGGCCTCGTCCCACACGCTTCTGGAAGGGCGGCTCGGCTATCGGCTCGAGTCCGCCCTTCTGGTGCGAGCGCTGACCCACCGTTCCTACGCGTACGAGAACGGCGGTCTGCCGACGAACGAACGGCTGGAGTTCCTCGGGGACTCCGTGCTCGGCCTCGTCGTCACGGACACGCTGTACCGCACCCACCCCGACCTGCCCGAGGGCCAGCTGGCCAAGCTCCGGGCCGCGGTGGTCAACTCGCGTGCGCTGGCGGAGGTGGGCCGCGGGCTCGACCTGGGTTCCTTCATCCGGCTCGGCCGCGGTGAAGAGGGCACGGGAGGCCGGGACAAGGCATCCATCCTCGCCGACACCCTCGAAGCGGTGATCGGCGCCGTCTACCTCGACCAGGGTCTCGACGCGGCCTCCGAACTGGTGCACCGCCTGTTCGACCCGCTGATCGAGAAGTCGTCGAACCTCGGAGCCGGCCTGGACTGGAAGACCAGTCTCCAGGAGCTCACCGCGACCGAAGGACTCGGAGTGCCCGAGTACCTGGTCACGGAGACCGGCCCCGACCACGAGAAGACCTTCACTGCTGCCGCCCGCGTCGGAGGCGTCTCGTACGGCACCGGCACCGGCCGCAGCAAGAAGGAGGCGGAGCAGCAGGCAGCCGAATCCGCGTGGCGTTCCATCCGGGCCGCCGCGGACGAGCGCGCCAAGGCGGCGGCCGAGGCCGAACAGGTCGTCGAAGCCGCCGAGGCCACGGCATCCGCCGGGGCAGCCGAAGCCTCCACCGGGGCCGAGGCCTCCGCCGGGGCAGCCGACGCCCCAGCCTCCGCCGAAGGGGCCGACGCCCCGTCGGCCCCCGCCTGAGGCCCGTCGCGCACCCCGGCCGGGGGACGCGAGGAGCACGACAGCAGCGCGACACGAGCGCCCGTCCCTCCCGGGGCGGGCGCTCGCGTCGACACCGGTCCGGAAAGGGGCCCGAGGGAACGCCATGCCCGAACTGCCCGAGGTCGAGGTCGTCCGCCGAGGACTGCGGCGCTGGGTCGCCCACCGGACCGTCGCCGACGCCGAGGTCCTCCACCCGCGCGCGGTGCGCCGTCACCTCGCCGGACCCGACGACTTCGCGCACCGCCTGCGCGGCCACCGCATGGGCACCCCCAGCCGGCGGGGCAAGTACCTGTGGCTGCCCCTGGAGGACACCGGCCAGGCCGTCCTCGCCCACCTCGGCATGAGCGGCCAGCTGCTGGTGCAGCCGCACAGCGCGCCCGACGAGAAGCACCTGCGGGTGAGGATCCGCTTCACCGAGGGCCCGGCCAGCGACACCGAACTCCGCTTCGTGGACCAGCGCACCTTCGGCGGTCTCTCCCTGCACGACACCACCCCGGACGGCCTGCCCGACGTCATCGCCCACATCGCCCGCGACCCGCTCGACCCCCTCTTCGACGAGGACGCCTTCCACCGGGCCCTGCGCCGCAAGCGCACCACCGTCAAACGCGCCCTGCTCGACCAGTCCCTGATCAGCGGGGTCGGCAACATCTACGCGGACGAGGCGCTGTGGCGGGCGCGCCTGCACTACGAGCGCCCCACCGCGACCCTCACCCGCCCGCGCACCCGGCTCCTCCTCGGACACGTCCGGGACGTGATGAACGCCGCACTCGCCGTGGGCGGCACCAGCTTCGACAGCCTGTACGTCAACGTCAACGGCGAATCCGGCTACTTCGACCGCTCCCTGGACGCCTACGGCCGCGAGGGGCTGCCCTGCCACCGCTGCGGCACACCGATCCGCCGCCGCCCCTGGATGAACCGCTCCAGCTACTACTGTCCCCGGTGTCAGCGGGCCCCACGAGTGGCGTCGTAGCGCTCCCGTGCCTCCAGCACGGCGTCCATACCGCCCTCCACGCACCGGATGAGGGCGAGCAGCCGCTCCGCGACCTCACGGCCCAGCGGGGTCAGTTCGTAGTCCACGCGCGGCGGGATCGTCGGTTGCGCCTCGCGGTGCACCAGACCGTCGCGCTCCAGCGCCTGCAGCGTCCGGGACAGCATCTTCTCGCTCACGCCGTCGACCCGCCGCCGCAGGGCGTTGAACCGCAACGAGCCCTCGTACAGCGCCCCGAGCGTCAACGAGCCCCAGCGCCCGGTCACGTGCTCCAGCGTGCTCCGGGACGGACAGGCCCGGGCGAACACGTCGTACGGCAGATCGTCCTCCGCCGGTCCCCGCTGCACGGTCGTCATGCCACCGAGATTACGTCAGCCGCCCGAGCCCGGCATCAGTCGCTCCGGTCGGCGTCGGCCGCACCGTCCGGCGGGGACCCCGCGACCGGGTCCCACACGCCGAACCACTGCTCGGCACCCCACTCCTCGAACCGCGCCACCTCCCTGAACCCCAGCCGCGCCGCGAGGCGCAGCGAGCGGAGGTTGGCCGTCTGCGTGCACAGCACCACCGGCTCGCCGGGCAGCACCCGGGCCACCCACCGCAGGACCGCCCCGCACGCCTCGGCGGCATACCCGTGCCCCCACGCCTCCGGGAGCAGCAGATACCCCAGTTCCACCTCCCCGCCGCCGGGGCGGACGTGCCCCGGGCGCCCCGGCCCGCGCCGCTTCAGCTCCACGGTGCCGATCAGCTCCCCGTCCCGCTCGATCACGAACACCCCGGCCCGCCGCCCGGGCACCCGGGGCACGACCCGTTCCAGCTCCTCGCGCGGCCGGGCCCCGCCGAGATGGGCGTAGACCTCCGCCGAGGAGAACAGCGCGATGAACCCGTCCCGGTCCCGCGCCTCGGCCTGCCGCAGCAGGAGCCGGGCGGTACGCAGGGGCGCGGGCGGGGTGACGAGGGGGCCGGGGGGCGGACCGGGGGCGGGGGTGGTCATGACGATCGCGGCGGCAGGCTCAAGGGCGGTGCGGGCCGGACGTGTGGTGAGCACGGTCGCGCACCGCCCCGGATCCGTAGATCACCCGGTCGTTCTGCGCCTGCACCAGCCGCGCCCGCTCGATGCGGAGCCCGTCGGCGTTCTCCGTGCGGCCGTTCGGCCGCCGCAGGAGCACGCCGACCAGACCGAGCAGCGCCACCCCCAACAGTCCGAACAGGATGCCCAGCTCCACCATGCGTGTCCCCCTGTGCGCGCGCCGCCGGTACGAACTGCCCAGAATACCGCCGCAGTTGCCGCGCCCCGCGGACGCCGGGTGCGGTCCGGGCCGGGGGATCGAGCGGACAACGCAGCAGCCCCGCCGGCCGCCTCAGCCGCTGAGGGCCTCCACGAGAGCCACGAAGGCACCCACGCCGACGAGGGCCGACACCACGAGGCCGAGGGGCACCGGCGCGCAGCAGGAAGCGATCCGTGACGACCCACGCCCGCCCCACGGCACGGTGATACGCGGTGTCGTCGGCCCCGTCCTGCTCGACCACGTCCGCACCCCTCACCATGACCGACGCAACGGCCGGCGGAACGGCCCCGGTCCGCTGGCGGCACCGTCCATCAGGGCGATGCCCCGTCGGCAGACGGTGCGTGGGCGGTGACCCGAAGGCGGTCCGGGTCGGTGACCCGCGGTTGTCTCAGTAGCCGAAGTTCTGCGTCCACCAAGGCCCGCCGGGGCCCATGTGGACGCCGACGCCCAGGGTCTTGAAGTCGCAGTTCAGGATGTTCGCCTTGTGGCCGGGGCTGTTCATCCAGGCTTCCATGACGGCCGCCGCGGTCGCCTGGCCGCGGGCTATGTTCTCGCCGCCGAGGTCGGTTATGCCGGCCTTCTTGGCGCGGTCCCAGGGGGTGGCGCCGTCGGGGTCCGTGTGGTCGAAGAAGCCGCGCTCGGCCATGTCGTCGCTGAACGCGGTGGCCAGGTCGGTCAGGGGGCCGCTGGCGGCCACGGGACGGCAGCCGACCTTGGCCCGTTCCTGGTTGACCAGCGCGAGCACCTGGGCGCCGGCGGTCTGCTCGGCCGACTGGGAGCCGGGGCTGCTCGGCTTCTTCGGAGCGGGGTCGGCCTTGCGGGGCGGGGTCGTCCGCTCCTCGGGGGTCTCCTCGCTCGGGGTGGCGGACGGGGCCTTCTGCTTGTCCTTGCCCTTGCCCTTCCCCTTCCCCTTCTCCGTCTCCTCCTCGGCGGTCTCGGACGGAGAGGTGGTCGGGGCGGACGGCGATGCCTCGGGTGAGGTGGCGCGGTCGCCGTCGCGGCTGGCCGGGGCGCCGGCCTCGCGGCCCGGGCTCTCCAGGCTGCCGGAGGCGCCGCCCTGTCCGACGGGGGAGTTGGTCGGCGCGCCGCCGGCCTCGACGGTCTCGCCGGGGGAGCTGTCGCCGCCCAGCTTGTAGTTCTCCAGACCCGGGACCGCACCCGTGGCGACCGCGACGGTGCCGATGGCGACCGCGGCGGAGACGCCGAGCAGGCCGCTGCGGACCGGGGCGCCGGCCTTCTTCTTCCGGCGCCGGTGTCCGGCGGGGCGGCGGGGCCCGTCGCCGGGCGGGAAGCCCTCGTCCAGGTGCCGGACGTCGTCGGCGTGGCCGTCGGCGCGACGGGCTGCCGGGGGGCGGGGCACGGACCGGTGGCCGTCGGCCGCCGTGTCGTCGGCGAAGCCGTGCTCGCCGCCGGTTTCGGCGGCGGCCGGGGCCTGGGCCTCCGGGAACGGGCCGTCCGGGACGTCGGGGCCGAAGGGGTCGGCGACGAAACGGTTGCCGGGCAGCCGGTCGTCGGTGAAGGCGTCCTGCGGGTGGGCCGCGTAGGCGTGACCGTGGTCGGCGTGTCCGCCGTACGGGTGGCCGCCGTGCGGGTTCCAGTCGTTGCGATGTGCGTCGTGCGGGTGGTGTCCGTCGTGCGGGTGTCCGCCGTAATGGAGGGCGTCCGCCGCGTCGGTGCCCGGGAAGGGCTGCCCGGTGACGCCCTCGGTCGCGAAGGCGGGGGCGGCCGGGAACACGGCGGTCTCGGCGGTACCGATGACGCCGGGCGCGGTCGGCGGGACGGGGGCTTCCGTCGTCGGCGCGGGAACGGCCGGGTCCGCCGAAGCGTAGGGGTCGGCGGTGAAGTCGTAGCCGGCGGTGTCGGCGGCGGGGGCAGGGCCGGTGGCGTCGCCCGTGTCGAAGAGGTAGGCCTCGCTCTTCGCGTAGGTCTCGGCGTACGCCTGGGGGTTCAGGTAGGGGGCGATGCCCATGGAGGGCCGCTCGGTGGCGTGGGCGTCCAACTGGCCGTCGTGGCCGTGGTGTGCGTCCGGCAGGCCGTCGAGCCCCGCGTCGTGGGCGCCGTCGTGGTGAGTGACCCCCGTGGCGCGGCCCGTGGCGGCGCGGCCGGCGGCGGAGCGTCGGTGGCGTCCCATGTTCTGGCCTTCCTCGTCCTTGCGGTCGACTCGTCCTCGCGATCACCACGAAACTCACACCATCGAGTGAGTTTCATGTGAGATTCACTGGGTCGGGACGGTACCGCATGGCGCCGGGGGACCGTGTGCCCGGTGTGACATTGTCCGGTTAGGTTGCCGTCATGAGCGAGGATGTGCGACTGGTCGCCTGGGTGCGCGGGCGGGTACAAGGGGTGGGTTTCCGCTGGTTCACCCGGGCCAAGGCCCTGGAGTTGGGCGCCCTCAGTGGTTTTGCTCTCAATCTCGGGGACGGGCGGGTCCAAGTGGTCGCCGAGGGCCCCCGGACGCGGTGCGAGGCGCTGCTGGACTGGCTGCGGGACGGCGACACGCCCGGGCGCGTGGACGGAGTCACCGAGATCTGGGACACACCGCGCGGCGGCTACGACGGCTTCGCCATCCGCTGACCGCCCGGCTCGGAGGCCCCCGCGCGAGGCCGGCGGCCCCCGGCCCGCCGACCCCGCAACGGAAAACGTCCTGGTGATTGCGGAAAGGCGCTTGCGGCGGACCGGTCCGGCCGACAGGATGGCGGCCACGTCCCGAGGACCCGTGAAGATCGCGAGGCCGCTGCCGTGCGGCCGTACGCGCCCGGTTGTCCGCGCCTACGGGGCGTGATCGTGTTGACCGTCAAACTTTTTGGTGAGACGCTGAAAGCCCCGCGCACCTTAGCTGTTTGGCATGGCTGAACGGCAGCACAACTGCAAGCCTGCCCGACATCGGCGGTGCGAATCCCTCACGACCCACACCGCATCGGTCGGTCACTCATTGTGGAGGACCATCCATCATGGCAAAGGCGCTTCTCGGTTACGTCGGCGGCTCCGACCCGCGACTCCTCGCCGAGATGCGACGGCTCCAGCAGCGTGTCCAGGACCTGGAATCGGAGCTCGTCCGGATCCAGGCCGAGAAGGACGCGCTGGCGGCTGCCGCTTCTCACGACAGGATCATGGAGAGCGTTGACGCACACCAGGCGGAGCCCGCGCTGACCTGATCACTGCACCGCTCCACGAACAGCACCGCAGTGGTCGGGCCGCTCATCGCACCCGCCGCGTTGATTGAAGTGCAAGGGACGCCTCGGCGTCCCTTCTTTCTTGCCGTCCTGCCGTCTGTGTGCCCCGCCTCACCGGCCCCGCCCTGGGGATACGCGGCGCCCGCCCCTCGGGTCCTTGTCCCGCGCATCCTTTCACCCTCTTCAACGTCTGGTCTGCCCTTCCCGTTCACCGGCGAAACCGCGCGTTCATTCAGTGACCCCTCCCGCGGCCGGTAAAGTCCGGCGGCGTGCACCTCAAGGCCCTGACCCTCCGCGGCTTCAAGTCGTTCGCCTCCGCGACCACGCTCCGCTTCGAACCGGGGATCACCTGCGTCGTCGGTCCGAACGGCTCGGGCAAGTCCAACGTGGTGGACGCCCTCAGCTGGGTCATGGGCGAGCAGGGGGCCAAGTCGCTGCGCGGCGGCAAGATGGAGGACGTCATCTTCGCCGGCACCACCGGCCGCCCGCCGCTCGGCCGGGCCGAGGTGTCGCTGACCATCGACAACTCCGACGGGGCCCTGCCCATCGAGTACGCCGAGGTCACCATCACGCGGATCATGTTCCGCAACGGCGGCAGCGAGTACCAGATCAACGGCGACACCTGCCGGCTGCTCGACATCCAGGAACTGCTCTCCGACTCCGGCATCGGCCGCGAGATGCACGTCATCGTCGGCCAGGGCCAGCTGGACTCCGTGCTGCACGCCGACCCGATGGGCCGCCGCGCCTTCATCGAGGAGGCCGCGGGCGTCCTCAAGCACCGCAAGCGCAAGGAGAAGGCGCTGCGCAAGCTGGACGCGATGCAGGCCAACCTCGCGCGCGTGCAGGACCTCACCGACGAGCTGCGCCGCCAGCTCAAGCCCCTCGGCCGGCAGGCCGCCGTCGCCCGGCGGGCCGCCGTCATCCAGGCCGACCTGCGCGACGCGCGCCTGCGTCTGCTCGCCGACGACCTGGTGCGGCTGCGGGAGGCGCTGGCGGCCGAGATCGCCGACGAGGCCGCCCTCAAGGAGCGCAAGGAGGCCGCCGAGCAGGCCCTGGGCCAGGCGCTGAGACGGGAGGCGCAGCTGGAGGAGGAGGTGCGCCGCCTCACCCCGCGCCTGCAGAACGCCCAGCAGACCTGGTACGAGCTGTCCCGGCTCGCCGAGCGGGTGCGCGGCACCGTCTCGCTGGCCGACGCGCGGGTGCAGAGCGCCACCTCCGCCCCGCCGGAGGAACGCCGCGGCCGGGACCCGGAGGACCTGGAACGCGAGGCCGCCCGGGTCCGCGAACAGGAGGCCGAGCTGGAAGCCGCCCTGGAGGCGGCCGAGCGCGCGCTGGAGGACACCGTCGCCCACCGCGCCGAACTGGAGCGCGAACTCGCGCAGGAGGAGCGGCGGCTGAAGGACGTCGCGCGGGCCATCGCCGACCGCCGTGAGGGCCTGGCCCGGCTGAGGGGCCAGGTCGGTGCGGCCCGGTCACGGGCCGCGGCGGCCCAGGCCGAGATCGAGCGGCTGGCCGCCGCCCGCGACGAGGCGCAGGAGCGGGCCATCGCCGCCCAGGAGGAGTACGAGGCCCTGAAGGCCGAGGTGGACGGCCTCGACGTGGACGACGCCGAACTCGCCGAGCGGCACGAGGCGGCCCGGCAGCAGCTCGCGGACGCCGAGGCGGCGCTCACCGCCGCCCGCGAGGCCGCCACCGCCGCCGAACGCGAGCGGGCCGCGACCCGGGCCCGCCACGACGCCCTCGCCCTCGGCCTGCGCCGCAAGGACGGCACCGGTGCCCTGCTCGCCGCGCGGGACCGCCTCGCCGGGCTCCTCGGCCCCGCCGCCGAGCTCCTCACCGTGACCCCCGGTCACGAGACCGCCCTGGCCGCGGCGTTCGGAGCCGCCGCCGACGCCGTCGCCGTCCGTACCCCCACCGCCGCCGTAGAGGCGCTGCGGCTGCTGCGCAAGCAGGACGCCGGCCGGGCGGCGCTGCTGCTCGCCGGGGCCGCGGAGGAGGAGCCGGACGAAGCACGCGCCGACGGTCCGCCGTACGCGGCCGACCTGGTGAGCGGACCCGCGGAGCTGATGCCGGCGGTGCGCAGGCTGCTGCGCGGGATCGTCGTCGTCGGCACCCTGGAGGACGCCGAGGAACTGGTCTACGCGCGGCCCGGGCTGACCGCCGTGACCGCCGAGGGCGATCTGCTCGGCGCCCACTTCGCGCAGGGCGGGTCGGCCGGCGCGCCCAGCCTGCTGGAGGTGCAGGCGTCCGTGGACGAGGCCGCCGCGGAACTCGCGGAACTGGCCGTGCGCTGCGAGGAGCTGGCCGGGGCCCAGACGGCGGCGGAGGCGCGGCGCCGGGAGTGCGCGGCCCTCGTCGAGGAGCTGGGGGAGCGGCGCCGGGCCGCCGACCGGGAGAAGTCCGCGGTCGCCCAACGGCTCGGCCGGCTCGCCGGGCAGGCACGCGGCGCCGCCGGGGAGGCCGAGCGGGCCGTGGCGGCGGCGGACCGGGCACGGCAGGCCCAAGAGAGCGCGCTCGCGGAGGTCGAGGAGCTCGCCGAACGGCTCGCCGTCGCCGAGGAGATGCCCTTCGAGGAGGAGCCCGACACTGCCGTGCGCGACCGGCTCGCCGCCGACGGGGCCAACGCCCGGCAGACCGAGATGGAGGCCCGCCTCCAGGTCCGCACCCACGAGGAGCGGGTCAAGGGGCTGGCCGGACGGGCCGACTCGCTGGACCGCGCGGCCCGCGCCGAGCGCGAGGCCCGGGCGCGGGCCGAGCAGCGCCGCGCCCGACTGCGCCACGAGGCCGCCGTCGCCGGGGCCGTCGCGGCGGGCGCCCGGCAACTCCTGGACCACGTCGAGGTGTCGGTGGCGCGGGCGGACACCGAGCGCGCCGCCGCCGAGGCGGCCAAGGCCCACCGCGAGCAGGAGCTGGCCCGGGCGCGCACCGAGGGACGCGATCTCAAGGCGGAACTCGACAAGTTGACTGATTCAGTTCACCGGGGCGAGGTACTCGGCGCCGAGAAGCGGCTGCGCGTGGAGCAGTTGGAGACCAAGGCGCTGGAGGAACTGGGTGTCGAACCGGCCGGACTGGTGGCGGAGTACGGTCCGCACCAGCTGGTGCCGCCCGCGCCCCCCGCCGAGGGCGAGCAGCTGCCGGAGGACCCGGAGCACCCGCGCAACAGGCCCCGCCCCTTCGTCCGGGCCGAGCAGGAGAAGCGTCTGAAGGTCGCCGAGCGCGCCTATCAGCAGCTCGGCAAGGTGAACCCGCTCGCCCTGGAGGAGTTCGCGGCGCTGGAGGAGCGCCACCAGTTCCTCAGCGAGCAGCTGGCGGACCTGAGGAAGACGCGCGCGGACCTGCTGCAGGTCGTCAAGGAGGTCGACGAACGCGTCGAGCAGGTCTTCACCGAGGCGTACCGGGACACCGCCAGGGAGTTCGAGGGCGTTTTCGCCCGCCTGTTCCCGGGGGGCGAGGGGCGCCTGGTGCTGACCGATCCCGACAACATGCTCACCACGGGCGTGGACGTCGAGGCGCGTCCGCCCGGCAAGAAGGTCAAGCGGCTGTCGCTGCTCTCGGGCGGTGAGCGGTCCCTGACCGCCGTGGCGCTGCTCGTGTCGATCTTCAAGGCGCGGCCCAGTCCGTTCTACGTGATGGACGAGGTCGAGGCCGCGCTCGACGACACCAACCTCCAGCGGCTGATCCGGATCATGCAGGAGTTGCAGGAGGCCTCGCAGCTGATCGTGATCACGCACCAGAAGCGGACCATGGAGGTCGCCGACGCGCTCTACGGCGTGTCCATGCAGGGCGACGGCGTGTCCAAGGTCATCAGCCAGCGTCTGCGCTGAACGGGCACATCAGCTTCAAACATTGAACGCACGGGTGGTCCTCTGCGCCTCTGTGGTCTCAAACGTCACACGACATGGGCTCTTGACTTCAAGAATTGAAGACATAGTCTCTGCGAAGTTGTTCTTACCTTCAGGTGCCTTCCGGTGAACCTCGAAGGGCTGACCCCCGTCCGGCGATGCTGCCGGCGGCCCGAGGAGTACACGTGACCAGCTCGACGCAGGCACAGACATCAGGAGCCGCAACGGCTCATCCCGACCATCTCGGGCACGTCATCTTCATCGCGGCCTCGGCCGCCATGGGCGGTTTCCTCTTCGGTTACGACAGCTCCGTCATCAACGGCGCCGTCGAGGCCATCCGGGACCGCTACGACATCGGTTCCGCCGCGCTCGCGCAGGTCATCGCCGTGGCCCTGATCGGCTGCGCCATCGGCGCGGCGACCGCGGGCCGGATAGCCGACCGCATCGGACGCATCCGGTGCATGCAGATCGCCGCGGTCCTCTTCACCGTCAGCGCCATCGGCTCCGCGCTGCCCTTCACGCTCTACGACCTCGCCTTCTGGCGCGTCGTCGGCGGCATCGCCATCGGCATGGCCTCCGTGATCGGCCCCGCCTACATCGCCGAGGTGGCCCCGCCCGCCTACCGCGGTCGGCTCGGCTCCTTCCAGCAGGCCGCGATCGTCGTCGGCATCGCCGTGTCCCAGCTGGTCAACTGGGGCATCCTCAACGCCGCCGGCGGCGACCAGCGCGGCAAGCTGCTCGGCCTGGAGGCCTGGCAGCTCATGCTCGGCGTCATGGTCGTCCCGGCCGTCCTCTACGGCCTGCTCTCCTTCGCCATCCCCGAGTCCCCGCGCTACCTGATCTCCGTCGGCAAGCACGAGCGGGCCCGGAGCATCCTCGAAGAGGTCGAGGGCAAGGGCGTCGACCTGGACGCCCGCGTCGACGAGATCCGCCGGGCGATGCACCGGGAGGAGAAGTCCAGCTTCAAGGACCTCCTGGGCGGCAGCTTCTTCTTCAAGCCGATCGTCTGGATCGGCATCGGCCTGTCGGTCTTCCAGCAGTTCGTCGGCATCAACGTCGCCTTCTACTACTCGGCCACCCTCTGGCAGTCGGTCGGCGTCGACCCGACGGACTCGTTCTTCTACTCCTTCACCACGTCGATCATCAACATCGTCGGCACCGTGATCGCGATGATCTTCGTGGACCGCATCGGCCGCAGGCCGCTCGCCGTCATCGGCTCCGTCGGCATGGTGATCGGCCTCGCGCTGGAGGCGTGGGCCTTCTCCTTCGACCTGGTCGACGGCAAGCTGCCCGCCACGCAGGGCTGGGTCGCCCTGATCGCCGCCCACGTCTTCGTCCTCTTCTTCGCCCTGTCCTGGGGTGTCGTCGTGTGGGTGATGCTCGGCGAGATGTTCCCCAACCGGCTCCGCGCCGCCGCCCTGGGTGTGGCCGCCGCCGCGCAGTGGATCGCCAACTGGGCCATCACCGCCAGCTTCCCGTCGCTCGCCGACTGGAACCTGTCGACGACCTACCTGATCTACACCTTCTTCGCCGCCCTCTCCATCCCCTTCGTCCTGAAGTTCGTCAAGGAGACGAAGGGCAAGGCCCTGGAGGAGATGGGCTGACCCCGGCGCCCACGGCCCCCACGGCCGGCGCCCCACGATCGGGGGAAGGGTTCCAGTCCCCGCTGCCCCTCCCCCGAACCCCCCACCGCCGCCCCCGGCCCGGACCCCCGGACCGGGGGCGGCGCCCTGTCCGGCCGCCCGGGTCGGCACGGGCCGACGCGGGCCGACCCCTCTCGCGGACGGACCCGGCGGTACGTGGGCGGCGGTCCCGGGCCGGCCCTCGGTGCGGGACCGGTCGGCCGGCTGGAACCCGAACCGCTTCCGCGCACAGCACCCGCAGTTCAAGGCACCCTCCTCGTCCACCGGCACCCCGCCGTCAGGGGATGCGCCACGAGGGGATCCCGCCCGAGGGGCGGGCGGGGGCGTCCGGCCGTCGGACGAGCCGGGCGGGCGTCCGGCCGCGAGGACACGATGCCCGGCCTCACGAGAGGGCGGCCGGCCAGGGCGTCCGGCCCCCGGCACGGCCCCTCCGCGGGCGGCCCGGGGTCGGGGCGTGCGGGGGTGCCATGGCCGATACTGGACGGGTTATGGACATCGTCATCCTTGCTGTAGTCATCGCCGTGGTCGTGCTCGGCGCGATCGGCGGGCTCATCGTCGGCAGCCGCCGCAAGAAGCCGCTGCCCCCGCCACCGCCCGCCGCGCCCGACATCACCGCCCCTCCGGCCGAGCCGCACGTCGGCGACGAGGCCGAGACGCCGCGGGAGGAACCGCGGCGCACCATCGAGGAGGTTGACCTACCCGACGGCTCCGCCGTCGTCATCGAGGAGCCGCCGGCCGCGGAGGCTCCCGCCATCGAGATCCCGGCCCCCACCGAGGGTCGCCTGATCCGGCTGCGGGCCCGTCTCTCCCGCTCGCAGAACGCCCTCGGCAAGGGCCTGCTCTCCCTGCTGTCCCGCGAGCACCTCGACGAGGACACCTGGGAGGAGATCGAGGACACCCTGCTCACCGCCGACATCGGCGTGCAGCCCACCCAGGAGCTCGTCGAGCGGCTGCGGGAGCGCGTCAAGGTCCTCGGCACCCGTACGCCCGAGGAGCTGCGCGGTCTGCTCCGCGAGGAGCTGATCACCCTGGTCGGCCCCGACATGGACCGCACCGTGCACACCGACAACGAGGCCGGCGGCCCCGGCGTCGTGATGGTCGTCGGGGTCAACGGCACCGGCAAGACCACCACCACCGGCAAGCTGGCCCGCGTGCTGGTCGCCGACGGCAACACGGTCGTGCTGGGCGCGGCCGACACCTTCCGCGCGGCCGCCGCCGACCAGCTCCAGACGTGGGGCGAGCGGGTCGGGGCCCACATCGTGCGCGGTCCCGAGGGCGGTGACCCGGCCTCCGTCGCGTTCGACGCGGTCAAGGAGGGCAAGGAGATGGCCGCCGACGCGGTGCTCATCGACACCGCCGGGCGCCTGCACACCAAGACCGGTCTCATGGACGAGCTCGGCAAGGTCAAGCGGGTCGTGGAGAAGCAGGCCCCGCTGGACGAGGTGCTGCTCGTGCTCGACGCCACCACCGGCCAGAACGGCCTGGTCCAGGCGCGGGTCTTCGCCGAGGTCGTCGACATCACCGGCATCGTCCTCACCAAGCTGGACGGCACCGCCAAGGGCGGCATCGTCGTCGCGGTCCAGCGCGAGCTGGGCGTCCCGGTCAAGCTGATCGGGCTCGGCGAGGGCGCGGACGACCTGGCCCCGTTCGAACCGGCGGCATTCGTGGACGCTCTCCTCGGGGAGTGACCCCCCCCGCCGCCCCGCAAGAAGAAGCGCCCGCCTCCCGGACCGACCGGGGACGGGCGCTTCGCCGTTCCGGCCGGTGGGGGAGCGATCCGCCCACCGGGTGAGCGTTCCGGCAGCCGGGGTGAGCGGTTCGGTCGCCGGGGTGAGCGGTCCAATGGGCGGTGAGCAGTCCGGCGGACGCGGTGTGCCGGAACCGGGCCGGCGGAGCCGGTGTTCGCGGAGCCGGGAGCCGGGAGCCGGGAGCCGGGAGCCGGGAGCCGGGGGCCGAGGACGGCAGGGCAGGCCCGGGCGGGGGGTGGCGTGCGGGCCGGGCCCGTAGCCGGGCGTACGGCTCGCCTGCCGCGTGGGGATGGTGGTGGGGCGACGCCGGGCGCCGGGCCCGACGGGTAGGAGCTGCGCGCCTCGAACCTCAAGGGCCCGGGGAGACCGGCCCCACCAGGAACGACCTGCCCGGCGAGCACCGGACGGCCCGCGTCGGCGTACGTCGGTGTGCGGAGAGCGGCCCGGGGCCGACGTGCGGCCGGAGGGCCCGCTCACCCCGCGAATCCGGGCCCACCCAAGGGCCGCGCTCACGTCACCGCCCGGGGCCCGCCCCCGGGCTCCGTCGTGACACGCCACCGCCACCCCGCCCGGCCTGGGGCGGGATGGCGACGGACGCCATGGCGCCCGGCGCCCCGGTCTCAGTCGCCGCGCCCCGGCCGGAGGAGCGCACCCGCAGCGCGGGCGCGGGAGCGGTGGGCCACGTAGGCCAGGGTGCCCAGGAGCAGACGCGCCTCCGGAGGCCGGGTGGCCGTGTCCAGGGCGGGGGAGCGGAGCCAGCGGACCGGACCGAGGCCGGCGCGGTCGAAGGGCGGGGCCGTGACATGGGTACCGGGGCCGAGGGCGCGGAGGTCCAGGGCGGCCGGGTCGTCCCAGCCCGTGCGGTACAGCAGCCGGGGCAGGGCGGCGGCGGCACCGGGGGCGACGAAGAACTGCGCGCGTCCGTCCGGGGTGGCTGTGACCGGGCCGACGGGCAGGCCCATGCGCTCCAGCCGGGCCAGCGCGTGCAGACCGGCGGGCTCGGCCACCTCCAGCACGTCGAAGGCGTGTCCCACCGGGAGCATCGCGGACGCCCCGGGGAACTCGGCCCAGGTCCGGGTGACCTCGTCCAGCGGAGCCCCGGCGGGGATCCGCGGCGCGAAGTCCAGCGGGTGCGCGCCCGGCGTCGGGCAGGCGGGCCGGCCGCAGGAGCAGGACCCGGCGGCGGCCCGGGCGCCGGGGACGACCTCCCAGCCCCACAGGCCGGTGTACTCCGCCACGGTGGTGGCGTCCGACGCGCGGCCGCGGCGGCGCGAGCCGGACCGGATGTCGCGGATGCCCCGGCTGATACCGATCGTGAAGCCCATGCCCCCTCCAACGGGTCCGGCGCACCGGTGGTTACGCAGCGGACGCGGAATGTGACGCTCTGTTTCCGGCTTCCCGGTGCCGGCCCGCTCAAGCGGCGTCCGGAAGCCCCGGGGGTGGTGCGCCCGACGATGTGCGCCCCCGTCTGCGTCACCGCGTCCGCTCTTGGCTGTCCAGTGTCAAGTGAACCGTGGGACGGCAACCGTGAGTTCATTCGAAGGGGTGGCGAATGGTGGCGATTGTGCATCCGCCGTGGCTGGACGGGTGATCGTGGGATTACGGTGTGTGCACGGCTTCTTGGGGCACATGCACTCGTGGGTATGCCGGAGGCAACTCGGCTTTCCGTTCGAAGGGTGGCAATCGCCGGACGGGCGGCCCCGACAACCGGCATTCTGATAAGGCTTGGCGCACTCAGCGACAAGTGGTCTTCAGGGATGGGGGCGTTCCAGTGAGCGGCAACGACGGTGGCGGGACGAGTACGGCGAGTCCGGAGAAACGTCCGAACGAGCTGCTCGCCTCGTGGTTCGTCCGCAGCGGATGGTCCAAGGGCGAACTGGCCCGTCAGGTCAACCGCAGGGCCCGCCAGTTGGGCGCCAACCACATCTCCACCGACACCTCGCGCGTCCGCCGCTGGCTGGACGGCGAGAACCCCCGCGAACCCATCCCCAGGATCCTCTCCGAACTGTTCTCCGAGCGCTTCGGCGTCGTCGTCTCCGTCGAGGACCTGGGCCTGCGCACGACCCGCCCGGCACCCTCCGCCACCGGCGTCGACCTGCCGTGGACGGGCCCGCAGACCGTGGCCCTGCTCAGCGAGTTCTCGCGCAGCGACCTGATGCTGGCGCGGCGCGGCTTCCTCGGGAGCTCGCTGACCCTCTCCGCGGGCCCGTCCCTGATCGAGCCCATGCAGCGCTGGCTCGTCCCCACCCCGTCCGCCCCGCGGACGCACCCGGCGGCGGACCCCTCCTCCGCGGGCCGCGGCCGGGGCCGGCTGTCCCAGCCGGAACTGGACCTGCTGGAGACCACCACCGTCATGTTCCGGCAGTGGGACGCCCAGTGCGGCGGCGGCCTGCGCCGGAAGGCCGTCGTCGGCCAACTGCACGAGGTGACCGACCTCCTGCAGGAGCCCCAGCCCGAGGCGACCACGCGGCGGCTGTTCAAGGTGGCCGCCGAACTCGCCGAACTGGCGGGCTGGATGTCCTACGACGTGGGGCTGCAGCCCACCGCGCAGAAGTACTTCGTCCTCGCGCTGCACGCCGCCAAGGAGGCCGGGGACCGCCCCCTCGGCTCGTACATCCTCTCCAGCATGAGCCGGCAGATGATCCACCTGGGCCGCCCGGACGACGCCCTGGAACTCATCCACCTCGCCCAGTACGGCAGCCGCGACTGCGCCGGCCCGCGCACGCAGGCGATGCTGTATGCGATGGAGGCCCGCGCCTACGCCAACATGGGCCAGCCCGGCCGGTGCAAGCGGGCGGTCCGCATGGCCGAGGACACCTTCGCCGAAGCCGTCGAGTGGGACGAGCCCGACCCCGGCTGGATCAGCTTCTTCACCGAGGCCGAGCTGTACGGCGAGAACTCCCACTCCTTCCGGGACCTGGCCTACGTCGCCGGCCGCAGCCCCACCTACGCCTCCCTCGCCGAGCCGCTGATGCAGCGCGCCGTGGAACTCTTCGCCCGGGACAGCGCCGAGCACCAGCGCTCCTACGCCCTCAACCTGATCGGCATGGCCACCGTCCACCTCCTCCAGCGCGAACCCGAACAGGGCGCGGTGCTCGCCACCGAGGCCATCCGCGCGGCCAAGAAGGTCCGTTCGGAACGCGTGAACACCCGTATCCGAAAGACGGTGGACACCGCCGTCCGCGACTTCGGCGACCTCGCCGCCGTCGTCGACCTCACCGAACGGCTCGCCGCCGAACTGCCCGAGACCGCCGAAGCGGTCTGACCGCGGCGGAAACCGCAGACCCCGGCCGCGGCCGGCCCTCCCGAACTGCCCGACTCGGCTCCCCCATGCCAGTCATTTCGGAGGCCGGCCGCGGCCGGTCCCGTTCCCGCCCCGCGGCACCGGCCGCCCGCGCGACCGGGCCCCGGTTCACCGACGCGTAACACGCCACGCCTCTTCGTCACCACGGCGAAACAACGAGGGGCGCCCGCCGAAACGGCGCTGCGCGAATCTCAGGGCGCACGACCGGCCCACCCCTCCCACCGTTCGAGGCTCCCCCCGCACGGGCCGTACACAAGACGAGGAGACGCCGATGGCACCAGCCGTCGCCCTGGCCGCGGACGCGCCCACGCTGTCCGCCGCCAACACAGGGTTCATGCTCATCTGTTCCGCCCTGGTGATGCTCATGACGCCCGGCCTGGCCTTCTTCTACGGAGGCATGGTCCGCGTCAAGAGCACCCTGAACATGCTGATGATGAGTTTCATCAGCCTGGGAATCGTCACCGTCCTCTGGGTGCTCTACGGCTTCTCCATGGCGTTCGGCACCGACTCCGGCAGCCTCATCGGCTGGAACTCCGACTGGGTCGGCCTCAGCGGCATCGGCCTCACCGAACTGTGGGACGGCACCACCATCCCGCTCTTCGTGTTCCTGGTCTTCCAGATGATGTTCGCCGTCCTCACCCCCGCCCTGATCAGCGGCGCCCTCGCGGACCGCGTGAAGTTCACCGCCTGGGCGCTGTTCGTCGCCCTGTGGGTCACCGTCGTCTACTTCCCCGTCGCCCACTGGGTCTGGGGCCCCGGCGGCTGGGCCTTCGAACTCGGCGTCATCGACTTCGCCGGCGGCACGGCCGTCCACATCAACGCGGGTGCCGCCGCGCTCGGCGTGATCCTCGTCATCGGCAAGCGCATCGGCTTCACGAAGGACCCGATGCGCCCGCACAGCCTCCCGCTGGTCATGCTCGGCGCCGCCCTGCTGTGGTTCGGCTGGTTCGGCTTCAACTCCGGCTCGTGGCTCGGCAACGACGACGGCGTCGGCGCGCTGATGTTCGTCAACACCCAGGTCGCCACCGGCGCCGCGGTCCTCAGCTGGCTCACCTACGAGAAGATCCGCCACGGCGCCTTCACCACGCTGGGCGCCGCCTCCGGTGCCGTCGCCGGCCTCGTCGCCATCACCCCCGCCGGCGGCGCGGTCTCCCCGCTCGGCGCCATCGCGGTCGGCCTGATCGCCGGTGTCCTGTGCGCCATGGCCGTCGGCCTGAAGTACCGCTTCGGCTACGACGACTCCCTCGACGTCGTCGGCGTCCACCTCGTCGGCGGCATCCTCGGCTCCCTGCTCGTCGGCTTCTTCGCCACCGGCGAGGGCCAGTCCGACGTCGCCGGCCTCTTCTACGGCGGCGGGCTCGACCAGTTCTGGAAGCAGTGCGCCGGCGTCTTCGGCGTCCTCGCCTACTCCCTGGTCGTCTCCGCGCTGCTCGCCCTCCTCCTCGACCGGACCATCGGCATGCGGGTCGCCGAGGACGACGAGGTCGCCGGCATCGACCAGGCCGAACACGCCGAGACCGCCTACGACTTCAGCGGCACCGGCGGCGGATCCCGCGCCACCGCCGCCCCCGCTCCCGCCGCCCCGGCCGCAAGCAAGAAGGTGGACGCATGAAGCTCATCACCGCCGTCGTGAAACCGCACCGGCTCGACGAGATCAAGGAGGCCCTCCAGGCCTTCGGAGTGCACGGCCTGACCGTCACCGAGGCCAGCGGCTACGGCCGCCAGCGCGGCCACACCGAGGTCTACCGGGGCGCCGAGTACACCGTCGACCTCGTCCCCAAGATCCGCATCGAGGTGCTGGTCGAGGACGACGACGCCGAACAGCTCATCGACGTGATCGTCAAGGCGGCCCGCACCGGCAAGATCGGGGACGGCAAGGTCTGGTCCCTGCCGGTCGAGACGGCCGTACGGGTCCGCACCGGCGAACGCGGCCCCGACGCCCTCTGACGGCACGCACTGCACTGCACGGCACTGCACGGAACAGGAGTCGCCGGGTGACGGGTACGGACACGCACGACACGGACACGACGGAACCCGGCGGCTACGCGGCGGCCCGGCTGCGCCTCCTCACCGAGGACGCGCGGCCCGGGCCGCACCGCCGCACCGCCCTCGCGGACCTGACCGACGCCTGGCTCGCCGCCCTGTTCACGGCGGCCGGCCCGGAGCCCCGGGGCGTCAGCCTGGTCGCCGTCGGCGGATACGGACGCGGCGAACTCTCCCCGCGCAGCGACCTCGACCTGCTCCTCCTGCACGACGGCGGCGACAGCGAGGCCGTCGCCGCCCTGGCCGACCGCCTCTGGTACCCCGTCTGGGACCTCGGCCTCGCCCTCGACCACTCGGTGCGCACCCCCGCCGAGGCCCGCCGGACCGCCGCCGACGACCTCAAGGTCCAGCTGGGCCTGCTCGACGCCCGGCACCTCGCCGGAGACCTCGGCCTCACCACCGCCCTGCGCACCACCGTGCTCGCCGACTGGCGGAACCTCGCCCCCCGGCGGCTGCCCGAACTGCGGGACCTGTGCGCCGGGCGCGCCGCACGCCAGGGCGAACTGCGCTACCTGCTGGAACCCGACCTCAAGGAGGCCCGCGGCGGTCTGCGGGACGCCACCGCGCTCCGCGCCGTCGCCGCCTCCTGGCTCGCCGACGCCCCCCGCGAGGGCCTCGCCGACGCCCGACGCCACCTCCTCGACGTGCGCGACGCCCTCCACCTGGCCACCGGCCGCGCGACCGACCGGCTCGCCCTCCAGGAACAGGACCAGGTCGCCGCCCGGCTCGGCCTCCTCGACGCCGACGCCCTGCTGCGCCAGGTCTACGAGGCGGCCGGGGTCATCACCTACGCGAGCGACGTCACCTGGCGCGAGGTCGGACGCGTCCTGCGCTCCCGCGCCGCCCGGCCCACCCTGCGCACCCTCCTCGGTGGCCGGCGCACCACCGAGCGGACCCCCCTCGCCGAGGGCGTCGTCGAACAGGACGGCGAAGCGGTCCTCGCCCGCACCGCCCGCCCCGAACGCGACCCCGTGCTCCCGCTGCGCGCCGCGGCCGCCGCCGCCCAGGCCGGACTCCCGCTCTCCCGCCACGCCGTACGGCACCTGGCCGCCACCGCGCCCCCGCTGCCCGCCCCCTGGCCCGCCGAGGCCCGCGAGCAGCTCGTCACCCTGCTGGGATCCGGACCTCCGGCCGTCGACGTGTGGGAGGCCCTGGACGCCGAGGGCCTGGTCAGCCGGCTGCTGCCCGACTGGGAACGCGTGCGCTGCCGCCCGCAGCGCAACGCCGTCCACGTCTGGACCGTCGACCGGCACCTCGTCGAGACCGCCGTGCGCGCCTCCGCGCTCACCCGCCGGGTGCACCGCCCCGACCTGCTCCTGGTCGCCGCCCTGCTGCACGACATCGGCAAGGGCTGGCCCGGCGACCACTCGGTGGCCGGCGAGGTCATCGCCAAGGACATGGCCGCCCGCCTCGGCTTCGACGGCCCCGACGTCGCCGTCGTCTCCACCCTCGTCCGCCACCACCTGCTCCTCGTCGAGACCGCCACCCGGCGCGACCTGGACGACCCGGCCACCGTGCGGGCGGTCGCCGACGCCGTCGGATCACCCGGCACCCTGGAACTGCTGCACGCCCTCACCGAGGCCGACGCCCTCGCCACCGGGCCCGCCGCCTGGTCCGCCTGGCGCGCCTCCCTGGTCACCGAGCTGGTGCACCGCGTCGCGGCGGTGCTGGCCGGTGATCCGCCCGCCGACCCGGAGGAGGCGGCGCCCACCACCGAACAGGAACGGCTCGCCGTCGAGGCCGCCGCCACCGGCGGCCCGGTGCTCGCCCTGCGCACCCGGCCCGAGCCGCCCTCCGCCGCCGAGGGCGCCGGCCCCGAGCCGCTGGGCGTCGAACTCCTCGTCGCCGTGCCCGACCAGCCGGGCGTGCTGCCCGCGGTCGCCGGGGTGCTCGCCCTGCACCGGCTGACCGTCCGCACCGCCGGACTGCGCACGGTGGGCCTGCCCGACGGCGTCGACGGGAGCGTGCTGCTCCTGGACTGGCGGGTCGCGGCCGAGTACGGCTCGCTGCCCCAGGCCGCCCGGCTGCGCGCGGACCTGGTGCGCGCCCTCGACGGCGGCCTGCGCGTCGCCGGCCGCCTCGCCGAGCGGGACGCCGCCCCTCCGCGCCGCCCCGGCCGCGCGGCACCGCCGCCCCGGGTGACCGTCGCCCCCGCCGCCTCCCGGCACGCCACGGTGATCGAGGTCCGGGCCCAGGACGCCCCCGGCCTGCTGTACCGGATCGGCCGCGCCCTGGAGGACGCCGGGGTCCGGGTGCGCAGCGCCCACGTCAGCACCCTGGGCGCGAACGCGGTCGACGCGTTCTACGTCACGCTCGCCGACGGGGGGCCGCTGCCCGGCGAGGAGGCCCGGGCCGTGGCCGGCAGCCTGGAGGAGGCCCTGCGGCGGTGACCCCGGCGCCCCGCCCCGCGCCTGCCCCGTCCGGCGGGTGCCGCCGGCCTCCGAGTACGGCGGGCGGGGCGGATTCGCTTGCGGAGCCGGATACCCTGGAGGGCAGTCCAGAACGCCCCCGATCCCGAGGACCGACGCCGCCGTGTTCGACACCCTCTCCGACCGCCTCAGCGCGACCTTCAAAAACCTCCGCGGAAAAGGCCGGCTGAGCGAAGCGGACATCGACGCCACGGCGCGCGAGATCCGTATCGCGCTCCTCGAGGCCGACGTCGCCCTGCCGGTCGTGCGCGCCTTCATCAAGAACGTCAAGGAACGCGCCCTGGGCGCCGAGGTCTCCAAGGCGCTCAATCCGGCCCAGCAGGTGCTCAAGATCGTCAATGACGAGCTGGTCACCATCCTCGGCGGCGAGACCCGTCGCCTCCGCTTCGCCAAGCAGCCGCCCACCGTGATCATGCTCGCGGGTCTGCAGGGCGCCGGTAAGACCACCCTCGCGGGCAAGCTCGGCAAGTGGCTCAAGGACCAGGGGCACTCCCCGGTGCTGGTCGCCGCCGACCTCCAGCGCCCGAACGCCGTCAACCAGCTGAGCGTGGTCGCCGAGCGCGCCGGTGTGGCCGTCTACGCGCCGGAGCCTGGCAACGGCGTCGGCGACCCCGTGAAGGTGGCCAAGGACTCCCTCGAGTTCGCCCGGACCAAGGTCCACGACATCGTCATCGTCGACACCGCCGGCCGCCTGGGCATCGACCAGGAGATGATGCGGCAGGCCGCGGACATCCGTGACGCGGTCTCGCCCGACGAGATCCTGTTCGTCGTCGACGCGATGATCGGCCAGGACGCCGTCAACACCGCCGAGGCCTTCCGCGACGGCGTCGGCTTCGACGGCGTGGTGCTCTCCAAGCTGGACGGCGACGCGCGCGGTGGTGCCGCCCTGTCGATCCGGCAGGTCACCGGCAAGCCGATCATGTTCGCCTCCAACGGCGAGAAGCTGGACGACTTCGACGCCTTCCACCCGGACCGGATGGCCTCCCGCATCCTCGACATGGGTGACCTGCTCACCCTGATCGAGCAGGCGGAGAAGACGTTCAGCCAGGAAGAGGCCGAGAAGATGGCCTCCAAGCTGGCGTCCAAGAAGGGCCAGGACTTCACCCTGGACGACTTCCTGGCCCAGATGGAGCAGGTCCGCAAGATGGGCTCCATCTCCAAGCTGCTCGGCATGCTCCCGGGCATGGGCCAGATGAAGGACCAGCTCAACAACCTCGACGAGCGCGATGTCGACCGCACCGCCGCCATCATCAAGTCGATGACCCCGGCCGAGCGCCAGGAGCCGACGATCATCAACGGCTCCCGCCGCGCCCGGATCGCCAAGGGCTCCGGTGTCGAGGTCAGCGCCGTGAAGAACCTCGTCGAGCGGTTCTTCGAGGCCCGCAAGATGATGTCCCGCATGGCGCAGGGCGGGGGCATGCCGGGGGTGCCCGGGATGCCGGGCATGGGCGGTGGTCCCGGCCGGCAGAAGAAGAAGCAGAAGCAGGCCAAGGGCAAGCAGCGCTCCGGCAACCCGATGAAGCGCAAGCAGCAGGAGCAGGAGGAGGCCGCCCGCCGCGCGGCGGCGGCCGAGGGCGGCAACGCCTTCGGGCTGCCGCAGCAGGGCGCCAAGGACTTCGAACTGCCCGAGGAGTTCAAGAAGTTCATGGGCTGACGGGCGGACGGCCCGCCCCGCCGCACGTCCGCCGAGGGCGCCCCTCCCCGTGGGAGGCGGCGCCCTCCGGGCGTCTCAGGGCGTCTCAGGGGGTGCGGGCGATCAGGTACCGGAAGACGTTCGGCATCCAGACCGTGCCGTCCGGGCGCTGGTACGGGTGCAGCGCCTCGGTCAGTTCCTTGACGACCTGCCCCTGGTCCGTCGCCGCGATCGCCGGGTCGAACAGGCCGGTCGACAACAGGCCCCGCAGCGCGCTGTCCGGGTCGGCGTAGCCGAACGGGCAGGCCACCCGTCCCGAGCCGTCGGGCCGCAGGCCCGCCCGGGCGGCGACGTCCTCCAGGTCGTCGCGGTGCGCGGGACGCCAGGTGCCGCTGCCGCGCGGCGGTTGGGCCGCGTCGGTGGCGGTGCGCAGCACCGAGAGCGTGGCGCACCGTTCCGGCGGCCCCCACCCGGCCAGCACCACGGCGGCGCCGCGTCCGGCGAGCGGTACGGCCTCGGCGAGCAGGCCGGCCAGGGCGTCCGCGTCCCCGGCCAGGCAGCCGATCGGTTCGAAGGCGGTGATCACGGTGTACGGGTGCCGCGGGCCGGGAGCCGCGTCGCGCGGTGCGCCGCGCACGAGGCGGGTGTCCGGGCGCCCGTGGGGCTCCCGGTCCTCCGGGAGCAGCCGCTCGCGGGCCAGGCGCAGCCGGTCGGTGCCGGTGTCGACCCCGGTGACCCAGGCGCCGCGCGAGGCGGCCATCAGCAGCGCGAGTCCGGAACCGCAGCCGAGGCCGAGGAGCCGGGTCGACGGCCCCACGTCGAGCCGTTCGTGGACGGCCTCGTAGAGCGGGACGAGCATCCGCTCCTGGATCTCGGACCAGTCACGCGCGCGTGCACGCTGGTCCACGCGGGGGGCGGCGCCCGCCTGAGGCAGGTGCTGCCGCACGAGCGTAGGTGTCATAGGTAAGCGCCCCAATCAGCCGAGAGTTGCCGCTGTGCCCGATTCCTTGGCCCCCGTGCGATGCGCTCGCAGTCCCCCCGTATGCCAGGTAACTCCGCCCTCGACCCGGCGTCCAGTGGAAGGAGGCGGCGGCTTGGGAGTCGCTCGTGCCAGTGGCAAGAATTCACCCGGCGGCAACACGGCGGCTCCGGTCCGGCGGCCCGGAGGGACGGGGCGGGGCGACGGCCGGGCCGTCGGCCCGGTAACGTCACCGTCGTACGCCGCGTCCGGTGCCGTACCGGCCGGCCGGCCGTACCGCCCCACCGTCGCGGTGACCGCCCCTGGTCGCGGTGACCGTCCGGCGGACCGGGAGCGGGGGCGCGTCCCGCCGGCAGAACGGCCGAAACACCTCTTGCGTTTCCGTCGTCCCTGGCATGATCGGCGTACCCGCTCGGGCCGTGTGCCGGGCCGTACGTCGGTCTACGTACCGCTCTGCGGTGAGCTGCGAGGCTTCTCCGCAGATCGGCGCACGCGCCCTCGTCGTGACGCATCAGTGCGAACTGACGGGTACGTGCAAAATATTTGCGATGGCCCGGAATCGGAACACACAGCCACCCCGGCTCGTTGTCATTACGTGAGCACGACACAGACACCACCTGTACTCGCCGCAGAACTGGCGCAGGCGTGGGCCGACATTCAGCGGCACCACCCCGAACTGCCGGATCTTGCCGCGCCCGAGTCCCTGATCGGGGAGTCGTCGTCCGCGTGCGGTCACGAGCTCTCCTTCGAGCGACTGCTGCACGAGGCAGTCCATGGCGTCGCCGCCGCGCGCGGTGTACGCGACACGTCCCGAGCGGGCCGCTACCACAACCGCCGGTTCCTGGCGATCGCCGAGGAGCTGGGCCTGGACCACCCCGAGGAGCCGCACCCGAGCAGCGGCTTCTCGCTGGTCACGCTCACTCCCGAGGCGAAGCGCCGGTACCGCCCGACCATCGAGCGCCTCCAGCGCGCGCTGAAGGCCCACTCCGCCGCCACCGCCGGCGACACCGCGCGCAGCTTCCGCGGTCCCGCCGCACGGCACGGATCCTCCGGAGGAGGTGTACGCGTCAAGGCAGTGTGCGACTGCGGGCGCAACGTCCGCGTCGTCCCGTCCGTCCTGGCCCAGGCCCCCATCGTCTGCGGCGGCTGCGGCAAGCCGTTCCGCATTCCGGAGGTCGTGGCAGCGGCAGGCTGACCCCCGCCCGGCATCTCGTGGGTGCCGGAGGGTCGGGTGCCGGTGTGCCGAGGCGCTCCGCACGCGCGCGGAGCGCCCCGGCGTCGTGCCCGCCCGCACCCGTGGTCGGCGGCCCTTCGCCGGTGTGGCAGAATGGCCTGCTGTACTCGACAGCCGCACAGGACCCCTCTCTCCTCCGGCTGACGCGTCCGTCGGGCACTCGGGTACCGCAACCCCACGCGGCCTTCCCGCCGTGCCCAACCACGTCAAAACCAGGAGATTCCACTCCCGTGGCAGTCAAGATCAAGCTGAAGCGTCTGGGCAAGATCCGTTCGCCCCACTACCGCATCGTCGTCGCCGACGCCCGTACCCGCCGTGACGGCCGGGCGATCGAGGAGATCGGCAAGTACCACCCGACGTACAACCCGTCGGTGATGGAGGTCGACAGCGAGCGCGTGGCGTACTGGCTCGGTGTCGGCGCCCAGCCGACGGAGGCCGTCCGCGCCATCCTGCAGAAGACCGGCGACTGGCAGAAGTTCAAGGGCGAGCCCGCCCCGGCGCCGCTGCTGCAGCCCGAGGAGAAGGCGGCCCGCCCGTCCTTCGAGGCGATCGGCGGCGACGACGACGCCAAGGGTGAGGCCATCACCCGCAAGAAGAAGGCGGACAAGAAGGACGAGGCCGCGGCCGACTCCTCCGCGTCCGAGCCGACCGAGGCCTGAGCATGCTCGAGGAGGCTCTCGAGCACCTCGTGAAGGGCATCGTCGACCACCCTGACGATGTGCAGGTCGCCTCGCGCACCCTGCGCCGCGGACGCGTGCTCGAGGTACGGGTCCACCCGGACGACCTCGGCAAGGTGATCGGCCGCAACGGCCGCACCGCACGCGCTCTGCGCACCGTCGTGGGCGCCATCGGCGGCCGCGGTGTCCGGGTCGACCTCGTCGACGTGGACCACGTCCGCTGACGCTTATCGCACACCGGCTCGGGCCGGGGAGGGCCACCGGCCGTCCCCGGCCCGAAGTCGTCCCGACAGGAGATACCGCACCGTGCAGCTGGTAGTCGCACGCATCGGCCGCGCCCACGGCATCAAGGGCGAGGTCACCGTCGAGGTCCGTACCGACGAGCCCGAGCTGCGGCTCGGCCCCGGCGCCGTCCTGGCCACCGACCCGCCCTCGGCCGGCCCGCTCACCATCGAGACCGGCCGGGTCCACAGCGGGCGCCTGCTGCTGCGCTTCGAGGGCGTGCGCGACCGCACCGCCGCAGAGGCGCTGCGCAACACCCTCCTCATCGCCGACGTCGACCCCGACGAGCGGCCCGAGGACGAGGACGAGTACTACGACCACCAGCTGATCGACCTCGACGTGGTCACCGTGGACGGCACCGCCGTCGGCCGGATCACCGAGATCTCCCACCTGCCCGCCCAGGACCTCTTCGTCGTGGAGCGCCCCGACGGCAGC
The DNA here is from genome assembly GCF_056323165.1 of Streptomyces sp. 3-6. NCBI lineage: Bacteria > Bacillati > Actinomycetota > Actinomycetes > Kitasatosporales > Streptomycetaceae > Streptomyces > Streptomyces sp. 3-6. Next base: position 174,727 of record NZ_JBWHZP010000011.1, read on the forward strand.
GAGGTCTACGTGCCGTTCGTCGAGGAGATCGTCACCCTCGTCGACCTGGAGCAACAGCGCGCGGTCATCGACCCGCCGCCGGGTCTGATCGACGACCGCGCCGAGATCGCCTCCGCCCGCGACGACGCCGCCGACGGGACCCGCGACGCCGCCGGGGACGACGCCTGATGCGGCTCGACGTCGTCACGATCTTCCCCGAGTACCTCGAACCGCTGAACGTCTCCCTGGTCGGCAAGGCCCGCGCCCGCGGGCAGCTCGACGTCCGCGTGCACGACCTGCGCGCCTGGACCCACGACCGGCACCACACCGTCGACGACACGCCCTACGGGGGCGGCCCCGGCATGGTGATGAAGCCCGAACCGTGGGGCGAGGCCCTCGACACGGTCCTCGCGGACGGCTACGAGGCGGGGGCCGGCGCACCGGCGCTGATCGTGCCCGCCCCCAGCGGGCGCCCCTTCACCCAGGACCTCGCCGTCGAGCTGTCCGAGCGCCCCTGGCTCATCTTCGCCCCGGCCCGCTACGAGGGCATCGACCGCCGCGTCGTCGACGAGTACGCGACCCGGATGCCCGTGTACGAGGTGTCCATCGGGGACTACGTCCTGGCCGGCGGCGAGGCGGCCGTGCTGGTCGTCACCGAGGCCGTGGCCCGCCTGCTGCCCGGCGTGCTGGGGAACGCTGAGTCGCACCGCGACGACTCCTTCGCCCCCGGCGCCATGGCCAACCTCCTGGAGGGCCCCGTGCACACCAAGCCGCCGCTGTGGCGGGGACGGGGCATCCCGGACGTGCTGCTCAGCGGCCACCACGGCAGGATCGCCCGCTGGCGCCGCGACGAGGCGCTCAAGCGCACCACCGCCCACCGGCCGGACCTCATCGCACGCTGCGAGCCCGAGGCGTTCGACAAGAAGGACCGCGAGATGCTGTCCGTCCTGGGCTGGGAACCGGACCCCGCGGGCGAGCCGTACGGCCGATTTTGGCGCAGGACCGACGGCGTGGAAGAATAGGCCGCTGTTGTGCGTCGTTCCGGCGTGCGCCCCTGCCGCAGGGGGACACGACGCCCGCCCGCACCGCACATCCCCGAACCGAACCTCCTTGCCGTTGATGACCTGCGGCATCAGCGAAGAAAGCAGACGAAATGTCTCACCTGCTCGACTCCGTCGACTCCGCGTCGCTGCGCAGCGACATCCCGGACTTCCGCCCCGGCGACACCGTCAACGTCCACGTGCGCGTCATCGAGGGCAGCCGCTCCCGTGTGCAGCAGTTCAAGGGCGTGGTGATCCGCCGCCAGGGTGCCGGTGTCCGCGAGACCTTCACGGTCCGCAAGGTCTCCTTCTCCGTCGGCGTCGAGCGCACCTTCCCGGTGCACACCCCGATCGTGGAGAAGATCGAGCTCGTCACCAAGGGTGACGTCCGCCGCGCCAAGCTGTACTACCTGCGCGACCTCCGCGGCAAGGCCGCGAAGATCAAGGAGAAGCGCGAGAGCTGAGCGCTTTTCCGGGGTCGAGCCGGGGCCGGATAGCATCTGGCCCCGATGGACACCGAAGCACAGCAGACGGAGCGCGACCGCTCCTCCCGCCCGGACACGACCGAGGACACCTCGGGGACACCGGGCCCGGAGGGCCGGTCGCGTTCCGCGTTGGGGCGGGGCGTGGCGTGGCTCCCCGGCGGGTGGATCACGCTGACCCTGACGCTCTGCCTGGCCTTCCTGCTGGTGCTCAGCACGTTCGTGGTGCGGCCCTTCCAGATCCCCAGCGGCTCGATGGAGCCCGGATTGAGGATCGGGGACCGCGTTCTCGTAAACAAGTTGGCATACCGTTTCGGATCCGCGCCGCAGCGCGGTGACGTGGTGGTGTTCGACGGAGGCGGGTACTTCGGCGACGGCGACTTCATCAAGCGCGTCGTCGGGGTCGGCGGCGACCGCGTGGTCTGCTGCGACGAGGAGGGGAGGATCCGGGTGAACGGCCGGTCGGTCGACGAGTCGGGTTTCCTTTTCCCCGGCGACGACGCGTCCACGGTCCCCTTCGACGTGGTGGTGCCCGAGGGACGCCTGTTCCTCCTCGGCGACCACCGCAGCGCCTCCAGCGACTCGCGCGACCGCCTCGGCTCGCCCGGCGGCGGCATGGTCCCGGCCGACGACCTGATCGGCCGCGCCGACGGGATCGCCTGGCCGCCGGACCGGGCCCGCCGGCTGCACCGCCCCGACGCCTACGCGCGCGTCCCGTCCCCGGCGGCCGGCGCCCCGCACACCACGGGGGGTTCCCATGGGTAACCGCGGCAAGCCCCGGGGCGCACCGGCGAGCCCCGTGGCGAACCTGCTGCCCACCGGCTCCCGCCGGGCCGCCAAGGGCGACTCCCGCGGCCGGGCCGAGCGGCGCAGGCTCCAGCGCAAGGTCAAGCGGCGCCGCCGCCGCAGTGCCGTCAAGGAGATCCCGCTGCTCGTCGGGGTCGCCGTCCTGATCGCGCTGGTCCTCAAGACCTTCCTGGTGCAGGCCTTCGTCATCCCGTCCGGCTCGATGGAGCAGACGATCCAGATCGGCGACCGGGTCCTGGTCGACAAGCTCACCCCGTGGTTCGGCTCCAAGCCGCAGCGCGGGGACGTCGTGGTGTTCAAGGACCCGGGCGGCTGGCTCCAGACCGAGCAGCCCGCGCCGAAGAAGGACGACCCGATCGGCATCAAGCAGATCAAGGACGGGCTCACCTTCATCGGACTGCTGCCCTCCGACAACGAACAGGACCTGATCAAACGGGTCGTCGGGGTCGGCGGCGACCGGGTCCAGTGCTGCGACCGCCAGGGCCGCGTCAGCGTCAACGGCGTCCCCCTCGACGAGAACGACTACCTGTACCCCGGCAACCGCCCGTCCACGATCCCCTTCGACGTCACCGTCCCCGAGGGACGGCTGTGGGTGATGGGCGACCACCGGTCCAACTCCGCCGACTCCCGCTCGCACCAGGACACCGACTACGGCGGCACCGTCTCCGAGGACGAGGTCGTCGGACGGGCGATGGTGATCGCCTGGCCCCTCGGCCACTGGAGCACCCTGGACGAACCGGGAACCTACGCCTCCGTGTCGGACTCGGCGCCCGCCGCGACAGCGGGCCCCCCGCCGTCGCATAGGGTTGCCCCCGACGATCCGAACACGATGATGCAGCTCCCGATCCCTGCGGAACTCCCGCTCGTTATGGGAGTGGTGGGCCTGCTCCGTCCGAGGGGCGGGCGGCGGCAGAGAGTAAGGAGTTGGCGTGGGGGATGCGGCGCTTGGCGCACGGTCCGGGCACGAGGGCGAGGAGTACCGAGGACGTTCCGTCGGAGCGGCCCGTCCGTCGGCGGACGACTCCGTGACCTCCGGGGAGCACCCCCCGGCGGGTGGCGGGGACGGTCCCGGGGACCAGCCCCCCACGGCACGCGGAGGAGCGGACGGCAGCGTGCCCCCGGCGAAGAAGCCGCGCTCGTTCTGGAAGGAACTGCCGATCCTGATCGGCATCGCGCTGGTCCTGGCCCTGCTGATCAAGACGTTCCTGGTGCAGGCGTTCTCGATCCCGTCCGACTCGATGCAGAACACCCTCCAGCAGGGTGACCGGGTCCTGGTCGACAAGCTCACCCCGTGGTTCGGCTCCGAGCCCGAGCGCGGCGAGGTGGTCGTCTTCCACGACCCCGACAACTGGCTGGCGGGTGAGCCCACGCCCCAGGCCAACGCCCTGCAGCAGATGCTCAGCTGGATCGGCCTGATGCCGTCCGCCGAGGAGAAGGACCTCATCAAGCGGGTCGTCGGCGTCGGCGGCGACACCGTCGAGTGCAACGGCACCGGCCCGCTGACGGTCAACGGCAAGGCGCTGAACGAGCCGTACGTGTACCCGGGCAACACCCCGTGCAGCCAGGACGACCAGGGCGGCCAGTTCAAGGTGAAGGTGCCCGAGGGTCACATCTGGGTCATGGGCGACCACCGGCAGAACTCCCGCGACTCGCGGTACAACCGGGCCGACAAGAACAACGGCATGGTGCCCGTGAAGGAGGTCGTCGGCCGGGCCGTCGTCATCGCCTGGCCCGTCAACCGCTGGGACAACCTCCCGGTCCCGGACACCTACGACCAGCCCGCGCTGGACGCCGCCTCCTCGGCCGGAGCCGCCCTGACCCTCGCCCCGCAGGGCCTGGCACTCGTCGGCGCGGTGCCGCTGGTGCTGTGGCGCCGCCGGCGCGCGCACCTGGGCCGGGGCCACTGAGAAAGGGCTGACCCGCCGAGGTACCGCCGGGTAGGGTGCCGCCCATGAGTGGTCAGAGCACGACGCGCACGGCCTCGGGCCGCGGCGGCACCGGCCGGGGCTCCGCGCCGGGCCGGACCGGACGGCTCCTGTCCGGGCTGGCCGTGGCCCTGGGCATGGTGCTGTTTCTCGGCGGCTTCGTCTGGGGCGCCGTCGTGTACCGCCCGTACACCGTGCCGACCACCTCCATGGCGCCCACGATCGGCGCCGGTGACCGCGTCCTGGCCCAGCGGATCGACGCCGCCGACGTGCGCCGCGGCGACGTCGTCGTCTTCCGCGACGAGAACTGGGCCGACGTGCCGGTCCTCAAGCGGGTGGTGGCCGTCGGCGGCGACACCGTCTCCTGCTGCGAGGACGGCAGGCTGAAGGTCAACGGCAAGGAGATCGACGAGCCGTACCTGTCCCGCGACGACCTCGCCGACCTCCAGACCTTCCCGGAGGTGACCGTGCCCGAGGGCCGGCTGTTCCTCCTCGGCGACGAGCGGTCCGGCTCGGTCGACTCCACCGCCCACCTCACCGACGCCGCCAACGGCACCGTCGCGCGCAGCGCGGTCCAGGCCCGTGTCGACGCCGTGGTGTGGCCGATGGACGGCATGCTTCCGGCCCCCACCGGCTTCCGCGAGCTGGGCGCCCTGTCCTCCCCGGGCCCGCTGCCGGTGATGCTGGCCGTGATCGTCACGGGGGCCGTGCTGGTGCTCGGCGGCGCCGCGTACACCCCGCTCGCCCAGCGCGCGGCGGCCTCCCGCGCCCGGGCCGGCAAGGGCACGGGCGGTGCCGCGGGGGCCGCGGGGGCCGCGGGGTCCGCCGGGTCAGGGGGGCCCTCCGGGCCGGGAGCGGGGACCTTTGGACCGGGGACGGGGCCTTCCGGTGGCCGCTGAACCCGCTCCGGTGCCCGGCGAGCAGCAGGCGGGACAGGACGTTCCGGAACAGGGCGTATCGGTGCAGGGTACATCGGTGCAGAGTTGGCCGGAGCGTGACGTATCGGCACAGGCTGGGCGAGAACAGAGCGGACCAGGACAGGGCGGACCGGGACAGGGCGGACCTCGCCGGGTGGCCCGGGTGGTGCTGCTGGACCCGCGGGACCGCATCCTGCTGCTGCACGGTCACGAACCGGACGACCCCTCCGACGACTGGTGGTTCACCCCCGGGGGCGGCGTCGAGGGCTCGGAGACCCGCGAGGAGGCCGCGCTGCGGGAACTCGCCGAGGAGACCGGCATCACGGACGTGGAGCTCGGCCCGGTGCTGTGGCGGCGCCGGTGCTCCTTCCCCTTCGCCGGCCGCCGCTGGGACCAGGACGAGTGGTACTTCCTGGGGCGGACCGAGCAGACCGCGACCGCCGCGACGGCGCTGACCGATCTGGAACGCCGCAGTGTGGTGGGTGCACGGTGGTGGACGTGCCCGGAACTGGCACGGGCGCATGAGACGGTGTATCCGACCGGACTCGCCGGGCTGCTGCGGAGGCTGCTCGACGAAGGTCCCCCCGCCGGCCCGGAGACCCTGGACACCGAAATCGTCTGAGGGCCTCTCGGGACTGGCGCACAATGGGGGGATCGCACGCTGAAGGGGAACATGCCATGAGCGCCGAGGACCTCGAGAAGTACGAGACCGAGATGGAGCTCAAGCTCTACCGGGAGTACCGCGACGTCGTCGGTCTGTTCAAATACGTGATCGAGACCGAGCGCCGCTTCTACCTGACCAACGACTACGAGATGCAGGTGCACTCGGTCCAGGGAGAGGTGTTCTTCGAGGTGTCGATGGCGGATGCCTGGGTGTGGGACATGTACCGGCCCGCCCGGTTCGTCAAGCAGGTGCGCGTCCTGACGTTCAAGGACGTGAACATCGAGGAGCTCAACAAGAGCGACCTGGAGCTCCCGAGCGGGTGACGGAGTTTTCCACAACCGGCGGGTAGTCCACCAAGATCCACTTGGGGCGACGGGCTGCGTGACGGTGGGTGCCGAAAGGCGGTGCCGACATGAAACCGAACGCAGACTCCGGACAGAGCAGGCCCCCCGGGCAGGGTGCACCTTCCGTACCCCTCCCACGAGCCGGGGACGACCCGCCGGACAGCGCGGCCTCCCCGCGTCCCGGACGACGGCTCCCTGAAGGACCGCTCGCCGCCCGACCGCTCGCCGAAGGACCGCTCGCCGGACGAGGGCTCTCCGAAGGACCGCTCGCCGAAGGACCGCTCTCCGCCCTACCGCTCCCCGCCCGACCGCTGTCCGAGCGGCCGCTCTCCGCCCGGCCGGCGACACACACGGCCGCGGGTGCCCGTGTCCGGGCCCGCGGTGCGGCGCGCACCTCCGTCGCCCAGCGTGCCCACGGCAACCAGCGCGCCCACGGCGCTCGCAGCGCGCTCGGCCGGTACGGCGAGGCCCTGGCCGCGCGGCGACTGACTGAGGCCGGCATGACCGTCCTGGAGCGCAACTGGCGCTGCGGCCGGGTCGGCGAGATCGACATCGTGGCCCGGGACGGGGACGTTCTCGTGGTCTGCGAGGTGAAGACACGTAGGTCGGGGACGTTCCAGCACCCCATGGAGGCGGTCACGGCGGCCAAGGCGAGCCGCCTGCGCGACCTCGCCGAACGCTGGCTGAGCCGGCACGGGGGAGCGCCCCCGGGAGGTGTCCGCATCGATCTGGTCGGCGTCCTGCTGCCCACCCGTGGGGCTCCCCGGGTCGAGCACGCGCGGGGGGTGGCCTGAGATGGGGTTCGCCCGTACGTGCGCGGTCGCGCTGGTCGGCGTCGAGGGCGTCGTCGTGGAGGTCCAGGCCGACCTGGAACCGGGGGTCGCGGCGTTCACCCTGGTCGGCCTGCCGGACAAGAGCCTGACGGAGAGCCGGGACCGGGTCCGCGCGGCCGTGGTCAACTCCGGCGCCGAGTGGCCGCAGAAGAAGCTCACCGTGGGCCTCAGCCCCGCCTCCGTGCCCAAGGGCGGCAGCGGATTCGACCTCGCCGTGGCGAGCGCCGTGCTGGGTGCGGCGGAACGGGTCGACCCCCGGGTGCTGGCCGACATCGTGATGATCGGCGAGCTGGGGCTGGACGGCCGGGTCCGGCCCGTCCGCGGCACGCTGCCGGCCGTACTGGCCGCCGCCGACGCCGGATACGAGCAGGTCGTCGTACCGGAGTGTGCCGCCGCCGAGGCGTCGCTGGTGCCGGGGGTCTCCGTGCTGGGTATCCGCAGCCTGCGCCAACTGATCGCCGTGCTCACCGACGAACCCGTCCCGGAGGAGGAACCCGTGGAGCCCGGGCGGCCCGACCCGTTGCTGGCGGGCCTGCGGGTACCCGGCGCCGGCGCGGCCACCGGCATGCACGGGTCCGCGGCCACCTGGGACCAGGGGCAGGGGCACGACCTCGCCGACATCGTCGGCCAGACCTCGGCACGGACCGCCGTCGAGGTGGCCGCGGCCGGCGGTCACCACCTGTTCCTGGAAGGGCCGCCGGGGGCGGGGAAGACCATGCTGGCGGAGCGCCTGCCGAGCCTGCTGCCCGCACTGGACCGCCAGGAGTCCCTCGAGGTCACCGCGGTGCACTCGGTGGCCGGCCTGCTTCCTCCGGGCAAGCCCCTCGTCGACACCGCCCCCTACTGCGCCCCGCACCACTCGGCCACCCTCCAGGCACTCGTCGGAGGCGGCCCCGGTGTCGCCCGGCCCGGGGCGGTCTCGCTCGCCCACCGAGGTGTGCTCTTTTTGGACGAGACGCCCGAGTTCAGCAGCCATGCCCTGGACGCCCTGCGCCAGCCGCTGGAGTCGGGGCACGTGGTGATCGCCCGCAGTTCGGGGGTCGTGCGCTTCCCGGCCAGGTTCCTGATGGTGCTCGCGGCCAACCCCTGCCCGTGCGGGAGGTTCTCCCTGCGGGACGGTTCCTGCGACTGCCCGCCCTCCGCGGTCCGCCGTTACCAGGCGCGGCTCTCCGGGCCCCTGCTGGACCGCGTCGACCTCCGCGTGGAGGCCGACCGCGTCACCCGCGCCGAACTCACCGCCGCCGGTGCCCGGGGCGAGTCCACGGTCACCGTCGCGGCCCGGGTGCGCGCTGCCCGGGAACGCGCGGCGTCCCGGTTCGAGGGCACCCCGTGGCGCACCAACAGCGACATCCCCGGCCGGGAACTGCGCAGCCGCTGGGGAGCGGCCCCCGGAGCCATGGACGACGCCGAGCGGAGCCTGGAACGGGGCGTGCTCACCGCCCGGGGCCTCGACCGGGTGCTGCGGGTCGCCTGGACCGTCGCCGACCTGGTCGGCCACGACCGCCCCCAGATCGCGGACGTCGCCCTCGCCCTGCAACTGCGCACCGGCGTGCCCCGGGGCGTGCCGATGGACATCGGAGCCCTGACGTGAGCGCGGGAACGGACCCGTGCGCCGGATCCGGGAGCGGGCCGAACGGAGCGGGCGTCGACGCGGACCTGGGCGCCGGAACCGGGAGCGGGCCGAGCGGAGGGAGCACCGACGCGAACCCGGGCCCGGGATCCGGGAGGGCGCCGAACGGAGGGGGCACCGACGCGGACCCGGGCGCCGGAACCGGGAGCCGGCCGAACGCAGGGGGCACCGACGCGGGCCCGGGCGCCAGAACCGGGAGCGCGCCGAGCCGAGAGGGCAGCGACGACGTGGACCACGCCGAGGACCTCCTCGCCCGGGTCTTCCTCACCCGGGTGCTCGAACCCGGTGACGAGGCCGGCGGGCGGTGGGTGCGGGAGCGCGGGGCGCCGGCGGTGGTACGACGGCTGCGGTCGGCCGGGTCGGCCGGGCAGCCCCTGCCGGGCGTGAGCGGCAAGCGGTGGGCCGGGCTCCGCAGCCGGGCCGAGCGGGCCGATCCGCACCGGGACCTCGCCGTCGCCCGGGAAGCCGGCGTGCGGTTCGTGAGCCCGGGGACCGCCGAGTGGCCCCGGCAGCTCGACGACCTGGGCGACGCCCGCCCCCTGGGCCTCTGGGTGCGAGGCCCGGCCGACCTGCGGATGTGGGCCCTGCGCTCGGTCGCCGTCGTGGGCGCGCGCGCCTGCACCCCGTACGGCGCCCACATGGCGGCCACGCTGTCCGCCGGACTCGCCGAGCGCGGGTGGGTCGTGGTGTCCGGCGGTGCCTACGGCATCGACGGCGCCGCCCACCGCGGGGCCCTCGGCTCCGGCGGCGCCACCGTCGCCGTCCTCGCCTGCGGCGTCGACCGCCCGTACCCCCGCGGGCACACCGGGCTGATCACCAGGATCGCCGAACAGGGCCTGGTGATCGGCGAACTGCCGCCCGGTGAGCATCCCACCCAGAGCCGGTTCATCGTCCGGAACCGGGTGATCGCCGGCCTCACCCGGGGCACCGTGGTCGTCGAGGCCGCTCACCGCAGCGGGTCGCTGGTGACGGTGAGGGCAGCCCGGCGCCTGGGGCGTCACACGATGGGGGTACCGGGGCCCGCCACCAGCGGCCTCTCCGCCGGTGTGCACGAACTGCTGCGGCAGGACGCCGTCCTCGTCACCGACGCGGACGAGGTCGTGGAACTGGTCGGCGGGATGGGCGAACTGGCCCCCGAGCGCCGCGGGCCCGTGCTGCCCCGGGACCTGCTGGAACCGGCCGCCCGCCGCGTCCTGGCCGCCCTGCCGGGACGCGGTGCGGCCTCCCCCGACGAGGTCGCCCGCGGCGCGCAGACCACGCCCGACGACGCGGTCGCGAGACTGTACGAACTGCGAGCACTCGGTTACGTCGAACGACACGGCGACGGCTGGAAGTTGACACGCCAGGCGGTGATCCCGGCCGAGCGGTGATCGAGGCGCATCCTGACCGAGCGTGTTCGGCCGTCCGGGGGAACAGCGACATCCCTTGGAAAATACGTCAGTTGGGACACTCGGGTGATCACCCAGAGCGACGGTCGGGCGTCGGGTGGACCGGGTGCGGAGGACCTCCGTGCCCGGTCCACCCACCCCTCTTCGCACAACGCGACGCCTCAGTCACGCTACGCTCACAAGGGTCCGAACGGGCACGCATCCCATCCCACCGGCCACCGACACCGGCCATCCGACACAGGCAGCACCACTCCTCGGCAGAACGGCACAAGGCGACGAATGCCCCAGCACACCTCCGGGTCAGACCGGGCGGCGATCCCCCCAGCCGCCCGCGACCATGGCAACGTGCGGCCGCCCGCTCCCTCGACGCTCGACGAGCTGTGGCGGTCGTACAAGGAGACGGGGGACGAGCGGCTGCGCGAGCAGCTGATCCTGCACTACTCGCCGCTGGTCAAATACGTCGCGGGCCGGGTCGGCGTGGGACTCCCCTCCAACGTCGACCAGGCGGACTTCGTCTCCTCCGGCGTCTTCGGACTGATCGACGCGATCGAGAAGTTCGACGTCGAGCGGCAGATCAAGTTCGAGACCTACGCGATCACCCGCATCCGGGGCGCGATGATCGACGAACTGCGCGCGCTGGACTGGATCCCGCGCTCGGTGCGGCAGAAGGCACGCAACGTGGAGCGGGCCTACGCGACCCTGGAGGCACGGCTCCGGCGCACCCCGTCGGAGAGCGAGGTCGCCCGTGAGATGGGCATCGCGGTGGACGACCTGCACGCGGTTTTCAGCCAGTTGTCGCTCGCCAATGTGGTCGCCCTGGAGGAACTGCTGCACGTCGGGGGCGAGGGCGGCGACCGCCTGAGCCTGATGGACACCCTGGAGGACACCTCCGCCGACAACCCGGTGGAGGTGGCCGAGGACCGGGAGCTGCGGCGCTTCCTGGCCCGGGCGATCAACACCCTCCCCGACCGGGAGAAGACCGTCGTCACGCTCTACTACTACGAGGGCCTCACCCTGGCCGAGATCGGCAACGTGCTGGGCGTGACGGAGAGCAGGGTCAGCCAGATCCACACCAAGTCGGTGCTCCAGCTCCGGGCCAAGCTGGCCGGATTCGCCCGCTGAGCCGGAGGCGGCGGCGCCTCTCGGGAACGGGAGGGTTGTCCGGTGCGCCCGTCCCCGCCGCCCCGCCACCGTCCGACGCCATCGCAGGACGGCCCTCTTCCTCCGGGCACCCGTTTCCCCGCAGAGCCGCTCACCGGGCGCGCTTCCTCCGGGGAGCCGCTCCCCACGGAGGAACCCTGCTCCCTCCGCAGGGTCTACCCCCTCCGCAAGGCGCCCTCCCTCCGGGGAGACTTCTCGGCGCGGGCCGGCCGCCCTCCGTCCGTGGTTGCTCCTGGCCCTCGCTTTTCGGCCGGAGCGGTGGGAGGCCGGTGTCCCCGCTCGCGAGCCCGCGACCTGCGGGTCCGGTCGGGTGACTCCCGTCGCGGACGGTCCATCCGTACAGTGGACGGCGTGCCAAGGATTCGAGCGGCCTCCGTGGCCGAGCACCGGTCGATGCAGCGAGCCGCCCTGCTGGACGCGGCACGCTCCCTGCTGTCCGAGGGCGGTACGGAGGCGCTGACCTTCCCCGCACTCGCCGAACGCACGGGTCTCGCCCGTTCGTCCGTGTACGAGTATTTCCGGTCGCGGGCCGCCGTGGTCGAGGAACTGTGCGAGGTCGACTTCCCGGTCTGGGCGGCCGAGGTCGAGGCGGCGATGGCCAAGGCCGAGGGCACCGACGCCAAGGTGGAGGCGTACGTCCGCAAACAGCTGGAACTGGTCGGCGACCGGCGGCACCGGGCCGTGGTGGCGATCTCGGCCAGCGAGCTGGACGCCGGCGCCCGGGAGAAGATCCGGGCCGCGCACGGCGGTCTGATCACCATGATCGTCGAGGCCCTCGAAGAACTGGGCCACGACCAGCCACGGCTGGCGGCCATGCTGCTCCAGGGCGTGGTCGACGCGGCCGTGCGGCGCCTCGAACTCGGTGCGGCGGAGGATCCGCGGACCATCACCGACGCGGCGGTCTCCATGGCCCTGCGGGGCGTCCGGGCCTGACTCTTCCGGACGCGGCGAATCCACGCGCCCGACCCCTCGCGGCGCGGACCCCCCAACAGCCGCCGGCAGGCCCCCACCGCACCCTCGCTTCGGCACCGCACCCTGACCCTGGCACGGGGCCCTCACCCCAGCACCGCACCTCACTCCGGCAGGGGCACGTCCAGCACCGGCAGGAGTCTCGACGGGCCGCGGTGCAACAGCCACGGCGGGAGCAGGGCGAGCGGGTCCAGGTACGTGTCGCCGCTGAGCAGCCCCCAGTGCAGGCACGGGTCGGCGGCGCAGTGGGAGCCCGTGGGTTCCACGGTGCCGAGGACCGTGCCCGCGCCGACCTGGTCCCCCTTCGTCACGGACACCCGGACCGGCTCGTAGGTCGTGCGCAGGGGCGGGTCCCCCGTGCCCGCCAGCTCCACGGCCACCACCCCCTTTCCGGCCACCCGGCCCGCGAACGAGACGCGCCCCGCCGCCACCGCCCTCACCGGCGTCCCGGGAGGCGCCGCCAGGTCCACACCGCGGTGCCCCGGCCCGTACACCGTCGGCGGTGGCTCCCAGCCCCGCAGCACCCGAGGCCGCACACCCACCGGCCAGGTCCGCCCCACCGCGGGGACCCCAGCAGGAGGCGACGCGGCGGCACCACCCGCCGGAGTCGAAGTCGAAGTCGGAGTCGGACCCGGGGCCGCCCGCGACCGCGCCGGGACATCGGCCCGCCCCCGCGCCGGGCCACCGGTCCACATCCGGGCCGGGCCACCGGTCCGCCCCCGGGCCCGGGCGTCCGCCCGCGACCGAGCCGGGGCGTCCCGCCGCGACCTGGCCGGGCGGGCGAGCGACGGAGACGGGCCGGCCCACGCCAGGGCGGAACGCTCCAGAAACGCAACCGCTCCGGCGGGTGTGCCGGGCGCCGCAGGTATCGGGGCCGTGCTCGGCTGCGTGGCCGTCGTGTCCGTCACGCCCGTCGCCGCCAACAGCTGGGCGGGGGAGGGCGCCAGCAACGCCGTCGCGGTCAGGAACAGCAGGAGTGCCGACCGCGCGCACACCCGTGTCCACCCCGTGGTCAGGGGGCGTCCGGCGTCTCCGGAGCCCCCGGCATCAGTCGTGGATCGCATGCCCGCAGCCTCCCGGAGATCCGCGATCACGGCAGCGGCCTGTGGACCGCCGGGCGGTTGTGGACAACGGCGTCACCCGGCACGCCGTGGGTCCCGTACACTTCTATGGCGACCCGGGCAGCCGGGTCGACTTCGCACGCCCCGACATCGGGCCCGGTCACGGCCGGACCCCCGGTGTCAGCGCCCCTCGGTCCTTCGTGGCACGGCGCGTCGTGGGCGTCAGGCGCGGGAGCCGTCCGGCACCCGCGGCACAACCGAGAAAAGCAAGGAGATACGGCCATGGCCGTCGTCACGATGCGGGAGCTGCTGGAAAGCGGCGTCCACTTCGGTCACCAGACCCGCCGTTGGAACCCGAAGATGAAGCGCTTCATCTTCACCGAGCGCAACGGCATCTACATCATCGACCTGCTCCAGTCGCTGTCGTACATCGACCGCGCCTACGAGTTCGTCAAGGAGACCGTGGCCCACGGCGGCACGGTCATGTTCGTCGGCACGAAGAAGCAGGCGCAGGAGGCCATCGCCGAGCAGGCCACCCGCGTCGGCATGCCCTACGTCAACCAGCGCTGGCTGGGCGGCATGCTCACCAACTTCTCGACCGTCTACAAGCGCCTGCAGCGCCTGAAGGAGCTCGAGCAGATCGACTTCGAGGACGTGGCCGCCTCCGGCCTCACCAAGAAGGAGCTGCTGGTCCTCTCCCGCGAGAAGGCCAAGCTGGAGAAGACCCTCGGCGGTATCCGCGAGATGCAGAAGGTGCCCAGCGCCGTCTGGATCGTGGACACCAAGAAGGAGCACATCGCGGTCGGCGAGGCCCGGAAGCTCAACATCCCGGTCGTCGCCATCCTCGACACCAACTGCGACCCCGACGAGGTCGACTACAAGATCCCGGGCAACGACGACGCGATCCGCTCCGTCACGCTGCTCACCCGTGTGATCGCCGACGCCGTGGCCGAGGGCCTCATCGCCCGCTCCGGTGTCGCCACCGAGGGCAAGGGTGAGAAGGCCGCCGGCGAGCCGCTGGCCGAGTGGGAGCGCGACCTGCTCGAGGGCGAGAAGAAGGCGGAGGCCGTCGCCCCGGCCGCCGCCGAGGGTGAGAAGCCGGCCGAGGCCCCCGCCGCCGAGGCCGACAAGCCGGCGGAGGCCGAGAAGCCCGCCGAGGCCGCCCCGGCCGCCGAGGCCGAGCAGGCCTGACCGCGCCCGTCCGTGGTGTCAACGGCGGGAGCGGTGACATGACGTCCCCTCCCGCCGTTCACCCGTAGGTCGGCGATGTGCCGGGCCCCGCAGTCCGCTGCGGACCCGGCCCGCGGACCTTCGAACCTCCAGACTTCGAGAAAGACACACAGACTCATGGCGAACTACACCGCCGCCGACGTCAAGAAGCTCCGGGAGCTCACCGGCGCCGGCATGATGGACTGCAAGAAGGCGCTGGACGAGGCCAACGGCGACGTCGACAAGGCCGTCGAGGCGCTCCGCATCAAGGGCCAGAAGGGCGTCGCCAAGCGCGAGGGCCGCTCCGCCGAGAACGGCGCCGTGGTCTCGATCATCGCCGACGACAACTCCTCCGGCGTCCTGGTCGAGCTGAAGTGCGAGACGGACTTCGTCGCCAAGGGCGAGAAGTTCCAGGCCGTGGCCACCGCCATCGCCGAGCACGTCGCCAAGACCTCCCCGGCCGACCTGGAGGCCCTGCTCGCCTCCGAGATCGAGGCCGGCAAGACCGTCCAGGCGTACGTGGACGAGGCCAACGCGAACCTGGGCGAGAAGATCGTCCTGGACCGCTTCGCGCAGTTCTCCGACGGCTACGTGTCGGCGTACATGCACCGCACGATGCCCGACCTGCCCCCGCAGATCGGTGTCCTCGTCGAGTTCGACAAGCCGAACGCCGAGGTCGCCAAGGGCGTCGCCCAGCACATCGCCGCCTTCGCGCCGAAGTACCTCTCCAAGGAGGACGTGCCGGCCGACGTCGTCGAGTCCGAGCGCCGCGTCGCCGAGGAGACCACCCGCGCCGAGGGCAAGCCCGAGGCCGCCCTGCCGAAGATCGTCGAGGGTCGCCTCAACGGCTTCTTCAAGGACGCCACGCTGCTCGGCCAGCCCTACGCGCTCGACAACAAGAAGTCCGTCCAGAAGGTCCTGGACGAGGCCGGTGTCACCCTGAAGCGCTTCACGCGCATCAAGGTCGGCATCTGAGTCCGCACCGCGACGGGCGGCCGGCCCCGATAGGGTCGGCAGCAGTCGTCCGGACACGCCGTCACGCACGCGGGCGTGCCGGGCGACAGCAGATCTGACGAGGAGGCCATTGCCGCATGGGATGCGAACCACGCCCCACCGGCAATGGCCTTCTTCGTATGTGCAACGAAAGAGGCGGGATCCCCGATGACCACCAAGGCTGAGAAGAGCGACGACGGCAAAGTACACGGCCGGTTCCTGCTGAAGCTGTCCGGAGAGGCCTTCTCCGGCGGCGGCGGCCTGGGCGTCGACCCCGACGTCGTGCACGCCATCGCGCGTGAGATCGCGGCCGTCGTCCGGGACGGCGCGCAGATCGCGATCGTCATCGGGGGCGGCAACTTCTTCCGCGGAGCCGAACTCCAGCTGCGCGGCATGGACCGGGCCCGCTCCGACTACATGGGCATGCTCGGCACCGTGATGAACTGCCTGGCCCTCCAGGACTTCCTGGAGAAGGAGGGCGTCGACTGCCGGGTGCAGACCGCCATCACCATGGGCCAGGTCGCCGAGCCGTACATCCCGCTGCGCGCCGTGCGCCACCTGGAGAAGGGCCGCGTCGTCATCTTCGGCGCCGGTATGGGCATGCCGTACTTCTCCACCGACACCACCGCCGCCCAGCGCGCCCTGGAGATCGACGCCGAGGCACTGCTGATGGGCAAGAACGGTGTGGACGGGGTCTACGACTCCGACCCGAAGACCAACCCCGACGCGGTGAAGTTCGACCACCTCGGCTACGGCGAGGTCATCACGCGTGACCTGAAGGTCGCCGACGCCACGGCCGTGACGCTGTGCCGGGACAACAAGCTCCCGATCGTCGTCTTCGAACTCCTGAAGGAGGGCAATATCGCCCGCGCCGTCAAGGGTGAGAAGATCGGCACGCTGGTCGGTGACCCGGTCAGCCAGGGCTGATCAGCCCGGCCGGGGGTGGACAACGCCCCGCCGGTCGGGAACCGTGCAGAAGGAAGACACGACGCAGCCGGCCGCCGCCCCGACAGGCACCGCAGCCGGGCCTACTCAAGACACGCAGGAGCAAGTGGTGATCGAAGAGACCCTCCTCGAGGCCGAGGAGAAGATGGAGAAGGCCGTCGTGGTCGCCAAGGAGGACTTCGCCGCGATCCGCACCGGTCGTGCGCACCCGGCGATGTTCAACAAGATCGTGGCCGACTACTACGGCGCGCTGACCCCGATCAACCAGCTGGCCTCGTTCTCGGTGCCCGAGCCGCGCATGGCCGTGGTGACGCCGTTCGACAAGACCGCGCTGCGCAACATCGAGCAGGCGATCCGCGACTCCGACCTGGGCGTCAACCCGAGCAACGACGGCAGCATCATCCGGGTGGTGTTCCCGGAGCTCACCGAGGAGCGCCGCCGTGAGTTCATCAAGGTCGCCAAGGCCAAGGGCGAGGACGCCAAGGTCTCCATCCGCGCCGTGCGCCGCAAGGCCAAGGACGCCATCGACAAGATGATCAAGGACGGCGAGGTCGGCGAGGACGAGGGCCGCCGTGCCGAGAAGGAGCTCGACGACACCACCGCGAAGTACGTCGCCCAGGTGGACGAGCTCCTGAAGCACAAGGAAGCGGAACTCCTCGAAGTCTGATGAACGACTCTTCCTGGGGGGCGTCGCCGCAGGCCGGGTACTGGGGGCCCTCCGACCAGGGGCCCGTCCAGGGGGCCGTCCCGGCGGGTCCCGCGTACGATGCGCATCCCGCGCAGCAGACTCGCCCCATGCCCATCGTGCCCGACCTGCCCGAACCCGGTGGAGACCAGGACCCGGACCAGGGGGCCGCTCGGCTGAGCGGTCCTTTGTTCCGGGACGAGACACCGCAGGCGCGGCCCCACCCGGGAGAGGTGCCGCAGAATCCGGAGCCCATGCCCGACGCCCCGCAGCCGGCACCCGTCCCGCAGAAGAAGAGCGCGGGCCGTGACCTCGGTGCCGCGATAGGGGTCGGTGTCGGACTCGGCGCGGTGATCGTCGCGTCCCTGTTCGTCGTCAAGGCGGTCTTCGTCGGCGTGATCGCCGTCGCGGTCGTCGTGGGCGTCTGGGAGCTGACCAAGCGGCTCCAGGAACGCAAGGACATCCGGGCGCCCTTCGTCCCCCTCGCGATCGGCGGCGCCGCGATGGTCGTCGCCGGGTACGCGCGGGGAGCCGAGGGGGCCTGGGCCGCCATGGCGCTCACCGCGCTCGCGGTCCTGGTCTGGCGGATGACCGAACCGCCCGAGGGCTACCTCAAGGACGTCACGGCCGGCGTCTTCACCGCCTTGTACGTGCCGTTCCTGGCGACCTTCGTGGCGCTCATGCTGACCGCGGACGACGGTTCCTGGCGGGTCCTGACGTTCCTGCTGCTCACCGTCGTCAGCGACACCGGCGCCTACGCCGTCGGCTGGCGCTTCGGCACGCACAAGCTGGCCCCGCGCATCAGCCCCGGCAAGACCCGCGAGGGCCTGCTGGGCGCCATCGGCTTCGCGATGGTGGCCGGCGCGCTGTGCATGCAGTTCCTGATCGACGACGGCTCCTGGTGGCAGGGCCTGCTCCTCGGCCTCGCGGTCGCGGTCAGCGCCACGCTCGGCGACCTGGGCGAGTCCATGATCAAGCGGGACCTCGGCATCAAGGACATGGGCACCCTGCTCCCGGGCCACGGCGGTATCATGGACCGCCTGGACTCCCTCCTCCCGACCGCCCCGGTGGTCTGGCTGCTCCTGGTCCTCTTCGTCGGCTCGACCTGACCGGCACACCCCTTCCACGTCCGGCCTCCGCCCCGCGCACCGCGCCCGGGACGGGGGCCGCGCGGAGCCGACGCCAGGCGGCGACCAGCAGAAGATCCACCGAGACCGGGTAACCCCAGGCTTTCCACCCGTCCTGTCAAGCGGCGGCGGCCAGGTCGTGCAGGTGGGCGAAGGACAGGGCACCGGCGATGACGGCTTGGAGCGTGACGGCATCCACGTGGAGGACCGAGCCGGACATGGTGGCTTCCCCTTCCTGGCTCAGGCGGCGGCGGGAGCGGAGTCGACGGCGGGGGCCGGGACCGGCACGAGGGGGCCGAGCGCGGGCCGGAACGGGGCCAGGGCGGGCAGGTCCGGGGTGCGGTCGGCGTGCTTGTTGCAGGCCTTCACGGCCTGGCGCAGCGAGGTGTGCGGGGCGCGGATGCGGTGCCAGCCGCCGGACGAGTGACCGGTGACGGCGACGCCGGGGGTGTCGGTGGGGATCTGGATGGCGGCGAGGACGGCGTCCGGGGCGATGTCGCCGAAGGACATGTTGGCGATGGTTTCGTCGTTGACGCGGTGGGTGGTGTGGCCGGTGAGCTGGGCGCGGAGCATGGTGGTGCCCTTACCGAGTTCGGAGCCGAAGCGCTGCCCGCAGATCTCCAGGTAGATGCCGGCCGCGCGGCCGAGCTGGGCGAGCCGCACCAGAGCCCGTGATCCACGCGTGCGCTGCGCCGGCACTTTCCAATGGGAAAACGGCACGGCGTACGGTGCCGATCACACCCCGGCAGATGACCAACGGGAAGGGAACCCGGAGCGTTGACGGTTGAAGGTGCGATAGAGACCCGGCAGGTAGTCGAGGCGTGGCAGCGGATCGAGGCGTGGCTACAGGAGCACGCCCCCGCCTCCTACGCTGCGCTCCTTCCCGAGGCTGAAGCCAGCCAGGTCAAGGCCGTACAGGATGCGGTGCAGGTGCCGATCTCTGAGGCGCTGACCATGCTGTGGCGGACCATCGGCGGCAACAGCCTGCGCGGGGTGTTTCTCGGTAACTACGACCTGATCCCCCTCGACCGGGTGGCGGACTTCTACCGCAACCGGATGGCCGACCAGGAGGGCGAGGAGATCAGCGCGGCGGAAGAGCGGCTCCCGCTGTGGAAGCCCGAATGGATCCCGGTGTTCTCCAATCACCGGACCTCACAGGCGTTCGTGCTCTACCTCGACGCCACCAGCGGCCTCCTCTACAAGTGGAGCCGGTACGGAGAGAACAACTACGGCACCGACACGGAGGAACTCGATTCCCTGTCCACCTACCTGGAAGAGGTCGCCGACAGCCTTGAGTACCCGGCCATGGCCACCCGTGATAAGCCGGGCCTGATCGACGGTGCACTCGTGTGGCAGTCGGGAATTGAGCCCGGCCAGAAGGACCAGTGGGAACCGGTCGCCGACTAACCCGCTACGCCGACCTCAGCTCTGCACATGCGGCCAGCCGGACCGAGGTCACACGCGAGCTGGTGGCACTGGGCCTAGGCGGGGCCGTCGCTGGGCCGTCCGAGGGGAACCGGCGTTGACAGACGTTGACAACCAGTCACGGGATCTGTACTGGTCAGAGCGGTGGGCCCAGTGGAGCGGCGCACGTGAGACACTCGGCTCATCACTTCCAGAAGAACTAGGTTCGCGATCATCCGATAGAGCCCCTGACCAGCGATTTCCCGTTGGGCAGGGGCTCTGTCGTGTGCCGGGGGCCGTCATTGGGCCGTCGGGCGCCTCCGGGCCTCGCGGTAGAGCGCATCCACGGCCTTGCGGGTCCGGGTCTCGCTGGTCGGTATCAGGTGCGTGTACGCCCGGAGGGTAAACCCAGGGTCGGCGTGGCGGAGGTAGGTACTCACGGCCTTGACGTTCTCGCCCAAGTCCAGGAGGACCGAGGCGTAGAAGTGCCGCAGCGCGTGCATGCCGTCTTCGCGGGACTCCTTGTACCGCTCGCCCACACCAGCCCCGGGATGACGTCGGCCGAAGCCAGCGCAGGCTTCCAGGCGTGGCTGATTTGAACGCGGAGCGCTTGCCACTGTGTCCTGGCCAGATTGCCCCCTTGTGCGCCCTTCGTGCGTGTGTCACACAGTTCAGAGGTGGGCCTGGGGAGGGGAGCACTGTATGTCGGTGTGGGGTGGCCATCCGGTAGGGCCGTCGGCCTGGGCCGCCGAGCGGTTTGGGCGGCATGCCGGCGCGCTTGCTGCTGCGGTTCCGGTGCAGTTGGCCAACGCACACACGAAGGCTCATGCCGCGCACCTTGCCGCGGGGCTAAAGAAGCGGAGTCCGTATGGGGTCGCCCTGGCGGGCCTTGTGCGCGAGCACCTGGCGGAGACGGCTCGTGAGCTGGGGGAAGCCGTACGAGACGTGCGCGGATACGAGTACGCCGTGATCAACGATCACGCGCTCTTCCCCTTCCGGTACGCGGACAGGCCCAGGTCACCGGATCGGGCCCGGTTGCCGGCCAATGCGTCTCCTACACGGCAGCGGCTGTTTCGGGCGCACGGACCGCAGCCTCCGGAGGGTCTGTTCGATGTCGACGAGGATCTGGTGACCGAGGAGTACCTGGGGCTGCACGAAGCGTTCGAGGAGCTGGGAGCTTCCACCAGGCTCGTCTGTGTGTTCTTCACGGCTGACGCCGAGAACGGCATCCATGCCATTCACTGGGGTGACGCCCATCTCGAACCCGACCGCACCTTCACATGGCCGTACAGGGAACCGCTCCCGGTCGCTCCTGCGCAGTTGGAATGACGGGCCGTGGGGCGGCCGGCACCTGGGCACCCACGGCGTCGGCTGATTGAGTCCTGGGCCGTCTCTGGGCCGTCCGAGGCTGCTCAGCAGCGACCGGTGACGACCACTAACGACAGTAGTAGTGGGCGGCAGCCGCAGGTCACCCGAGTCGATCTGCGACACTGGTACAGCCATGCCTAAGCCCGGAGAACTCACCTTCACAGCGCCGCGCGGAGCCAAGAAGCCGCCGCGGCACCTTGCCGATCTCACGCCCGCCGAGCGCAAGGAGGCGGTCGTCGCGGCCGGTGAGAAGGCGTTCCGGGCCAAGCAGCTGTCGCAGCACTACTTCGCGCGGTACGCGCACGACCCCGAGCAGTGGACGGACATCCCGGCCGGGTCGCGGGGGCGGTTGCAGGAGGCGTTGCTGCCGGAGCTGATGTCCGTGGTGCGGCACCTGTCGACCGACGAGGGGGCCACTCGCAAGACGCTGTGGAAGCTGTTCGACGGGACGCTCGTCGAGTCCGTGCTGATGCGGTACCCGGACCGGGTGACCATGTGCATCAGCTCGCAGGCGGGCTGCGGCATGAACTGCCCGTTCTGCGCGACGGGGCAGGCCGGGCTGGACCGGAACCTGTCCACGGCGGAGATCGTGCACCAGATCGTGGACGGCATGCGGGCGCTGCGGGACGGCGAGGTGCCGGGTGGGCCGGCGCGGCTGTCGAACATCGTGTTCATGGGCATGGGTGAGCCGCTGGCGAACTACAACCGGGTGGTCGGCGCGATCCGGCGGCTGACCGACCCCGCGCCGGACGGGCTGGGGCTGTCGCAGCGCGGGATCACCGTGTCGACCGTCGGACTGGTCCCCGCGATCCACCGGTTCACCGACGAGGGCTTCAAGTGCCGGCTCGCGATCTCCCTGCACGCCCCCGACGACGAGCTGCGCGACACCCTGGTGCCCGTCAACACGCGGTGGAAGGTGCGCGAGGTGCTGGACGCCGGGTTCGAGTACGCGGCCCGGTCCGGGCGGCGGCTGTCCATCGAGTACGCGCTGATCCGGGACATCAACGACCAGGCGTGGCGGGGCGACCGGCTGGGCCGGATGCTCAAGGGTCGGCCGGTGCACGTCAACCTGATCCCGCTGAACCCGACGCCCGGGTCGAAGTGGACCGCCTCGCGGCCGGAGGACGAGAAGGCGTTCGTCGAGGCCATCGCCGCGCACGGGGTGCCGGTCACCATCCGGGACACCCGTGGTCAGGAGATCGACGGGGCCTGTGGCCAGCTCGCCGCGAGCGAGAGGTAGCCTGGCCCGCAGGACAGTAGGACACGTGCGGGGGCCGTCAGGGCACCCGCATGGATCGCCGTGGCCGGGCACCCGGCCCGTCACGGCAGTCACATCTTCATATTCCGACAGGGGAGCGCCACAGCGCTGAGAGTGCGGCACCGGCCGCAGACCCTCCGAACCTCGCCCAGGTCATTCTGGGTAGGGAGATCGGTCACCACTCGAGCTGTTGCGCCCTGCCCGGGACCCTCACCGGTCCCGGGCAGGGCCGCGTCTCTTCCTGGTCGCCTCCAGGAGGAATGTCAGTGAGCATCACCCACAAGGTCACGCAGCGGGCCACCGTCCTGGCCCTCGGGCTCGGACTGGTCACGCTGTCCGCCTGCTCGTCCGGCGGGAACGGCGGTGACGGCGACGGCGGGACGTCCGGGTCCGGCGGGTCGAAGACCGTCACCCTCGTCAGCCACAACTCGTGGGCCGCGTCCAAGGACGTGATCGCCGCCTTCGAGAAGGAGTCCGGCTACAAGGTCAAGGTCCTCAAGGACGGCGACGCCGGCTCCGCCGTCAACAAGGCCATCCTCACCAAGGACAACCCGCAGGGCGACGTCTTCTTCGGCGTCGACAACACCCTGCTCTCCCGGGCCCTCGACAACGACCTGTTCCAGCCCTACGAGGCCGAGGACGCCGACCTCGTCCTGCCGGAGTTCCGCGTCGACGAGGACCGGCACCGGGTCACGCCGATCGACACCGGTGACGTCTGCGTCAACTACGACAAGGCCTGGTTCGAGAAGGAGGGCATCGACCCGCCGCGGACCCTCGACGACCTCGTCGAGCCGGAGTACAAGGACCTCCTCGTCGTGGAGAACGCCTCCACCTCCTCTCCCGGCCTGGGCTTCCTGCTCGGCACCGCCGCCAAGTACGGCGACGACGGGTGGGAGGGGTACTGGAAGAAGCTCAAGGCCAACGGCGTCAAGGTGGTCGACGGCTGGGAGCAGGCCTACAACGAGGAGTTCTCCGGCTCCGCCGGCGGCAAGGAGGCCAAGGCGGACCGTCCGCTCGTGGTGTCCTACGCCTCCTCGCCGCCCGCCGAGGTCATCTACGCGGACCCGAAGCCGGACACCGCCCCCACCGGCGTCGCCGAGGGCACCTGCTTCCGCCAGGTCGAGTACGCGGGGCTGCTGAGCAACGCCGAGAACCCCGAGGGCGGCAAGGCGCTGCTCGACTTCCTGATCGGCAAGCAGTTCCAGGAGGACATGCCGCTCAACATGTTCGTCCACCCGGTGCGCGAGGACGCCGAACTGCCCGAGGAGTTCGCGAAGTTCGGTCCGCGGGCGGAGAACCCGCAGACCATGGACCCGGCGAAGATCGCCGAGAACCGTGACCAGTGGGTCAAGTCGTGGACCTCGCTCGTCCTGAAGTGAAGCGACCCGCGGCGAGGCGGCGTGGAAGCGCGGCGCGGCTCGGCCTGATGGCCCTGCCCGTCGCCTTCTTCGCCGTCTTCTTCGCCTACCCCGTCGCCGCGATCGTCGCGCGCGGACTGAACATCGACGGGGTGTGGCAGTTCGGCCGGATCGGCGAGGTCCTGGCCCGGTCCGACGTGCGCCAGGTGCTGTGGTTCACCACCTGGCAGGCCCTCGCCTCCACCGCCCTCACCCTGCTGATCGCACTGCCGGGCGCCTACGTCTTCGCGCGCTTCGACTTCCCCGGCAAGCAGGTGCTGCGGGCGGTGGTCACCGTCCCGTTCGTGCTCCCCACGGTCGTCGTCGGCTCCGCCTTCCTCGCGGTCGTCGGACGCGGCGGGCTGACGGACGACCTGTGGGGCGTGCGCCTGGACACCACCGTCTGGGCGATCCTGCTCGCCCACGTCTTCTTCAACTATGCCGTCGTCGTCCGGACGGTGGGCGGTCTGTGGTCCCAGCTGGACCCGCGGCAGGAGGAGGCCGCGCGGATGCTCGGCGCCTCCCGGTTCGCGGCCTGGCGGACCGTCACCCTGCCCGCACTCGCGCCGGCCGTGTCCGCCGCCGCCCTGATGGTCTTCCTGTTCACCTTCACCTCCTTCGGCGTGGTCCAGATCCTCGGCGGACCCGCCTTCTCCACCCTCGAAGTGGAGATCTACCGCCAGACCGCCGAGATCTTCGACCTGTCCACGGCCGCCGTGCTGACGCTGATCCAGTTCGCCGCCGTGGGTGCCATCCTCGCCCTGCACGCCTGGACCGTGCGGCGGCGCGAGGCCGCGCTGCGCCTGGTCGACGCCGCCACGACCGCGCGCAGGCCGCGCGGCGCCGGACAGTGGACGCTGCTCGGCTCGGTCGTCGTCTCGGCGGCCGTGCTGCTGGTGCTGCCGCTCGCGGTGCTCGTCGAACGCTCCCTGGGCGCGGCCGGTCTCGGCTACTACCGGGCGCTGACCCGCGACGACGGCGGCGTGTTCCTGGTCGCCCCCATCGAGGCGGTGGGCAACTCGCTGCGCTACGCCCTCGCCGCCACGGTCATCGCCGTGGTGATCGGGGGGCTCGCCGCCGTGGCGCTGACCCGGCGCGACGCCGGCCGCTGGGTGCGCGGGTTCGACGCGCTGCTCATGCTGCCGCTCGGGGTGTCGGCGGTGACGGTCGGCTTCGGGTTCCTGATCGCGCTCGACGAGCCGCCGCTGGACCTCAGGGCATCCTGGATCCTGGTACCGCTCGCGCAGGCGCTGGTCGGCGTCCCCTTCGTCGTCCGGACCATGCTGCCGGTGCTGCGCGCGGTGGACTCCCGGCTGCGGGAGGCGGCGGCGGTGCTCGGGGCGTCGCCGTGGCGTGCCTGGCGGGAGGTGGACCTGCCGATGGTGCGGCGGGCGCTGCTGATCGCGGCCGGGTTCGCGTTCGCCGTGTCCCTGGGCGAGTTCGGCGCGACGGTGTTCATCGCGCGGCCGGACAACCCGACCCTGCCGGTCGCGGTGGCCCGGCTGCTCGGGCGGCCCGGTGACCTCAACTACGGCCAGGCGATGGCCCTGTCGACGATTCTGATGATCGTGTGCGCGGTGGCGCTGCTCCTGCTGGAGCGCCTGCGGACCGACCGGACCGGGGAGTTCTAGATGCTGCTGAGCCTCGCAGGCGCGACCGTCCGCTTCGGCGGCCGGGCGGTGCTGGACGCGGTCGACCTGGAGGTCGCCGAGCAGGAGATCGTGTGCGTGCTCGGTCCCAGCGGCAGCGGCAAGTCGACGTTGCTGCGCGCGGTGGCCGGGCTGCAGGAGCTCGACGCGGGCCGCGTGCTGCTGGACGGCCGCGACCAGGCGGGTGTGCCCGCGCACCGGCGCGGTGTCGGGCTGATGTTCCAGGACCACCAGCTGTTCCCGCAGCGGGACGTGGGCGGCAACGTGGCCTTCGGCCTGCGGATGCACGGCGCCCCGCGCGCGGAACAGCAGGAGCGGGTGCGGGAGTTGCTGGACCTGGTGGGTCTGCCCGGGGCGGCCCGCCGGGCGGTGGCCGCCCTGTCCGGCGGTGAGCAGCAGCGGGTCGCGCTGGCGCGGGCCCTGGCACCGCGGCCCCGGCTGCTGATGCTCGACGAGCCGCTCGGCCAGCTCGACCGGTCGTTGCGGGAACGGCTGGTCGTCGAACTGCGGGAGCTGTTCGGCCGGTTGGGCACCACCGTGCTCGCCGTGACGCACGACCAGGGGGAGGCGTTCGCGCTGGCGGACCGGGTGGTGGTGATGCGTGACGGACGGATCGCCCAGTCGGGCACACCGCTGGAGGTGTGGCAGCGGCCGGCCGACGCCTTCGTGGCGCGCTTCCTGGGCTTCGAGAACGTCACCGGGGCGACGGTCGACTCCGGCGTCGCCCTCACCCCGTGGGGCAAGGTCCCGGTCCCGGAGGACACTCCGCGGGGCACCCGGACGCTGCTCGTCCGGCCCGGCGGGGTCCGGCTGGTGGCGGCCGACGCGGGCCTGCGGTGCCGGGTCGCCGCGCGCACCTTCCGGGGCACGCATGTGGCCGTCCGTCTCCAGCCCGAGAACGCGCCCCTGCTGGAGGCCGCCTGCCCGCTGCGCTCGGCGCCGGAGACCGGTGCGGAAGTCGTGGTGGAGTTCGACGCGGCGGAGGTCGTCGTCCTGGACTGACGCTCCGTCCAGGAGGCCCGCGCCCGCGGCCCCCGCAATGGGCGGTGGCCCGCCACCTCAGAGGACCTGCGGCCCCTACACGGACGGAAGTCTGCCCCCTCAGAGGGCCCGTGGCCCCACGACGGGTCAGGGGACCTGTGGTGCCCACAACGGGCGGCGGCCCGCCACCTCGGGGCGCTGTCGGTGAATCGACCGAGAGCGTCCCTCAGTGACGGGCCACCGTACGGCACCCGTGAGCCGCGGGCCTTCAGCTGTCGTCGGTTTTCGCCCCACGGCGGCGCATGCCGAAGAAGATGGCGACTCCGCCGACGGCGACCAGGGCGGCGGCGATACCGGCGATGAGGCCGGTGTTGGAGTCAGCGCCGGTCGCGGCGAGGTGCGATTCACCGATCGCGGGCGACACGGCGTTGCTGCCGGGGTTGGCGGACGGGACGCTCTCGCTCGGCTCCGTGCCCGGCGTTCCGCTCTCCTCGGGCTGGGTCGAGGCCGAGGCCGATGCCGAGTCCGAAGGCGTCGGCTCGGGGGCGGGGGAGGTGGTGTCCTCCTGCTTCGTGCACGCCGTGGCCGGGGTGGTGAGGTTCGGCTCGATGTCCGCGTTCACGTGGCCGTCGGCCTCGACGTGGACGCGGTACTCGGCGTTCGGCTCCCAGTCCTCGTCGAAGGTGATGGTGACGCCCTTGCTGGAGCCCTTGACCACCTGTTCGCCGACCTTCTTCACGTCGGCGCCGTTGTTCTCGAGGAACACGCTGACGGTGGCGGGGACGCCGGTCGGGTCGACGTCGGTGACGGCGATGACGCCCTTGCCGCCGACGCACTTGGCCTCGGCCGAGAAGTCGTCGATGTCGCAGGCGGCGGCGTTGCCGGCGAGGCCGAGGACGAGGGCCGCCGCGGCGGAGACCACACCGAGGGAGCGAGCCGTACGGGTCGCGGTACGGCGGGATACGGACGAAACTGTCACGTTTGTCCTTTACGAACGAGCGCAAATGCGGGGGGTGGAGGGAGTGTTGACGAAATCTCAGCACTCCCGGGAGGCTCCCAGGTCTATAAGCGTCCCATAAGGATGTCAACGCATATGCCCGCTAGGCGACTTGCCTTTGCCTGAATATTAACCGCCGATACGTTTCAGCGCCCCCGCACCCGCGCAGGGCGGGCCGGCGGGGGCGCCGAGTGCCGGTCGGACCGGTGCGGTGGGGGCTCAGCCCTCCACTGCCGCGGGGTCCATCCACACGATCTCCCAGGTGTGGCCGTCCAGGTCGTCGAAGGCCCGGCCGTACATGTACCCCTGGTCCTGGGTCTCACCGGCCACCGTCCCGCCCGCGGCCACGGCCCGGTCCACCAGTTCGTCCACCTTCTCGCGGGTCTCGGAACTCAGGGCCAGCAGCACCTCGCTGGTGCGCGTCGGGTCCGCGATCTCCTTCTTGGTGAACTCCGCGTAGCGCTGCCGGGTGTGCAGCATCGCGACGATGGTGTCGCTGATGACGACCGACGCGGTGTTCTCGTCGCTGAACTGGTCGTTGAGGGTGTAACCCAGCTCCGTGTAGAACTTCTTCGAGGCGTCGAGGTCGTTCACGGCCAGGTTCACGAAGATCATCTGCTGGTACATGGTCGGTTCGCTCCCGTTCGGTTCCGTGGTGGTCGATGGGGTGGACCCGGGGACGGGGCGGAACTCATCGGTCGCCGGGGATCTTTTTCCGGGACCACGCCACCCGGTCCGAGAGGCCGGTCGGTGGACGTGCCGGTCGGGCCGCCCGGCGCCGAGGGGAACCGGGCCGCCCGCACCGCGGCTCACGTCACACCGACCGCCGCCGGAAGGGCGGGCCGACGGGCCGGCACCACCCAC
Source organism: Streptomyces sp. 3-6 (assembly GCF_056323165.1). Lineage (NCBI taxonomy): Bacteria > Bacillati > Actinomycetota > Actinomycetes > Kitasatosporales > Streptomycetaceae > Streptomyces > Streptomyces sp. 3-6. Next base: position 202,804 of record NZ_JBWHZP010000011.1, read on the forward strand.
CGCACGCCCCGACCCGCCGGCAGACCCGGCAGACCCGGCAGACTCAGCGGATCAGCGGATCAGCGGATCAGCGGGTCATCAGCGGGTCAGGGGCAGCGCGGACACCTGTGCCACGACCAGGGTCAGGAGGCCGAACAGGGCCAGCAGCGCTCCGGCCCGCAGGGCCGCTGCCTTGCGCAGGGTTGCCGGAGACGCGCCGAGCAGCAGCAGGGCGGCCGTGGTGTCGGCGCGGTCCTGCCGGGCCTCGACGGCCGCCGTCAGCAGGGTCGCCACCGTGCAGCCGGTGACCAGGGCCGCCCCGAGCATCGTGAGCGGGCCGATGGCCCCGGCCTCCGGGTAGCGCAGCGCCGCCATGGCGTACGTGGCCGCGGTGACCGCGCAGACCACGCCCAGCGGGCGGCCGACGCGGGTGGCCTCCGCCATCAGGACCCGCCCGGCCAGCAGCCGCAGGGCGCCGGGCCGTGCCGTCTGCAGGAGCCGCCCGCACAGGTGGGTGAGGCCGGGGCCGGCCAGGGCGAGCCCGACCGCGGCGAGCACCAGGCCCACCAGGGCGCCGGGACGGTCACCGGGCGTGCCGCCGGAGCCCGACGGGCTGGTGAGGGCCTCCACGGCCAGCCCCATGGCCAGCACCGCGATGCCCCACGGCAGTCCGGACGGAGCGGCGAGCGGCGTGGCCGGCGGGATGCCCGCGGCGGCCTCGGCATCCACGCTCCCGGCGTCACCGGCCACGGCGGCGGCCCCGCCCGCCTGTTCCCGGCCCGGCACCGTACCGTCGCCCGCGCCCGCGCCCGCGCCCGGCACCGCCACCGGCACCGTGCCGACCGTGACCGTGGCCGTGGCGTCCGTGGCCGTGGAGTCCAGGGAGGGCGCCGTGCCGGCGGGCTGGGGGAGGCGGCCGGCCGTCATCAGGTGCTTGCCGAAGCGGCCGTACGCCCCGAAGGTCTCCCGCTGCGCGGTGCGCGCGTACGCCCCGAACCGTCCGAAGCCGCGCGCCCCCGCCGCCACCGGAGCCGGTTCCTCGCGCGGGCGCAGGGCCATCGCGACCGCGGCCGACGCGGTCAGCGGCACCAGCGCCAGCAGGGTGAGGGTGGCCGGGACCGGCAGGGGCTGCCCGGTGGCCAGGAAGTCGGTGCCGTCGCCGGCGGCGGGGACGCCGGTGAGGTCGCCGCGCAGGTACAGGAAGACCAGGAGCGCCACTGTCGAGCCGGCCGTGCAGGACAGCACCGTGTTCGTGGCCGAGACCAGCATCAGGCGGGCCGGCCCCAGGCCGACCGCGGACAGGCCCGGCCGCGGACGGGTGCCCGGGTCGGTCCGGGCCACCGCGATCGCCAGGTACACCGTGGCCGCGAGGGGGGCGGCGCACCAGGCGAGGCGCAGCGCCGAGGCGGGGGGTTCGGCGGTGTGGCCCAGCGCGTGGCCGAGCGCGCACAGGAACAGGAAGCCGGTGCCCGCCGAGGCCACCGCGACCAGCAGGCGGCGCAGGTGGACGGCGGGATGGGCGCCGCGGGTCAGACGGAGAGCGAGCACGCGGCCCGGCCTTCCGCCTCGGTGGTGCCGGAGACCGGCGGCAGGTGCACGGTCCGCACGCGGCGCCCGTCGAGCAGGGACACCGTGCGGTCGGCGAGGGCCGCGGTGTCCGGGTCGGAGGTCGCCAGGACCACGGTGATGCCGTGCGAGCGGGCCGCCGTGGTCAGGGTGCGCAGCACGTGCCGGCGGTCGGCGCGGTGCAGGGGCGCGGTCGGTTCGTCGGCGAACAGCACGGTGGGGGCCGGGGCGAGGGCGCGGGCGATGCACACCCGCTGCCGCTCCGCGTGCACCAGGTCCGCCGGGTGCCGGCGGGACGTGTCGCCGACATCGAGGCGTTCCAGCCACTCCAGGGCGGCGGTCTTGGCGCGGCGCCGGCCGACGCCGCGCAGCATCAGGGGCAGCGCCGCGTTCTCCCACACGTTCAGCTCGGGGACCAGCACCGGTGCGGGGTCGATCCAGCCGAAGCGCTCGCGGCGCAGCCGCTCACGGGCCACCGGGCCGAGGGTGTGCACGGGACCGCTGTTGAACCAGACCTCTCCGCTGTGCACGGGCACCAGGCCGGACAGGCAGCGCAGCAGGGTCGTCTTGCCGCTCCCGCGCGGTCCGCCGACGGCGAGGATCTCGCCCTCCCGGACACCGAGCGAGACCCCGCTCAGCCCGGGCGAGCCGTCGTTGTGCCGGTAGTGCAGGGCGCGCGCCCAGAGCACGTCGTTGTCCGGTGGGGCCACCATGGCGTACACCTCGGTTCGGATCGGAAATGCCGTGCGCGGTTCGGGAAATCCCCCGTGCGGGGGAACGAAACGCAGGGCCGATCGGTCACTGGCACGCTAGGCAGGCGACGCGGGGAGGCCGGACAGCACGCGGCCCCGGGCCTCCGTTTCTCACTCGAACGGGGGGCTCCGGGGCCGGTGTTGATCATCCAAAGGGAAGATCACAACCTCGGACGGCGTACGGGTGCCGACCGCGGCGTGCGGCTACAGCTTGGTCCACGCCTCAGTGAGCGTCGCGCGCAGGATCTGCTCGATCTCGTCGAACGTCTCCTGGTTCGAGATCAGCGGCGGCGCCAGCTGGACGACGGGGTCGCCGCGGTCGTCGGCCCGGCAGTACAGGCCGTTCTCGAACAGCTTCTTGGAGAGGAAGCCGTACAGGACGCGCTCGGTCTCCTCGGCGTCGAACGACTCCTTGGTGGCCTTGTCCTTGACCAGTTCGATGCCGTAGAAGAAGCCGTTGCCGCGGACGTCGCCGACGATCGGCAGGTCGAGCAGCTTCTCCAGGGTCGCGCGGAAGGCACCCTCGTTGTCGAGCACGTGCTGGTTGAGGCCCTCGCGCTCGAACAGGTCGAGGTTGGCCAGGCCGACCGCGGCCGAGACCGGGTGGCCGCCGAAGGTATAGCCGTGCAGGAAGGTGTTGTCGCCGGAGTAGAACGGCTCGGCCAGCCGGTCGGAGATGACGCAGGCGCCGATGGGGGAGTAGCCCGAGGTCATGCCCTTGGCACAGGTGATCATGTCCGGGACGTAGCCGAACTTGTCGCAGGCGAACGTGGTGCCCAGGCGGCCGAAGGCGCAGATGACCTCGTCCGAGACGAGCAGCACGTCGTACTGGTCGCAGATCTCGCGGACCCGCTGGAAGTAGCCGGGCGGGGGCGGGAAGCAGCCGCCCGCGTTCTGCACCGGCTCCAGGAAGACCGCGGCGACCGTGTCCGGGCCCTCGAAGAGGATCTGCTGCTCGATCTGGTCGGCGGCCCAGCGGCCGAAGGCCTCCGGGTCGTCGCCGTGGATCGGGGCGCGGTAGAGGTTGGTGTTGGGCACCTTGTGCGCGCCCGGCACCAGCGGCTCGAACGGGGCCTTCAGGGCGGGCAGGCCGGTGATGGACAGGGCGCCCTGCGGGGTGCCGTGGTAGGCCACCGCACGCGAGATGACCTTGTACTTGGTCGGCTTGCCGGTGAGCTTGAAGTACTGCTTGGCCAGCTTCCAGGCGGTCTCGACCGCTTCGCCGCCACCGGTGGTGAAGAAGACCTTGTTCAGGTCGCCCGGTGCCTCGTGGGCCAGCCGCTCCGCCAGCTCGACGGCCTTGGGGTGGGCGTAGGACCAGATCGGGAAGAAGGCCAGTTCCTGCGCCTGCTTCAGGGCGGTCTCGGCGAGCTCGGTGCGGCCGTGTCCGGCCTGGACGACGAACAGGCCGGCGAGACCGTCGAGGTACCGCTTGCCCTGGTCGTCGTAGATGTGGGTGCCCTCACCGCGGACGATGGTGGGGACGGGCGCGTTCTCGTACGAGGACATGCGGGTGAAGTGCATCCACAGGTGGTCGTACGCGGGCCGGCTGAGGTCCTTGGGGTTGTCGCTGCTCACGATTATCGGGTTCCCCACATGTAGGTCTGCTTCTTGAGCTTGAGGTAGACGAAGCTCTCGGTGGAGCGCACGCCGGGCACGGCCCGGATGCGTGTGTTGATGACCTCCAGGAGGTGGTCGTCGTCCTCGCAGACGATCTCGACCATGAGGTCGAACGAGCCCGCGGTCATCACCACGTACTCGCACTCGGACATCGCGGCCAGCGCGTCGGCGGCGGCCTCCACGTCGCCCTCGACGTTGACACCGACCATCGCCTGGCGGCGGAAGCCCACGGTGAGCGGGTCCGTGACGGCGACGATCTGCATCACGCCCTGGTCGAGCAGCTTCTGCACCCGCTGGCGCACCGCCGCCTCCGACAGGCCCACGGCCTTGCCGATGGCGGCGTACGGCCGGCGGCCGTCCTCCTGCAGCTGCTCGATGATGGCGAGGGAGACGGCGTCCAGCTGGGGACCTCCGCCGTTCTTGGACTCACGGGAGTCCCTCGGTTCTGCGCTTCGACTGGCCACGGGGTCACTGTGCACGACGTCTCGACAGTTTCGCAAGGCTCGATCGATGAAATTCGTTGTCGCTGGCTCGCAATCGTGCGGATTTCGCAGATGCCGGGTGCTCGGGGGTGTTGAAAACGTCAGGTGTCGGACTAGGGTGGGTGTCTCAGAGGTTGGACACCTCGGACAACGACCAGGAGCACCAGGAGGGCTTGCAGTGAGCACCGAGCTGCGTCGTCTGCGCAACTACATCGGCGGTGAGTTCCGGGACGCCGCCGACGGACGGACCACCGAGGTGGTCAACCCCGCGACGGGCGAGGCCTACGCGACCGCTCCGCTGTCCGGCCAGGCGGACGTGGACGCCGCCATGGCCGCCGCCGCCGAGGCCTTCCCCGGCTGGCGGGACACCACCCCGGCCGAGCGCCAGAAGGCCCTGCTGAAGATCGCCGACGCCTTCGAGGAGCGGGCCGAGGAACTCATCGCGGCCGAGGTGGAGAACACGGGCAAGCCCATCGGGCTGACCCGCACCGAAGAGATCCCGCCGATGGTCGACCAGATCCGCTTCTTCGCGGGTGCGGCGCGGATGCTGGAGGGCAAGGGCGCCGGCGAGTACATGGAGGGCCTGACCTCCTTCGTGCGCCGCGAGCCGGTGGGCGTCTGCGCCCAGGTCGCGCCCTGGAACTACCCGATGATGATGGCCGTGTGGAAGTTCGCCCCGGCGATCGCCGCGGGCAACACGGTCGTCCTGAAGCCCTCGGACACCACCCCGGCCTCCACCGTGCTGCTCGCCGAGATCCTCGGCTCGGTGCTGCCCAAGGGCGTCTTCAACGTCGTCTGCGGCGACCGCGACACCGGCCGCCTGATGGTCGAGCACCCCACCCCGGCGATGGCCTCCATCACCGGCTCGGTGCGCGCGGGCATGTCGGTGGCCGAGTCCGCCTCCAAGGACCTCAAGCGGGTCCACCTGGAGCTGGGCGGCAAGGCCCCGGTCGTCGTCTTCGAGGACACCGACATCACCAAGGCCGTCGAGGGCATCTCGGAGGCGGGCTTCTTCAACGCCGGCCAGGACTGCACGGCCGCCACCCGCGTCCTCGTCCACGAGTCCATCCACGACGAGTTCGTCTCCCAGCTCGCCAAGGCCGCCGCCGACATCAAGACCGGCATGCCCGACGACGAGGACGTCCTCTACGGCCCGCTGAACAACCCCGACCAGCTCAAGCAGGTCGAGGGCTTCATCGAGCGGCTGCCCGCCCACGCCCGGGTGGAGGCCGGCGGCAAGCGCGTCGGCGACCGGGGCTACTTCTACGCGCCGACCGTCGTCTCGGGCCTGAACCAGGACGACGAGATCATCCAGAAGGAGGTCTTCGGCCCGGTCATCACCGTCCAGCGCTTCACCGACGAGGACCAGGCCGTCGAGTACGCCAACGGCGTCGAGTACGCGCTGGCCTCCTCGGTGTGGACCAAGGACCACTCCCGCGCGATGCGGATGTCCCGGAGGCTGGACTTCGGCTGCGTGTGGATCAACACCCACATCCCGCTGGTCGCGGAGATGCCGCACGGCGGCTTCAAGAAGTCCGGCTACGGCAAGGACCTCTCGGCGTACGGCTTCGAGGACTACACGCGCATCAAGCACGTGATGACGTCGCTGGACGCCTGACCTCCCGGCGCACACCGCCGACACGACTGCCCCGGGCCGCTCGACGCGGTCCGGGGCAGTCGCGCAGTCACGCGGGTACGCCGTCCGTACGGCGGCCGGCCGCGCGGCGCCGGTGAGGGGCCGCGCCGACCGGGGCGGGTCGCCCGGGTACTGCTCCGGGCGGGTTCCGGGCGGTCATCCCGGACGGCCTCCGAATGTCGCCCCGCGTGCCGGGCGGGACGGTCCGCCGGTGCCGGGGTGGGCCCTACCGGCGCCGTCCCGGCCGTTCCGGCGCGTCCCGCAGGGCGCACAGCACGTCGACGCGGTTGGTGGTGACGGAGTCGACGCCGAGGGCGATGAGGCGGCGCATGGCCCGGCGGGTGTCCGGGGTCCAGGCGGAGAGCAGCAGGCCGTCGGCGTGCACGCGGTCGGCCAGGGCACGGTCGACCAGGCCGAAACGGTAGTTCAGCCAGCGCGGCCGGATCGCCTCGACCAGGGCCGGGCGGGGCGGTGCCGCGGTGGTGCGGGTGAGCGCGATCTCGGCCGACGGGTCGGCGGCCCGGAGGGTCAGCATCGTGGCGGCGCCCGCGCAGTAGTACACGCGGTCCCTGGCGTCACAGGCGCCGACGACGTCGACGATCCGGCGCACGGACCGCAGGTCCGGGGAGCCGGGGAGGTCGATCAGGACTCGGTGGCCTTCGGTCGCCGCGAGCGCGTCGGCCAGCGTCGGCACGCCGTCCCCGGTCAGCCCGCGCACCTCGTCGCGGGACAGGGCCGCGATCGGGCGCTCGTGCCGCCACAGCCGTTCCAGGGTCGCGTCGTGCAGCAGCACCGGCACGCCGTCGCGGGTGAGACGGACGTCGACCTCCACCGCGTCGGCGCCCCGCCGCAGCGCCGACCGCAGCGAGGCGAGGGTGTTCTCGCGGACCCGGTACGGGTCACCGCGGTGGGCGACGGCCCGGACGCGCCGCGCGGGCGCGGACGGCTCCGGCTCGGACGGCTTCGCCCGGCCGGACCGCTCCGGGGTGGAGGCCCTCGCGGGGGCGGACGGCTGCGGCTCGGACCCTGACCGGTTCGCGGCGGTCAACGGGCGAGCCACGACGCGGTGAAGCTGTCGATCTCGGCGGCCAGGGCCGCCTTGCCCGCCGGGTCGAGGAAGGACGCCTCGACCGCGTTCTTCGCCAGATCGGCCACGCCCCGCTCGTCGAGGTCCAGCAGCCGGGCGGCGACCGCGTACTCGTTGTTCAGCGACGTGCCGAACATCGGCGGGTCGTCGGAGTTGACGGTGACGAGCACACCGGCCCGGACGAACTCCTTGATCGGGTGCTCGTCGAGGTCGGTCACCGCACGGGTGGCGATGTTGGAGGTCGGGCAGACCTCCAGGGCGATGCGCCGTTCGGCCAGGTGCCGCAGCAACTCCGGGTCCCGGGCGGAACTGGTGCCGTGCCCGATGCGCTCGGCCCCCAGCTCGTTCAGGGCGTCCCACACCGTCCGCGGCCCGGTGGTCTCCCCGGCGTGCGGCACCGAACGCAGGCCGGCGGCGCGGGCACGGTCGAAGTAGGGCTTGAACTGGGGCCGGGGCACCCCGATCTCCGGGCCGCCCAGACCGAAGGACACCAGGCCCTCCGGGCGCAGCCGGTCGTCGGTGGCGAGCCGCGTGGTCTCCTCGGCCGCCTCCAGACCGGCCTCGCCGGGGATGTCGAAGCACCAGCGCAGCACGGTCCCGAACTCGGTCTCGGCCGCCTTGCGGGCGTCCTCGATGGCGTCCATGAAGGCCCGCTCGTCGATCCCGCGACGGGTGGACGAGAACGGCGTGATCGTCAGCTCGGCGTACCGCACCTGCTGGCGGGCCAGCTCCCGCGCCACCTCGTACGTCAGCAGCCGGACGTCCTCCGGTGTGCGCACGAGGTCGACGACCGACAGGTACACGTCGATGAAGTGGGCGAAGTCGGTGAACGTGAAGTACTCGGCCAGGGCCTCGGGGTCGACGGGGACCGTGGAGTCCGGGTGCCGCGCGGACAGTTCGGAGACGATCCGCGGGGAGGCGGAGCCGACGTGGTGGACGTGCAGTTCGGCCTTGGGCAGTCCCGCGATGAAGTCCTGCAGATCGCGGGGGACGCGTGGCTCGACGAGATGTTCGATCAAGGGGGTCCTCCCCGGGGACGGCGCCCCGGGCCACGACGGGCGGCGGGGCGCGGATGATCGGCTGATCGGTGACTCCCGGTCATCGTAGGCGGTGGGGGGAGGCCGCCGGGTGCCCCTGGACGGGGGCCGCGGCGGGCGCCGTAGCATGGCGGGACGATCGACCAGGGGGGGACAACCCAGAATGACGGACGCGACACGGCCCGGCGGTGGTCCGACGGGCGGCAACGACCCCTGGGCTCCGCCGGAGCACAGGACCTCGCTCAGCAAGGGCGAGGGAACCGGAGCCGGGCAGCGGATACCCGGGACGCCGCCCGCCGCGGGCGGCCCGGCCGGGGCGCAGCCGCCCTCCGTGCACGACCAGCCCACCGTCGTCTCCATGCCGGCCGCCGGCCCGACGCCCCCCGGGGCGACACCGCCCGGCGGCTCGCCGTTCGGTCCCCCCGGCGGCTCGGTGCCGCCCCCGCCCGTGGCCCCCACCGGCCCGGGCGCCCCGCTGCCGCCCCCGCCGATGGCACCGATCGGCCCCGGCCCCGGTGCCGGGATGCCGCCCGGGGCCGCCATGGGTCCCGGTGGCCCGGCGCCTCAGGGCTATCCCGGCTACCCCGGCTCCCCCCAGGGCTACGGCTGGTCCGGCATGCCGATGCCGCCGCAGAACGGCGCGGGCACCGCGGCGATGGTGCTCGGCATCCTCGCCTGCTGCATGTTCTGCGCCTACGGCGTGGTCTCCGTGGTGCTCGGCGCCCTGGCCATCGTGTTCGGCATCAAGGGGCGCAGGAAGGCCGCGGAAGGTCTGGCCGACAACCACGGGCAGGCCCAGGCCGGTCTGATCACGGGCATCATCGGCCTCGTCCTGGGGCTCGCCGTGATGGTGCTGATCATCGTGAGCATCGTGGTCGCGGTCAACAGCGAGGACGACAGCTACCAGGACGACGAGTACTACTACGGCGTCCAGCGCCCGGCGGCCACCGCGCCCGCCTTCCACTGAGGCGATTCAGGTGCCCGAGGCGTGCGGGCCCTCGGGCACCCGGGCACCCGCGAACGGGCCCCCGGGCCGTCAGGCACCCAGGCGCTCAGGTACTCGGGGCCTGAGGCAGCGAGGGTCCCAGGCCCTTGCGGCACTGAGGCACCAAGGCCCTTGAGGCACCGACGCCCCCTGAGGCGCCCCCGCACGGCGACGGCCCGGCGCTCCGACCGTGCCGGTGCGGCGGTGCGGCGGTGCGGCGGTGCGGCGGTGCGGCGGTGCGGCGGTGCGGCGGTGCGGCGGTTCGCCCGCCCCCTCGTCCGCCCGTCCGTACCGACACCGCCCTGCCTGCCGTACGCGGCGTGGCGCGGTGGCCCCCGGCCGCGGACCGGTCCCGCCGTGAAAGGGACAGGGGCTGGCCATCCGCCCCCTTCCGCCTCGCCTCGCCATGCCCCCGATGCCCCGCCGGCCGCCCGCCCCGTGGGCCGCGCTCGCGCGCAGCCGCCCCGTTCACCCCTGGCGCAGCCGCTCCCGGGCCGCCATCAGTGCGAAGCCCAGCAGGTTCTCCCCCCGCCAGCGCTCGGGGTCGTCAGCGCGCTCGTCGTCCTCCGCCAGCCCGATGCCCCAGATCCGGTCCCGCGGGCTCGCCTCGACCAGCACCCGGCCGCCCGTGCCCGGGGCCGTGCCGGACCCGTCCCGCCCGGCCGTCCCCAGCAGGAAGGACCGCAGCCGGGGGTCGGCGGCGAACTTGTGCACGTTGCCCTCGACGACGATCCCGAACCGCTCCCGACGCCACACCTCCTCGTCGAACCCCCGCACCAGGCGGCCCGCCTTCTGCGCGGCCCCCGGGTGGTCGGCGTCGGCGTCAAGGATCCGCCGCTCGGCGTCCCGGTCCCCGAACAACCGGGCCTTTCCGGCCATCATCCAGTGCTCCGCCGTCGCGTACCGCACCCCGTCCACCGTGAACGGCGACGGCCACCACTGGCTCAGGCAGCTCGCCCCGATCCGGCCGTCCGGCAGCGGCCGGTGCCGCCAGAAGTGCAGGTACTTCACCCGCGCGCCGCCCCGCAGCGCCTCGATCAGCTCCTGCCGCGAGCCGATCGTCCCCGTCGTCCCGTTCACGGGCACCCCCTGCTCTCATGCTGCTCTCATGCCTGCTCCGTGCACGTGAGTCTGGCAGCCACCACTGACACTCTGTACGCCCTTTTCCGTGGCCGCTGGACATCTGGTCGACAGATTCCGTCGCGTAACCAAAAGGCAACAACGGAATCACTTGTTGGAGTGCGGTCCCTCTGTCAGGATCGGCACTCAAATCGAGCTGGAGCCACGCCGCCCCCTCTCGGGGACACGGAGGAGAGCGACATGCACAACCCGGGCCACGCCACCCCGGAACGATTTCCGGCCAAGGACCGCTGGGCGGACGGCGCGCAGTTCATCGCCGGACGCCTCAGCCACGGCACCTCCGGCCGCACCCACGCGGTCGTCGACCCCGCCACCGGCACGGAGGTCCTCAGCTACGAGCTGGCCGGCACCGACGACGTCGACGCGGCCGTCGCCGCCGCGCGGGAGGCGTTCCCCGGCTGGGCCGGCGCCACGCCCGGCGAACGGTCCGACGCCATGCACCGCTTCGCGGCCGTGGTCGCCGAGCGGGCCGAGGAGTTCGCGCGGGCCGAGTCGCTGCAGTGCGGCAAGCCGCTGAAGCTGAGCCGCGAGTTCGACGTGCCGGGCACCATCGACAACATCGCCTACTTCGCCGGTGCCGCCCGCCACCTCCAGGGCCAGTCGGCCGGTGAGTACTCCGGCGACCACACCTCCTACGTCCGCCGCGAGCCCATCGGTGTCGTCGGCTCCATCGCCCCCTGGAACTACCCCCTCCAGATGGCCGCCTGGAAGATCCTCCCGGCGATCGCCGCGGGCAACACCATCGTGCTCAAGCCCGCCGAACTCACCCCCCTGACCTCGCTGCTGTTCGCGCAGGCCGCCACCGACGCCGGCATCCCGCACGGCGTGATCAACATCGTCACCGGCACCGGCAAGGAGGCCGGGGAGCACCTGGTGGCCCACCCCGACGTGGCCATGACCTCCTTCACCGGGTCCACCGCCGTCGGCAGGCGGGTCGCGGAGCTGGCCACCGCCACCGTCAAGCGCATCCACCTCGAACTCGGCGGCAAGGCCCCCTTCGTGGTCTTCGACGACGCCGACCTCGACGCCGCCGTCAACGGCGCGGTCGCCGGGGCGCTCATCAACACCGGCCAGGACTGCACCGCCGCCACCCGCGCCTACGTGCAGCGACCGCTCTACGAGGAGTTCGTGGAACGGACGGCCGCCCTGATGGAGTCGGTCCGGCTCGGGGACCCCTTCGCCCCCGGCACGGACCTCGGTCCGCTGATCTCGCACGCCCAGCGCGAGCGGGTGGCCGGCTTCGTCGACCGGGCGCGCGGCTACGCCCGCATCGTGACCGGCGGCGAAGCGCCCCTGGGCGAACTGGCGGCCGGCGCGTACTATCGCCCCACTCTCGTCGCGGACGCACCGCAGGACAGCGAGATCGTGCAGGCCGAGATCTTCGGTCCGGTCCTGGTGGTCCTGCCGTTCGACAGCGACGACGAGGGCCTCGCCCTGGCCAACGACACCCCCTACGGGCTCGCCGCCTCCGCCTGGAGCCGGGACGTGTACCGGACGGGACGGGCCACCCGCGAGATCAAGGCGGGATGCGTGTGGATCAACGACCACATCCCGATCATCAGCGAGATGCCGCACGGCGGCTACAAGGCGTCCGGCTTCGGCAAGGACATGTCCGCGTACTCCTTCGAGGAGTACACGCAGGTCAAGCACGTCATGTTCGACAACACGGCGACGGTCCGCAAGGACTGGCACCGCACGATCTTCGGGGACCGATAGCAGCCTGGCCGCCCGACCCGCGGCCCCCTCCCGAAAGGGCACCACGCGCATGGAGCAGTACGAGCCCGACCGCCTCTCCCCGGCCCAGGTGGCCGCCATGCGGCGCAGCTTCCGCAACGGCCGGGCCTCCCTGACCCGCCGTTCCCTGCTGCGCGCCTCCGCCGGCGGCGCGCTGGCGATCGGCGGCGCCGGGGCGCTCGGCGCCTGCGGCATCCCCGCGGCCGGGAACACCGAGGGCGGCGTTTCGGCGGAGGACCACTCGGCGAAGGAGAAGCGCGTCAACTTCTCCAACTGGACCGAGTACATGGACGTCGACGACAGCGGGCGCAACCACCCCACCCTGGACGCGTTCACCCGCCGCACCGGCATCAAGGTCACGTACACCGAGGACATCAACGACAACACCGAGTTCTTCGGGAAGATCAAGCCGCAGATGGCCGCGGGCCAGGACACCGGGCGCGACATCATCGTGCTCACCGACTGGCTGGCCGCCCGCCTGATCCGGCTCGGCTGGGTGCAGAAGCTGGACCCGGCGAACCTGCCGCACGCCTTCACCAACCTCTCGGCGCAGTTCCGCAACCCCGACTGGGACCCCGGGCGTGCCTACTCCTACCCCTGGCAGGGCATCTCCACCGTCCTCGCCTACAACAAGAAGGCGCTCGACGGCATCGAGGTGAAGACCCTCTCCGACCTGCTGGACAACCCGAAGCTGAAGGGCCGGGTCGGACTGCTCACCGAGATGCGCGACACCATCGGGATGACGCTGCTGGACATGGGCAAGGACCCGGCGAAGTTCACCGCCGACGACTACGACGCGGCGATCGCCCGGCTCCAGAAGGCCGTCGACAAGAGCCAGATCCGCCGCTTCACCGGCAACGACTACACGGCCGACCTCACCAAGGGCGACATCGCCGCCTGCCTGGCCTGGGCCGGGGACATCGTGCAGCTCAAGGCCGACAACCCGGACATCGAGTTCCTCATCCCGGACAGCGGCTACATGACGTCCAGCGACAACATGCTGATCCCGAACAAGGCCCGTCACAAGACCAACGCCGAACGGCTCATCGACTACTACTTCGAGCCGGAACCGGCCGCCGAACTCGCCGCCTACATCAACTTCGTCTGCCCGGTCGAGGGAGTGAAGGACGAGCTCGCCAAGCTGGACGAGGACGCGGCGAACAACCCGCTGATCCTCCCCGACAAGGCCATGCAGGCCAAGTCCCGTGCCTTCCGCTCGCTGAGCTCGAAGGAAGAGACGGCGTTCGAAGAGAAGTTCGCGAAGCTGACGGGGGCGTGACCAGATGAAGACCACCAACGACACCGCGGGCCACGGCGGCGACGTCCGCCTCACCGGCATCAGCAAGACCTACGGCGCCTTCACCGCCGTGCACCCGCTCGACCTCACCGTCCCGCAGGGCTCCTTCTTCGCCCTGCTCGGCGCCTCCGGCTGCGGCAAGACCACCACCCTGCGGATGATCGCCGGCCTGGAGGAGCCCTCGGCGGGCACCGTCCACCTCGGCGACCAGGACGTCACGGCGCTCCCGCCGTACAAGCGGCCGGTGAACACCGTCTTCCAGTCCTACGCGCTCTTCCCGCACCTCGACATCTTCGAGAACGTCGCCTTCGGCCTGCGCCGGCGCGGCATCCGAAGCGTGAAGAAGCAGGTCGAGGAGATGCTGGAGCTGGTCCAGCTCGGCGAGCAGGCCCGCAAGAAGCCGCACCAGCTCTCCGGCGGCCAGCAGCAGCGCGTGGCGGTCGCCCGCGCCCTGATCAACCACCCCAGGGTGCTGCTGCTCGACGAACCGCTCGGCGCCCTCGACCTGAAGCTGCGCCGCCAGATGCAGCTGGAGCTCAAGCGCATCCAGACCGAGGTCGGCATCACCTTCGTGCACGTCACGCACGACCAGGAGGAGGCCATGACCATGGCCGACACCGTGGCCGTGATGAACGCAGGCCGGGTCGAGCAGCTGGGCGCGCCCACCGAGCTGTACGAGAACCCGCGGACCACCTTCGTCGCCAACTTCCTCGGCACCTCCAACTTCATCGAGGCCGAGGTCGACTCCCCGAGCGGCGACGACATCGTGCTGAAGGCGGGCGGCGGCAAGCTGGTCCTGCCCCGGGCCCGCAACAGCGCGGCCACCACAGCCGGCGGGAAGGTGCTGGTGGGGGTGCGCCCGGAGAAGATCTCCCTCACCCACGCCGACGACGCCGGGGGGATACCCGAGGGCCGCAACCGGATCACCGGCCGCATCGCCGACTCCAGCTTCATCGGCGTCTCCACCCAGTTCGTCGTCGACAGCCCCGTCTGCACCGACTTCGAGGTCTACGTGCAGAACATCGACCGCGACGCCCGGCTGGTGCCCGGCGCCGAGGTGGTCCTGCACTGGAACCCGGCGCACACCTTCGGCCTGGACGCCGCCCAGGACATCGACGCCGGGGTGGAGACCGTCGAGGAAGAGGTCGCCTGATGGCCACGGTCACCCAGGCGCCACCGGTGGCGCCCGCCCCCGAACGGAAACCGCCCCGCAAACGAGGCCGCTGGACGCCGTACCTGCTCCTGCTGCCCGGACTGCTGTGGCTGGTCGTCTTCTTCGCCCTGCCGGTGATCTACCAGGCGTCCACGTCCGTCCAGACCGGCTCCCTGGAGGAGGGCTACCGGGTCACCTGGCACTTCGCGACCTACTGGGACGCCCTGTCCGAGTACTGGCCGCAGTTCGTCCGCTCCGTCGCCTACGCGGCCTCCGCCACCGTGCTGTGCCTGCTGCTGGGCTACCCGCTGGCGTACCTGATCGCCTTCCGCGCGGGACGCTGGCGGAACCTGATCATGATCCTGGTGATCGCGCCGTTCTTCACCAGCTTCCTGATCCGCACCCTCGCCTGGAAGACGATCCTCGCCGACGGCGGCCCGGTGGTCGGCGCCCTGGACGCGCTGCACGTCCTCGACGTCACCGCCTGGCTCGGCTGGACGGCCGGCGACCGGGTGCTCGCCACCCCGCTGGCGGTCGTCTGCGGTCTGACGTACAACTTCCTGCCGTTCATGATCCTGCCGCTCTACACCTCGCTGGAGCGCATCGACCCCCGCCTGCACGAGGCGGCGAACGACCTGTACGCCAAGCCGTCCACGACCTTCCGCAAGGTCACCTTCCCGCTGTCGATGCCGGGCGTGGTCTCCGGCACGCTGCTGACCTTCATCCCGGCGACCGGCGACTACATCAACGCGGACCTCCTCGGCTCGACCGAGACCCGCATGGTCGGCAACGTCATCCAGTCCCAATTCCTGCGGATCCTCGACTATCCGACGGCCGCGGCCCTCTCCTTCATCCTGATGGCCGCGATCCTCTTCATGGTCACCTTCTACATCCGCAGGTCCGGCACGGAGGATCTGGTTTAACAATGGCCTTCGTCACCTGGCTCAAGCGCCACCTCGTCGTGATCGCGGGACTGCTCACCCTCGCGTATCTCCTGCTGCCCAACGTCGTCGTCACCGTCTTCTCCTTCAACAACCCCAAGGGGCGCTTCAACTACGAGTGGCAGGAGTTCTCCACCGACGCCTGGAAGGACCCCTGCGGGGTCTCCGGCATGTGCGCCTCGCTGTCGCTCAGCCTGCAGATCGCGCTGTGGGCGACCCTCGGCGCCACCCTGCTGGGCACGCTGATCGCGTTCGCCCTGGTCCGCTACCGGTTCCGGGCCCGCGGAGCGGTCAACTCGATGATCTTCCTGCCGATGGCGATGCCCGAGGTCGTCATGGCGGCCTCGCTGCTGACCCTGTTCCTCAACATGGGTGCCCAGCTCGGCTTCTGGACGATCCTGATCGCCCACATCATGTTCTGCCTCAGCTTCGTCGTGGTCGCCGTCAAGGCGCGCGTGATGTCGATGGACCCGAGGCTGGAACAGGCCGCCCAGGACCTGTACGCCGGACCGTTCCAGACGTTCTGGCGCATCACCCTGCCGATCGCCGCCCCCGGCATCGCGGCCGGCGCGCTGCTCGCCTTCGCCCTGTCCTTCGACGACTTCATCATCACCAACTTCAACGCCGGCTCGACCGTCACCTTCCCGATGTTCGTCTGGGGCTCCGCCCAGCGCGGAACTCCCGTGCAGATCAACGTCATCGGGACGGCCATGTTCGTCGTCGCCGTCCTGCTGGTGCTGGTCTCCATGGCGATCGGCAACCGCCGCAAGCGGCAGAAGGTGTGACGGGCGAGCGGCGGAGGCGTGACCGGAGCAAGCGGCGATGGCACGACCACCGCACCGGGTGGCACGACCACCGCACCGGCGTCAGCAGGAACACCCCACCTCTCGTAGGGAGTTGACATCATGGCCCCAGCCGCCATGAGCCGTTGGACGCAGTCCCTCTCCGAGGCCCGGCCGGTCGCGTACTGGCTGGACGACCCCGGCCGGCCGGGCCCCGAGCCCGCGCTCACCGGCACCGAGACCTGTGACCTGCTGGTCGTGGGCGGCGGCTACAGCGGGCTGTGGACCGCGCTGCTCGCCAAGGAACGCGACCCCGGCCGGGACGTCGTCCTGCTGGAGGGCCGCGAGGTGGGCTGGGCCGCCTCCGGCCGCAACGGCGGCTTCTGCGCCGCCTCCCTCACCCACGGCCTGCCCAACGGCCTGACCCGCTGGCCGGACGAGATCCACCGCCTGGAGGAACTGGGCGCCCGCAACCTCGACGCCATCGAGGAGACGGTCGCCCGCTACTCTCTCGACTGCGACTTCGAACGCACCGGCGAACTCGACGTGGCCACCGAGCCCTACCAGGCCCGCGAACTGCGCGCCTGGTACGAGGAGATAGACCGGGCGGGCCTCGCCGACGGCATCGAGTTCCTGGACGCCGACGCGGTCCGGGAACAGGTCGACTCACCCACCTTCCGGGCCGGCCTCTGGGACCGCCGGGGCGTGGCCATGCTTCACCCGGCCAAGCTCGCCTGGGGCCTCAAACGCGCCTGCCTCGACCTCGGCGTCCGCGTGTACGAGCACACACCCGCCCTCGACCTGAAGCAGGCCGGCGCCGGCATGGGCGTACGCACCCCCTACGGAGGCGTCCGCGCCCGCCGGGTCGCCCTCGGCACCAACGTGTTCCCCAGCCTGGTGCGCCGCGTCCGCCCGTACACCGTGCCGGTCTACGACTACGCGCTGATGACCGAACCGCTGACCGACGCCCAACTGGCCTCCGTCGGCTGGAAGAA
This sequence comes from Streptomyces sp. 3-6, assembly GCF_056323165.1. Taxonomy (NCBI): domain Bacteria; kingdom Bacillati; phylum Actinomycetota; class Actinomycetes; order Kitasatosporales; family Streptomycetaceae; genus Streptomyces; species Streptomyces sp. 3-6. Next base: position 219,990 of record NZ_JBWHZP010000011.1, read on the forward strand.
CCGGCAGGGCCTCGGCGACAGCGCCAACCAGTTCCACTACTTCCGCCTCACCGCCGACCACCGGATCCTGTGGGGCGGCTACGACGCCGTCTACCCCTACGGCGGCCGGGTCCGCGCCGAGTACGACGACCGCCCCGAGACCTACGCCCGCCTCGCCGGCCACTTCTTCACCTGCTTCCCGCAACTGGAGGGCCTGCGCTTCACCCACGCCTGGGGCGGCGCCATCGACACCTGCTCCCGCTTCTCCGCCTTCTTCGGCACCGCCCACGCGGGCCGCGTCGCCTACGCCGCCGGATACACCGGCCTCGGCGTCGGCGCCACCCGCTTCGGCGCCGAGGTGATGCTGGACCTGCTGGCGGGGGAGCGCACCGAGCGGACGGAACTGGAGATGGTGCGCAGCAAGCCGCTGCCCTTCCCCCCGGAGCCGTTCGCCTGGGCCGGCATCACCCTCACCAAGTGGTCCCTCGCCCGCGCCGACGCCCGGGAAGGCCGCCGCAACCTGTGGCTGCGCGCCATGGACCGGGCGGGGCTGGGCTTCGACAGCTGACCCGCTCCGCCCGTCGATCCCCCTGTCCGCCGTCCTCGTCCGTCAATCCTCGTCCGTCAATTCCCCTGTGACCCGTCTCACCCCAACGGGGAGCCGTGACCCGCGTAATGCCCGCTGCCCACCTGCCTCTCCCTCTGTGACGCGTACCCGCGTCACAGACGAGAGGGAGGTTTCTTCATGGCTGGTGTGAGGACCGCGGTCGCCTGGCTGGCGTCGGTCGCACCGGATCCCGAGGCCTGTCTGCGGGAGTGGGAGAACGATCCGCTGGGCGTCGCCCTGCTGCCCGCGGGCAAGGGCTGGGACGTGCTGATCCTGCCGGGCCGGCTCGGGCGGCCGACGCTGGACGTGCTGTGCCGGGTCCTGGACCAACCGGGGCCGGTGCTCGCCGACTTCGGCGACGCGCGCACCGGGTTCCTGGTGCCGCCCGGTACGGCCGCGCGCTGGCTGGGCACCGGGATCCGCACGGCCGGGGGGGCACCTGGATCGTCGTGCCGCACCCCCAGCGGATGACGGCCGGGGGCATCCGGTGGCTGATCCCGCCGGACGGGTCCGGTACGCTCACCGACCCGGCCCTGCTGGAACTGGCGATGCACGAAGCGGCGGCCGGTCTCGCGGGGGAGGGGCGCGAGCCGGACGGCGAGTGAGGTGCGCGAGGGGTTGACAAGGGTATTGGTCTGGACCAAGTTGGGCGCGCTCCACCCTCCCCATCTCCCCCATGTCCGGAGGCACTTGTGGAACGCACCAGACCGCCCGCCCGTCGCCCCCTGCCCACGCTCCTCACGCTGCTCACCGCCGCGGCCCTCGCCCTGTCCGGCACGACCGCGCTCACGTCGGCCGCCCGTGCGGCCGACGCGGACCTCGTGCGCAACGGCGGTTTCGAGTCCGGCCTCGACCACTGGACCTGCACCGCCGGGGAAGCCGTCACCTCCCCGGTCCGCAGCGGCGCTTCCGCGCTCCGGGCCACCCCGGCCGACGCGGACCACGCCCGCTGCTCCCAGACCGTCACCGTGCGGCCGGACTCCACGTACACGCTCACCGGCCACGTCCGCGGCTCCTACGTGTACCTCGGGGCGAGCGGCACCGGCACCACCGACGTCTCCACCTGGACCCAGTCCGCCCCGGACTGGCAGCCCCTCACCACCACCTTCCGCACCGGCCCCACCACGACCAAGGTCACCGTCTACACCCACGGCTGGTACGGCACCGGCGCCTACCACGTCGACGACCTCTCCCTGACCGGCCCCGGCGGCGAGACGGGTCAGCCGCCCGCACCGCCCACCGGCTTGAAGACCGGGACGGTCACCGCCACGAGCGTGGCCCTGTCCTGGTCATCCGCCCCCGGTGCGACGAGCTACGCCGTCTACCGCGACGGCGCCCGGATCCGCACCGTGGACGGCACCTCCACCACCGTCTCCGGACTGACGCCGGCCACCGCTTACGCCTTCCAGGTCACCGCCGTCAACGAGGCGGGCGAGTCCGCCCGTTCAGCCACCGTCACCGCCACCACCACCGACCCCGGCTCCGGCGGCGGCCCCTCCGACCTCCCGCGGCACGCCCTGGTCGGCTACCTGCACGCCAGTTTCGCCAACGGCTCCGGCTACACCCGCCTGGCCGACGTCCCGGACAGCTGGGACGTCATCGACCTCGCCTTCGGCGAGCCCACCTCGGTGACCTCCGGAGACATCCGCTTCGAACGCTGCCCGCAGGCGGAGTGCCCCGGTGTGGAGAGCGACGCCGAGTTCAAGGCCGCGATCCGGGACAAGCAGGCGGCGGGCAAGAAGGTGCTGATCTCCATCGGCGGCCAGAACGGCCAGGTGCGGCTCACCACGGCCGCCGCCCGCGACACCTTCGTCTCCTCCGTCTCGAAGATCATCGACGAGTACGGACTCGACGGCCTCGACATCGACTTCGAGGGCCACTCCCTCTCCCTGGACGCCGGTGACACCGACTTCCGGAACCCGACGACGCCGGTGATCGTCCACCTCATCTCCGCGCTGAAGACCCTCAAGGCCACGTACGGCGACGACTTCGTGCTGACCATGGCCCCGGAGACGTTCTTCGTCCAACTCGGGTACCAGTTCTACGGCCCGGGGCCGTGGGGCGGGCAGGACGCGCGGGCCGGGGCCTACCTGCCGGTGATCCACGCCCTGCGCGACGACCTCACCCTGCTGCACGTCCAGGACTACAACTCCGGCCCGATCATGGGCCTGGACAACCAGTACCACTCCATGGGCGGCGCCGACTTCCACATCGCCATGACCGACATGCTGCTCACCGGCTTCCCCGTCGCGGGCAACGCGGACCGGGTCTTCCCGCCGTTGCGCGCCGACCAGGTCGCCATCGGCATGCCCGCCACGGTCAACGCGGGCAACGGCCACGTGTCCCCGGCGGAGGTCACCAAGACCCTGGACTGCCTGACCCGGAAGGTGCAGTGCGGCTCCTACGCGACCCACGGCACCTGGCCCGACCTGCGCGGGCTGATGACCTGGTCGATCAACTGGGACCGGTTCGGGGGCTGGGAGTTCCAGCGGACCTTCGACGCCTACTTCCGCTGACCACCCGGTACAGGCCGGCCAACAGCACCGCCCCCAGGCACCAGGAGCCCACCACGTCCAGCGGCCAGTGGTAGCCGCGGCGCACCAACCCGTAGGAGGCGCCGAGGACGAGAACGGAGCACAGCAGGACGAGCGCGCGCCGGGCGGCGGCGGACCGCAGCAGCGGAAGGAGGAGCAGGGCCGCCGCCCCGTACGCCACGACCGCGGTGGCGGTGTGGCCCGAGGGGTAGTAGCCGACCGCCGGCGGCACCGCCGGAGTGCCGGGGCGGTCGGTCCACGCCTTCAGCGGCGCGACCAGCACCGGCACCAGGACCATCGCGCCGGCCGCCACCCCGAGCGGCACCCACCAGCGGTCCACCCCGGCCGCGCGCCCGTGCCACGCGGCCACGGCCGCCGCCAGCGCCAGCACCGGCACGGCCACCTCCACGTTGCCGAGGTCGGCGAGCAGCTCGGAGGCCCGGTCGGGCACGCGGAGCGCCCGGCTCAGCCGTTCGTCGACGCCCACCAGCGGGCCGTCGGCGACGACCTGCCAGGTGATCAGCGCGAACAGCAGCAGGGGCAGGGCGAACAGGAGCATGGGGCACAGCGTGGCAGGGAGCCGTGACGGGCCGACGCAAGGGGGGTGTCTCCATGCCTTGTCTCGCGCGGGTGGCCCTCTCACAAGACCGCGAAGAAGAGGTCGCGGCTTTTGCGCAGAAACCCTCGCCTGGTGGAAGGCAGTCGTGTGCGCTTGGCCCGCCCGGCGCACACGGCTGCCTTCGCACGAACCCTGACCGTGGCCTCTGATCAACTCGTGCATCAAGAGCCGTGGTGGGCCGTTCACCATCAGGGTGAGCGGCCCACCACGGATGTCAGAGGGGCGGTTCGGTGACGATCAACTGATGGCTTGATAGCCCTCGAATTCTGTCGATGCCGACAAACTCGTGGTGTGCCCGACGCCGGCCACGTGGTCGCCGAGGAAGCGCAGGCTTGCGGAGTGTGGCGTCGTCACCCAGAAGTCGAGCGGGTTGCCGTTGCCGTTGGCGTCAGGGGTTGTGGTGAACAGCGGGACGGTGTCGGTGCCCCAGTCCGAGTTGATGGCGGTGCGTTCGTCGAGGCTGATGTCGTAGTCGCCCCAGTCGTCCTCGCCACTGTGGAACACGTACAGTCCGCCGATGTCGGGGCGGTCGTACCGCACGACCAGGTCGGGCAGTCCGTCTCCGTCCCAGTCTCCCGGTGCGCCCAGGGTGACTTCGCCGACCGTGGAACCGTCGGAGGCTATGAGGTCGTCGGGCCCGGCGAGCAGCAACGGGTCGCGGTAGGAGTCGAGGTGGTAGTCGGAGTTGCCGTAGTAGAGCCAGATGAACTCGCCGTCGTTGACCACGAGGTCCGGGTAGCCGGGTACGTCATCCACGCCGTCGTCGTCGGTGTCCAGGCCGCCGTCGACGTCGCCGATGGCCAGGATCTGTTTGGCGCCGTCCTTCCAGTGGTTGTTGGTGTTGTCGTAGACGGTGAGTTCCTGCTGGCTCACCCCGTTGTTGCAGGTGGTGCAGACGAAACCGTGACCGCTGTTGGGATGCACCCACAGTCTGTGGGCGTCCTGGTCCGGGTCGTGGCGCAGGGCGATGAGGTCTTCGTAGCTGTCGTCGGTCCAGTCGCCGCGGTGGGTGATCTGAACGTTGTTCCACTTGTCGTCGCTTGCCTTCGAGGTGGCCTGAGTCAGGGTGCCGTCACCGGCCCCGTAGAAGCGGCGCAGATCACCACCGGAGTCGATGGCCCACATATCAGTGTTGCCGTCACCGTTGATGTCTCCGGGCTTGTCGGCCGTGCTGGGGCCGTTGGCGTAGAACAGGTAGGCAGCGGTGTCGGAGGAATTGCCCGCTCTGTCATAGCTCTTGACGTAGACCATGTTGGCTCCCACGGCGTTCGGAGTGAGCTCGACGGATACCGAGCCGCCTGCTGAGCCGGGGGTCTTCTTGCGGCGGGTGGAGTCCCAAGTGGTCCAGTACTCGTACTCCATCACGTCGTTGACGCCGCCGTTGGAGAAGGTGAAGGTGCCGTTGGTGCGGACTGGGGCGGTGTTGGGCGGCCAACCGTCGTCTCCGCTGGGAAATTCGCTGGAGTTGACGGACGGAGGGGTGGCGGGACGGTTGGGGTCGAAGACGAAGCGGCAGCCCGGTGCCCCCTTGGTGGGATTCCAGTCACTGGACAGGGAGCCGTCGCTTGCGTAGACCTTCCAGGAGAAATTGCCGTTGGCGACGCCCAGATGGGGTGTCAGGTCCGCTTTGGTGACCTTCAGCCTGGCGATGGAGCCGGAGCTGACCGAGACCGTCTTGTTGATGATGAGATGAGTGCTGTTGTAGCCGGTGGGCCACAGGTGGAACCTGGCCGTGACTGTGCCTCCGTCGGGATCGGAGAGCTTGGCCTGGAGGTAGAAGTCGGTGTTGCCGATGTATTGGTAGGGCGCCTTGTCTCCGCACCCGTACTGGTTGTTGGTGGACACCGGGTAGGTGTCCAGGCCGGTGGGCACGTTGGGCCGGGTGTTGTAGGTGGTTGACAGCACTGCGGATTTGGCGTCGAACTTCTTCCAGCTGTAGACGTCGGTCTGAACCGTTCCGGGTTCGGTAGGGACTCGATCGTTTGAGAGGATCGAGTCATGGCACGTCCTTCCCCCTACCCGCTTGAGCTGCGCCGTCGTGCGGTGCGGATGGTCGCCGAG
>NZ_JBWHZP010000012.1:0-208085 GCF_056323165.1 Streptomyces sp. 3-6
CCGGCCCGGTGACACCACCCCCCGGGTCATGGTCGACAGGGGGCAAAAGTCATGCCGGGCCAGAAGGCCGGGAGCCTCATGATCGAGGCCGTCTAGAAGGTAACGGGGCGGTCGAAGGGCCGCCGGCGCGCAGGACGCCGGCCACGGCGGCCTTCCGGGCGGATCGCACGGCTCACCGAGCGGGGCCGCTGTGCTGCGGGCGCCCGGCCGCCCCGGAGGCCGTCCCGGCACTCCGCCCTAGAAGAACTCCGCCCACGGCTGGTCCCAGATCTGCTTCACGGCGAGGACCAGGAACAGCAGTCCGGCGAGGACCAGCATGGCGTTGCTGAGCGGGCCGTTGCGCCATTCCCGGGGGGTGCGGTCGGAGTTGAGGAGCCGGACCAGGGTGAGGGCGAGGAACGGCATGAAGGCCGCGCCCAGTACGCCGTAGACGATGATCAGGCGGAAGGGCTGGCCCTGGAAGAGCAGGATCATCGGCGGGAAGGTCAGCCACAGCAGGTAGGCGCGGAACGGCCAGGACTTCTCGGGGCGCCCGGAGGCGAAGTCCTCGCCCCGGGAGGCGGCGGCCTGCTTCCGGCCGCGCGTCACGAAGTCGGCGAACATCAGGCTGACGCCGTGCCACACGCCGATCAGCGAGGTGAACGAGGTGGCGAAGAAGCCGATCAGGAAGAAGGTGGCGGTGGCGGAGCCGTAGCGGTCCTCCAGGATGTCGCCGAGCTGGATCAGCCCCTTGTCGCCGGAGGCGATGGCGAGGCCGGCGGAGTGCAGGAGTTCGGCGCCGACGACGAGCATGGCGACGACGAAGACGCCGGTGGTGAGGTAGGCGACCCGGTTGTCCAGGCGCATCACCTTCATCCACCCGCTGTCGGTCCAGCCCTTGGCGTTCACCCAGTAGCCGTACGCGGCGAGCGTGATGGTGCCGCCGACGCCGCCGATCAGGCCGAGGGTGTTGAGGACCGAGTCGGTCGCGTCGGGGAGCACCGGCAGGAGGCCGGCGAAGGCGTCGCCGAGGTGCGGGGCGACGCGGACCGCGAGGTAGACGGTCACCACGAACATGACGCCGACCAGGACGGTCATGACCTTCTCGAAGACGGCGTACCGGTTGAACCAGACGAACACCAGGCCCACCAGGGCGCAGGCGATGCCCCAGCCCTCCAGCTCCATCACGCCGGGGAAGAGGGCCTGCAGGGGCAGGGCACTGGACGACATGGCCGCGGCGCCGTAGACGAAGCCCCAGACGACGACGTAGACGCCGAAGAAGTACGTGGTCCAGCGGCCGAGTTGGGCCCAGCCGTCGAAGAGGGTGCGGCCGGTGGACAGGTGCCAGCGGCCGGCCGCCTCGGCGAGGGAGATCTTGACCAGGCAGCCGACGACGGCCGCCCACAGCAGGGTGTAGCCGAAGTTGCTGCCCGCGATGAGGGTGGCGACGAGGTCACCGGCGCCCACACCGGTCGCCGCGACGACGATGCCGGGCCCGATGTGCCGCCAACTGGATCTGCGGGACGGGGAGTCGGATGCGTGGAGCGCTCGGGTGTCCTGGGGGGTCCCGGTGTTTCCCGTGGTGTCCGCCATGGGCGCAGGAAAGCGGACGGGCCGGGGGCCGACAAGAGGGCGTGCGGGCGTCTTCACGGGATGCACCTGGTCGGCGGCTGCCTCCCCGCCGGTCGGGGCGAGGTTCTTCGCCTTTCACCCACCTTCTTGACCTGATCATGTCATGCCCCGACCATGAGCCCACCGCACCACGCACGTCGCCATGAACCACCCCCACCTCCCACGAGGAGACTTCATGCGACTTCGCCCCCGCGGCAGACGCCCCGGCGTCCTCGCCGCCCTGATCGCCCTCGCCCTCGCGGCTCCCCTGGCGCTCACGGCGCCCGAGGCCGGGGCCGACAGCGCGAAGGCCCCGCCGGCCACCCCCTCCGCCGACGACATCCGCCAGTACGAGATCCACCGGCACACCACTCCCCTGACCCGCACGGCCATCCAGCGCTCCGGCGTCAGCGTGGACGAGGCCGACGAGGAGACCGTGGTGGTCTCCGGCCGGGCCGACCAGATCCGCGCCCTGCGCCGACAGGGCTACGACGTCACGCCGTTGGGCGCCGCCCCCGACCGGTCGTCCGGCTCGGACGGCGTGCGGCTGTACGACTTCCCGTCGGCGGACTCCCGCTACCACAACTACGCGGAGATGAACGCCGAGATCGACCAGCGGCTGGCCGCGCACCCGGGCATCATGAGCAAGCGGGTGATCGGGAAGTCCTACCAGGGCCGGGACATCGTCGCGATCAAGATCAGCGACAACGTGGCCACGGACGAGAACGAACCCGAGGTGCTGTTCACCCACCACCAGCACGCGCGCGAGCACCTGACCGTCGAGATGGCCCTGTACCTGCTGCGGGAGCTCGGCGCGGGCTACGGCAGCGACTCCCGGATCACGAACCTCGTGAACAACCGCGAGATCTGGATCGTCCCGGACCTCAACCCGGACGGCGGCGAGTACGACATCGCCACCGGCTCCTACCGCTCGTGGCGCAAGAACCGGCAGCCGAACGCCGGTTCGTCGGCCGTCGGCACGGACCTGAACCGCAACTGGGACTACCGCTGGGGCTGCTGCGGCGGCTCCTCGGGCAGCAAGTCCTCGGAGACGTACCGGGGTTCGGCACCGGAGTCGGCACCCGAGGTGAAGGTCGTCGCGGACTTCGTACGCAGCCGGGTCGTGGGCGGGAAGCAGCAGATCACCGCCGGCATCGACTTCCACACGTACAGCGAGCTGGTGCTGTGGCCCTTCGGCTACACCTACTCCGACACCACCACCGGGATGACGGCGGACGACCACGCCGCGTTCCGGACCGTCGGACAGAAGATGGCCGCGAGCAACGGCTACACCGCGCAGCAGTCCAGCGACCTGTACATCACCGACGGGTCGATCGACGACTACCTGTGGGGCGCGCACAAGATCTTCGGCTACACCTTCGAGATGTACCCGCGCTCCTCGTGGAGCGGCGGCTTCTACCCGCCCGACGAGGTGATCGAGCGGGAGACCTCCCGCAACCGGGACGCGGTGCTCCAGCTGCTGGAGAACGCGGACTGCATGTACCGCTCGATCGGCAAGGAGGCGCAGTACTGCGGATAGTGGTACGCAGGCCGGCCGCCGCCTGAGACCGGGCGGGCGCAGTACCGCGGACAGCGGGACGCAGGCCCGCCGGCGCCTGAGACCGGGCGGGCCCAGTACCGCGGACAGCGGTACCCGGGCCGGCCGCCGTCCGACACCGGGCCCCTCCTCGCGCGACGAGGAGGGGCCCTTGTGCTGCCCTTCGTCGCGCGGGCATGGACCTCGTCGCGAGCGGGGGATCTCAGTCGGGTGCGGAGGGGCCTTCGTCGGGCGCGCAGGGGCCTTCGCCGTGTGTGCGCCCCGGGGCCGACGCCCCCCTTGGCCAGTACCCCCCGGGGGTATACAGTGGGGAGTAGAATACCCCCAAGGGGTACTCCCACCACAGGCACCGCCCCCGAACCGGCACCAGGAGCAGCAGCGATGGCCACCACCGTCCCGGACCAGGCCGAGGTCGAACTCGCGATCGGCGGCATGACCTGTGCCTCGTGCGCCGCCCGCGTGGAGAAGAAGCTCAACCGGATGGAGGGCGTCACCGCCACCGTCAACTACGCCACCGAGAAGGCGAAGGTCAGCTACGGCGGGGACGTCGCCGTCGCCGACCTGATCGCCACGGTGGAGGCCACCGGCTACACCGCCCACGAACCCCGCCCGGAACCGGCGCGCGGCCAGGGGGCGGGCACCGGCGACGCCGGGGCGGACGACTCCGCCCCGGACGAGCTGCGGCCGCTGCGGGAGCGGCTGATCACCGCGGTGGTGCTGAGCGTGCCGGTGATCGTCCTGGCGATGGTCCCGGCCTGGCAGTTCGAGTACTGGCAGTGGCTGTCCCTGACCCTGGCCGCCCCGGTCGTCACCTACGCCGCCTGGCCCTTCCACCGCGCCGCGTTCACCAACGCGCGGCACGGTGCGGCCACCATGGACACCCTGGTCTCGGTCGGTGTGTCGGCCGCCTTCCTGTGGTCGGTGTGGGCGCTGTTCTTCGGCACCGCCGGCACGCCCGGCATGACCCACCCCTTCGAGCTGACCATCGCCCGCGGCGACGGCTCCGCCAACATCTACCTGGAGGCCGCCGCCGGGGTGACCGCGTTCATCCTGGCCGGCCGCTACTTCGAGGCCCGCTCCAAGCGGCGGGCCGGGGCCGCCCTGCGGGCGCTGATGGAGCTCGGCGCCAAGGACGTCACCGTGCTGCGCGGCGGGCGGGAGGAAGAGATCCCGGTCGGCGAGCTGACCACCGGCGACCGCTTCCTGGTCCGGCCCGGCGAGAAGATCGCCACCGACGGCACGGTGGTCGAGGGCACCTCGGCGGTCGACGCCTCCATGCTGACCGGCGAGTCCGTCCCGGTCGAGGTCACCGTCGGGGACGCGGTCACCGGCGCCACGGTGAACGCCGGCGGGCGGCTGGTCGTCGAGGCCACCCGGGTCGGCGCCGACACCCAGCTCGCCCGGATGGCGAAGCTCGTCGAGGACGCCCAGAACGGCAAGGCCGCCGCCCAGCGGCTCGCGGACCGCATCTCGGCGGTCTTCGTCCCGGTCGTCATCGCCCTGTCCCTCGGCACGCTCGGCTTCTGGCTGGGCAACGGAGCGGGGGCGACGGCCGCGTTCACCGCCGCCGTCGCGGTCCTGATCATCGCCTGCCCCTGCGCCCTCGGCCTGGCCACCCCGACCGCGCTGATGGTCGGCACCGGGCGGGGCGCCCAGCTCGGCATCCTCATCAAGGGCCCGGAGGTGCTGGAGAGCACCCGCGCCGTCGACACCGTCGTCCTCGACAAGACCGGCACCGTCACCACCGGCCGGATGACCCTGCTGGCCGTGCACACCGCCGACGGCACCGACGAGAAGGACGTGCTGCGCCTCGCGGGCGCCCTGGAGCACGCCTCCGAGCACCCGATCGCCCGGGCCGTGTCCGCGGGCGCGGCCGAGCGGGTCGGCACCCTGCCCGCCGTGGAGGACTTCCGCAACGTTCCCGGTCTCGGGGTGCAGGGCGTCGTCGACGGGCACGCGGTCCTGGTCGGACGGGAGAAGCTGCTGCGCGAGTGGTCCCTGGAGCTGCCCGAGGCGCTGGCCCGCGCCAGGGCGGACGCCGAGGCCGCCGGGCGCACCGCCGTCACGGTCGCCTGGGACGGCGAGGCCCGCGCGGTCCTGGAGGTCGCCGACGCGGTGAAGGACACCAGCGCGGAGGCGGTCGCCCGGCTCCGGGCGCTGGGCCTGACGCCGATCCTGCTCACCGGCGACAACGAGGCCGTCGCCCGGACGGTGGCGGCCGAGGTCGGCATCGACGAGGTGATCGCGGAGGTGATGCCGGAGGACAAGGTGGCCGTCGTCCAGCGGCTCCAGGACGAGGGCCGCTCGGTGGCCATGGTCGGCGACGGCGTCAACGACGCGGCGGCGCTCGCCCGCGCCGACCTGGGCCTGGCCATGGGCACCGGCACCGACGTGGCGATCGAGGCCGGCGACCTGACCCTGGTCCGCGGCGACCTGCGGGTGGCCGCCGACGCGATCCGGCTGGCCCGCCGGACCCTGGGGACCATCCGGACCAACCTGTTCTGGGCCTTCGCCTACAACGTCGCCGCGCTGCCGCTGGCCGCGGCCGGGCTGCTCAACCCGATGATCGCCGGGGCCGCGATGGCCTTCTCCTCGGTCTTCGTCGTCGGCAACAGCCTGCGGCTGCGGGGCTTCAAGCCCCTGAGCTGACCGGAGCCCCGGGGCGAGCGACCCCGGGGCTCACGGCGCCCTACTTCTTCGACGTGTTCGGCTTCACCGGCTCCTTGGAGCCCTTGGAGCCCTTGGAGCCCTTGGAACTCCTGGAGTCCTCCGCCTTCTTGACGACCGTGGGGCCCTTGGAGCCGTCGGGCTCCTCGGCGCCGGACTCGTCCGCGCCGGACTCGTCGGAGGACTCCGAGGCATCCACGCCCGTGTCCGTCTTCGCGTCCGGGTCCGCGTCCGTCTTCGCTTCCGCGCCCGAATCCGTCTTCGCGGTGGCGTCCGTCTCCGCGTCCCCGTCCCTGCCCGCGTCCCCGTCCGGCTCCTCGCCGTCGTCGAAGTAGGCGTCGAGGACCGCGTCCAACTCGGTGTCCCACTCGGCGAACCGGCGGCGGGACGGGGCCTCGATCTCGATGGGGTACCAGCGCCGGTCCGGGGTGTGGACGGTGACGGTGTAGCGCTTGCCGAAGCGGGCGGTCGCCGTCTCCACCGCGCCGATCTCGTCCCAGCGGAACTCGCACTCCTGGTCGTCCAGCCGCAGCCGGACGCCCCGGTGGTCGGCGACGATGGTGGCGCGGCGGTCGGACGCCTCGAAGACCGGGCCGTCGGGGACGGCGTCCGCGTCCTCCTCGGCCCCGTCCGGCTCCCCCGCCTCCGTGCCCGGGACCGCATCACGCGCCTCCGGTGAGGAACTGCCGGAGTTCACCGTGCCGTTGGCCTCCTCCGGCTCACCGGGACGGTCCTTCCCGGGCCGGGTGTCCTCCTCCCGGCCGGACACGGGTGCGGTGAGCCCGGGGATGAAGGCCGGGTCGAATCCGGCGCCTTCCAGGGGCTGGCTGCTCGAACCAATGCGCTGCTGCTCCACAGCGGAGCAGTATGGTCGACAAACCTGTGCCGGGCACAGCCAGCCCCCGACTTCGTTATCGGACGCCTACACGGACGGCCGTCCGCTCACCGCGGCCCCGGCCCTCACACGACCAGGCTGAGCGCCGCCGCGACCAGGAAGCCGGCCACCGAGAGGACGCTCTCCAGGACGGTCCACGTCTTGAGCGTGTCGCGCTCGCTGATGCCGAAGTAGCTCGTCGGAGTCCTGGGGGAGCTTGGCGGCGGCGTAGACGATCGGCGCGAGGACGAAGATGCCGACGTCGAAGAAGACCGGGATGCCGAAGATGAGGCCGGTGAGGCCCATGGCGAGGGGGGCGCGCTTCTCGCCGAACAGGCCGAGCAGCCGGCCCGCCAGGACCTCGGCGCCCCCACTGACCTCGAGGATCGCGCCGAGCATGGTGCCCAGGCCGATGATGATCGCGACGTGGCCGAGGATGCCGCCCATGCCGCTTTCGATGGTGGACACCGCGTCCGAGCGCTGGACCGTGCCGAAGAGTTCGGTGACCGAGAGCCCGGCCGCCAGGCCGACGGCTATGGAGACGCCGAGCAGGGCCACGAACGGCTGGAGTCTGACCTTGATGTCAGGAAGAGCAGGAGCGCGATGCCGAGGGCGGCGACCGTGAGCAGGCCGGCGGTGCCGTCGACGAGCAGGAGCAGTCCGCCGGTGTGGGGCGGCGCTCCGTCCGCCGCGGGGGCGGCGAGCGGGAGGTACGGGTGGGACATGCGGGGGTCCTCTGGATAAGGGCATGGGGTTTTCGGGCAGGGGGGATCGCGGCACGGCGTCCGCGGGGTGTGCGGGGGCGCCGTGCCGGACGACTGCGAGGGGGTGGGGGTGGCAGACGGGGGGTGGGGGTGGCAGACGGGGGTGAGGGGGGACGCGGGTCAGCCGAGGACGGCGAGCGCGTCGATCTCGATGAGGAGGCCGGCGGGCAGACCGACGTAGACCGTCGTGCGGGCGGCCGGGGGCTGGGTGAGGCCCTGCTCCTCGAAGTAGGTGTTGTAGAGGTCGTTCATCTCGGCGAAGTGACCGACGTCGGTGAGGTAGACGCGGATCATCATCACGTCGTCCCAGGTCGCGCCGCCCTCTTCGAGGATGGCCTTGACGTTGGCGAGGGTCTGGAGGGTCTGCTCGCGCAGGGTGGGGCCGGCGGGCGTCGGAGGCTTGCCCTCCTCGGCCGGGAGGAAGCCGACCTGACCGGCGACCTGGAGGATGTTGCCCTTGCGCACCCCGTGCGAGAACTTCGCGGGCGGGGTGGTGTGCGTGGGCGGGGTGAGCGCGGTCTTCTCGGTCATGCGGGGGTGTCCTTCACTGGAGTTCGGCCGGAGTACTCGCCGCTGATGGCGTCCGCCGTGCGGCGCACCAGCGGGAGCAGGGTGAGGAGTTCGTCGGCGGTGACGACGACGTTCGGCGCGGACACCGACATCGCGGCGACCACCCGGCCGTCGGCCCCGCGGATCGGGGCGGCGACGCAGTTGATGGACTCCTCGTGGCCGCCGAGGTCGGTGGCCCAGCCCTGTTCGCGCACCGTGGCCAGCTCGCGCAGGAACGCGGCCGCGTTGGGTGTCGAACGGGGTGTGTACATGGGGTAGTCGAGCTTCTCCGCGAGGGCGCGGCGCTCGTGCTCGGGCAGGTCGGCCAGGAGCAGTTTGGCGACGGCGGCGACGGTGATGGCGACGGGCTTGCCGATCCGCGAGTACATGCGCACCGGGTAGCGGCTCTCGACCTTGTCGATGTAGAGGACCTCGTTCTCCTCGTGGACGGCGAGGTGCACGGTGTGGCCGCAGCGCTCGTTGAGCCGGGCGAGGTGGGGGTGGGCGATCTCGCGGACGTCGAGGTTCTCCATCGCCTCCTGGGCGAGGGCGAAGAGGCGGGCGCCGAGGCGGTAGCGCTGGTCGGACTGGCGGTAGACGAGCCCGTGTTCGTGCAGGGTGCGCAGCAGGCGCAGGGCCGTGGACTTGTGGACGCCGAGGCGGTCGGCGACCTGGCCGAGGTCGGCGGGTCCCTCCGCGAGCAGCGGCAGGATGCTCAGCGCGCGGTCGACGGTCTGGCTCATGGGGTGCGTACCTCCTCGTCGGCCTCTTCGTCGGCTCGGGTCCAGCCGGGGCCGAGTCGCAGTCTCCCCCACGCGGTGTCGTCCAGGGCGGCGAGGCGGTCGGCCAGGGCGCGGGCGGGCGGCGGGGCGAGGTCGCCGGGGGCGGTGAGGGCGGCGGCGGCCGTGAGGTGCCCGTGGCGGAGCCGGTCCCGTACGGGCAGGCCCCGCAGGGTGGCGGAGAGGAAGCCGGCGGCGAACGCGTCGCCGGCGCCGACGGCGGCGACGACGTCGACGTGCAGGGCGGGCACGAAGGTCACGGTGCCGTCGGCGTCCGGGCGGCCGTCGGGGTCCCGTTCCAGGGCGACGGCCCCGTCCCGGCCCTGCTTGACGACGACGAGGCGCGGTTCGGGCAGGGCCTCCCGCACCGCGCGGGCCCCGCGCAGGCCCCACGCCTCGCGTGCCTCGTCGTCGCCCACGAAGACGATGTCCGCCCCGCGCGCCAGGTCCAGCAGCACCTCGGGGCCGTGTCCGTCGCGCCACAGGCCGGGGCGGTGGTTGACGTCGAAGGAGACCAGGGGCCGTCCGGGGCGGCGCGCGGTCAGGTCCCGCATCAGGTCCCGGCAGCCGTCGGAGAGGGCGGCCGTGATGCCGGACAGGTGCAGGATCCGCCCGGCGCGCACGGCGGCCGGGTCCACGCCCTCCGGGGACATCGCGGAGGCGGCGGAGCCCGCCCGGTAGTAGGCGACCTCGTGGGCGTCGGTCGACCGGTCGCCGGCCGTGCGGAAGTAGACGCCGGTGGGGCGGTCCGGGTCGCGCCGCACGTGGGACACGTCGACGCCGTGCGCGCCGATGGCCTCGACGAGGTGGTCGCCGAAGCCGTCGGCGCCGACCCGGCCGACCCACCGCGTGGTGTGGCCGGCCGCGGCGAGGACGCAGGCCACGTTGGACTCCGCGCCGCCGATGCCCCGGTCGAAGGCGGGGACGTCGGCGAGGCGGCCGGGCCGGACGGGCCGGAACGCCACCATGGACTCGCCGAGCGCGACCACGTCGACCATGTCGACGGCGTCGACGGCGTCGGTGCCGTGCGGGGCGTCGGTGGTGCCGACGGCCTCCTGGGCGCCGGGGGCGTTGCCGGGTCCGGTGGCGGTCACGATGGCGGGGCTCCTCGGGGCGGTGGGGCGGGGCGGTGTCCGTTGACCCCGCTGGGCCGAGATGCTAGACAGCGGTGAGTGATATACGCAACGAGTGTTGCAGTCAATGCAACACACCTGATCAGGGAGGTTCCGATGGTCTCCGGCACCGGCTCCGAGGCGCTCGCCCGACTCCGGGAGGAACGCGTCGACCACCGCTTCAAGGGCCTCCCGCCGGACGCGGCCGGCCTCACCGTCGGCGAACTGGCCGCGCAGCGCCGCAACCTGTTCACCGGCGGCTTCACCACCCCCGTGCTCGCCCTGTCCGCGGAGCGGCTGGAGCACAACCTGCGCCTGATGGAGACCTACGCGGCTCGCCACGGGCTGGCCTTCGCCCCGCACGGCAAGACCTCCATGGCCCCGCAGCTGTTCCGGCGGCAGATCGACCACGGCGCCTGGGGCATCACCCTGGCCGTCCCCCACCAGGTGCGGGTGGCGCGGGCGTTCGGCGTCCGGCGGGTCTTCCTGGCCAACGAGCTGGTGGACGCCGCCGCCCTGCGGTGGATCGCCGCCGAGCAGGACGCCGACCCGGAGTTCCGCTTCCTCTGCTACGTCGACTCCGTGCGCGGCGTCGAGCTGATGGACGCGGCGCTCGCCGGGGCCGCCCGCCCGGTGGACGTGGTCGTCGAACTGGCCGCCGGGGAGGGCGCCCGGACGGGCGTGCGCACCGAGGAGGAGTGCGCCGCCGTCGCCGACGCCGTGGCCGCCGCGCGCGGGCTGCGGCTCGCCGGGGTCGCCGGGTACGAGGGCGAGGTGCCGGACGCCGACCCGGAGCGGGTACGGGCCTGGCTGCGGCGGCTGGTGGCGCTGGCCGCGGACTTCGACCGGGCGGGGCGGTTCGCCGGGCTGGACGGGATCGTGGTGAGCGCGGGCGGCAGCGCCTGGTTCGACGCGGTCGCCGACGTCTTCGCGGAGGTCCCCGAACTGTCGGCGCCCGTACTGAAGGTGCTGCGCTCGGGCGCGTACGTCTCGCACGACGACGGGCACTACCGACGGCTGACCCCGTTCAACCGGGTCCCGGAGGAGGGCGCCCTGGAACCGGCGTTCCGGCTGTGGGCGCAGGTCGTCTCGCGCCCGGCGCCGGGGCAGGCGTTCCTCAACGCGGGCAAGCGGGACGCCGCGTACGACCTGGACCTGCCGTTCGCCCAGGTGGTGCGCCGGGACGGCGCCGAACGCCCGGCCACCGGGGTCACCGTGACCGGCCTGTCCGACCAGCACGCCTGGCTGCGGACCTCCTCGGAGGCCGACCTGGGGGTGGGAGACTGGGTGGGACTCGGGTTGTCCCACCCGTGCACGTCCTTCGACAAGTGGGCGCTCATCCCCGTGGCGGAGGCCGACGGCACGGTGGTCGACTACGTCCGCACGTTCTTCTAGGAGGCCCGCGCACATGGAAGAGCTCGTCATCAGGGACGCGGAGGTGGTCGACGGCTCCGGCGACTACTCCTACCGCGCGGACGTGGTCGTCGACGGCGGCCGGATCGTCTCCATCGTCAAGGAGGCCGCGGCCGCGGGCTGTCAGCGCCCGAAGGCCCGCCGGGAGATCGACGCCGAGGGCCTGGCCCTCTCCCCCGGCTTCATCGACATGCACGCCCACAGCGATCTGGCGCTGCTGCGCGACCCGGACCACAGCGCCAAGGCCGCGCAGGGCGTCACCCTGGAGGTCCTGGGCCAGGACGGCCTGTCGTACGCGCCGGTCGACGACCGCACCCTCGGCGAGGTGCGCCGGGCGATCGCCGGCTGGAACGGCGACGGGGACGACATCGACTTCGACTGGCGTTCCGTCGGCGAGTACCTGGACCGGCTGGACCGGGGCATCGCCGTCAACGCCGCGTACCTGATCCCGCAGGGCACGGTCCGCGCGCTCGTCGTCGGCTGGGAGGACCGCGAGGCCACGCCCGCCGAGCTGGACCGGATGCGGCGCCTGGTCGCGGAGGGCCTGGAGCAGGGCGCGGTCGGCCTGTCCTCGGGGCTGACGTACACGCCGGGGATGTACGCCCGGGGCGCCGAACTCACCGAGCTGTGCCGGGTGGTGGGCGAGTACGGCGGCTACTACTGCCCGCACCACCGCTCCTACGGCGCCGGCGCGCTCGGCGCGTACGCCGAGATGGTGGAGCTGGCCCGGGAGGCGGACTGCCCGCTGCACCTGGCGCACGCCACGATGAACTTCGGGGAGAACAAGGGGCGCGCGCCTCAGTTGCTGGCCCTGCTGGACGAGGCCCTGGACGCCGGGGCGGACATCACCCTCGACACCTACCCCTACACCCCCGGCTGCACGACCCTGGTGGCGCTGCTGCCGAGCTGGGCGAGCGAGGGCGGGCCGGAGGAGACCCTGCGCCGGCTCGCGGACGAGGAGACGGCCGAGCGGATCCGCCACCACCTGGAGGTCACCGGCTCGGACGGCTGCCACGGCGTGCCCGTGGAGTGGGAGACCATCGAGATCTCCGGCGTCGGCGACCCGGCGCTGGGCGAGTACGTGGGCCGCACGGTCCTCGACTCCGCCCGGGAACACGGCGAGAGCCCCTGGTCGGTGGCGCGCGCGCTGCTGCTGAAGGACCGGCTGGCGCCGACGATCCTCCAGCACGTCGGCCACGAGGAGAACGTCCGGACGATCATGCGGCACCGGGTGCACACCGGCGGCTCGGACGGCATCCTCCAGGGCGCCAAGCCGCACCCGCGCGCCTACGGCACCTTCCCGCGCTACCTCGGCCACTACGTACGGGAGTTGGGGGTCCTCTCGCTGGAGGAGTGCGTGGCCCACCTGACCGCGCGCCCGGCCGCCCGGCTGCGGCTGCCGGACCGCGGGCTGGTCCGCGAGGGATACCGGGCCGACCTGGTGCTCTTCGACCCGGCGACGGTCGGCGCCGGCTCGACCTTCGAGGAACCCCGGACGCTGCCGACCGGCATCCCGTACGTGCTGGTGGACGGGCGGTTCGTGATCGAGGACGGCCGGCGCACCGACGTGCTGGCAGGACGGGCGGTGCGCCGGACACCCCGGTGACCGCCCGCCCCCTTGCCCGATGCGGCCTCTACGGCCGCGGTGTCACGGCTTGGGCAGCACGCAGCCGCTGGTGTTCAGCTCCAGCCTGCTGTCCGCGCCGAAGCAGCCGGGGAACCAGTAGGTCTGCTGGGCGTAGTTGATGCCCTGGCGGACGGTGACCCGGCCCTGCTCGTCGATCTCGCAGGGGTTGTTCACCGTGCAGCGCTGCCCGTCCTCGTTGCCGGTGTTGTTGACGGCGACGACCCTGCCGGTGGCGGCGTCGACGACCGGCGATCCGGAGGTGCCGCCGATGGTGTTGCAGGAGGGGGTGTAGCGGACGGAGTCCTTCCAGGTCCAGTCGCCCTCCTGCATGCGGTGGACGAAGCCGTCGATGGAGCAGTTGTAGATCCGCTTCCAGTACCCGGAGACCACGCTGATCGCGGTCCCGGCCGTCGGGCGGGTGTCGTTCAGGGTGAGCGCGTCGATGCCGTACGCGCTCCGGATCTGCCCGTAGGTGCGGTTGAGGCGGTAGACGGCCGCATCGGTGTCGGTCATCGTCGCGTACACCAGCCGCTCGGCGCGCAGGGTGGCGACCCGGGAGCCGGAGGCGTTGAGCAGGCCGAAGGTGCGGCTGGAGGGCCGGTCGACGAGGACCTGGCCGGGTGCCGGGAAACCGCTCTCCAGGCAGTGCCCGTTGGTGAGCACCAGGGCGGGGGCGTCGGCGGCGGAGTCGGGCATGCGGACGACGGAACCGGAGCAGTTGCTGAGCGCGACGGTCCCGGCGAAGTTCACGGCGGCGGCACGGGGCGCGGTGAGGCCGGACACGGCGTCCGCCACGGTGGCCGCCGCGCCGTCGACGACGTCCGGGGCGGTGGTGCGGCCGGTGTCCGCGGTCACGGTCGTGTCCGGGGCCGTGGGGGCGGGCCCGGCGGCGACCGCGGGGGTCGCGCCGACGCCGGCCAGGGCCAGGGCGCACAGCGCGACGACGAGAGGTTGTCTCATGTGGGGGTCCCCTCTGGTGACTTGGGCGCCCGGAATCCTCCGGACACCCACAGAATTGTCATGGGCATTCTCATTGCGGAGGGGCGAGGGGACAAGGGCGCGTCCCGCCGTGACCGGATCAGCGGCGCCCGGGACGGGGGCGGAGGCGGCGACCGTCACGGGCGGGAGTGGTGACGGCGCGGGGAGGGAACGGGCGCGGCCCAGAGGGCGGACCGGAGCGGGGCGGACCGGAGCGGGGCCCGCGAGGAAGCCGGAGCGGGACCCACACGAGAGGGCCGGAGCGGGGCCCGCGAGGGAGGCCCGGAGCAGGACCCGCACAGGAGGCCCGGAGCGGGCCCCACGTGCGAAGTCCGGAGCGGAACCCGGAGGACGAAACCACCCGAACCGACGCGTCTCACGTGGCGAACAACACGGCCCAAACGGCACGAGGGGGCCGTAAGCTCCCTGCATGCAGGTGATCCAGTCGACCAAGCTCGCCAACGTCTGTTACGAGATCCGGGGCCCGGTGCTCGAGGAGGCGATGCGGCTGGAAGCGGCAGGCCACCGCATCCTCAAGCTCAACACCGGCAACCCGGCAGCCTTCGGCTTCGAGTGCCCGCCCGAGATCCTGGAGGACATCCTCCGCAACGTCTCGACGGCCCACGGCTACGGCGACGCGAAGGGCCTGCTGGCCGCACGGCGCGCGGTCGTCATGCACAACCAGACCCTCGGCATCGAGACCGACGTCGAGCACGTCTTCATCGGCAACGGCGTCTCCGAGCTGATCGTGATGGCGATGCAGGGCCTGCTGGACGACGGCGACGAGGTCCTGGTACCCGCGCCCGACTACCCCCTGTGGACGGCCGCCGTCTCGCTCTCCGGCGGCACGGCGGTGCACTACCGCTGCGACGAGCAGTCCGACTGGATGCCGGACCTCGCCGACGTGGAGCGCAAGATCACCGACCGCACCAAGGCGCTGGTGATCATCAACCCGAACAACCCCACCGGCGCGGTCTACGACGAGGCCATGATCAAGGGCCTCACCGACATCGCCCGCCGCCACAACCTGCTGGTCTGCTCGGACGAGATCTACGACAAGATCCTCTACGACGAGGCCACCCACACCCCGACCGCCGCCGTCGCCCCCGACCTGCTCACCCTCACCTTCAACGGCATGTCGAAGGCGTACCGGGTGGCCGGCTACCGCGTGGGCTGGATGTCGATCTCGGGCCCCCGCGCACACGCCGACTCCTACATCGAGGGCCTGACGGTCCTGGCGAACATGCGCCTGTGCGCGAACATGCCGGGCCAGCACGGCGTGGTCGCCGCGCTCAGCGGCCGGCAGACGATCAACGACCTGGTCCTGCCCGGCGGCCGGCTGCGCGAGCAGCGGGACATCGCCTACGACCTGCTCACCCGGATCCCCGGTGTGACCTGCATCAAGCCGAAGGGCGCCCTCTACCTCTTCCCGCGGCTCGACCCCAAGGTCTTCAAGATCGAGGACGACCGGCAGATGGTCCTGGACCTGCTGCGCAGCGAGAAGATCATGGTCGTCCAGGGCACCGGCTTCAACTGGCCGGAGCCCGACCACTTCCGGGTCGTGACCCTCCCCTCTGCCACCGACCTGGAGGACGCGATGGGCCGGATCGGCCGCTTCCTGGACGGATACAGCCAGCGCTGACCCTCGCACTCACCCTGCGTGTCCGATCGCGTCCTCTTTTGTGAACGACTCAACTTTAGACTGAATCCAAGCTAGGATGGTTTCCTGTTAGCACTCAGGAGGCCATCCATGTACGAACCGATCCGTGGCAAGTCGGTCCACAGCACGATGGCCGGCGCCTCCCAGGACGTCCCCCGCCGCTCCCGCGAGGAAGAGCTGGACATCCAGCTCGCGGGTCACCTCGGTACCCTGCTCGCCGTCACCGACGAGCTGCGCGTGGTGGCCCCTTCGAGCGACCTGGACACCGCGGCCGACCGGCTGGCGGACCAGGTCACGCGCCTGCGGGGAGGACGCAAGCCGGCCCGCGCGTCGGCGACCACCCAGAGCCGCGAACCCGACGCGACGGCCCTGCACCGCCGGGCCCACGCCCTCGCGGGCCGCGCCCTGGTCGTGGCCGCCTCACGCGCCGACACGGCGGCCGCCATCCTGGCCGCCGAACGCATGGACGCCCACAGCGCCGCCCTCCAGCCGCGCGAACTCGCGTCCCGCTGAGCCCCACCCCGGGGCTCCCCAGAACGGCCCCGGTCCGCGCGCACCCGCAGCGACGCGCGGACCGGGCGCCATGCACGGCCCGCGGGGACAGGGGCGCGGACATACCCGTGGACGGACGGACTCCACACTGTCGACGCGGTCGGCGGTGATCCCCACTTTCCGGTGCGCCGCCGCATCGACGGTCGCCGCCCTCCGCAGTGCTCCATCCTTCGACGTGCAGCAGGACGAAGGGGAGCGCGTCACACGGCTCCTCGGCTGTCCGGGTCCACGGAAACCCCCGGTATATGGTCGATCATTTCGCCGCTGAGCGAGTCCACGAAGAACGATTCGACATCATCGGCAGAGTGCGAGACGTCCACCACCCAGGTGACCTTGTATGTACCGTCACGTTTTATCAGGTGTTCGCTCGCGTGGTCCGGATCGATTCCTGTCTCATTCCGCACCACCCTCAGTGCTGCGCCCTTGCTGATCCGATCAAGCGGAATGTCATAACTCTCCGAGAACTCACGGACGACGAGCTGAGATATTCTCCCGGCGCGATTCACCTGAACGTCGAGCCGGTTGGGCAGAAGCACCCCGTCTTCGCTCGTGCGCCAACTGGTGACCCACCCGAACTCCGCATCGTCTCCGACGGGGAAGGTCTTCACTGAGGCTCCCGTCATCTGGTCGGGGTAACGGGATGCCGCGTAGGTGTGCGCGATTTTCTCGGCGTCCGAGGCACCGGCCGGTGAAGGCGCCGGAGGATCAAGCGGGAAGCTATGCCTTCCGGGAGTGCTCTCGGGCTCGAGCAGTACGCTGAACTCGCTGCGGCTGGGCCAGGCGAGTTGGGCGATCCCGTTGGCGAACGCGATGACGACGGCGTTCCGGGCTGGTCGACGGGGGCGCCCCCGCCCGCTCGCCGCTCGCCGTGGCGTTGTCCCAGCTCCGGACGGTGTGGGCGGCCGGACTTCTCTGCGGACTGGTGGCGCTGGTGTGCGTCGCCGAACGGGCCGTCGGCGGACCCGGGCGGCCGGATCTCCGGGTGCCGGCGCTGCTCGGTCTCCTGGTGACGGCCTACACCCTGGCGGGCTACGCCGCGGGGCTGCTGCTGCCCCGGACGCTGGCCGCCCCCGTGGTCGCGGTGGCGGTCTTCCTGTGGCTCAGCTATCCCGTGGCCATGGAACCGCTCTGGCTGCGCCAGCTCAACGGGACGAATCTCAACGAGGGGTGGAGCTACGAGCGGACCCTCGATGCCCGTGCCCTGATCGCCCCGGGCTTGGTGGCCACCGGGATCCTCCTGGCCGCGGTGATCGTGATCGCCGCCCGCACCCGTCCCGTGAAGCTCACGGCGTTGCTGCCGGTGGCCGCGGCCCTCGCCCTCGCCGTACCCATGGTCACGCCCCTGGGACACGACCCCACCACGAGCCGGGACCCGCGTCTGCTCAGCTGTGCCGGGGAGCCGGTACGCGTGTGCCTCTGGCCGGAGCAGAGCGAGGACGGCGAGAGGTTCCGTCCGTGGGTCGCGGACGCCGCCGGCCGCCTGAAGGAGGCGGGAGTCACGTTGCCGACGACGTACACGCCCGCCTTCGCCGGGCCGACGCGGGCGGACGTGATCACGACGTTGGTGAGCGGCATGATGCCGGACCCGGCACCCGAGTGCGCCGCACGACAGCCGTGGCCCGGGGAGGAGGCGTACGCCCCGGTCGCCCTGTGGCTGGAACTGACCGCGGGAGGCGACCCCGAGGAGGTCGCGAACCGGGTCGACGACGAAGGCAGGGCGATGTCCCTCGTGCGGGACGTACGGCAACTTCCGGCAACGGCCCAGGCCCAGTGGTACCGCACGAACCGCGCCACGCTCACGCGGTGCGACCTCCGGCCGCGGTTGGCGGCCACGGCCTACCGGGGCGGTGCCCGGTGAACTGGTGGCTGCGGGTCCGCTCCGCTCCCGCCCTGCTCGGCGCACTGGCCGTCGTCGTCGGTGTGGCGTCGGCAGCGCCGGCCGCCGAAGTGCCCGTGCCCTCCCTGGCGGGCTCCCTGACGAGTGGGCTGCCCTTCCGCTACCTGGTGCCGCTCCTGCCCGTACTGCTCGTACTGCACGGTCAGGCGCGGGCCGATCGGGCGTCGGAGTCCGTGGCGGTCCGGCCCGTGCGATGGCTGGACGCCTGCCTGATGACGTCGGTGGTGGCGGTGCTGCTCCTGGCCTCGGTGTTCGTGCCCGACGGGCTCGCCGTCGCCCGGAACACCGCCGGATACCTGGGCTGCGCCCTGGTGCTGCGCCGGCTCTCCTCCCCGAGACCGGCCCTCGCGCTGACCACCGTCCTGCCCTTCGCCGTGGTGTCGCTGGGCGGGAGGGGCGGAAGCCGGTCCGCCTGGTGGGCCTGGCCCCTCCACGAGGGCACGGCTCCCTTCGCCGCGGGATGCGCGGCCGTACTCTTCGGCATCGGTCTGGCGCTGTCCTTCCGCGGGCCACTGTGGAACGGAGGGCGCGGCACGGACGAGTAGGCGGGCGATGCCGGGCCGGGGTGGGTCAGGCCCCGTGATAGAGCCGGTGCAGGTCGACCAGGACGACCTCGCCCCGCTTCTCGGCGTCGCGCAGTTCCGGGGCGAAGCCCGCGCCGCTGTAGCAGGCGGGGCGGGCTCGGCTGGTGTCCACGCCGCGCGCTTCCAGCAACTCCAGGATGCGGCGCAGGCGCTGTAGGTGGCCGAGGTGCATCACCTTGTGCCACTTCGCCTCGCCGACGGAGAGCAGGATGCCCTGATCCTGGCCCACCGCTCCGTGCACCACCACGTCGGCCTCCAGGGTGGTCCGGTTCGCGGGGTCGGCGACGGTCCCTGCCGAGACCTGGATGGGCATGTCCCCGAAGGTCGCGGCATCCGCGTGCCACTCGACCCATTCCCGGCACAACCGCTCGAAGTGGGGACCGACGACCTTGCTGAGGAACGTCGGACGGCTGTGTTCCCACATGGTGGCGGGTCCACGGCGACGGGACAGCAGCGCCGTCTCCGGGCGTACGACGGCGTGGTGGAAGGTGACGAGGGGCTCGGCGACGTGGTAGGTGGCGCGGTTGGCGCGGAACGCGTCCGGCTCGGAGGTCAGCAGACCGCAGTTCTTCAGGACGGTCAGCGGCAGGGAGATGTCCGTGGCCTTGCGGCCGACCGCGCTCGCGATGCCGCCGCTGGTGCGGTTCCCGCCCGCCACCGCTGCCAGGACCGAGTGGTAGAGCGACCGGTTCCGCAGGTCCGGCTCGGCGGCCAGGAGGTAGGGGGCCTCGCCGTGGAGCGGGCGTGCCGGGTTGAGTACGGTCCGGCAGACCCAGGCGTCGAAGTCGTCGGGCCCGTCCGGCACGTCGTCGTCGACGAACTCCCTGCGGTACGCGGGCGTTCCGCCGACGATGGCGTGCACCAGGACGGCCAACCGCGGATCCCGGATGCCCCAGAAGTCGGCGGCCTCCCGGTAGCCGAGCGAGTGCACGACCAGGTCGAGACCCGCCCTGCCGTAGAGCGGTGAGGCTCCGGAGAGCAGGCCGCCCATGAACGACATCGCGCTCCCGCAGAGCAGGATCCGTGGACGCTCCCGGCCGTGCCGCTCGGAGCGGACCCCCAGGGCGGCCTGCAACTGGGAGGGGAGGGCGGGCGCGTTCTGCACCAGGTAGGGGAACTCGTCGATCACGACGGGCACCGGCCGGTCCTTCGCGAGCCCGAAGAGCAGCGTCAGCGCCTGTTCCCAGGTCTCCGGCCGCGGGGGCACCGCCGCCCCGGTGAAGCGTGCGATCGCCTCCCCCAGCAGCCGCAGGGACTCGGCCGCCGATGCCTCGGCCGCCGCGTAATAGAAGCCGTCAGTCGCGTCCGCCAGCGCCTGGAGCAGGAAGCTCTTGCCCTGCCGCCGACGGCCCGACACCACGCCGAGCCGGGGCCCGGCACCCGCGGCGGTCGCGAAGGCGGTCAGCTCGCTCCACTCCCACTCCCGGTCGAACATGTCCGGGGGTCTCGGCAGACTGCGCGGGGCGGGTCTGGCCATCGTGCCTCCTCTCTCTTAGAGACGTATCTCTTAGAGGTACGTCTCTAAAACGAAGGGGCACATCCCTGGTTACGGGTGGCTCCCCGCGCATCCTCGATGCGGAGGCCGTGTGGGAATGCGTTCACCGCCCCGCCTGGGTGCGCACGCCGGTGACCGTGTGGTGGAAGACCGAGTGGCCGGACGCTGTCGCCTCCGCTCGCAGGAGGACGCCCGTGTCCGGGTCGACGGCGAAGGTGCAGGTCAGACTGTCGTCCGGGGCCCAGGCGCTGAACGGGAACGTACGGAGGGGGCGGATCCCGCTGCGGACGGAGGTGCCGGGGCCGGGCGTGGCGTGGGTCAGGTGGGAGACGATGCGGGCCGGTGCCAGCAGTTCGGCCAGCCGAGCGGCGAGCGGACCGGTGCCGTCCGGGGCGTAGTCGCCCGACACCTTCATGGTGTCCCGGCCGACCGTGATCGTCCAGGAACGGGCGGACGGCTCGGGCGTGAAGGACAGGTCCTCGTGCGGGTCGGCCTCCACGGCGACCTCGGCCGTCAGTCGGGCCGGCTCCACCAGGGTCCTGGCCATCCGCGCCAGGACCTGCCCCGCGATTTCCTCCGACCGCACTTCGTTGATGTGCACCTCGCGGACGCGGGCCGTGGCCAGAGGGCCCTCGTCGTCGTGAAGCACGGCGGACCGGAGCAGACCGGTCCCCGGGTCGAGTCGCACCACCAGCCTTCGGGCACCGGGCGGCAGCCAGTCGTCGGCAGGGTCGGCGAACAACGGATGCGGAGCCAGGGCGAGTTCGACCTCGTCATGGTCGCGCCGGGCACCGGTCACGGTGCCGATGCCCCGGATCAGACGGGCGGGGTCGAAGAGCACCGCCCACGGCTCGCCCGCATCCTCCTCGCGCAAGCCGCGCGTCGAGACGTCCGTGAGGCGGTACGTCTGCGCCTCGCCGGGCCGCCCGGTCGCGGGGCTGCCGGCCGCCCGAGCGCCGAACGGTCCGTCGAGGTCCGCCTCGACGGCCCGTGCCGTGGACGTGACGTCGACGACCGCGTTCAGCCTGACGTCCTCGGCGACCGCCGAGGCGAGCCGGGACAGCGCCCAGCCGGTCAACGGGTCCCGCTGTGCGGGCGGTTCGCCCAGCCAGTGGGTAGGTGCCATGAAGCCCAGGTCTCCTTGCCGCCGCACGCTCCGGTGCCGGCTGAACACACGGTACGGCCCCTCCCTGTCCACCGGCCCCGTCCGCAGCGTGCCGGGGCCGGGGCCGAGGTCAGCCGGTCGGCGTCGAGAGGCCGACGCCGACCGGCTCCGTCACGCCCGGGAGGTGGACTTGAGGGAGGTGACGAACGTCGTCCACGCCGGTGCCGTGACCGTCAGCACGGGGCCGTGCGGGACCTTGGAGTCCCGGACGGGGACGACGCCCGTGTGGGCGTCGCAGACTTCGAGGCAGTCGCCGCCGTCCCCGTTGCTGTGGCTGCTCTTGCGCCAGCGGGCGGCTCCGGGGAACGACTCGGCCACCTCGACGCAATCCCCGCCCGTGCCGTTGCTGTAGCTGCTCCTGCGCCAGACAGCGGCGCTCAAGTCAATCCCGGTGCTTGCCATTTCGGTCATCCTCAGCCGCCTTCTCCATCAGGGCGAGGGACGCCTTCGGAGACAGTGCGGCGGCCCTGAGCAGATCGTACGACCTGCGGTACTCCTCCACGAGGGCTGGATCGTCAAGGGTGTCCCCGCTGTGCTGCGACTCCAAGTAGACCAGTGGGGGTGCGTCGGGGAAGTCCATGATCTTCGCCATGCCCATCATCAGCGGATGCGGCCCGCAGTTCCACGGAAGAATCTGTGGAACGATCCGGCGACGCCGCGCCAGCTCAACAATGTGATCAAGCTGGTCGGCCCACTGGCCCGGTGGCAGTATTGGCTGTCGCAGCAGCACCTCGGACAGGATCGCCCAGTACATCGGCGTTTTGTGGTTCGCGTCGAATAGCCGGGCTCGTGTCAGCCGGGCACTCACTTTCTCGTCCACTTCGTCGTCCTGAGCCAGCGGCATGGCTGCCGTCACGAGCGCACGAGCGTACGCGTCCGTCTGCAGCAGCCCGGGCAAGAGGGTCGGACACCACTCCTCGATCGTCTTCGCGTGCTTCTCCGCGTCCAGCACCCGCTCGAAGTAGCTCGCGTGCCCCTTCCTCTTCGCCCGCCGTACGTCCTCGCACCGCCGGGTGAAGAAGCCGTCCGTGCCGAGGACGCGGTCGACGTGTTCGGCCAGTTCGGCGGGCATGCGGCGGGTGCCGCGTTCGATCTCGCTGAGGTGGCTGGGGCCGTAGAAGCTGCCCTCGACCAACTGCTGGAGGGTCAGGCCCGCTTCCTCGCGTTTCCAGCGCAACTCGCTGCCGTAGAAGGTCGGGACGCCGGTCGAGCCGTCGATGTCCTTGCGTTGCCCCATCGTTCACCGTCCTGGGTGTGCCGTTGCCGCGCGGTGCCCGGTGCTTCCCCTGTCGGGGGCGGGGAGTCCGGAGCACTGTCACGCTAGGCGGAGCGGCGGCAGAGTGTGAGCGGTTCGTCACACAGCGCACTGGAAGGTGTGAACCCATGCACGATCTCCCTCCCCTGGCCGCCGGCCGCTTCGTGGGACCGCCGCTGACGCTGGAGTCGCTCGCCACCCCGGCGGCCGTGTCGGGGCTGCGGCGGGCCCTGCGCCCGTACGCGGTCGACGTCCAGCTCTGTGTGAGCGAGCTGGTGACCAATGTGGTCCGGCATGTCGGGGAGGGGGTGCCCGTGACGGTGCGGGTGTGGCAGGACGGCGGGCGGGTCCGGGTGGGAGTGACGGATCCGGAGCCGGGGGTGCTGCCCGTGCTGTGCGGGGCGTCGGGCACCGAGGCGGAGTCGGGCCGGGGGCTGGTGCTGCTGCACGCGCTGGCCGTGCGGTGGGGGGTGGACCGGGAGCCGGGCTGCAAGACGGTGTGGTGCGAGCTGTTCTCGGAGGACGGTCAGGACGGTCAGTACGGTCAGGACGGTCAGGACGCGGAGGCCGGGGTGCCCGGGGCCGCAGGGCACCCCGCCCCGGCAACGGCGGCGGCGGCAACGGCCGAGCGCTCCGGTCGACGGGGTCCGTCGGCCGGAGCGCTCGGTCATCCATCGGCACGTTCGTGAAAGCCCGCGGGGCGGGCCGTGCCGCAGGGGCGGGGGTGGGCCCGCCGCCGCGGTCTCCGTCGGGGCTGACGGGGGGCGGCGGCGGGTCCGGTACCCCGCACGCCGTTGTGCGGGGCCCCGCCGGTCGGTTCCGCGGCCGGTCGTGGTGTGACGATCGCTGGTCAGGGCATCCTCAAACCGAGTACCGACCGGCCGCGGGGTTCAGGGGGGCGGGGGCTCAGCCCAGGCGCTGCACCAGCGCGCGGTACTGGTCCCACAGCTCCTTGGGGGTGTGGTCGCCGAAGGTGTTGAGGTGCTCGGGGACCAGGGCGGCCTCCTCGCGCCAGACCTCCTTGTCGACGGTGAGGAGGAACTCCAGGTCGCTGTCGGAGAGGTCGAGGCCGTCGGTGTCGAGGGCGTCCTTGGTCGGCAGGATGCCGATGGGGGTCTCGACGCCCTCGGCCTTGCCGTCGAGGCGGTCCACGATCCACTTCAGGACGCGGGAGTTCTCGCCGAAGCCGGGCCAGACGAACGCGCCCTCGTCGTTCTTGCGGAACCAGTTGACGTAGTAGATCTTGGGCAGCTTCGACTGGTCCTTGTCGGCGCCGACCTCGATCCAGTGGGCCATGTAGTCGCCCATGTTGTAGCCGCAGAAGGGGAGCATGGCGAAGGGGTCGCGGCGCAGCTCGCCGACCTTGCCCTCGGCGGCGGCGGTCTTCTCGCTGGCGACGTTGGCGCCGAGGAAGACGCCGTGGTTCCAGTCGAAGGACTCCGTGACCAGGGGGACGGCGCTGGCGCGACGCCCGCCGAAGAGGATCGCGGAGATCGGCACGCCCTTGGGGTCCTCCCACTCCGGCGCGATGATCGGGCACTGCGCGGCGGGGGTGGTGAAGCGGGCGTTGGGGTGGGCGGCCGGGGTGCCCGACTCGGGCGTCCAGTCGTTGCCCTTCCAGTCGGTGAGGTGGGCCGGGACCTCCTCGGTCATGCCCTCCCACCACACGTCGCCGTCGTCGGTGAGGGCGACGTTGGTGAAGACGGAGTTGCCCCAGAGGGTCTTCATGGCGTTGGCGTTGGTGTGCTCGCCGGTGCCGGGGGCGACGCCGAAGAAGCCGGCCTCGGGGTTGATGGCGTAGAGGCGGCCGTCCTCGCCGAAGCGCATCCAGGCGATGTCGTCGCCGATGGTCTCGACCGTCCAGCCGGGGATGGTCGGCTCCAGCATGGCGAGGTTGGTCTTGCCGCAGGCGCTCGGGAAGGCGGCGGCGACGTACTTGGACTCGCCGCGCGGCGGGGTCAGCTTCAGGATGAGCATGTGCTCGGCGAGCCAGCCCTCGTCGCGGGCCATGACGGAGGCGATGCGCAGCGCGTAGCACTTCTTGCCGAGCAGGGCGTTGCCGCCGTAGCCGGAGCCGTAGGACCAGATCTCGCGGTCCTCGGGGAAGTGCGAGATGTACTTGGTGCTGCTGCACGGCCAGGGGACGTCCTCCTGGCCCTCGGCGAGCGGGGCGCCGACGGAGTGCACGGCCTTGACGAAGAAGCCCTCGTCGCCGAGCTCGTCCAGGACCGGCTGCCCCATGCGGGTCATGGTGCGCATGGAGACGGCGACGTACGCGGAGTCGGTGATCTCGACGCCGATCGCCGAGAGCGGCGAGCCGAGAGGGCCCATGCAGAAGGGCACCACGTACATGGTGCGGCCCTTCATCGAGCCGCGGAACAGGCCGTTCTCCCCGGTGAAGATCTCCCGCATCTCGGCGGGGGCCTTCCAGTGGTTGGTGGGGCCGGCGTCCTCCTCCTTCTCGGAGCAGATGAACGTCCGGTCCTCGACGCGGGCGACGTCGGTGGGGTCGGAGGCCGCGTAGTAGGAGTTGGGGCGCTTGATCGGATCCAGCTTCTTGAAGGTGCCCTTGGCGACGAGTTCCTCGCACAGCCGGTCGTATTCGGCCTCCGAGCCGTCGCACCAGACGATGGCGTCGGGCTGCGTCAGGTCGGCGATCTCGTTGACCCAGGAGATCAGTCCCTGGTGGGTGGTGGGGACGCTGGGAGCCGCGATGTCGCGCGCCACGATTGCTCCTAAATGAGGGTTTTTGGTTTGGAGGCCCCGTGGGGGCTGCGGCCCGGATGCTTCACGGTGGGTGGCGCTCATCCGGTACCGACCGCACTCATATGATCATGCGATGCGAGCGCCCATCTGTCCAGAGGGGCGCACAGGTGAGCAACGTGACGATGACCACGGTTTTCCGCGGCTCTTTACGTACCCATTGAGGACACCTTGCGCATTCTTTGCGTGACGGTTCCCGGGCTGCCGCCGTGGCGATGTCCGGGGCTGTCGCCCGCCCCGGACGGCGTGAGACGATGGCCACTTCCCACCGGTCAAGGCCTCGCACTCATCCGTAACTTACGGTCCCGTAGGTACGATGGGGTCATGACAGCGTTCGTCCCCGACGCACACCGTGAGACCTCCACCGGCCGTGGACCGGTGACACTTTCCCTGCCGCACCCGGTCAAACCGAAGCTCCGCGGCTGGCTGCACCTCGGCATGTTCCCCGCCGCCCTGGTCGCCGGCCTCACGCTCACCGCGCTGGCAGACTCGACCCGGGGCCGCATCGCCTGCGGGATCTACGCCCTGACCGCCTGCCTGCTGTTCGGCGTCAGCGCGCTGTACCACCGGGGCAACTGGAGTCCGCGCATGGACGGCGTCCTGCGCCGCCTGGACCACGCCAACATCTTCCTGATCATCGCCGGCACCTACACCCCGCTCACGATCCTGCTCCTGCCGGACAGCAAGGGCCGATGGCTGCTGTGGGGCATCTGGGCGGCAGCCGCCGCGGGCATCCTCTTCCGGGTCTTCTGGGTGGGCGCGCCCCGCTGGCTCTACACCCCGTGCTACATCGCGATGGGCTGGGCGGCCGTCTTCTACCTCCCCGACTTCCTGCGCGCCGGCGGCGTCGCCGTCCTGGTCCTGGTCGTCGTCGGCGGCCTGCTCTACAGCGCGGGCGGCGTCATCTACGGCATCAAGCGCCCCAACCCGTCACCGCGCTGGTTCGGCTTCCACGAGGTCTTCCACTCCTTCACCCTGGCCGCCTTCATCGCCCACTACGTGGGCATCTCGCTGGTCGCGTACTAGCCGGCTCCCGCCGGACCGCCCGGGGGCCCGGCCCTCCGCACACTCCGCAGGCCGCGGCGTCGAGACCGACGCCGCGGCTTTCTCGTGCCCGCTCCCGAGATATTGACAGTCACCACCTTCTGACAGTTACTCTCACTTCATGGTCACTGTCACTTCGGGCGCCCCCGCCCACGGCACCGACCCCCGGCGCTGGCTGGCGCTCGGCGCACTGGTCGCGAGCATGCTCACCCTCGGTTTCGACCTGACGATCCTCAACGTGGCGCTGCCGACCATGGCCGCCGACCTGGGGGCGAGTACGGGTCAGCTCCAGTGGATCGTCGACGCCTACGTCGTCGTGTTCGCGGCGCTGATGCTGCCCGCCGGACTGCTCGGCGACCGGTACGGACGCCGCCGGATGCTGGTCACGGGCCTCGTCCTCTTCCTCGCCGGGTCCCTGTGCGGGGCCCTCACGGACGCGCCGGGGCTCGTCGTCGCCGCCCGCTCCGTGATGGGCCTCGGGGCCGCGCTGGTCATCCCGCTCGGGCTGTCCGTGCTGCCGTCGATGTTCGGCGAGGAGGAGCGGGGCAGGGCGGTGGCGGCCGTCACCGCCTCCATGGCCGCCGGAATGCCGCTCGGGCCGCTCGTCGGCGGACTGCTCCTGGACCACTACTGGTGGGGGTCGGTCTTCCTGATCAACATCCCCATGGCCGCCGTCGGCATCGCCGCCTGCCTGTTCCTGCTGCCCGAGTCGCGCGACCCCGCCTCGCCGCGCGTCGACGCGCTGTCCACCGCGTACAGCGCACTGGGCCTGGGCGCCCTGGTGTTCGGCATCATCGAGGGGCCGTCGCGCGGCTGGGGCGGCGGCTGGGTGCTCGGCGCGTTCGCGCTGGCCGCCGCGCTGCTGACCGCGCTGGTGCTGCGCGAGCGGCGGGCCGAGCGGCCGCTGCTCGACCTGGGCCTGCTGGGCCGCCGCGTGTTCCTGTTCAACGTGCTGGCCGCGACGCTGGGCACGTTCGTGTTCGCCGGGCTGCTGTTCGTCCTGCCCGCCCGGTTCCAGGAGACCGGCGGCGCCGACGCGTTCGGCACCGGGCTCCGGTTGCTGCCCATGATGGGCGGCCTGTTGGTCTCCGCCCGCGCGAGCACCCCCCTCGTGCGGCGCCTGGGCTCCCGGCCCGTGGTCACCGCGGGCCTGACCGTGCTGTGCTTCGCCGCCCTGCTCGGCGCCCGCACCGGGCCAGGGTCCGGCTACGCGTTCATCGCGCTGTGGCTGACCCTCGCGGGCCTCGGCTTCGGCCTCGCGATGGTGCCGGCGATGGACGCGGCACTCGGCGGCGTCCCCGCCGACCGGGCCGGCAGCGGCTCCGGGCTGCTGATGACGCTGCGCCAGGTGGGCGGCGCTGTCGGCATCGCCCTGCTGGGCAGTCTCGTCGCCGACGTCTACGCCCGCCGCCTGGACACCGGCGGCCTGGCCGCGCCCGCCGCCGACGCCGCCCGCGCTTCCCTCAGCGGAGCCCACGCGGTGGCCGAACGGCTCGGCATGCCCGCCCTCGCCCGCTCCGCCGACGCCGCCTACGCCGACGGCATGTCCACCGTCCTGACGGTGTGCGGGATCGCCGCCCTGCTCACGGCGCTCCTCGCGGCGGCATTCCTGCCCGGCACCCCGCCGCGCCGGGCCGGAGAGCAGTCCGCCACGGACCCGGCCCCGGGCGTGGCCGCCGCGGAGCCCGATGCCCGACAATGACCTTCATGACGGCCGCACGATCCTCCCTCACCCCCGCCGGCCCGCAGCCCACCGGGCTGCGCGAGCGGAAGAAGATCAGGACCCGGCAGGCGATCCGCGCGGCGGCCTACGCGCTCATCGAGGAGCAGGGCTACGAGGCCACCACGGTCGAGCAGATCGCCGCACGGGCCGACGTGTCGCCGTCCACCGTCTTCCGCTACTTCCCGGTCAAGGAGGACATCGTCCTCACCGACGAGTACGACGAGCCGCTGCTCGCCGAACTCACCGCGCGGCCCGCCGACGAGCCCTGGCTGGAGTCGGTCCGGTACGTGGTGCGCCGGGGCATCGAGGTCGCCATGGCCGAGGAGCCGGAGGTGACCCTCCTGCGGGCGCGGCTGATGCGCGAGGTGCCGGCCGTGCGGTCCCGGCTGCTGGAGAGCATGTCGGCCACCGGGCACCTGCTCGGCCGGGCGATCGCGCGGCGCACCGGCCTGGACCCGGACGGCCTGGAGGTGCGCGTGTACACGATGGCCCTGGTCGGCGGCCTGCTGGAAGCCTCGAAGTACTGGGCCGAGAACGCACCGCGGGAGGACTTCGGCAACCTCGCCGACCGGGCCCTCAACGTCCTCGCGCGCGGACTGCCCGCCGGGAAATCCTGAGGACGCGACCGGCGGCCGTGTCATCCTGGCCGGGTGAACGGTCCAGAGATCCGTGTCGAGTTCGCCCCGCAACTGCTCGTCTTCGTGCCGCAGGCCCGGGCCACCGGCACGCTGCACACCGGCACCGACGGCGTCTCCGGCCTCGGCCACGTGGTCGAGTCGCTCGGGGTACCGCTCACCGAGGTCGGCACGCTGCTCGTGGACGGCCGCGAGGTGCCCGTCTCGCACCTGCCCCGGGCCGGCGAGTCGGTGACCGTGCACGCCGTCGAGCACCCCCAGCGGGTGCCGGGCGCGCCGCTGCGGTTCCTCCTCGACGTGCACCTCGGCACGCTGGCCCGCCGCCTGCGGCTGCTGGGCGTGGACACCGGTTACGAGTCCACCGACATCGGGGACCCGGCGCTGGCCGCCCGCTCGGCGGCCGAGCAGCGGGTGATACTCAGCCGCGACCGGGGACTGCTGCGCCGCCGGGAGTTGTGGGCGGGCGCCTTCGTCTACAGCACCCGGCCCGAGGAGCAGCTGGAGTACGTGCTCGACCGGTTCCGGCCCGAGCTGCGGCCCTGGACGCGCTGCACCGCCTGCAACGGTCTGCTGCGCTCCGCGACCAAGGAGCAGGTCGCCGACCAGCTCAAGGGCGGTACGCACCGGACGTACGACGTGTTCGCGCAGTGCGCCCAGTGCGGGCGCGCGTACTGGAAGGGCGCGCACCACGAGCAGCTGGAGGCCATCGTGGACCGGGCGGTCGCCTTCCACGCCGAGCGCGGGTGAGGTGCGGCGGACAAGCGGCGGACAAGCGGCGGACAAGCGACGGGCAAGCGACGCCGGCGGTTCCTCAGCGGCGCTGCTTGAGGTCCCCCTTGCCGCAGGCGATGCCGTCCCGGTCGCGGTCCAGCTTCAGCGGGTCGTCCTTGCCGTTGACCCTCAGCCGGCCGTAGTCGTGCTCCTTGAGCCAGTCGCAGCGGGCGGCCGTGGTGGGCTCGACCTCCGCCGGGAAGGTGGTGGGGACGCAGACGTTGGCCGAGCCGTAGTGCCGGTCGCAGCCGGAGACGGTCGGGGCGACCGGTTCGGCGACGCGCTTCTTGCGGGGGCCGGTGACCTTGCCCTGCGGGGCGTCGGCGAAGTCGTGGACGTGCGCGTGGGCGTGGGCGTCCTGGGCGGTGAGGGCGGGCGGGCCCTGGAGGTGCACCCACTTCGCCACCGACGGGACGCCGTTCGCGTCGACGGCGAACAGCATGTACCAGCCGGGCGGGGCCAGGTTGGGGTTGCTGGTCACGTTCAGGTCGACGGTCGTGGCGTCGTCGCCGTCCACCGACAGCGGCAGGTCCACGAACCGCTGGTTGGGGTCGGAGGAGTGGGTGACGGCCGCCGGGCGGATCAGCTCGGCCTTGGCGATGGGCCGGTCGACGGTGATCCGCTGGGTGTCGCCGTAGGTCCACTCGGTGTCGATCACCGAGGTGATCACCGGGCGCTCGCCCTGGAAGAGGTAGGGCGGGCTGTAGATCGACACGTTGTGGTTCCAGGAGCCGTTGCCGGGGTTGTCGCCGGTGGTCATGACCCGGCCGTCGGGCAGCAGGAACGCCGAGGAGTGGTAGCCGCGGGCCTCGGGGTCGGCGGCCACCGGGTCGAAGGTCTCCGTCGCCGGGTCGAAGATCGACGTCTCGAAGACCGGGTCGGCCCGGTTGTGCAGGGCGCCGCCGGTCTCCAGCACCTTGCCGTCGGGCAGCAGGACCGCGGAGACGTACATCTTGCCCTGGTCACCGGTCTGCGGGACCCGGCCGTTGCCGAGGTCGACGGTGCCCTGCGGGATCGGCGGGCCGGCCACGTAGGCGGGGTCGGGCTGCTTGAGGTCGATGATGTCGGTCAGCCGGTTGGCCTCCGGGTTGGTGTCGATGTTGCCGCCGCCGAGGGTGAGGACCTTCTGGTCCTGCGCGGGGGGCAGCAGCACGCTGGCGGACTGGTCGCGCTCGTCCTTGTTCTGCAGGCCCGGGACCTGGGTGATGGTGTTGGCCTGGTAGTCGTAGATCGCGGAGCCGGTGCCCGGGATGTTGTTGCCGAAGACGTGGCTGCCGGAGTAGAACAGGCGCCCGTCCTGCATGAGGATCATCGACGGGTACAGGCCCCAGTAGGACCAGGTCTGGTTGACCTGCCAGGTCGGCAGCCAGCGCTGTTCGGCGTCCGACCACAGCTCGGCGGTGACGGAGCCGGTGGAGTCCTCGCGCAGTCCGCCGAAGCTGATCACGTCGCCGTTGCCGAGGATGGTCGCCGACGGGTACCAGTGGCCGTCGTTCATGTCGTTGGTCTTCGTGTAGGACTCGGTCTCCGGGTCGAAGATGTAGGAGTCCTTGTAGCCCTGGTAGCCGATGGTGCCGTCGTCGGACGGGTAGCCCTTGTTGCCGCTCATCACC
Organism: Streptomyces sp. 3-6; assembly: GCF_056323165.1. Classification (NCBI taxonomy): domain Bacteria; kingdom Bacillati; phylum Actinomycetota; class Actinomycetes; order Kitasatosporales; family Streptomycetaceae; genus Streptomyces; species Streptomyces sp. 3-6. The sequence continues at coordinate 31,069 of NZ_JBWHZP010000012.1, forward strand.
AGGACACGGCCGTCCTGGAGCTGGACGTGACCGGCGCAGAACATGTCGTCCGGGGTGGGGATCACCGTGTAGGTGCCGTCCTCCGGGTCGTAGACGGCGGAGGTGAAGGTGCCCGCCTCGAACAGCTCCGGGTCGTTGCCGGAACCGGCGATCAGCAGCACCTTGCCGTTGTGCAGCACCACCGAGTGCATGGAGCGGACCGGGTTCTCGGTGGCCAGCACCTCCCACTCGCCGTTGGCGCAGTCGGCCGGCGAGCCGGTGCAGTCCGGCTCCGGGACGGGGTCGGCGACCTGCTCCATCGTGTAGTCGTCGGTGGTGGCCGCGCCGGTGCCGTAGACGGAGACGCCCCAGGAGATGCGGTCGGTGCCCTCGGGGACCTCGGGGGTGCGGACGGTCGCCTCGGTCCAGGTGGCGGGCTCCATGTCCAGCGTCTTCAGGTCGGTCCAGTACTGCCAGCCGGCCGTGGTGTCGTGCCGGAAGAGGGTGATGGACGCGTCCGGGGTGGTCGTCTTGTACCAGAGCCCCAGGTCGTACTGCTCGCCCGGCGTCACCACGGGCGCGCAGTCGGCGGACTCGGTGATCAGGGCCTTGCGGTCGCCGTCGGTGCGGCGGGTCAGCTCGACCTTCATCGCGCTGTCGCCGGTGCGGGCGTCGGAGGTGGTGGTGAACGTGAAGTCGTTGTCGCCCCAGCCGGACTTCTCCCAGCAGTACGGCATGTCGCCGGTGCCGGGGGTCTCGAAGCCGGGGTTCGTGATCAGGTTGGCGGCGGAGGCGGGCTGCGGCGCGGTGAGGAGCAGGCCCGTGGTGAGGGCGCCGACGGCCAGCAGGGCCGCCGGTCTGCGCCGGGAGAGGACGGTGGCGAGGTTCATGGGGTGCTTCTCCTTGGACGACGGCGGCGAGGGAGGTACACCAGCGCTTCGGTCCCCACGAAGCGCAGGACGAAGGTGATCGCGAGGGCCAGCGCGGTGGCCGGGACGGCGGTCATCCCGAACCGGCTCACCAGCAGCGCGATCAGCGGCAGGCGCACCACCAGGTCGGCGTTGGCGAGCAGCGCGAACCGCGCGGTGCGGTCCGCCCAGTGCCGGTGCCGCCGCCGCTCACGGAACAGCAGGGTCTCGATCAGCAGGAAGTTCCAGGCCACGCCGAACTGGTTGGCGGCGATCTCGGCCGGCAGGTAGTGCACGCCCGCCCCGGTCAGCGCCCACAGCGCGGCCAGGTTCGGCAGGAAGCCGGTGAGGCCGATCAGCCCGAAGACGACCATGCGGGCGGGCGGCGCCTCGGTGCGCAGCCCGGTCAGGTGCCGAAGGAAGCGCAGGCCCTCCCGGGCGGTCGACTTGGACTCGCCCGCGAACCGCTCCCGGAAGACGAACGGCACCTCGGCGACCGTGCGGGGGCGGGCCCGGACGGCGAGTTCGAGGAGGATCTTGTAGCCGAGCGGTTTGAGGTCGTCGGCGGTGACCGTGCTGCGGCGGATCGCGAAGAAGCCGCTCATCGGGTCGCTGATGCCGTGCAGGCGGCGCGGGAACAGGGCCTTGGTCAGCCAGGTCGCCCCCCGGGAGACGGCGACGCGGTAGCTGCCGGCCAGCCCGGCGCGGCTGCCGCCCTTGAGGTAGCGGGAGGCGACGACGAGTCCCGCGTTGGCCCGCTCCCCCGTCGCCACCAGCTCCGGCACCAGGGCGGGCGGGTGCTGGCAGTCGCCGTCCATGACGACCACCCAGTCCGACGTGGCGGCCCGGATGCCCTCGACGACCGCGCCGCCGAGCCCGCCGGTCGCCTCCTCGCGGTGCAGCACGGTCACCGGGAACGGGCAGTCCTGCGCGGCCCGGCGGATCGCCTCGGGGGTGTCGTCGGTGGAGTCGTCCACGAAGACGACCTCGCACGGCAGCCGGGAGGGCACCGACTCGGTGATCTGCCGCAGCAGCGCCGCCACGTTGGCGGACTCGTTGAACGTCGGGACGACGATGGTGACCGCGCCCGGCTCGGCCACCCCGACCGGGTCGAGGGCCGGGTCGCCGAGTCCGCCGGGGACCGTGTGCTCCTGGCTCATCGGCTGCCTCCGGCGGTCTCGACCCGGCGTATCTCGACGCGGTCCTCACCGGTGCCGAAGGTGGCCACCGGCACCGAGTGCTCGATGGCCGCCCGCACGGTCGGCAGGTCCTTCGCGTCGCGCCGGACCGTCGGCGAGGCGACCACGTAGTCGACGTCCCGCCAGCCGCGCGGCAGCGTCTTCGTCACCGCCGGGTCCAGGTCGGCCTTGTAGAACCAGATGACGCCGAGACCCGGCCGGTAGCCGGCGTGCACCAGGTCCAGCCACATCGCGTCGTCCACCAGCACCCGGGTGCCGCCCGGATCGTCGACCTCGGTGGCCATCCAGGCCGAGGCCGCCTCGTAGGGGGCGTTGGCGTCGGTGGTGACCGCGGTGCGGGCGCCGTCGTACCAGCGGGGGCCGACGTAGGCGCAGGCGGCGAGGGCCAGGGCGACGGCGAGCGCGTACCGCGCCCCGCGCACGGACCGGCGCTCGGTGTCGGAGCGCCCGCGGCGCAGCACGGCGTGCGCGACGCTCGCCGCGCCCCCGGCGAGCACCAGTGCGAGGAACGGCAGCGCCTGGATGACGTACATCGCGGGCAGGTAGCCGTCGGGGCGCAGGGCGAGCGCGGCCAGGATCGCCACGGTGAGCGCGGGGCCCGCGAGCGCGCGGGCGGTGACCGACCAGCGCCAGGTGGCGAGCAGCAGCAGCGCGCCGACGAGGCCGCCGAGCGGCAGGATGCGGTCGTAGTACAGCCAGGACTGCAGGACGCCCCAGGAGCCGGATCCCTCGTCGAGGATGAAGCCGGAGCCGGGCCGGGTCATCTGGTAGGCGACGCCGTCCCACAGCGAGACGTGCCCGTCGCCCGGGAACAGCTCGCCCTTGAGCAGCGCGAACAGGGGGTAGGAGAAGCCGATGAGCGCGCAGGCCGTGACGGCGCCGGTCAGCGCGAACTTGCGGGTGTCGCGGTGGCTGTGCCGCCAGGCGGTGAGGAACAGGGCGGGCAGGACGACGAGCATCGTCTCCTTGGTGAGCACGGCGGTCGCGGCGGCCATGCCCGCGCCGAAGTGGTGCCAGAGGTGACGGCTCGGGGAGGCGGCGAGGGTGAACGCCAGGAGCGTCCACATCACCGCGAGGTTGTCGAGGAAGATCTCCCGCTGGAGCACCACCGACAGCGGGGACAGTCCGAACAGGGCCATGCCGAGCCCGGCCGCCCAGCGGGGCAGGGCGAGCCGGCGGCCCAGGACGTACACCAGCACCGCGCTGATGCCGCTGATCAGCAGCATCACGGCGCGCATGGTGCCCACCGTCATCGACTCGGGGCTGAGCATGGCGGGGATCCAGGTCAGGACGGCGAGCTGGATCCAGCCGAGCGGCGGGTGGTCGTACCAGTAGGTGTAGTGGGCCAGGCCGCGGCCCTCCTGGACGGCCCACGCCTGGGCGAGGTAGGTGCCCTCGTCGTCGCTGAGGGTGGGGTAGTCGGCGATGTTCCAGCCCTGGACGAGCAGGATCGCCACCAGCAGGGCGCCGCACAGGATCAGGTCGGAGCGGGACGAGCGGAGCCGTCTCGGGGGCGGCGTGCGGCCGGCCGGCGTGTCCGGGGGCGCGGGCCGGCGCTGCGCGGGGACCGTCGTCGCGGTCGCCGCGGGAAGGGTGGAGGTCACGCGGGTACGTCCTCTCGGGTCGCGGCGGACGCGTCGAGGTGGGCGCCGACGTGGGTGGTCAGCTCCCAGTCGTTGCGTCCGCGCTGCTCGCGCCAGACGGCGCGGACCGCGGCACCGGCGAGGAGCACCTGGTAGAAGGGGCCGCCCACGATCAGCTTCAGGTAGTGGACGAACCGGACGCGCAGGCCGTACTGCTTGCCGAAGTCGTGCAGTCCGACGACCTCGAAGACGAAGGTGACCAGGGCGGTGACGGCCGGCAGGAAGGTGATGAAGGCGATGCCCACCGGTACGTCGAGGAAGATCGCGACGGCCACGTTGAGCGGGATGATCAGCCCGGTGAACGCCTGGAGGAACGGGGTCATCAGCGTGTAGCGGGCGAGCATCCGCTGCCCGAGGGTGGGCAGTTGCCTCCAGTCCTTCTTCCGGTACACCTGAAGGAAGCCCTGGTTCCAGCGGGTGCGCTGCTTCAGCAGGGACACCAGGGAGCCGGGGGTCTCCTCCCGGGTGACCATGTCGGAGTCGTAGGCGACGACGACCCGTTTGCCGATGCTGGACAGCCGCACGCCCAGGTCGCAGTCCTCGGCGAGGCAGTCCGGGTCCCAGCCGTCCGCCGCGCGCAGCACGTCGGTGCGGACGAAGACGGTGTTGCCGCCGAGGGGGATGAACCCTTTCTGCGCGTGCAGGTGCAGCCGGGAGCGGAACCAGAAGAAGTACTCCAGGCAGTTGCGCAGGCTGTACCAGCTGGAGTGGAAGTTGATCAGCTGCACCCCGCCCTGGACCACGTCCGCGCCGGTGGAGCGGAAGGCGTGGTCGACGTGGGCGAGCAGTTCGGGGTGGACCTGGTCCTCGGCGTCGAAGACCCCGACGACGTCACCCCGGCAGTACGGCAGGGCCGTGTTCATGGCCTTGGGCTTGTTCTTGCGCTCGTGGGTGTCCACGACGACCCGTACGCGCGGGTCCCGGTCCGCTGCGGCTTCGGCGACCGCGGTGGTGCCGGGGTCGTCGTGCCCGACGATGACGATGATCTCGAAGTCGGTGTGGCTCGACTCCAGCAGGCGCTGGATGGTGTGGTCGAGGACCGCCTGTTCGTGGCGGGCCGGCAGCAGCAGCGAGAACGAGAGGTGCTCCCCGCCGTCCGGACTGCTGAACCGCGTGGAGGCCAGCACCTCCGGCGTGCGCCAGGCGTGCATCTGCCACCACAGGGTGAACCCGGCCATCCAGAAGAGGGCCAGCGAGACGACAGCGATGAATAACGACGTGAGCAAGACAGATCCCCCCAGATCCCGTAACCCCCGTGCTGTGACCGCGCGTTACCTGCGCAACGGCGCACGCGTCACGTCACCGTGCAGAGATTAGGGGGGAGTTGTGAAGCGCGGGGGCTTTTCCGATAAACAGACTGTTTCCCAACTGTCCGAGATGCGACCGGAGTTGCCAGGAACAAGCCATTCCGCGACCACTGCCGGAGGGCACCCGCACCCCGGGTGCCCTCGCCCTTCAGCCGCCCAGCGCCCCCCTCAACCGATCAATTTCGGTCGTCGGAGCGTCACAGGTGAAGTTGCGGCAGACGTACGCCGTCGCCCGCCCGTCCACCAGCGGACGGTCGGCCAGCAACGGGAACTCGTCACTCTCCGCGGTCCCCACCGCGACCACCGCCCCCGGGGCCGCCCCCAGCAGCGCCGCCCGGTGCAGCGCCACGGTCCCGGGGTCGTCCGGCGCCGGACCCACCACCGCGACCTCCCGCGGGCCGTCCAGCGCCGCCTCCGCGACCGCCAGACCCCAGCCGATGAACCGCGGCACCCGCGGCCCCAGCGCCTTCACCACGCCCAGCGCGCGCTCGGCCGCCGTGCGGTGCGGCACGGAACCCGTGTGCGCGGCATACCCCAGCAGCGCACCGGCCGCCGCCGTCCAGCCCGACGGCGCGGCGTTGTCGGTCGGGTCCTGCGGGCGCCGGATCAGTTGCTCCGCGTCGGCCGCCGTGTCGAACAGCGCCCCCGACTCCTCGTCGGTGAAGCGGGCCAGTACGTGGTCCAGGAGCAGCCCCGCGAACTCCAGCCACACCCCCTCCCCCGTCACCGACGCCAGCGCCAGGAACCCCTCGGCGACGTCCGCGTAGTCCTCCAGCACCCCCGCGTTCACCCCGGCCCGCCCGTCCCGGCTGGTCCGCACGAGCGCCGCGTGCTCGTCGAGGTGCACCCGCACCAGCAGGTCCGCCGCGGCCGACGCGGCCTCGACCAGATCCGGCCGGCCGAAGTACGCCCCCGTCTCGGCCAGCGCGGCGATCGCCAGCCCGTTCCACGCGGCCACCACCTTGTCGTCCCGCCCCGGCGCCGGCCGCGACGCCCGCGCCGCGAGCAGCCGCTCCCGGATGCCCTCGATCCGCGGGGCGTCGAACACCTCGTCGCGCTGCGGGAGTTGCAGCACCGAGGCGCCCTCCTCGAAGGTGCCCTCCTCGGTCACCCCGAAGTACCGCGCGGCCACCTCCGCGTCCGCCTCGCCGAGCACCTCCCGCAACTGCGCGGGCGTCCACACGTAGTAGGCGCCCTCGACGTGCCTGCCCGTGCCGTCGTCGCTGTCGGCGTCCAGCGCGGAGGCGAACCCGCCCTGGGGGGTGCGGAGTTCGCGCACCATGAAGTCGGCGGTCTCCAGGGCCACCCGGCGTGCCTGCTCCGAGCCCGTCGACCGCCACAGATGGGCGTAGACGCGGCACAGCAGCGCGTTGTCGTAGAGCATCTTCTCGAAGTGCGGGACCGTCCAGTCCCGGTCCACCGAGTACCGCGCGAAACCGCCGCCGAGCTGGTCGTAGATCCCGCCCCGCGCCATCCGCTCGCAGGTGTCCGCCGCCATCTGCAGCGCGCCCTCGGCCCCGGTGCGCGCGTGGTGGCGCAGCAGGAACTCCAGCACCATCGACGGCGGGAACTTCGGCGCCCCGCCGAACCCGCCCCGCTTCGGGTCGTAGTCGCGGGTCAGACCCAGCAGGGCCTGCGCCAGCTCCTGCTCGCCCGGCATCTCGGCGTCCCCGAAGGCGATCTCCCGGGCGGACAGGTCCCGCGCGATCTTCCCGGCGACGTCGGCGACCTCGTCCCGCCGCTCGTCCCACGCCCGCTGCACGCCCTCCAGGACCTGCCGGAACGACGGCATGCCCTGCCGGGCCTCGGGCGGGAAGTAGGTGCCGAAGTAGAACGGCTCCCCGTCCGGCGTCAGCCACACCGACATCGGCCACCCGCCGTGGCCGGTCGCCGCCTGCACGGCCTCCATGTAGACGGCGTCGACGTCGGGGCGTTCCTCGCGGTCCACCTTCACGCTCACGAAGTGCGCGTTCAGGTAGTCGGCGGTCTCCTGGTCCTCGAAGGACTCGTGCGCCATGACGTGACACCAGTGGCAGGCGCTGTAGCCGACGCTCAGGAAGACGGGGACGTCGCGCCGCCGGGCTTCGTCGAACGCGCCCGCCTCCCAGGGCCACCAGTCGACGGGGTTGTCCGCGTGCTGGAGGAGGTACGGGGACGTGGCCTGTGCGAGTCGGTTGGGCATACCCCCATCCTCGCTCACCCGGCCCCCGGGCCCGCCCGTGCGCCACACGGGAGGGCACGAACGGCGGGGGAAGGGGCCGGCCGGACAGTTCGGTGCGATCATCGCTCCCGCATCAAGCCCCAGAGCCACCGCCTGCTCATCTCAAGCGATGGCCGCGATGTCCCCGTCGTCAAAATAAATGGCCTGATGCAGGCGCCCGCCCAGCGCAGCCGCGAACCGAGCGAGCACATCCTGACCTGAGACTTGCCCCCGCTCGATCTGCGACACACGCCCCTTGGTGACGCCCATCCGATCGGCCACCTGCTGCTGTGTGAGCCCCCGAGCCCTCCGCAGTTCCGCCAGACGACGCCCGGTCACCTCCGCAAGCAGTTCTTCCTTGCCTTCCTTCACAGCCTCCTCCCCGCCGGCACGGGCAACGTGCTCGGCACGGATGTCCTGCCATCGCGTGTAACCACTCACGATCTTTCTCCTTCTTCCTGAGCACGTTCCTTCACATAGAGTTCGTAGCGCTGTTCGGCCAGGGGAATCGCCTCTCGATACCACTCGTTCCAGCGACCCGACTTGTCTCCGGCCACCAGCAGGACGCTGGAACGCCATGGATCGAAGGCGAAGAGGATGCGCACTGTTCCAGGGCGCAACTCCTTCAGGTTCGCCATCGACGAGCCGTGAATGGTGTCCACCAGCGGGCGCCCCAATCCAGGACCTCCCTCCGCCAGCGCATCCAGCGCCTGCACCACCCGGGCATGTGTCTGATCGTCGAGGCTGCCGATCCAGTCACGCACCTCGTCGACAAGGAAGATCTCCCACTCACCATGCACACAAGAAGTATAGCGAAATCTAAACCCTGGAGAGGGGCGAGACAGGTGATCGGAGTGGTCGAGCACCGGAGCTCGCGGAGGCGCCGCCGTTATTCGAGGGTGGCCATGGCCTGCTCGACGAGTGCGCGGATCTTCGCATGGGACCGGTTCACCGCCTGCTGACCGGCGGAAAGGGTCTCCCACCGTCCCCGGCACGGGGTACGGACCGTGCCGTCGACACCCCCGGTAGCCCTTGTCTGCCCAGCCCCGGAGGCCGGCCTCGGCAAGGGAGCCGACGATGCCGTCTTCGCGGGCCGCGCGGACGTCGTGGACGGCGCCGGGCAGGGCCGGTGAGGCCCACAGCAGACGGCCGAAGCTTTCGGCGAGGACCGCGGGGCCGCCGGTGCCGGGGCCGCGGTGGGGTCACGGCGCCGGGAAGGTGGGCAGGGTGAGGGACGTGTGGGCGGGGTGGGGGGCCGGGGAGGGGAGGGAGCCCAGGGTGCGCAGGCGGGCGTTGCGCCCGGCGAGGGCCGGTGCGGTGGGCGGCAGGAGGGTGCTGCCGCCCTCGCCGACGAGGTCCTGGTTGCGGGTGACGAAGGCCCGGGTGCCGTGCTCGTAGGCGGCGAAGCCCGCGGTGTGGTCCCGGCCGGCCAGGGACGCCGCGAGCGTGTAGGCGCCGACGAGGGCGAGGCTGGTGCCCTGGCCGGTCAGGAAGGACGGCGCGTACGCGGCGTCGCCCAGCAGGGCGACCCGGCCGCTGGACCAGCGGGGCATGCGGATCTGGCCGACGGCGTCGAAGAACAGGTCGTCGGCCTCGCGGGCGGCGGCCAGGAGGTCCGGGACGTGCCACCCCGCGTCGGCGAAGACGTCGGTGAGGAGGGTCCGTTGGGCCCGCGGGTCACCGAACAGGTTCCTGGGCGGGCGGGGATGGGCGAAGGCGAGCAGGGCGTGCACCTCGTCGCCGCCGCCGACCGCGTAGAGGGCCGCGGCCCGGCCGGGGGTGTTCCACAGGACCACCTCGTCGGCGAGGGCGAGGGTGTTGGGCATCGTGAACACGGCGAAGCAGTGACCGAGGTGGCGGTGGAAGCGGTCCTCCGGGCCGAACAGGAGCTCCCGGGTGCGGGAGTGGGTGCCGTCCGCGCCGACGACCAGGCCGAAGGTGCGGCGGGCGCCGCCGTAGAAGGTCACGTCGACGTGGCCGGTCCGGTGACCGGTCCGGGCGGGGTCGAGGGTGTCACTCGGCTCGACCGGCTCGATCGCGTCGATCGAGTCGATCGAGTCGCCGAACAGGAACTCCACGTCGTCCCGGACGGCCCCGTACAGGACGTCGGTCAGGTCGCCGCGGCGCACCTCCAGGTCGCGTCCCCCGGCACCGCCCGTGACGGAGTGCGGGGGGAGGGAGGCCACCTCGGTGCCGTCGCCGTCCAGGAAGGTGAGGCGGCGCAGGCCGATGTGCGCCTCCCGCAGCCGGGGCAGCAGGCCCATCCGCTCCACGACGTCGAGTGCGGTGCCGCGCACGTCGACGGGGTAGCCGCCGCTGCGTGGTGCGGGGGCCTTCTCGACGACGGTGACGGGGTGTCCGAGGCGGTGCAGCCAGTGGGCGAGGGACAGGCCCGCGACCCCCGCGCCGGAGATCAGGACCGGCTCCGGAGACGGGGTGTGCGGACGGCCGGGCCGGGCGGTGCGGGTCATGGCGTGACTCCCTTGGTCGGGGTGCGGGTGAGGAGCAGGGCGGGCAGGGTGAGCAGGCCCGCCAGGACGAAGCCGGTGACGTAGGCCGATTCGGCCGCGACCGTGGAACCGGACGGGGTCGCGGCGGTGAGCAGGGCGCCGGCGAGCTGCGCGCCGACGACGTAGCCGAGCACCCGGCTCACCAGGATCAGGCTGGTGGCGACACCGGTCTCGCCCGCGCCGACGGCCGTGGCCGTGCTGGTCATCAGGGCGGTGACGCACAGGCCGTTGGCCAGCGCGACCAGCGTCTTGCCGGCGGCGACCTGCCAGATCTCGCTGTGCGCCGCCGCCAGGAACAGCAGGGAGAGGGTCATCGTGACGACTCCGGCGGCGACCACGGCGCGCGGGCCGAACCGGCGCTCCCCGAGACCGCCGAGCGGCCCGGCCGCGGTGGCGGCGACGGCGCCGGGGAGCAGGACGAGGCCGATGGCGGCGGCGCCCAGGCCGAATCCGTGGGCGGCGCCACGTTCGTCGAGCAGTTGGGGCACCAGGAAGACCGCCGTCGACGTGCCGAGGCAGATCACGAAGGTCAGCACGCAGGCCCTCCAGATCGCGGGACGGGCCAGCAGGCGCAGGTCGATCATGGGATCGGGCGCTCGCCGTTCCACGGCCACCCATGCGGTGCCGAGGGCACCGAGGAGGACGAGGAGCGCCCCGAGCACCACGGGGTGCGCGCCCGCCTCGGGGGCCAGGGCGAGGGCGAGGACGAGGGTGACCAGCGTCCCGCTCAGGAGCAGCAGGCCGGGCCAGTCGGTCCGGGTGCCGCGCGGCCGGCCCGGCGGGTCGGCGGGCATCAGCCGGCGCACCAGCAGGGTGGATCCGGCGACGGCGACGGTGGGCAGGGCGAACATCCAGTGCCGGGACAGCGACTCCGCCACCGGCCCGGCGGCCAGCATGCCGGCCATCCCACCGCCCACGAACAGGCCGCCGACGGTGCCGATGGCGACCTTCGCCCGGCCCGCGGGCAGGTGGGCGCGCACCACGACGAACGACAGGGGCAGCGCGCCCACCATGGCGCCTTGCAGCACCTGTCCGAGCAGCAGCAGGGGCAGGTTCGGGGCCAGCGCGGACACGGTGCCGCCGACCGTGACGACCGCCATCAGCCGCACCAGGACCGTCCTGCCGCCGTAGCGGTCGCCGAACGAGCCCGCCAGCGGGGTGACGAGCGCGCCGGTGACGAGCAGCACGATGCCGAGCAGGGCCGACCCCGAGGGATTCAGGCCGAGTTCGCGTTCCAGGAGCGGCAGCGTCGGCGCCACCACCGACTCCAGGGCGCCGGCGGACAGCGCCAGCAGGCCGAGCGCCCCGACGGCTGCCCTGCCCGTCGGGGGTGGGGCGGTGGGGGCCTGGGTCGTGGTCATGGGGGTCCTTTCCGGCGGGAGGGGTCGGGGTGGTGAGGATGGGCGTGGGTCGCGGGGCGTGGGGTCTGCGGGGCGGCGCGTCGTGTGGTGTGCGGGGCGGGTTGCGGGGCGGCCGGATGCCGGCGGGGCGCCGGGTCGTGGCCTGCTGCGGACGGATGCGGGTGCGGATGCGGATCCGGATTGCGGCTGTCGGCGGGTGCGGATGCCGGTCGCGCGGACGGCCGTGGCCCGCACGTCGACCGCGCGGGCGCGGGCGGCGGGGCGGCCCCGGACCGGCGCCGGGATGGGTCGGGTCCGGAGGGGATGGATCGGGACCGACGGGGATGGCCAGGGACCGGCGGGGCCGGTGGGACCGATGGGGCCGGTGGGACCGATGGGGCCGGTGGGACCAACGGGGCGGCGGGGCCGTTGGGCCCACCGGAGCCGCCGTCAGGGCCGCCGCCGTGGACGCCGGTCCGGGCCGCCGTCACGGGTGCCGTCCGGGGCGCGGTCACGGACGCCGGTCAGGGGCGGCGTCGCAGGACGCCCCGGGCGGGCAGCGTGACCGCGAGCAGGGCCAGGCCGCCGACGGTGATCACGAAGCCGCCGTACACCAGGGGCGGTACGTGGGGCAGCGCGCCGGTGGTTCCGCGCACCATCGGGATCAGGGTGGCCGCGGCGATCGCCGAGCCGAGGGCCACGCCGATGGCGGAGACCAGCAGGCTCTCCCAGCGGAGCATGGCCAGGACCTGGCGCGGGGTCGTGCCGACCAGGCGGAGCGTGCCCAGTTCGCGACGGCGGTCGAGGACCGTCATCACCAGGGTGTTGACGGCGGCGACCGCGGCGAAGCCGCCGAGGAGGGCCGCCATCGTGCGGTTGGTCCAGTCGCCCAGCCGTGCCTCAAGGCCGCGTTCGGCGGCGTGGCCGGACGCGTCGGTGACCGTGCCCAGCGCGGCGAGGGACTCCTTCGTGCCGCCCCGTACCAGCAGGGTGCTGTCGAAGCCGGAGGTGACGTGCTCGGCCAGGGACGCCCGGTCCATGGTCACCGTGGCCAGGCCGAGGCCCCGGCCGTAGACGGCGACGATCTCGGGGGCGGCCCGGGTGCCGTCGGGGAGGTGGAGCGGGAGCCGGTCGCCGACGCCCGCGTCGGCCGCGGTCGCCAGGGTCCGGTCGACGGCGATCCGGCCGGGGCCGATCCGGTCGAGGCTGCCGTCGCGCACGTCGAGGTCCTGCACCGCCGCGAGTTCCGCACCGGTGCCCGTGATGCCCTGGACCCGGGCCCCCTGCAGGGCCGCGAACTCCCCCGACCCCACCGGGACCAGCACCTGGGTGGTCAGCAGACCGACGGCCGCCTCCACCCCCGGCTGCCGGGCGGCACGGGCCGCCGCGTCGACCGGGAGCCCGGCCGGGTCGGTCACCACGTGGTCCGCGGTGATGCCCTCGCGCAGCTGCCGGTCGGCGACCCGGTGCTCGCTGGTGTTCATGAAGACGAGCGTCGAGGCGAAGGACAGGGCGAGCACGACCGGGGTGATCGCGGAGGCCAGACGGCGCGCGTTCGCGCGGGAGTTGGCGGCGGCGAGCCGGGCGACCGGGCCCGCGCCGCGCAGTGCGGGGCCGAGGAGTCCGACGCCCAGCCGTGCGATCAGCGGACCGAGCAGGGCGACGGCGAACATGAAGCACATGACGACGCCCAGTGCCGCGCCGGCCGCGTCGTCCCCCGCGGAACGGGCGGAGACCCCGGTGAGGAACGCGCCGCCGACGAGGGCGGCGACACCCAGAGCGGTCCGGACGGGCCCCGGGCGCAGCCGCTCCACCGAGGCCTCGGTCAGCGCCTGACCCGGCTTGATCCGCGCGGGCCTGCGGCCGGCCGCCCAGCCGGCGCCGAGCGCGGTGAGCAGTCCGAGGCCGACGGCGGCGAGCAGCGGGAAGGCGGAGACGTGCACCCGCACCGCCCCCGGGATCGCCCCGCGGTCCTGCAACTGCCCGAACCACCAGTGCGCCAGCCCGAGGCCCGGAAGGCAGCCGAGGAGCCCGGCCAGGGGGGCCACCAGGAGCGCTTCGGAGGCGACCGCGCGGCGGATCTGCCGCGGGGTGGCGCCGACCGCGCGCAGCAGCGCGAACTCGCGAGCCCGCTGCGCCACGGACAGGGCGACGGTCCCGGCCGCGGTGAAGACCGCGACGAGGGTGGCGATGCCCCCGAACGACGCGCCGATCCCGACGAGGGTCTCCTTGGCGTGACCGAGGAGCGGGTCCTCCAGCGCACCCCGGTCGTCGCCGACGTGGACCCGCGCGCCGGTGCCGTCCAGGGCCGTGTGCACGGCGGCGGCGAGGGCGCCCGCCTCGGTGCCCCGCCGGGCGAGGACGACGACGGCGTCCGCCGTGCCGGGGTGACCGGCCAGAGCGGGAGCCTGCACGTCGGCGAACCAGGCGAGGGCCGTCCCCGCGGAGCCGGTGCCGCGCGGTCCGGGGGCGTCCCCGGGCCCGGGCGCCGCGAGGCCCGCGACGCGGAAGTCCCGCCGCCCGGCCGCGGTGTCCAGCGTGAGGGTGCCGCCGGTGCCGGTCCCCAGGGCGCGGGCGGTCCGCGCGTCGAGCACGACCTCGCCCTCGCGGGGTGCGGAGCCTTCGCTGAGCGCGGTCCCGGTGAAGGCGTGGGACCCCCATCCGTGCCCGGTGAGCGCCCTGACCGAGCCGGCCGGGGCGGAACCCCCGGGACCACCACCGGCACCCCCGGAACCATCGGTCCTTCCGGCCGTGGCGGCCGTGACGGCCGTGACGGCCGGGGCGGCCGGGCGGACCGGGAAGGTGAAGTCCGCGACGACGTCCGCCGCGCCGGGTGCCCGGGCGGCCCGCTCCGCCAGCGCGACGTCGACGCGCGCCGTGTCGGGCAGCGGGACCGCCTCCTCCTCCCGGTCCTCCCCGCTGCCGGTGACGACGCGCACGTACTGGTCGGCCGCCACGACGACCGGCGCGTCGGCGTAGCGCTGCGGCGGCACGCTCGCGCGCAGGCCGGTCTCCAGCAGGACCCCGCACGCCGTGACGATGAGCGCCGACATCATCAGCGCGAGGAAGGTCCCGGCGAAGGACGCGGGCTTGAAGCGGACCGCCGCGCGGGCCAGGCCGTTGGGACGCCTCATGCCGCCACCCCCGCCGTCCTGCCGGCGCGGGCGATGAGCACCGTCATCCGCTGCGCGATCCGTTCCGCCGGGGCCCGTTCGAGATGGCCGGCGAGGGTGCCGTCGGCGAGGAACAGGACCCGGTCGGCCCAGGCGGCCGCGGCCGGGTCGTGGGTGACCATGACGACGGTGGCGCCGAGGGCGTCCACCGCGTTCCTCAGCAGCCCCAGGACCTCGGCGGCGGCCCCGGTGTCGAGGGCGCCGGTGGGTTCGTCGGCGAACACCACGTCCGGCGCGGAGACCAGGGCGCGGGCGACCGCCACCCGCTGCTGCTGGCCGCCGGACAGTTCCCCGGGCCGGCGCCCCGCCTTGTCGGCGAGCCCGACCTGCGCGAGCACCTCCGCCGCCCGCCCCTGGTTGCCGCGGCGCACCCCGGCCAGGCGCAACGGCAGCAGGACGTTCTGCTCCACCGTCAGCGACGGCAGCAGGTTGAACGCCTGGAAGACGAAACCGAGGCGGCTGCGGCGGAGTTCGGTCAGCTCGTTCTCGCTCATGCCGGTGATCTCCGTACCGCCGAGCCGTACGGAACCCACCGACGGCCGGTCGAGTCCGGCAGCGCACTGGAGGAAGGTCGACTTGCCGGACCCGGAGGGGCCCATGACGGCGGTGAAGGTGCCGCGGGCGAGAGCGAGGTCGACGCCGGCGAGGGCGTGCACGGCGCCCGCGCCCCGGCCGTACTGCCGTTGCACGCCACGGAGTTCCACGGCGGCACCGGACCCGTCGTCCGGCGCCGCGAGGCGCCCGTCCCGGGCTGGGGGGTGCCCGTCCGGGACTGTGGCTGTGCGGCGCCCGTCCGGGGCGGTGGTGCGCCCGTCCGGGGCCGGCCCGTCGCCGGGCGCCGTCCGCCGCTCGCCCCTGCGTAGTCTCATGGCTGCTCTCCCTCACTCCGGTGCGTGACCGTTCGTCGGTACGGGGCAACCGTGCGACGAGGGTCGGGCGCCGGGCGTCATACCGGGGAGCCGATGTGGGAGTGCTACCCCGGTAGGGGGTGGAGGAGGGCCGCGGGGAGACGGTGCGGCGCGGGAGGCGGTTTCGGGAGCGGTGCGCCGGGGCCGGTCGCCTACTCCCCCGGGGTCACCAGGCCCGACTCGTAGGCGAGGACGACCGCCTGTGCGCGGTCGCGCAGATTCAGCTTGGTGAGGACACGGCTCACGTGCGTCTTCACCGTCTGCTCGGCGAGGACCAGGATCTCGGCGATCTCCGTGTTGGACCGGCCGCGGGCGACCAGGGTGAGGACCTCGGTCTCGCGTTCCGTCAGCGCCTTGAGCCGCGTCTCGGGTCTGCCCCGCGCGGCAGGACGCTGCCGGGCGAAGTCCGCGATCAGCCGGCGGGTCACGGACGGGGCGAGCAGCGCGTCACCCGCGGCCACGATGCGCACCGCGGCGATGAGGTCGGCGGGCGGTGCGTCCTTCAGCAGGAAACCGCTCGCGCCCGCCCGCAGCGCTTCGTAGACGTAGTCGTCGACGTCGAACGTGGTGAGCATCAGGACCCGCGGCCGGTGCTCACCCGCGAGGCCCGGGCCGACCGGGGCCGGGGCGGTGGCTCCGCCTGCGCCCGACGGGGGCGCGAGCAGCCGGCGGGTGGCCTCCAGCCCGTCCATCTCGGGCATCCGCACGTCCATCAGCACGACGTCCGGACGGGTGCGCCGGCTGAGTTCGACGCCCCGCGCACCGTCGGAGGCCTCGCCCACCACGTCGATGTCGCTCTGGGCGGCCAGCAGGGCGGCGAACCCGGCCCGCACCATGGCCTGGTCGTCGACGATGATGACGCGCGTCGTCACGTGAAGTCCCCTCCGGTCTCTCCGGTTGCCCTGGTTGCCCCGGTCTCGCTGGTCTCTCCGGGTTCACCAGTCTCCCGGGTCTCCCCGGTCTCCCCGATTTCCCGGTTCGTTCCGGTCGCGCCGGGCGCTTCGGTTTCCCGTGGCGCTCCGGATTCTCCTGGCGCTCCGGTTTCTCCAGGCGCTTGCGTGGCTCCGGGCGCTCCGCTCACGGGCAGGCGGGCGGCGACCCGGAATCCGCCGTCCGGCAGCGGCCCCACGTCGAGGGTGCCGCCGACGAGTCGCACCCGCTCGCGCATGCCGACGAGTCCGTGTCCGGTGCCACCGCCCGCTTCGAGCGGCCGGCCGGGTGGCCGGGGCGGCGGCCCGTTGACCACCAGCACGGTGAGCAGTCGACCGTCCCGGTCGCCCTCCGGCTCCGGCTGCGGCTCCCGGCCCGGGTCCGGGTCCGGCTGCGACCGCGACTGCGACTGCGACAACGTCAGGGACACCCGGGTAGGGGCTCCCGGTGCGTGGCGTACGACGTTCGCGAGGGCCTCCTGGACGATCCGGTACGCCGAGAGCCCCACCGCGTCGGGCACGGACACCTCGCCCTCGCCCTCGCACGGGCTGTAGTCCACCGGCCCGCCCGCCCGTGCCGTCGCCTCCACCAGCTGTCCGATCTGCGTCAGGCCCGGCTGGGGCCCGAGTTCACCGCGCGCCTCCTCGCTCCGCAGGACGCCGAGAAGGCGACGCATCTCCCCCAGCGCCTCCCGCGCGGTCGACGCGATGGTCGTGAACTCCCCGCGCACGTCCGAGGGAAGGCCCGGCAGGCGGTACTCGGCGGTGTCGGCCTGCACCGTGATGACGGACATGTGGTGCGCCACCACGTCGTGCAACTCGCGGGCGACGCGGGCGCGTTCCTCCAGCAGGGTCCGCCGGGCGCGCTCCGCCTCGCTGATCGTCTCCTGCTCGGCCAGCCGGCGCTGCACCTCGTACCGCTCGCGCAGCGCACCGCCCAGCAGCAGCGCGACGCCCCCGAGAATCGTCAGCAGCAGTTCCTGGGCCCCGACGCCGTGCGGGGCGACGAAGCCGAGGCCGACGTTGGCCGCCGCCGTCGCCAGCCACACCAGCAGCAGCGTCCGGCGGCGTTCGCGCAGGCCCAGGGCGAGGCAGAGCGCGACGTACCCGACGAGCCCCGGGGGCGGGAACGGCCACAGCAGCCGTTCCTCGAAGTCGACGCCCAACAGGGCGACCGCCCCGGCCACGTCCGCGACGAAGACCACGCACCAGGCGCGCAGCGGTCGTGCGACGGCGAGCAGCAGCGGCGCGGCCTGCCCGACGGCCAGCCCGGCGGCGACGGCGCCGTTCAGTCCGTAGTCGGCGGTGAGGACCACGATGGTGGTGGGCAGCAGGGAGACGGCCAGGACGAACGCCAGCGCCCACGGCAGCGCCCGCACCCACCGCCGCGAGGACGTCGCGAGCAGCGCGCGCGGCGGTTCCTCCTTCACCGGAGTCAAGGGCCCACCCTCTCGTGCTCGTGTACGGTCGGCGACCGGCCGCCCGGCATCCGACCGTCCGGCACGTGGCAGTCCGGCAGGTGGCTGTCCCGTACGTGGCGTTCCGGCACCTGGGGTTCCGGCGGCACGTGTACCTGCGGGTGCACGGGAACCCACCGTAGTCGGCCGCGAGGGCCGGACCACCGGGCCGACTCCGTCCGGCACGACCGCCGCGGGTGCGTCGCCGTCGGGGGCCCAGGTGCTGTCGGGGGCCCAGGTGCTGCTGGGGAGCCGGCCGGGGCGGTGACGGCCGGCCGCGCGGTGGCCGCTCGCCTTGCCCCGGAACTCCGCATCCGCCCGTCTCCCTCCGTCCCGTCCCCGCTCACGCTGCGCAGGGTAGGGAAGAAAGCGCCCGTGAGGCGTCACCCCGGGGAGCCATGTCCGGGTGATACCCCGGTAGGGGGGTGGCCGGACCGGGACAGCACCGGGCCGGCACCGGCGACCGGGAGCCGCCGGGTGTCCCTCCGTCCGGCTCCGAGCCCGACCCCGACCCCGGCCCCAGCCTCCTCCGAACCGCCCCTCGTGCCCGCCCCTCCGCCCGTCCCTCCGTGCCGCCCCTCCGCCCGTCCCTCCGTCCCGTCCCTCCCGGCTGCCCCCTCCCCACGACGGCACCCGGACGACACACTGGGGATCAGTGAACGGGGCCGGAAGGGGCGTCGCCGCCGGAGGGGGACGAGGCATGCGGGACAGTCATCGGGCGGAAGCCGAGCGGTTGTTGGGCCGGGCCGTCGAGGAGGAGGTCCGCCGCACCGGGGGACGTACGGACGGGAAGGTGCTCCTGAGCCGGGCGCGCGGGGCGCTCGACGCGATGGCGGCGACCGCGGCCGAGGAGTACGAGGCGTACGTGAACGCGCTGGACGAGGCGGAGGCCGGGCGGCTCACCTTCCGCCAGCGGTACGCCCGTGAGGGCGCCGGGACGCCGTTACTCGTGGCCGGGGTGGCCGGCGTGGCGGCGGTGGTCGCCGACGTGGCGCTCGGCACCGGCGTCGGGACGGCGGTGAGCGCCGGGGTGACCGTGGGCGTGGCCGGGGCCGCCGCGACGGTGATCAAGGTGGCCGGGACGCACGTGCCGGCCGCGCACCGCCGGGCCGGTTCGGTGAGCCAGCCCGGCGGGCCCGAGCAGTTGCGGCTCCAGTGGCTGACCGCCCTGGAGGTGCGGGGCATCCGGCCCTTCCTGGACCAGCAGCGGGTGCTGGCCGCGTCGACCGGTCCGCGGAAGACGGGGCCGCGGCTGCGCGGCGCGGACAAGAGCGCGGCGGCGCGCGGGCGGACCGCACTGGAGCAGTCGTTCCGGCAACTGCCCGAGCCGGTCGGGCTGTTCGCCGGACGTCGGCAGGAGATGGGCCGGATCCGGCAGTGGGTGCAGTCCGCGCGGGCGAACACCGAGACCCGGCCCACGGTGGTGGTGCTGCACGGCGCGCCGGGCAGCGGGCGGACCACCCTCGCGGTGCGGGCCACGCACGAGCTGCGGGACCACTTCCGGGGAGCCTGCGTGGTGGACCTGCGCGCCGACAGCCCGGGCGAGCCGCCGCTGTCCACCCGGGACGCGCTGCTGCACCTGCTGAACCGGCTCGGCGCGCCCCGCGAGCAACTGCTGTTCCGCGAACGCTCCTCCGCCGACCAGCAGGTCAAGCGGCTGAGCGAGCTGTACCAGCAGCACCTGACGGGGCTGCCGGTCACGATCGTCCTCGACGACGCCTCCGACCCGATGCAGGTGCGCGCCCTCGTCCCGGAGCGGTCCGACAGCCTGATCCTGGTCACCGCCCGCGCCCCGCTCGGACTGCCCGACGACCTGCCCGCGCGGGTGCACCAGCTGGCCGTGGAGGCGCTGGACCCGGCGGGCGCGGAGGAACTGCTGTCGGCCGCCGCGCAGGACTCCTCCGGCCCGTACGACGCCGAGGCCGTGGACCGGGTGCGGGAGCTGTGCGGCGGGCTGCCGCTGGCGCTGCGGATCGCCGGTTCCTCGCTCGGCCCGAGATCACCGCGCGCCCTCGCCGCCGACCTGGGCGCCTACGGACCGGTGGAGCCGGTGGAGCGCGCGCTGTGGCTGCGCTACACCGACCAGACGGAGACCGTACGGCGACTGCTGCGCCGGCTGGCGCTGGCCGGCCGCGCCTCGCTGGGCGCCGCGGCAGCCGCCGCGCTGCTGGCCACCGACGAGACCGAGGCGACCCGGCACCTTCGGGCCCTGGCCGGAGCCGGCCTGATCAGCCCTGTCCGGGAGGGCCGGTACCGGCTGCACGACACCGTGCGCTCCTTCGCCCGGGCCCGGCTGCACGACGAGGAGGACCCCGCCGAGCGGTCGGCGGCGCAAGAACGGCTGATCGTGAACTACGCCGAGCTCGCCGACTCCGTCCTGCGGCTGGTCGACGGCAACGTGTCGACCCGGTCCGACCGCTTCGGCTCCTACGGCTTCACCTCGCTGGAGGAGGCCCTGCGCTGGCTGGACGACGAGTCCAGCTTCATCACCGCCGCGCTGCGGCACACGGAGGGCGTCGACCGGGCGGCGGTGCTGAACCTGCTCGGCGCGCTGTGCGACTACTGCCTGCTCCGCGGCGACCTGTACCGGCTGGGCGAGATCAGCGAGCTGGCGCAGGCCGTGGACGAGGGTCTGCTGGTGAGATCGGTGCAGTGGCGCACCGGCATCGCCGCCCGGCAGCTGGGCGAACTGGACAAGGCCCGCACCACCCTCACCTCCGTGGTGGACCTCTACCGGGAGGCGCACCACGACGCGGGCGCGGCCCGTGCGCTCGCCTCGCTCGGGATCACGCTGCACCACCAGGGGAACCTGACGGAGGCGGCGGCGAAGCTGCGGGAGTCCCTCGCCCTGCAGGCCGCTCCCCAGCTGGCCACGGACCGGGCGTGGACGATGCACGCGCTGGCCGCCGTCGAACGCGACCGGGCGCGCCTGTCCGAGGCGCTCGGCCTGCTCACCGAGTCCCTGGTGCTGCACCGCGCGGGCGAGTCCGTGCACGGCCAGGCGTGGGCACACTTCCAGCTGGGCCAGCTGCACCTGCTGCTGGGGGACGCGGCACGGGCCGAAGACGAGCTGCGCACCGCCCTGGAGCTGTACGGCCGCACCCGGGACGGCCGCGGGGAGGCCTGGGCGCTGACCCAGCTGGCCCGGACCCGGCTGGTGACGGGGGACGCCTCCCCGGCGGTGGAGGACCTCCGCGGGGCTGCGGCCCGGCACCGGGACAACGAGGACGCGCGCGGTGAGGCGTGGACCCTGTACTACCTCGGCCAGGCCCTGGAGGAGACCGGCGACCTGGACCGCGCGGTGCGCGAGCTGGAACGCTCCCGCACGATGTTCTCCCGGATGCGGGACGTCTACGGCCTGGCCTGCGCCCGGCACCACTCGGCCCGGGTCACCCGCGACCAGCGTGCGGCCCGGACCGGCTCGCTGCGCAACTCCGGGTTCGCCCGTCAGCTGCTGGTGGACGCCCGCGCCGACTTCCGGCGCATCGGCGTCGCGCACGGTGAGGCGTGGACGTGCCTGGAGCTGGCGGTCGTCGACGCGGGGAACGCGCGCACGCAGCAGGCGCTGGCGCTGTGCGACGAGGCGGTGCCGCTGTTCGCCTCCTACGGGGACCGGCGCGGCGAGGACTGGGCCCGCTTCCTGCGCTGCACCCTCCTCCCGTACGCGGCCCCCGGTGGCACGGAGGTCGGCACGGCGGTGGCCCAGGAGGAATTGTCCCGGCTCGCGCGGGACAGCCATCCGCTGCGCGACGAGAAGCTGGACGACTACGTGGAGGCGTTCCAGCTGCTGCTGGAACGCGGCGTCACCCTGGAGGCGGGCTGGCAGGCCTGGCGCCTGGGCATGGTGCCCGGCCGTCACGCCCGCGAGGTCATGGGCGTGCAGGTCACGGCGGAGCCGTAGCCGGGTGGCGGGCGGCCGGGCCCCTCCGGCCGACGCCCGGCCGGAAGGCGGGCAGCGGGGCCTGCCCGGCGACTCCAGGGGAGGTGAGGCGTGCGGAGCGGCACGCCGGTGCCGAACCGCAGCGCTTCAGGCGTGAGGGACGGCACGTCCGATGCCGACCGCAGCGCTTCCGGCGTGGGGAAGGGGCCGGGCCGTGGGACGGCGGCCTGTACCGCGCAGGCCGAGGCTGGCGGACGGCGACCCCCCGGCTCAGGCCGTTGCCGTCGAACCGCGACCCGCCCGGCTCAGCACAAGGTCGTGAAGGGCGACCCCGCCCGGCCCTGCGCCGGGTCGTGAAGGGAGCCGTAGGGGGCGACCCGCCCCGGCGCGGGGCCGAGGAGGCGGCAGCGCCCCGTGTCCGGGGGCCGGGAGGCCGGGAGGCCGGGAGGCCGGGAGGCCGGGAGGCCGGGAGGTGGCCCGGGCCCGGGCCGGGCCGAGGGAGGCGGCGGCGACCGACGCGTGGCCGCGGGAGACGGCGGCGACCGGTGTCGCGGGCCAGGAGGCCGTGAAGTGGCCCGGGGCCCGGCGGGCCGGACCGTGGGCTCTCCGCCGGGGCGGAGAGCCCACGGTTCAGTCCTTCTTGTCCTTGGCGGCGCCGGAGGCAGCCGTCGGTTCGGCCTCCGCGCCCGCCTTCGCGCCCGGCTCCGCGCCCGGCTCCGGGGACTCGGTGAAGTCGACCCTGTTCATGTGCCGGTTCATCGACTTCATCAGGGCCCAGACCGCCAGGGCCATCGCCGCGAAGACGATGAACCCCAGGACGCCGGGGGTGACCTTGTTCTTGTCGAATTCCTCGGCAAGGGGGACCAGGTGCGTCACTGCCAGGCTTGCACTCGCGCTCATGTCAGCCATTGTCCCGGATGCCCGCGAAGAGGTCGTCCTCGGGGAGGGAGGTGTCGACGAGGGACTTGGCGAGCTCGTACTCCTCGGTGGGCCAGACCTCCTTCTGGATCTCCATCGGAACCCGGAACCAGCCGCCGTCGGGATCGATCTGCGTGGCGTGCGCGATCAGCGCCTTGTCGCGGATCTCGAAGAAGTCGGCGCACGGGACGTGCGTGGTGATCGTGCGTTCCTTGCGCTCGGAGTCGGCCCAGCGCTTGAGCCAGTCCCCGTAGGGCGACTCCAGGCCGCGCTCCAGCAGGGCCTCGTGCAGGGCCTCGGTGCGGGGACGGTTGAAGCCCTGGTTGTAGTACAGCTTCAGCGGCTGCCAGACGGGGCCGAACTCGTCCTCGGGGTACTTCTCGGTGTCCACCGCGCCCTCGAACGCCACCATCGTGATCTTGTGCGTCATGATGTGGTCGGGGTGCGGGTAGCCGCCGTTCTCGTCGTAGGTGGTGATCACCTGCGGGCGGAAGGAGCGGATCCTGCGCACCAGCTCGCCGGCCGCCCGGTCGACGTCCTCCAGGGCGAAGCAGCCCTCCTGCAGCGGCGGCAGCGGGTCGCCCTCGGGCAGGCCGGAGTCGACGAAGCCGAGCCACTCCTGCTCGACCCCGAGGATCTCGCGGGCCTCGTCCATCTCCTTCTTGCGGACCTCGTGGATGTGCTCCTCGATGTAGGCGTCACCCTGGAGCTTCGGATTGAGGATGGAGCCGCGCTCCCCGCCCGTGCAGGTCACCACCAGCACGTCCACCCCCTCGGACACGTACTTGGCCATGGTGGCCGCGCCCTTGCTCGACTCGTCGTCGGGGTGGGCGTGCACGGCCATCAGTCGCAACTGGTCAGTCAAGACTCAAATCCTCAGTCGGTCGGCGCCCTGCGTGCGTCGGCGCGGTCTCGGGCTTCTATAGTGACCGAACCGGGGGGCGAATAATTCCGGGGCTCCGCTCCGGGCCTCCCACGGGACCCGGGTCCCCCTTCCTGCCGAGGAGACGATCATGACGACGGCGAGCACGCGACCGCCCGAGGGCCGCTACGGCCGTTCCTCGGATGAGCGTGCCGACCGGATGCTCAAGATCATCGGAGCCGTGCTGGGTGCGGCGATGCTCGGGCTGCTCGGCTGGTTCGGCTACCACTACGTGGTCCAGAACGAGATCAGCGCGGAAGTGATCAGCTTCGACGCCGGGGAGAAGTCCGTGCGCGTGCACCTGGAGGTGCACAAGGACGCGGACACCGCCGGCTACTGCACGCTGCGCTCGGTGGACTCCACCCGTGCCGAGGTCGGCCGGGCCGACTTCCGCTTCGACGGGGACCGGACCCGCATCGACGAGGTCGTCACGCTCCGCACCACCGGCAAGGCGACGTCCGCCGAGCTGATCGGCTGCCACGCCGACTGATGCCGCCGTCAAAACACAGGCGCTGACCTGCGACGACATGAGTCCGGTGGCTTATGTCCTCCCCCTTCCTGCCCTGAATTGTTAGGCTCGTGGTTTCGCCCATCCGTGGAGGAACATCTTCTGGGGAGGGCGATCCTTTGTATTCCCAGTCCTACGAGGAGCACCTGTGACCCAGACCAGCGAGAACGTCACCTGGCTGACCCAGGAGGCGTACAACAAGCTCAAGGACGAGCTTGCGTACCTTACTGGTCCCGCGCGCACGGAGATCGCCGCCAAGATCGCCGCCGCGCGTGAGGAGGGCGACCTGCGCGAGAACGGCGGGTACCACGCGGCCAAGGAGGAGCAGGGCAAGCAAGAGCTCCGCGTGCGCCAGCTCACCCAGCTCCTCGAGAACGCCCAGGTTGGCGAGCCTCCGGTGGCCGACGGTACGGTCGCTCCCGGCATGGTCGTGACCATCGCGTTCGACGGCGACGAGGACGACACCCTGACGTTCCTGCTCGCCTCGCGGGAGTACGCGAGCGCCGATGTGGAGACCTACTCCCCGCAGTCCCCGCTGGGCTCGGGCGTGATGGGCCACAAGGTGGGCGAGGACGTCCAGTACGAGCTGCCCAACGGCAAGATGGCCTCGGTCCGGATCCTCAAGGCCGAGCCCTACGACGGCTGAGCCGCCCGACGGCCGACCTACGACGGCTGAGCTGCACGAACGACCGAGCCCCACGGCGGCCGAGCCCGCCGCACCGGCCCCGCGCCGGTCTCGCAGCGGCCCCCGTGCGGTCCGACCGGCCCCCTGTCCCGCGCCTCCCGCGTGGGGCAGGGGGCTTCGTCATGCGTTCGTCATGCGGCGGCCGAGCGGTACTTGCGCACCGCCAGCGTTCTGAAGACGACGATGATCAGGACCGAGTAGATCAGCGACGCCCACACCGGGTGCTGCATGGGCCAGGCGGTCGACGGGGACACTCCGGGGTTGCCGAAGAGTTCCCGGCAGGCCTGGACGGTGGCGCTGAACGGGTTCCACTCGGCGATGTGGCGCAGCCAGGGAGTCATCTGACTCGCGTCGACGAAGGCGTTCGAGATGAACGTCACCGGGAACAGCCAGATGATCCCTCCGGAGGTCGCCGCCTCGGCGGTCCGCACGGACAGGCCGATCAGCGCGCCGATCCAGGTGAAGGCGTAGCCGAGCAGGAGCAGCAGGCCGAAGCCGGCCAGGATCTTGCCGACGTTGGTCGGCTCCGCGGAGCCGGGACGCCAGCCCACGATCAGGGCGACCACCGCGAGGACCAGCAGGGTGATGGACGTCTGCACGAGGTCGGCGACCGTGCGGCCGGTGAGCACCGCGCCGCGGGCCATGGGCAGCGAGCGGAAGCGGTCGATGAGTCCCTTCTGCATGTCGTCCGCGATGCCTGCTCCGGAGCCGGCGGTGGCGAACGTGACGGTCTGCGCGAAGATGCCGGCCATCAGGAAGTTCTTGTAGACGTTCGGGTCGGTGGTGTCGCCGATCTTCATCGAGCCGCCGAAGACGTACGTGAACAGCACGACGAACATCACCGGCTGGATGATCCCGAACAGGACCATCTCGGGGAAGCCTGTCCGGCCATGTCGTCACTCTTGCAGCTCGCCTCGTGGCCCTGTTCTCCCAGGTCAGCGGCGGTGAACTCCGGGTCGACCGCTCCGGTCACCAGCATGTGAGGCAGCCGGCAGGCCGGGGGCACAGGCGCCGCGTCGAAGCCCCTGAGCGCCTCCAGGGCGGCCTGGTACTCCCCCGAGCTGTGCCAGTGGTGCACGCGCCGGTACAGCGTCGTGTAGCCCCGTCCACCGATCCTCTCGGACCCGCTGTACTCGTTCCACGGCTTCGAGGTGCGCAGCTTCTCCAGCATCACGTCGAAGGCGCCGCGTACGTCCTTCCACTGGCGCGTGCCCGACAGGATGTCCTTGACCCGGTCCCACATCTCGTCCGTCAGGGCCGCAGGCACCGGCGTGCCCGTCTCGCGGTGCCACTCGGTGATCGGGTCGACCAGACCCTTGTGCCGGGGCACTCCCTTGTCGGTGATCTGCACGCGGATGTCGAGCAGGTCCATCAGGTCGAGCTTCTGCGTCAGGGTGAAGTCGCGCTCGGTGTTGACGTTGGCCACCGCCTTGAGCAGGTCACGGGCGCGCTCCTCCTGGGCCTCGGCCTCCTCCAGCCACTCGGTGACGCGGTCCTTCTCCTCCGCCAGCTCGGTCTCCTGCGCCTTCAGCTCGGTCTTCAGCTCCTCGACGAGCTTCGCGTCGTCCTGGTCGGCGTCGTCCTCGTCCACGGAGGCGAGAAGCAGGGCGATCTTCTTCTTGCGGTTCTTGCGCTTCTTCTCGATATGCACGTCCAGCTCGGAGATGCGGCGGCGGTAGGAGGCGGCGCGCTCGGGGACGGTGCCCAGCCAGCCCTCGACCAGTTCTTGCAGCTTGCCCTTGTTGTTCAGCAGGCCCTCGATCTCGGACCAGACAGCCGCGTCCACCTCGTCAACCGGCAGTTCCCAGCAGTCCTCGTGCCGCTCGGTGACCTCTGTGCCCTGTCACCCGGCCATGCATCGGTAGTACCGGCCGGCGGTGTTGACCGCGCGTCCCTCCGTCACGGATGCGCCGGTCCGGTGGGCGCCGCACACGGAGATCAGCCGGTTGGACAGCAGGTACTTAGATGCGGCGACGTTCCGTATACGGGAGGTGCGGTCCAGGTAGGCGAGCACGGCTTCCGCGCGGTCGTCCTCCAGGGCCTTGGGGACGTCGATGCGGAAGGTGGTGGTGATCTCCTCGCCGTCCTCGTTCTGGCCGCCGAAGTTGAACTCGACGTAGCCCTTCAGGCTGGCCCGAATCCGGCGGGCGAGGTTGCCGCCCTCCCAGAGCTTGCCCGTGCGGGTCCGGTAGCCCATCGAGTTCAGGTGGCGAGCCACGTCCTCGCGCGTCACCGGCTCGGGCGCGTCGAGTACGTAGTCGGCGAAGGCTTCGACCTGCTTGACCTCGGCCGGGTTCAGAGCGGGCTCGCCGTCATCGTTGAGCTTCACGCCGAAGGGCGGTTCGCCCAGCGGCCAGCCACCGGCCGCGAGCTTCTGCATCCGGCCGCCCATCGTCCGCTCCAGGATTAGGGCGTGCTCGACCTCGGCCATGTAGGCGAGGAGGGAGAGCTGGATGCCGAACATGTCGTCGTCGGAGTCGATGCGGCCATCAGCGGTGACGATGCGGACGCCCCGGTCGGTGACGTCGTAGGGTCTGCTGCAGGGTTGGGTGACACCTGACTTGGCTTGCTGAGAAGCGGCCTGGAAGGATGTTGCAGTGCCCAAGCCGTATCCGAAGGAGTTCCGCGAGGACGTCGTGCGGGTCGCGCGTAACCGCGAGCCTGGCGTCACGCTGGAACAGATCGCCGCCGACTTCGGCGTCCACCCGATCACGTTGTCGAAGTGGCTGCGCCGCGCCGACACCGACGAGGGCGCCAGGCCCGCGACGGCGTCGGGTGAGTCGGCCGAGCTGCGCGAGGCCCGCAAGCGCATCCGGCTGCTGGAGCAGGAGAACGAGGTGTTGCGGAGGGCTGCGGCGTATCTGTCGCAGGCGAACCTGCCGTCAAAATGATGTACCCGCTCGTCGCGAGCTGGCCGCCGCCGATGCCCCTCACCGGGTACCGGTGGCGGTGACGTGCCGGGTGCTCAAGCTGGCCCGCCAGCCCTACTACCGGTGGCTGGACCGGCCGGTCACCGATGCCGAACTGTCCGAGGCATACCGGGCCAACGCCCTCTTCGACGCTCATCGTGACGACCCGGAGTTCGGTCACCGCTTCCTGCTCGACGAGGCCCGCGCCGCCGGTGAGGCGATGGCGGAGCGGACCGCCTGGCGGATCTGCCGGGACAACGGCTGGTGGAGTGCCTTCGGCAAGCGCAGGGGCCGTGGGAGGAACGCCAAGGCCGGGCCGCCTGTCCATGATGATCTGGTGCGGCGCGACTTCACCGCGGACGGGCCGAACCGGTTGTGGCTGACGGACATCACCGAACACGCGACCGGCGAGGGCAAGCTGTATCTGTGTGCCGTCAAGGACGTGTACTCGGGCCGCATCGTGGGCTACTCCATCGACGCCCGGATGGAGTCCCGCCTCGCCGTGGCCGCGTTGGAGTCCGCCGTCGCCCGCCGCGGCCAGGTGGCCGGTTGCGTGGTGCATTCGGACCGCGGCTCGCAGTTCCGGTCACGGAAAGTGGCTGCCGTACTCACTCGGCACGGCCTGGTCGGCTCGATGGGCCGCGTCGGGGCCGCCGGCGACAACGCCGCCATGGAGAAGAGTTTCTTCGCGCTGCTGCAGAAGAACGTCCTCGACCGCCGCGCCTGGGCCACCCGCCAGGAACTGCGGATCGCGATCGTCACCTGGATCGAGCGGACCTACCACCGGCGTCGGCGTCAGAGACGTCTGGGCCGATTGACCCCCGTCGAGTACGAGACCATCATGACCCCACCCGCAGCTCTGGCTGCATAAACCCCGCTGTCACCCGATCATGCAGCAGACCCCACCTCGGGCGCTGACTTCTTAGGTGCATTCTTGGTCGCAGGCTTCACGTCGGGCGTCTTCTTCGTGGGCGCCTTGGGCTTGGCGGCCTCTGCCTTCTTGGGCTTCTTGGCGACCGGCGTCGGAGCGACGGAGGTCTCGGCGACATGCACATGCGCGTCGTCCTGCGCGGGCTCCTTCTGGCCGTTCGAGGCGGTGGAGGGGTAGTTACTCTCTGGGGCGGCAGCGGGGGCAGGAGAGGGGGCTTGGGGGTCCTGCTCACCTATCTCTACAGAGTCCCAGCCGCTCGGGATGCCCGCCTTGGTAGGGGCGCCCTCGTCGTCACGCTGCTCGGCGTCGTCGATGTCGTCGGTATCGAGGGACACGCTCGGTTGTCTCG
This sequence comes from Streptomyces sp. 3-6, assembly GCF_056323165.1. Classification (NCBI taxonomy): domain Bacteria; kingdom Bacillati; phylum Actinomycetota; class Actinomycetes; order Kitasatosporales; family Streptomycetaceae; genus Streptomyces; species Streptomyces sp. 3-6. Next base: position 59,724 of record NZ_JBWHZP010000012.1, read on the forward strand.
CGCCGCCGTCGAGCGGGCCTTTGATTCCGACGAAGGCCAGCCAGCTCATCGCGAGGGCCATCGTGGCGGCTCCTGCGCTGGTCCGGACTCGTCCCTTAACGCGACGACGACGGTGTGTAGACATGGGCAATCCCGAGGTCGATGTGTTGCCGTGTGCAAACGCTCCGTCATATGAACACACCAGACACCTTGATCGGAATCTCAGATTCCGATTATAGGCACGCTCGATCGAACACCTACCGATCAGTTACCCCCTCTGACCTGGTACGAACGCATGTTCGACTGCTCGGAAAAACTTTAGGACCAAAACAGCGAGACCCGAAGCTGGACTCCTCACCCTGCTCCGGGCCTCTGATCTGGCCTTTAGTTCGGGCCACCTCTCGACGCCGTGAGCACTTGGGAGGCGGTCGAGTGCCGCGTTCCGCAACAACCAAGCGCTTTCGCCTACCCCGTCACCTACGCCCGAAAGCATCTAAAACCACCCGTTCCGGGGCTTGAAATCCTCTGTGCCCATGCGGCAACTCTCTGTAGCGTCAGGGCCTGATCGAGCACCAAGAGGCGCAACGAGGTCATCGATGCACAAGGGGTTGATCCTGATCAAGGTATTGACGAAGGTGCTCGGAACGGGTGCGGCAGCGGCGACTCTGGTGATGGGCACGGCCTTCTCGGCCCAGGCCAGCCCGCAGGCGATCGCCCAGGCCAAGCTCCCCTACCTGTCTGGCGGCAGGGTCTACGCCTCGGCGACCCTGTGGGGACCCAACCCGATCGGCACGAAGCTCTGCGTCTACCTCAACACGCAGCACCCGTACTACCCGGACATCACGGTCGCGTCCGGCTGCAAGTCGTTCACCGCTGGCACGCACAAAGTGTCCGCTCCCAAGCCCGCGTGCGGCAACATGACCACGTATGCCGCTGTGGTCTACAAGGGCGACACCAAGTGGACGGGCAGCACCAAGTACAAGCTGTTCTGCTGACGTCACACACAGAAGGAGGCCCGGAGCTTGCATGCCATGCTCCGGGCCTCTTGCCGTTCTTCTGATTTATGCCAGACGCGGCCTGGATTCACGCTCAGTTTGCCGCCGAGCGGTACTTGCGCACCGCCAGAGTCCGGAAGACCGCGATGATCAGGACGGACCAGATGATCGAGGCCCAGATCGGGTGCTCCATCGGCCACGCACCGGTGACCGTCTTCGGGACGCCCGGCATCGTGTTCCCGAAGAGTTCACGGGCGCCCGCCACCGTCGCACTGAACGGGTTCCACTCGGCGACATGCTGGAGGAACGTCGGCATACCGGTGACCGGCACGAAGGCGTTCGAGATGAACGTCAGGGGGAACAGCCAGATCAGTCCACCGGAGGTGGCCGCCTCGGGGGTGCGCACGGACAGCCCGATCAGCGCGCCGATCCAAGTGAACGCGTAGCCGAGCAGGAGCAGGAGCAGGAAGCCGCAAAGCACCTTGCCGATGTTCTCGTGGGTGCGCCAGCCGACGATCAGTGCGACTCCCGCGAGCACGACGATGGTGATGGTGGTCTGCACGAGGTCGGCGAGTGTACGTCCGGTGAGGACGGCGCCCCTTGCCATCGGGAGCGACCTGAAGCGATCGATCAGCCCCTTGTGCATGTCATCTGCGATGCCCGCGCCCGCGCCGGCCGTGGCGAAGGTGACGGTCTGCGCGAAGATCCCGGCCATCAGGAACTCTTTGTACAGCTGCGGGTCGGTGGAGCCGCCGATGCTGATCGACCCACCGAAGACGTACGTAAAGAGCACAACGAACATAACTGGCTGGATGACCCCAAAAAGGAGCATCTCAGGAATCCTGGTCATCCGGATTAGGTTCCTGCGGGCGATGACCATCGAGTCGGCAACCATGCTCATGCGACGCTCCCCTCCCCCGCGCTCAGGCCCTGACCAGGGATGCAACGTGAGTTGAAACGAAATCCAACTGAGCGAACAAGATTCGGGATCCGGGCCATGCGGATCAGGTTGCGCTTGGCGACGATCAGGGAGTCGCGGACCGACTGGCCGATCGGGTTGCCGGGTGCCGTGCTGGTGCGCACGGCGTCGGTGACGGCACTCACTTCGCGGTCTCCTTCTGCTGGGGACGCCCCTCGGCGGTCCCGGTCCCGTTGCCGTTGTCCTCGGCGCGCTCCGCGACGTGTCCGGTGAGGGAGAGGAACACGTCGTCGAGGGTGGGGCGGCGCAGGCCGATGTCGTCGATCTCGATGCCCCGGGCGTCGAGCTCCCGGATGACCTCGGCGAGCAGCTTGGCGCCGCCGGTCACCGGCACGGTGAGCTTGCGCATGTGCTCCTCGACCGTGGTCTCACCCTTGCCGAAGCCGCGCAGGACCTCGGAGGCGGTGGCGAGGTGCTCGCGTTCGCGCACGACGACCTCGACGCGCTCGCCGCCGGTGCGGGCCTTGAGCTGGTCGGAGGTGCCCTGGGCGATGACCCGGCCGTGGTCGACCACCGCGATGTCGTGCGCGAGGTGGTCGGCCTCCTCCAGGTACTGGGTGGTGAGCAGCAGGGTCGTCCCGCCCGAGACGAGCTGCTTGATGACCTCCCACAGCTGCTGGCGGTTCCGCGGGTCGAGGCCGGTGGTCGGCTCGTCCATGAACATCACGGGCGGCGAGACGACCAGGGCGGCGGCGAGGTCGAGGCGGCGGCGCATGCCGCCGGAGTAGGTCTTGGTGGTGCGGTCGGCGGCGTCCGCGAGGTTGAACTGCTCCAGCAGCTCGTCCGCGCGCGCCTTGGCCGCCTTCGACTTCATCTGGTACAGCTGGCCGACCATCTGGAGGTTCTCCCGGCCGGTCAGGTATTCGTCCACCGCGGCGAACTGGCCGGACAGGCCGATGGAGCGGCGCACGGCGTCGGGGTGCTTGAGCACGTCGATGCCGGCGACGACCGCCGAACCGGAGTCGGGTCGCAGCAGGGTGGTGAGGCAGCGGACGGTCGTCGTCTTGCCCGCGCCGTTGGGGCCGAGCAGGCCCAGGACGGTGCCCTCGGGCACCTCGAGGTCGACGCCGTCCAGCGCCTTGACGTCTCCGAAGGTCTTCACCAGACCTTGGGCATGGATGGCGCCTGGCATATCAGTCTCCACGTCGTCGGGGATTCTTCGAGAAGCCTAGATTTGTGCGTTTTCTTCTGCCGAACTTTTTGCCGCAGTTCTTGCCGCCGCGGGACGGCACCGGGGCCGCGACAGTCACCGCCACAGGTTCGCGACGGCCACCACCCCACACACCATAACGCGATGTATCGCGTCTCACCATGAGATCACCCGGATGAGTGACACGGGGTGCCCGAGGGCCTCCGGGCTCAGGCGATGACCGTGTAACCCGCCTCGCGCAGGGCCCGTTCCACCTCGGAGCAGTGCTCGGGGCCCTTCGTCTCCAGGTGCAGCTCGACCTCCACCTCCGTGAGCCCCAGCCGGGGGTCGGTCCGCACATGGCTCACGTCCAGGACGTTAGCGTCGACCACTGACAACGCCCGCAGAAGTGCCGCCAGCGCCCCCGGCCGGTCCGGCAGCCGCAGCCGAACCGCCAGGTAGCGGCCCTGCACGGCCATGCCGTGCCGCAGCACCCGCTCCATCAGCACCGGATCGACGTTCCCCCCGGACAGCACCGCCACGACCGGCCCCTCGAAGCTGTCCGGGCGGCTCAGCAGCGCCGCCACCGGGCTGGCCCCGGCCGGTTCCACCACCAGCTTGGCCCGCTCCAGGCACAGCAGCAGCCCGGCGGACAGTTCGTCCTCGGTGACCGTGCGGACCTCGTCCACCAGCTCGGCCACGATCCCGAACGGCACCTCACCGGGCCGCCCCACCTTGATGCCGTCCGCCATCGTCGCCGGATCGCGCACCGCCACCGGGTGCCCGGCCGCGAGCGACGGCGGATAGGAGGCGGACCCCTCCGCCTGCACGCCCACGATCCGCACGTCGGGCCGGTACGCCTTCACGGCGACCGCGATCCCGGCGATCAGCCCGCCCCCTCCCATGCCGACGACGACCGTGCGGACCTCCGGGCACTGCTCCAGGACCTCCAGGCCCACGGTGCCCTGGCCGGCGATGATGTCGGGGTGGTCGAAGGGGTGGATGAAGACCGCACCCGTGCGCTCGGCGTACTCCATGGCCGCGGCCAGCGTCTCGTCGACCACCTGGCCGTGCAGGCGCACCTCCGCGCCGTACTCGCGGGTGGCGCTGATCTTGGGCAGCGGGGCGCCCTTCGGCATGAACACCGTCGAGCGGACCCCCAGCAGGGACGAGGCCAGCGCGACGCCCTGCGCGTGGTTCCCGGCGCTCGCGGCGACCACCCCGGCGGCCCGCTCCTCGGGCAGCAGCCCGGCGATCCGCACATAGGCGCCGCGCAGCTTGAAGGAACCGGTCCGCTGGAGGTTCTCGCACTTCAGGTGCACCGGCGCGCCCACCAGGCGGGACAGGTGCCGACTGCTCTCCAGCGCCGTCGCCCGGGACACCCCGGAGAGCATCTTCTGCGCGCCGCGCACGTCGTCGAGGGTGACGGCCCGCAGGGAGCCGGCCGTGCCGTGGTTCATGGCTCCAGCATCGCAGTTCGCGGCCCGCCGCGGGCGGCGACCACTCCGGACCGCAACCGGTGCGGAGGGAACCGGCTTTGCCGGCACCGGTACGGCGGGGGTCCGGGCCGCGTACCCTGTCCTTCCACATCAGCAGCCCTCCACGAAGCGAGCGCCCGGACATGGCCACAACACCTGGAACGTCGATGGACAGGACGACCGTCGGGGACACCGGTCTTCTCGACACGTTGCAGCACGAGGTGGCGTTGTTCGCACGCCGTGCCGAACAGACCCGGCTCGGCGGGGTGGGCCAGGTCCGCAACTCCATGGACCGTGCCGCCTACCTGCTGCTCAACCGGCTGGACAAGGAAGGCCCGATGGGGGTCAAGGCCCTCGCCGCGAGCATGGGCATCGACTCCTCCACGGTCACCCGGCAGGTGGCGCCGCTCGTGGACACCGGCCTGGTCAAGCGCACCTCGCACCCCGACGACGGCCGCGCGGTCGTGCTGCAGCTGTCCCCGCGCGGGCAGGCGCGGCTGGAGGAAGTGCGCTCCTCCCGGCGGCAGTTGATGGCCGAGCTGACCCAGGACTGGGAGGAGGAGGAGCGCGAGGTGTTCTGCGCGCTCCTCACTCGTTTCAACGGCGCGCTCTCCGCCCGCATGTCCGCGCACGGTGTCCCCGGTCCGGAGGCCCCGCCGGCCTCCTGAGCACCCCGGGGCCGGGACGGCCGTACCGGTGGTGCGCACCCCTTGACCCCGGGGGCCGTTCCGGCCCGATGATGGAGAGCGGGTCCCCGTCGTACGCGCCCGCCCGGCGCCGTACGCGGCCGGGACCGGCTGTCCGGGTCGTACGGGAGGCGCGGTGCGAGAACGGCACGTGCTTCAGGACGCTCGCCGGGACCGCGAGTTCGCGGCGTTCGTCGCGGGCGCGGCCGGGCGGCTGCTGCACGCCGCCACGCTGCTCACCGCCGAGGCCCCCGAGGACAACCCGCGGGCCCGGCGCCTGCTGACCCGTAGCCTGGCGCACACGTACGCCTGCTGGAACCGGCTGCACGGGGACGACCCCTACGACCACGCCCGGCGGCAGCTGGCCCTGCGCTTCGCACACGGCGACCGGCACGGGCCGGCCGGCCTGCTGCGGCCCGCCCGCCCCCACCCCGGCAGCCCGCTGGCCGCCCTCGGCCGGCAGGAGCGGCTGGTGGTGGTGCTGCGTTTCCTGGAGGGGGTCGCCGAGGAGCAGACCGCGGCTGTGCTGGGGCTGTCCCCGGAACGGGTCCGCGCGCTGGGCGCCCGCGCGACGGAGACGCTGCTGCGGCGCCCGTCCGCCGCGGTGACCGCGGTCGGCGGCGTGCGGGCGGTGCTGTCATGATCCCGGCGCGGGGCGGGCGTTCCGTCACGGCCGTCCCCTCGGCCGGGCCGTCCCGGGCGCCCGGGCCGCCGTGCCCCGCCGGAGGGGCGCGATGAGTCACCTCCACCGCGAGGCGCGGGTGCGGCGGCTGCTGGAGGGGGCCCCGCCGCCGGTCCCGCCCGACCTGCACGCGGACGCCGTGCGTCACGGGCAGCGCCTGCTGCGGCGCCGGAACGCCGCCCGCCGCCTGATGTGGTTGCTGCTGTGCGCGGCGACCGTGGCGTTCCTGGTGTGGACGCTGACCGCGCGCCCGTGGGTGGAGCCGCCGTCGGAGACGACCCCACCCCTGACCGGCTGGTGAGCCGGTTACCGGCCGTCCCTACGCGTCGAGGGCCTGCTGCAGGTCCTGGAGCAGGTCGTCGACGTTCTCGATGCCGACCGACAGGCGCACCAGGTCGCCGGGCACCTCCAGGGCGGAGCCCACCACGGAGGCGTGCGTCATGCGCCCCGGGTGCTCGATCAGCGACTCGACGCCGCCGAGGGACTCGCCGAGCGTGAAGACGCGGGCCCGGTTGCAGACCTCGACGGCCGCCTCCTCGCCGCCCTCGACGCGGAAGGAGAGCATGCCGCCGAAGGACCGCATCTGCTTGGCGGCGACCTCGTGGCCGGGGTGGTCCGGCAGTCCGGGGTAGAGCACGCTCGTGACCCGGGGGTGCCGGGTGAGCATGTCGGCGACCTTGGTGGCGTTCTCGCTGTGCCGGTCCATGCGCACGGAGAGGGTCTTGGTGCCGCGCAGCACCAGCCAGGAGTCGAAGGGCCCGGCGACCGCGCCCATCGCGTTCTGGTGGAAGGCCAGCTCCTCGCCGAGCTCCGCGTCCGCGGTGATCAGCGCGCCGCCGACCACGTCGGAGTGCCCTCCCATGTACTTCGTCAGGGAGTGCACGACGACGTCCGCGCCGAGCGCGAGCGGCTGCTGCAGGTACGGCGTGGCGAAGGTGTTGTCGACGACCAGCCGGGCGCCCGCGTCCCGGGCGACCTGGGCGACGGCCGCGATGTCGGTGATCCCCATCAGCGGGTTGGAGGGCGTCTCCACCCACACGGCCTTGGTCTTCGGCGTGATGGCGGCCCGCACGGCGGCGGCGTCGCCGGTGTCGGCCACCGACCACTCCACGCCCCAGCGGGCCACGACCTTCGCGAACAGCCGGAAGGTGCCGCCGTACGCGTCGTTGGGGATCACCACGTGGTCGCCGGGGCTGAGCAGGGTGCGCAGCAGGCAGTCCTCGGCCGCCAGTCCGGACGCGAACGCGAGACCGCGGCGACCGCCCTCCAGGGCGGCGAGGTTCTCCTCCAGCGCGGTCCGGGTGGGGTTGGCGCTGCGGCTGTACTCGTAGCCGCCGCGCAGGCCGCCGACACCGTCCTGCTTGTAGGTGGAGACCTGGTAGATCGGCGGGACGACCGCGCCCGTCAGGGGGTCGGCGGTGTTGCCCGCGTGAATCGCGAGCGTCTCGAAGTGCTGACTGATGTGCCTGTCGCTCATGGGCCCGAGGGTAGTGCGCGCGCGAGCCGGATGCCGATCCGAGCCACCGCCCGGGGTCCGGCGCACGCCCGCGGGGGTCGCGGGGCGCGCCCGCCGGGGGGCCAAGGGGGCGGGGCGACGAGGGGTCCCGCGGCGGTTCTGTCGTGGTACGTCCCGGTCTGCCGCCGGCGTGCACGGGTCAGCCGATGGTTCTCCGCCGACCCTCCACACCGGGCGTCGCCCCCTGTGCGGCCTCGCGGGCAGCGGGACGAGCCGTGTCCCGCGTGCGACCGCGCCGGCCGCCGCCCCGCGCGAGGTTTTCCACAGGCCCGACCCCAGGTTGGCCAATTGTCGGCGTGTTCTGGTTCGCTTGAGACATGGAGATTCTCTGGGTCCTGATGGCGCTGATCATGATCAGCATCGTGCTGCTTCCCGTCCTGCGGCGCAGGAAGGGCGCGGTCGGCCTGGTCTCGCCGGACCACCCGGACGCGGCGGACCCGGCGAACTACGGTTTCGTCCGCGAGGAGGAGCTGGACATCCGCATGCCGGGCCCCGACCAGGATCTCCTGGACGTCCTGGACCTCGTGCAGCGCACCCAGGACTACCGCGCCGCCCGGCAGCTGCTGTCCGGCACCGATGCCGGGGACGAGCAGCGCTGGCAGCGGGTGCAGGCGTTCGCCGGTGCCGCCTCGCTGGAGCTGCGGGACCGGCCGGGCGGGGTGGACGAGGCACCGGGCGGTCAGTGGCTGCGGGTGTGGCGCGCCGAGCAGCCGAAGGACGCGGGCGGCGCCGCGGTGCACGCCGAGTTCCTGGTGCAGCAGGCGTGGCGCACGGCGACGCCCGGCACGGACGAGTTCCGGATCATCATGGAGGAGGCGAGAGCCGCCTGCGGGGACGCGGCGCTGCTGGCCCCCGGCGACCCGGTCCCCTACATCATCGAGCTGTCCGTGGCGCGCGGGCTCGGGTACTCCCAGAAGGAGTTCGAGCAGGTCTGGTTGAAGATCCTGGACCGCGCTCCGACGCACATGGGCGCCCATCTGGCTGCCCTGCAGTACTGGTGCGAGAAGTGGCACGGTTCCCGGCAGCTGGCGTACTCCTTCGCCGAGGCCGCCGCCGCCCGGGCGCCCCAGGGTTCGCTGCTGGCCGCGATGCCGCTGTTCGCGGTGTTCGAGCACCTGCCCGACGTGACCCTGGTCAGCAACTTCTACCAGACGGAGGTCGTCACCAAGGCGGTGCACGGCGCGCTGCACGCGGTGCACGCGGCCCGGCCCGACGACCCGATGCAGGCGCACGTGCGGCACCTGCTGGTCTTCTTCCTGGTGCGCGGTGAGCGCTGGGCGGAGGCCATGGACCAGCTGGTCCGGGTCGACGGCCACGTCGGCGCCCTCCCCTGGTCGCTGGCCGACGATCCGGCCGCCGAGTTCGCGGTCTACCGGGCCCTGGCGGTGGCGGGTTACGAGGCGAACGGCGGCAGCCCGGCGACGCTGCCGCACTGACCCGGGGAGCGCCCGGCCCGGCTCGGGTGCGCCCCGAGGCACTCCGCGCGCGCCCGGCCTGCCCAGCCGTGCCCAGCTCAGCTCTGCCCGGCTCGGCCTGGCCCGGTCCGGTGCGCCGCCCCGCCACACCCCGGGGGCGCCCAGCCCAGCCCGACTCGGCCCCGTAGCGGCCCGACACACCCCGTGTGCTCCCGGCGCGGTGCGCTCGCCCCCGGTGCACCGCGGCGGTCCTCACAGGCCGTGCCGTGCCCGGACGCGACGCGGGGCCCGCCGGGGGCGACTGCCCCCGGCGGGCCCCGATGCGGCGCTCACGGCACCGCGGGACGGCTCACCTGCCGTGGTAGGCGTGGTGGATCGCGACCGTCGAGACGGTGCCCTTGGTGTCGGTGACCTTGGCGCGGAAGGAGATCGACCGCCCCTTCGCCGGGTTCTTGACGGTGATCGCGCCCTTGGTGACGGTGGCCTTCTTCCAGGTGCTGCCGCCGTCGTAGGAGACGTGCACGGTGAGGGACCTGAGGTTCTTGCCGCGCGCGGCGCCCTCCACCGTGACCGGCACCTTCGCGGTCCGTCCGGCGGCGACCGTGCTGTCCGCGGCGGTGACCGCGCCGAAGCGGACCGTGGACAGCGGCAGCGACGCGGCCTTGGTGACCTTCTTGGAGCGGAAGGTCCAGGACGCGTCGACGCGGGTGGAGACGCCGGCGCCGACGCGGGGGCCGCGCTTCAGGGAGGTGGTCAGCCGGTACTCGGCGTCGCCGGACGGGACGCCGAACTCGACCCCGTCGGACAGCGGACCGCGCAGGGTGCCGATCCGCTTGCCGCCGCGGTAGAGCTGGGTGAGGGACGACGAGATCCTGGAACCGCCCTCGTTGCGGGCGCCGTCGACCAGCATCGGCACGTAGCCGTACAGGGTGTTGCCCTCGCGGGAGAGCCCGGAGCCGGCGTCCAGGGCCGGGCCGAAGACGGCCCGGTTGACGCTGTGGGTGTACTTCTTGCCCGCCTGGTAGGCCCGCTCCCCGCCCAGGCTGTAGGCGGCCTCGACGACGGGCAGTCCCCGTGCGTCCCGGCCGGCCCGCTGTTCGAAGTCGAAGGCCCACCGGGCGCGGTCCCCGGTCGACAGGTGCAGGGTGCGGGAGCCGGGGAGCTTCTGCTCGATCAGCTCGCCGAACACCACGTCGTCGGCCAGCAGGCCGAGGGTGTTGACCCCGCCGGTCCGGCCGGGGGCCGGGGCGCCCAGGCCGAGGGTCACGGTGGCGAGTTCGCGGGTGGTGAAGTGCCGCTTCTTCGTCCCCTGGATCTTCTTCACCCGGGCGCTGGTGGCCACGTGGTACTCGGTGTTCGCGCCCCGGGTCCACTGGCCGTTCCAGGTCTGCCGGATGCCGCCCGGCACCTCCGGTCCGAGGTGGGCCATCCGCACGTCGGCGAAGGAGGCACCGGCGAAGCCGAACAGCACGCCCGTGGGGTCGTGGGCGTAGGAGACGGTGGCGCTGGCGGGCCGCGCCTTGGTGTCGGGCACGGTGATGTCGGCGGCCCGGGTGGTGCGGGCGTCCACCGTGACGGTGGTGTCCCGGGTGACGTCCAGCCGGGGCTGGACCACCCAGTCGATGCCGCCGCGGAAGGTCTCGGGGTCCTTCACCATCCAGGAGTCCAGCAGGTAGCTGCCCTTGGGGACGCGCACGGTGGTGGTGCCGTCGTCCTCGGCCGGGACGGCGTACTGGCGGTCCTTGCCCTCGCCGGTGTAGCCGGTGAGGTCGGTGAGGTGCTCGGTGACGGGCTTCCCGTCGGCGCCGACGGCCCTGACGGTCACGTCGTAGGACTCCGCCTCCCGGTGCACCGAGGCGGCGGTGCGCACGGTCTGGCCGCCGCCCGTGGCCACCACGTACGCCCCGTAGGCGCCGTGCACGGTGCCGCCGAGCCGGGTGTCGGCGGTGAGCGGGACCACCGCCGTGCCGCCCGCCGGGACGGTCACGGTGGTGGCGCCCAGGGTGAAGAAGCCGGCGGGCGCCGCCTTCCCCTTGGGGTCGGTGGCGGTGGACGTCAGCTTCAGCGTGACGTCCTCGGTGCCGAGGTTGCGGTAGGTGAGGTTCCGGGTGACGGGTTCGTCGTCGGTGTGCGGCCACTGCTGGACGCCGAAGGCCACCGACGACGGCTCCGCGATCAGGGTCTGCCGGATCGCCCGGTCCACCTGGATCCGGCCGGTGCCCTGCTGGAACGGCGTGTAGGCGCCGCCCTTGGCGGAGGCGGTGAGCGCGCCCTTGAGTTCGGCGGGGCCCCAGTCGGGGTGCTGCTGCTTGAGGAGCGCGGCGGCGCCCGCGACGTGCGGGGTCGCCATCGACGTGCCGGAGATGGTGGTGTAGCCGGCGGGCTTCTCGCCGAACTCGGCGGCGATCGCGCTGCCCTTGGCGGAGGCGGCCGTGATGTCCACGCCCGGGGCGGTGACGTCCGGCTTCACGGCGCCGTCGCCGGTGCGCGGGCCGGTGGAGGAGAAGTCGGCCAGGCGGTCCTTGCCGTCGACGGCGCCCACGGTGAGCGCGGAGTCGGCGCTGCCGGGCGAACCGATCGAGTCGGGGCCGGAGTTGCCGGCGGCCACCGCGACCAGGATGCCCTGGGCGGACAGTTTGTCGACGGCCGCTTCCAGCGGGTCGGTCCCGGGGGCGTCCGGGCCGCCGAGGCTCATGTTGACGATGTCGGCGCCCTGGGCGGCGGCCCATTCCATGCCGGCGAGGATGCCGGAGTCGTCCCCGAACCCCTCGTCGTCCAGGACCTTGCCGTTGAGGATCTTCGCGCCGGGCGCGACCCCCCGGTGCGTGCCGCCGGACTTCGCGCCCGTGCCGGCGGCGGTGGAGGCGACGTGGGTGCCGTGGCCGGACCGGTCGCCGGTGCCGGGCGAGGCGCTGAAGTTCTTCTCGGCGACGACCTGGTTCCTCAGGTCGGGGTGCGTGGTGTCCACGCCGGTGTCCAGCACGGCGATCCGCACGCCGGTGCCGTCGTGGCCCGCCGCCCACGCCTTGGGGGCGCCGATCTGCGCCACGGAGGTGTCCAGGGACGCCTTGCGGACGCCGTCGAGCCAGACGCGGGAGATGCCGGGGGCGGTGCCGTCGCCGTCGGTGACGGCCTCCCACAGGGCGCCCGCGTTCTCGGGCGGGGTCCGGACGGCGTCCGCGTTCAGCGTGGTGAGGGTGCGGCGGAGGGTGCCGGCGTCACGCACCTCGGCCTTGGCGGCGCGGGCGGCCCCCCGGTAGCCCACGATGACCTTCAGGCCCTGCTGCTGCGACGTCCGGGCCGCGTTCTCGGCGAGTTCGGTGACGTCGAAGAGGCGCCGGTCCAGGCGCCCGCTCGCGACCAGCGGGGCGGCGTCCGCCGGTATCACCAGGGTGTGGCCGTCCGTGGTGCTGATCCGCACGGGTATGTGCTCCCGGTCCTCGGCCCGCTGCAGGCCGACCACGCGGCCCCGGGCGTCGACGGCGACCCGGTCCCCCGTGATCAGGGTGACGTGTCGGGCGGCGGGCGGGGAACCCCCCGCTGTCGCCGACGGGCCGGCGGCGCGTTCCCCGCTCGCCGCCGGTACGGTCAGGCCGGCCGTCAGCGCCACGGCCGCCGCCGTGGCGACCGAAACCGCGCATGCTCTCTTCACTTGTCCTGGCACGTCCCCCCCTGGGGTGTCGGCGGAGTCTTCCGACGTCCGGCCGACGGTGGTCGCGTGCGCGGGTGCGCACCCGTCGGCCGACGCAGTATGACGGGCGCCGATCATGTACCTCAAGGGACGAGGGGCCCCGTGCGCAAGCCGTCGGCCCACCGCAACGACACCGCCGCAACTCCGTTACAGGGCCGATGGGTTGGGCGGCCCGCGACTCCCGGGGACAGCCCCCCGGCGGCGGCCCGGGGTTCCGCTCCGGGGGCGATGTCAGTGGCAGGCGCTACCTTCGATCTTGTTGCGCCGCAGTGGCGTGGACGTCCCCTTTCGCATGCATGGGAGATGGTGCGTTGTCCGTCTGGGAGAAGTCGAGCACGGTACGGGTGGTGCCGCCCGCGCGTCCACGGAAACTGTCCAAGGTGCCCTTCGTGGAACTGGCCGACGGCCGACTGCAGGGCGTGGTCTCCAGCGGGTCCGACATCGGCCGGGTGTACGTGTCGTCCGTCGCCGCCGGTACGTACGCCTTCGCCTGCAGCACCAACAACAACCGCCCCTGCGGCGGCGCCCGCGGCACGTTCTGCAACCACATACGGGCGCTGATCGGTGAAGCGGTGCTGCAGTACGGCGCCGAGCGCGTGGCCCGCTACCTGAAGGCCGACGTGGACGGCGACGCACCCGACGCGGGGGCGCTCACCGCCGCCATGACCGCCACCCGGCCCGCGCAGGGCGACACCTCGGCGGCGGCACCGGTCTTCAGCCGGTTCCTGCGCCACCTCGCCTACCTCGAACTCGCGCCGGTCACCACCCCGCTGCCGGAGATGCAGTGGTTCCCGACGACGAGGGCGGTGGCCTGATGCGCGCCGACCTGCTCACCGCCGGCATCGAGGGCCTCGACGAGGCGCTGGCGGCCGTGGACGCCTTCGACGGCGTGCTCGTCGCCGGTCTCCTGCGGCCGCAGGCGGCCCAGGCCGCCGCGCTGGCCGAACTGGCCGACGCCGTCGCCGGATCACCGCTCGCCTCGCGGATCGCCGAGGCCGCCGACAAGGCGGCCGCCGGAGCCGCCGGCGAGGACCACCTCGTGGCGCTCGCCGCCGCCCGTACCGCCCTGCTCGGCTCCGTCCACGACGCGCTGACCGCCCGGGTGACGGAGGCCGTCGGCCGCCCCGCCGCCGAGGAGGCGCCCGCCCCCGGCGCGGAGGGCGCGGAGGGCGCGGCGAACCTGCTGTCCGCCGCCCGCAGCTGGCTCAGCGACCTCGCGCGGGCCGGCTGGCGCGGCCTCGACCACGAACTGGTCGCCGGTGCCGCGCCCGTCGTCTCCGCGATGCTGCCGGATCCGGCCCTGCGCCGTCAGGCGACGCTGCTGGACGGCTTCGCCGCCGAACTCGCCGCCTCCTGCCCGGGGGCCGCCCTGGAGCGGGTGCCGGTGCGCCGGTGGGCCGACCTGTGGTCGAGGGCCCTGCTGCTGACGGTGCCGGGCGCGGCCGGCGCCCCCGCGACGGCCACGGCCACCGGCCGCCTGCTGCCGCTCGGGGTGGAGCTGCGGGAACACGCCACGGCCGTGCAGGCCCAGGTGCACGCGGTGTTCGAGCCCGCGGACGGCGGCACGCCCCGCCTGGTGCGGGCCGGGGTGTCCGCCCCGAAGCCGGACACGGTCGTCGGCGCGGGCCTGTGGCAGCTGCTCCGCCCGCACATGTCGCTGCTGGCGGCGGTGAGCGAGGGCCGCGCGATGGACCTCGACGCCATGCCCGTCACCGCCGAGGGCGACCTGGTCTGGGACGACGCGTGCGCCCGCGCCGGGGAGCCGGCCGACGCCCTCGTCACCGCGCGGGTGGCGCTGCCCGCCGCCACCGCCGCGCCGACCGCCCCGCTGGACCGCCACCCGGCACGCATCGCCGTCCCCGTCCTGCTGGAGGGGTACGAGGCGGAACAGGACGACACCGGGCTCGCGTTCCGGATCGCCGGACACCGCCTCGCCGTCGACGCCGACCGGGTGCCGGCCGCCGGACCGCTCACCGCGGACGCCGTCGCCGCGTCGGCCGCCTGCATCGCGCTGCTGCGCTGGGACGCCGGTGAGTTCCGGGTGCAGCCGCTGGCCGTGGAGCGCCTGGTGCGCAAGAAGCCCGTCGCCGTCCACGCGGGTGCCTGGGCGGGAGGCACGACCGACAAGGCCGGAGCGCGCGCCGAGAAGGCCGCCACCGACGCCGTCGCCGTCCTGCGCGAACGAGCCGGAAAGCTGCTGCGCACATGACCCACGACACCCACCACGACCCGGCCGCCGGGCCCGCCGTCCCGGACGGCACAACCTCCCCGGGCGCCCCCGCCGACGGACCCGACCCGCACGACAACCGCCGTCAGGCCCTTTACTGGCGCCTGCTGGCCCGGCTGTTCGACCCCGAGGAGCAGGCCGCGCTGGAGTCGGCGAGCCTGGCCGTCGTCGAGGACATCGGCCTGCCGTCCGCGCTGCTCGACCCGGGCGCCTCGGTCGACTCCGTGGTGCAGCGCCACCCGGAGCTGGCCGACGAGTTCGACGGGCTGATGGCCCCCGAGCCGGAGGAGGACGGCGCGCGGGACCGGGCGGCGGAGGTGCGGCGCGCGGCGCTCGCCTCCAAGGTGCTGCTGAACGTCTTCGCGACCGGCTCCGGCACGGTCAGCGCCGAGCAGCTGGCGCGCTGGCAGTCCGACGCCGGGTGGCTGGAGCGGGCGTTCGGCTGCCGACCCGGCGAGCTGCGCGGCGGACGCGGCGCGGCCCCCGCCCCGAACGGCGGCGCGGGCGGCGGTGCGGGCGGCGGTGCGGGCGGCGGTGTCAGCCCCACCGGTACCGGCGGCGGGCGCGTCCCGGACCTGAACCGGCTGATCCCGGCCATCGGGCCCGAACTCGGCGCCATCGAGGCGGGGCTCGTCAAGCGGATGCATCTGCGCGAGGTGCTCGCCGACTCCCGGCTGGCCGCGCGGCTCACCCCGAGCATGTCCCTGATCGAGCAGCTGCTGCGCGACAAGGACAACCTCTCCGGGGTGGCGCTGGCGAACGCGAAGTCGCTGATCCGCCGTTACGTCGACGAGGTCGCCGAGGTGCTGCGCACCCAGGTGGAGAAGGCCACGGTCGGCGACCTCGACCGGTCGGTGCCGCCGAAACGGGTCTTCCGCAACCTCGACCTCGACCGCACCCTCTGGAAGAACCTCACCAACTGGAGCCCGGAGGAGGAGCGGCTCTACGTCGACCGCCTCTACTACCGGCACACCAGCCGGAAGACGACGCCGCAACGGCTGATCGTGGTGGTGGACCAGTCCGGTTCCATGGTCGACTCGATGGTCAACTGCACCATCCTGGCCTCCATCTTCGCCGGCCTGCCGAAGGTGGACGTCCACCTCATCGCCTACGACACCCAGGCCCTGGACCTCACACCCTGGGCGAGCGACCCGTTCGAGACGCTGCTGCGCACCAAGCTGGGCGGCGGCACCGACGGCACGGTCGCCATGGCCCTGGCCCAGCCGAAGATCGCCGAACCGCGGAACACCGTGGTGGTGTGGATCTCCGACTTCTACGAATGGCGCACCGACGAGCTGTTCGACAGCATGGCCGCCATCCACCGCTCGGGGGCCAAGTTCATCCCGGTCGGCTCGGTCACCAGCTCGGGCCGCGGCAGCGTCAACCCGTGGTTCCGGGAACGGTTCAAGGACCTCGGCACGCCCGTGATCTCCGGCCACATCAAGAAGCTGGTGCACGAACTCAAGACGTTCCTCACCTGACCCGCGCGCCCCGGCCCGCGGTCCGGCCCGGGTGGCCGGCCCGCTCCCCGGGAGCCGCGTCCGGCTTCCGCGTCCGCCGCCGCGGACGACCGGAGCCCACCCGTCCGGCCTCCGCTCCGGACCCCCTGTCTGCCCACGTACGGAAAGGCCCTCCCTCTCATGTCCGACCTGCTGCGCGCCCCCGCCGAGATCAAGTACGCCGAGGAACTGGACTGGCTGGAGTCCGTCGACGACCACCCCAAGCCGTTCTCCTGGCGGCTCTCGCCCAAGATGGTCCGGCTGTTCATCCTCGGTTCGGAGCGCTCCGACGGCCTGGACCGGGAGATCTCCCAGAAGTGGTTCGGCGACCGGAGCCTCGTCGAGCGCTCCATCGTCACCCTCGCCTCGGACCGCGGCCTGCTGCTGATCGGCGATCCCGGCACCGGCAAGAGCTGGCTGGCCGAGCTGCTGGCCGCCGCGATCAGCCGCAACTCCACGCTGGTGGTGCAGGGCACCGCCGGCACCACCGAGGACCACATCAAGTACTCCTGGAACGTCTCGATGGTCATCGCCAAGGGGCAGTCCCGGGAGTCGATGATCCCCTCGCCGATCATGACGGCGATGGAGGCGGGCGCGATCGGCCGCTTCGAGGAGCTGACCCGCTCCACCAGCGACGTCCAGGACGCGCTGATCTCCATCCTGTCCGAAAAGTACATCTCGGTGCCCGAGCTGGAGAGCGGCGGCAGCGACAACATCGTCTTCGCCAAGCCCGGCTTCTCCATCATCGCGACGGCCAACAGCCGCGACCGCGGGGTCAACGACCTGTCCTCCGCGCTGAAGCGCCGGTTCAACTTCGTGCGTATCCCGGTCGTGACCAACAAGAAGAGCGAGACGGAGATCGTCCGCTTCCGCACCGAGGAGCTGCTGCGCCGCCACTCCATCGAGCTGGACGTGCCGCCGACCCTGCTCGACGTGCTGCTGCAGAGCTTCGCCGACCTGCGCGCCTCGGCCGCGGCGGCCGGCAGCGACGACGAGAAGCTGGAGTCGGCGCTGTCCACCGCCGAGCAGATCGGCGTGCTGGAGGACGCCATCCTGCACAGCAACTTCTTCGGCGAGCGCACCCTGACCGCCCGCTCCCTCGCCGCCTCCCTGGTCGGCTCCCTCGCCCGCCGCGATCCGGAGGACCTGGCGATCCTCAACAAGTACCTGCACGGCGTCGTCGAGCCCCGCAGCAAGGAGGAGGGCGGCTCCTGGCCCGAGTTCCTCGAGGGCGGCCGCGACACGATCGCCACGCTGTCATGAGCGGCGCCCCGCAGAGCCCCGTCCCCGCCCCGCGGGACACGCCCACGCCCCGGGAGGCCACCGTCACCGAGCACGGAAGCACGTTCGCCGCACTGCGCGGCGAACTCCACGAGGCCGCCGCCGCGTTCGCCAGGGGGCCGGACGCCCTGGAGGGCATCCTCCTCGGCATGGTCGACGACGTGGACCGCGCGGTCCGGGAACCGCTGGAGATCTTCCCCGTCTGCCACCACTCCCCCGCGTCCGCCACCGCGATGGCCCGCCGGCTGCGCGAGAAGCAGCCCCGGGTGGTGTACCTGGAGCTGTGCGAGGACATGGCGCCGCTGCTGACGGAGCTGCGCAACTGCCGCCTCCCGGTCGCCCTCCAGGCGTTCGCCGGCGAGGTGAAGGACTTCCCCGCCGAGTGGGCGCCGCTGTCGGTGGTCGCGCCGATCACCGAGGCGTCCGCCGAGTACCAGGCCATCGCGTACGCCCTCGACACCCCGGGCGTGGAACTGGTGCTGGTCGACCGGTCCTCGGACCACGTCTTCCAGTGGGACGCCCGCGGGGAGTCCGCCCCGGAGCCGGCCGCGGAGGGGGCGGCCGGCCCCGGCGGCGGGAAGGCGGCCGACCCGGCCGACCACGAGGAGGCCGCGCTGCACGGCGAGGCCGTCGGCGTGGAGATCGGCGACCTGCGGCCCCGCTTCGCCGAACTGGAGGAGCACCTGCTGCGGCACGGCCGGGTCCGGCACTGGTCGGAGTGGTGGCACCAGTACGTCGAACTCCCCCTCGGCGACGCCGACCACGACACCTACCGCCAGGTCATGTTCCTCATCGGCAGCCTCTTCCGGCGCCTGGCCCCCGGCGACGCGGCCCGGACCCGGGTGGACGAGGACCGCGAGCGGTACATGTGGACGCGGATGCGCGAGCACCTGTCCGCGACCGGGACCGACCCGGCGGACTGCCTGTACGTGTGCGGCGCGTTCCACGCGGCGAGCCGGGTCGAGGAGTTCGGCATCGGCGGCGCGGACACCTTCACCATCACCCCGCGCTCCGCCACCACGTGGCAGTACGGCCTGATCCCGTCCAGCCACGCGGCGATCGAGGCGCAGTTCGGCCTCGCGTCGGGGTCGGTCTCCATCGCGGCGACGCAGTGGGCGAAGAACCTCAGGCGCGGCAAGGTGAAGCCGTACCGGCTCCAGGGGCAGGCCGGCACCAAGAAGTCCCGGGCGCAGAAGCCCGCCGCCCCGGCCGTCCCGGTGGCCGGCGACCCGGTGGCCGACGACCGGCTGACCGGCTTCCTGCGCCGCCCGCCGGTCCTGGACGCCCTGGACGAGGCCGAACTCCTCGGCTGGTCCGTGGACATCGTGCGCGCCGCCCGGCGCAACGGCTACCTCGCCTCCACCGCCGACGCGATCGCCGTCTTCGAGACGTCCATTCTGCTCGCCGGGATGCGGGACCGCGCCAAGCCGACGCCGTACGACTTCCAGGACGCGGCCGTCACCTGCATCGAGAAGGACGTGGTGCCGGGCCGGCGGGACGTGCGGCGGCTGGTCGAGATCATGATGGGCGGCGACCGGATCGGCCAGGTCGGCTACGACGCGCTGCCGCCCCTCGCCCGCGACGTGCACGACCGGCTGGCCCCGCTGGGGCTGAAACTGCAGCAGCGGGGCGTGCAGCGGGCGTTGCTGGACATGGCGTCCCGCCCGGAGCTGCGGGCGTGTTCCGACGTGCTGTGGATGCTGCGGCGGCTGCTGCCGCAGGGCGCCGCCCGTCCGATCATGGGCGAGCGCGCCCTGGGCGAGCGGTCCATTCAGGAGTCCTGGGACCTGTCGATCGGCACTCACCAGCGGGCGTTGATCGAGCTCGGGTACGAGGGCGTCAGCATCGAGCAGGTGCTGGAGCAGCGGCTGCGGCGCGCCGCCTACGCGCCGCGGGCCACGACGGCGACCGTGCTGGCCGCCGTGGAGGACGCCACGCTGTATCTCGGCAGCCGCCGCCTCGCCGACGAGCTGGGCACCCGCGCGCTGGAGGTCCTGGCCTCCGAGCGCAGTGTGGACGGCGCGCCGGAGGTGCTGCGCCGGGTGCGCCGGCTGCTGGCGTACTACCGCACGAGCGAGCCGGAGCTGCCGGCCTGGATCGAGTCGTTCGCCAAGACCGGTTACGCGCACTACTGCACGCTGCTGCCGACGGCGTTCTCCGACGAGGACGCCACGGTGGGCCAGGTCGCGGCGATGCTGGGCTTCCTGTTCTCCATGGAGGGCCTGGCGCTGTCGCTGGGCTGCGACCGCGCCCAGCTGGAGCTGGCGGTCGCCCAGTCCCACCCGCAGGACCCGTCGCGGACGGCACTGCTGTGGGCGGCCCAGGTGCAGCTCGGCACGCTGACCCGCGGAGAGCTGCGGGAGCGCTGTGCCGCGCTGCTGGCCAACCCGCTGGTGGTGCCCGCCTATCCGCGTTACCTCAGCGGGTTCGTGCACGCGCTGGAGCCGGTGCCGGGGCTGGCGGACGTGGTCGTGGAGGCGGTGTCGAACGCGTTCGGCCGGCTGCCGGACGCGGTGCTGCTCCCGTGGCTGCCGACGCTGATCACCACCCTGCGCAACGACGCCGCGGACCTGGCGCCGCTGCTGATCCGGGAGGCCGGGCGCATCTTCCCGGGACGCCTGGCGGAGCTGGACGCGTGGGTGCCGCCGTGGCGGGCTCCGGCCCTGCCCCCGGCCCGTCGCGAGCGGACGACGGCGACGGCCGCCCCCGGGGGTGCGGCGCTGCTGGCCGCGCACCCGGACGCCTGCGACGCGGTGGCCGCGCTGCTGGGGTGCACGGAGGGCTGGGCGCCCGCCGCCGAGGGCACCCCTCGGGGTGTGCCGCTGCTGACCGCCCACCCGGCGGCCTGCGACGCGGTGGCCGCGCTGCTGGGCTGCACGGACGGCTGGGCCTCCGCCCCCGCCCCGGGGGGACCGGCGGGCGCCGCCCTGACGGCCCGCCACCCGGAGTCGGCGACGGCGCTGGAGTCCCTGCTCGCCGGCACCTGACCCGAGGGCCGCGCCCGGCGCCCGCCCGGACGCCCCGGGTGGGCCCGGGGCGGGGCTGCCCGGAGGCCCCGGGTCGGCCCGAGGCGGGGCTGCCCGGGGCGCGGCGCCGTCAGGTGACGGAAGGTCGGGGCCGTCCGTCACCGAGGGGGTGAGCACGGGCGGCCGGTCCGGTGAGGAGCACGCCCGGGCGTCGGGCGCCGGTGCGTCCGACGAGCGGGCACCGGAACGCGGGCGGCCCCGGGATCGACCACGCCGCACGCGCCGGAACGCGCGGGCGGCCCCGTAAAACGCCGATGCCGCCGCCCTCCCCGGTCGGGGCGGGCGGCGGCATCGGCGGATCGGCAGATCGGTAGATCGGTAGATCGGCAGGGGCCGGAGGGGCGGCGGGAGCGGTGCCGCTCCCGCCCGCGGGCGGGTCAGACCGCCGAACCCGCCTTCCACTGCTGCCAGTCCATGTTCCAGCCGTTGAGGCCGTTGTCGGGGGCGATGGTCTTGTCGCCGGTGTTCTGGACGACGACCACGTCACCGATCATCGAGTTGTCGTAGAACCAGGCGCCCGGCGTGTTCGGGTCGTTGGCGCCCTTGGTGTCGGACAGGCCGATGCAGCCGTGGCTGGTGTTGGCGCTGCCGAAGATGGACTTCGCGCCCCAGTAGTTGCCGTGGATGAAGGTGCCGGAGGTGCTCAGGCGCATGGCGTGCGGCACGTCCTTGATGTCGTACTCGCCCTTGCCGTCGTCGTCGGTGAAGCCGACGGTCGCGCCGTTCATCCGGGTCTCCTTGAACTTCTCGGAGATCACCATCTCGCCCTCGTACGTCTTGTTCTCGGGCGAGCCGGCGGAGATCGGGATGGTCCGGACCGTCTTGCCGTCCCGCGTGACCTTCATCTGCTTGGTCTTGGCGTCGACGTAGGAGACCTGGTTCCGGCCGACCTTGAAGGTGACCGTCTTCTGCTGGACGCCGTAGACACCCTCGGCGCCCTCCACCCCGTCGAGGTTCAGCTTGAGGGTGACCGTGGAGCCGCCCTTCCAGTACTCCTCGGGCCGGCAGTCCATGCGGTTGGCGTTGAACCAGTGGCAGGCGACTTCCTGACCGCTGTCGGTGGAGACGCTGATGCCCTTCTGGACCGCGGCCTTGTCGGTGATCGCCTTGTCGAAGTTGATCGACACCGGCATGCCGACGCCCACCGTGGTGCCGTCGTCCGGAGTGAAGTTGCCGATGAAGCTGTTGTCCGGGGAGACCGTGGTGAACGACGCGTTCTCGTGCGCCGCACGTCCCTTGGCGTCCTCGGCGGTGGCGGTCAGCTTGTAGGTGGTGGCCCGCTCCAGCTGCCCCTCGGGCTTCCACGACTTCTTGTCCGCGGATATCTGCCCCTCGACGGCCGTGCCGTCGGCGGTCGTCATCTTCACCTCGGTCAGCGTGCCCTTGGCGACGGTGACGGCGGCCGAGTTGTTGATGGAGGCGTTGGTGGAGCCGTCCTTGGGCGTGATCTTGATCTGCGCCTCGGACGACTTCTTGGCCGCGGCCTCGTCGACCTGGGCCTGCGAGGTGTCGTTGCCCTTGTCCCCGTCGCTGTCGCCACCGCCGGAGCACGCCGAGAGCACCATCACTCCGCCGAGCAGAGCGGACGCGGCCATGAGACCCCTGCGCCGCTTACCGTCCGTCATCACACGCTTCTCCATCGTCGCCGCTTCCCCGAACCCCGCGGTCCCCCCGGTCAACGGCCGAGAGGTCCCGCCAACACTTACAACGCTCCGACCGGTTGATCTCGTTCCCACTGGCCCACGGATGTGGGGCACACCACGTCCGCCGCAGCGGACGGCACGCAGGACCGCCGGCGCTTCGCGTGAGACGCCGGGACCCCGGCCGGCGGTTGCCGGCCGAGGTCACGAATTCCCCTCGGCGGCCCGCCTCAACCGGCCGCGCCCACTCCGCGTACCCCGGCGCCCTCCCGGGAGTCGTCGTGGCCGGCGTACCCGTGGCCGCCGTAGCCGGCCTCGTCGTCGTCCACGGACACGTCCATCCCGAAGCCGTCGGCGTCCTCCGCGGAGTCCGCGTCCTCCGCGTCGTCGGCGTCGTACGCCTCCACGTCGTCGGCCTCGTCGGCGTCGGCCTCGTACGCCTCCACGTCGACGTCGAAGGAGTCGTCGTCCTCCTCGAAGGACGCGTCGCCATCCTCCCCGTCGAGGTCCCAGTCGTGCGCGTCGGGGTCGTAGTCGATCCGCTCGCTGCTCCAGGAGGCCTGGTGCAGTTCGACGCCCGGCACCTCACCCACCAGGGCGAACGGGTCCACGAGGTGGGCCAGGGCCTCCGCCGTGTCGTCGGTCACAGCGGCCTCGGCGCGCACACGTTCGGCGGGCGGCAGGTCGGCGTCGTGCGCGATCCTGGCCAGCGCTTCCTCCGCGACCGCGGCCTCGTCGCCGACCTCGAGGACGAGCTCGACGCGGAGCCGTACAAACCGTGATGTATCCGGTTGATTCATGCCCGGAGCGTACGGCGCCCGGCGCCTGTGACTTTCCTGTGACCCGCGCTGTTCACTAACATCGCACCACACGGCCAATTCGCCAGCGTCGCAAGGGGATCGATATTCCGTGTCATCCGCTCTCCGTCCGTTGCTGACCGCCACCGCGGCGGGCACGCTGCTGTGCGCTCTCTGGTTCGTCCCGTCCGCCAACGCGACGTCGGACGCCCCCTCGGGCAGCCTGACCCCGGCCACCCCCTCCCCCCAGGTCACCGAGCAGGCGAGAGCCGCGTCCGGCGCGAACAACGCCTCCCTGGACAGCCCCGCCGGAAGTCCCCGCCTGGCCGACACGGGCAGCTTCGACAGCACCCCGTACGTCATCGGGGGCACCGCCTTCCTGACCCTCGGCGCCGGATTCGTCGTGTACTCGGTGCGCCGGGAGCGCTTGGGCTTGTGAGACGCCCGGAAGGCTCACCACGAACTTCGAGAGCCTTCCAGGTGCGTGACGGGGTCGTACGTCACGCACCTGACGGACCGTTCAGCGCAGCGGGCCGGTGACCCGCTCGACCGCCTCGACCAGCCGCCCTTCGCGGACGAAGGTCTCCGCCGCCGCCAGATCGGGGGCCAGGTAACGGTCGGGGCCCGGCCCCCGCACCCCCGCCCGGCGCAGCCCGTCGAGCACCGCCCGCGTGGCGGGAGCCGGCTCCATCCCCTCCCGCAGCTCCACCGCCCGTGCGGCGGCGTACAGTTCGACGGCGAGGACCCGGGTGAGGTTGTCGACGGTCGTGCGCAGCTTGCGCGCGGCCGACCAGCCCATGGAGACGTGGTCCTCCTGCATCGCCGACGACGGGATCGAGTCGGCGGAGGCCGGCACGGCGAGCCGCTTCAGCTCTCCGACCAGGGCGGCCTGCGTGTACTGGGCGATCATCAGCCCGGAGTCCACCCCGGGGTCGTCGGCCAGGAAGGGCGGCAGCCCGTGGCTGCGGTTCTTGTCCAGCAGCCGGTCGGTGCGGCGCTCGGCGATGGAGCCCAGGTCGGCGGCGGCGATGGCGAGGAAGTCCAGTACGTAGGCGACCGGTGCGCCGTGGAAGTTGCCGTTGGACTCCACCCTGCCGCCCCCGGAGCCGTACCCGCCGGAGGGGTCCTCGGGCAGGACCACCGGGTTGTCGACGGCGGCGGCGAGTTCGCGCCGGGCGACGGTGCGGGCGTGAGCGAGGGTGTCCCGACCGGCCCCGGCGACCTGGGGCGCGCAGCGCACGGAGTAGGCGTCCTGGACGCGGGGCGCGTCGTCCTGGTGATGCCCCGTCAGCCCCGAACTCTCCAGCACCGCGAGCATGTTGGCGGCGCTGGCGGCCTGCCCCGGGTGCGGGCGGATGGCGTGCAGCTCGGGCGCGAGCACCTTGTCCGTGCCGAGCAGGGCCTCCAGGCTGAGGGCGGCGGTGACGTCGGCGGACTTGTAGAGGGTGTCCAGGTCGGCCAGGGCCATGACCAGCATGCCCAGCATGCCGTCGGTGCCGTTGAGGAGCGCGAGCCCTTCCTTCTCGCGCAGTTCGACGGGCCGGATGCCGTGCTCGGCCAGCAGGTCGCCGGCGGGCCGCACCGTGCCGTCGGGACCTTCGGCGTCCCCCTCGCCCATGAGGGCGAGGGCGCAGTGGGACAGCGGGGCGAGGTCCCCGGAGCAGCCCAGGGAGCCGTAGGCGTGCACGACCGGGGTGATGCCGGCGTTGAGGACGTCGGCCATGGCGCGCGCGACCTCGGGGCGTACCCCGGTGTGGCCGGAGCACAGCGTCTTCAGGCGCAGGAACATCAGGGCGCGGACCACCTCGCGCTCCACCCGCGGCCCCATCCCGGCCGCGTGCGAGCGGACGATGTTGCGTTGCAGCCGGCCGCGCAGTTCCGGGCTGATGTGCCGGGTCGCCAGGGCGCCGAAACCGGTGCTCACGCCGTAGACGGGGTCGGGCTTGGCGGCCAGGGCGTCCACGATCTCCCGGGACGCGGCGAGGGCGGCCACCGCCTCCTCGGACAGCTCGACGCGGGCGCCGCCGCGCGCCACGGCGAGCACGTCGGACTCCGTCACGCCGGAGGGTCCCACCACCACAGTGTGCATATCCATATTCAGGAGCGTACGCAGTGAATTCCACGCTGTCACCCCTGAAAACCCCGACCGCCCCTTACCCGTCGGCTCAGGGCGAATGACGCCCGCGGAACCTGCGCCGCTCCCCGTCGGCGGGCTCGGACGGCTCGTCGGCGAGGCGCACCACGGGATCGTCCGGCCCCTCCCGGCCCGCCACCACCGGATGCCGCGCCCGCTCGGCCTTGGCCCGGTACTGCGCCGCGTCGGCCAGCCGGAACAGCCGCCGGGCGGAGCGCACCGGACCGATCGGGTCCTCGGTGGAGGCGACCCCGCAGGACACACCGTCACCGATGCCCAGTTCCACGGCCCGGCGGCAGACCTCGTCGGCCGCCTTGACCACCTCGTCCGCGGGCGGGCCCACCGCGAGCAGGCAGAACTCGTCGCCGCCGAGGCGCGCCGCCAGGGCCCCGGGGAGCATGGCCCCGCACAGCGACAGCACCATGCCGAAACGTTCCAGCAGCCGGTCGCCGACGGCGTGCCCCAGGGTGTCGTTGACGCGCTTGAGACCGTTCACGTCGCACACCACGAGGCTCACCACGGCGCCGTCCCGGCGGTGCCGCTCGATCGCCTCGTCGAGCCGCGTGTCCACGGCGCGCCGGTTGGCGAGACCGGTCAGCGCGTCGGTGTACGCCAGCCGCCGCGCCTCCTCCAGCCGCTCGGTCTGCGCGATCCCGGCGGCCACCACCGCGGCCAGCACGGTCGCGAACTCCGCGTCGGCCCGCGCGAACACCGGCTGCCCGACCGGGCGGGCCACGTACAGCTCGCCCCAGGCCCGGCCGTGCAGCACGATCGGCGCGACCACGCAGCAGCCCCGCCCGCGCCGCCGCAGCGCGGCGACCCGCTGGTGGCAGTAGCCGGGCCGCCCCTCCGCGGGGCCCTCGGCGGTCTCCACCCAGGCGTCCGGCTCCCCGCCGCCGGCCCACCGCTCGTGCAGGAACTCGGTGATCTCGGCGAACTGGTGCACCGGGTAGGACTCGTCCTCCGGGAACTCCTCCTCGCCCTCGGCGAGCTCCCCGACGTTGACCAGGACCCGCAGCCGTCCTAGGTCGCGTTCCCAGACGGACAGCGCGGCGAAGCTCCCCCCGAGGGCCCGGCAGGCGCCGCAGGCCGCGGCCCGCCACGCCTCCCGCGAGCTGTGCGCGGCGGCCATGCCCTGGGCCAGCGTCACCACGTCCGCCAGCCGGCTGTCCTCACCCATCCCCCCAGGCTAGGGACGTTCGTCCGGAATGGGGAGATTTTCGATGCGAATGGGGATCACCCCGGACGCATCGGCGCAGATCACCGCCGGTACGGTGACCGCTCGGCCGACCACCACCGGCGCGGTGCCCACGACCCCGGGCACCACGGGTGCGGCGTCCGTTCCTCTGGGCGCCACGGGTGCGGCGCCTGCTCCCCGGGCACCACAGAGGCGGCGTCCACTCCCCCGGCCAATTGGGCCGGGGCTTCTCAGCGCCTACTCCCCCGGCCAGTCGGGCCGGCGCTTCTCGTTGAAGGCGGCGACCCCCTCCGCACGGTCGCCGGAGAACGCCACCGACCGCCAGGCCGCGTCCTCGACCTCCAGGCCGGCGGGCAGGTCCAGCCCGTGCCCGAGCCGCAGCGCCTTCTTGGCCGCCCGCAGGCCCACCGGCGAGTTGCCGGCGATCCTGGCCGCCATTCCCAGGGCCTCCTCCCGGTCCCGTCCCTCGTCCACCAACTCGTCCACGAGCCCCAGTTCACGGGCCTCGGCGGCCTCCACCCGGCGCGCCGTGAAGGTCAGCTCCGCGGCCCGCGCCGCCCCCACCCGACGGGGCAGCAGCTGCGTCCCGCCACCTCCCGGGATCACGCCGACGGACACCTCGGGCAGCCCCACCACCGCCGTGCGGTCGGCCACGATCACGTCGCAGGACAGCGCCAGCTCGAACCCGCCCCCCAGGGCGAAGCCGTGCACCGCGGCGACCGTGGGCACGGGCAGCTCCAGCACGCCGGTGTACGCGCCCCGCGCGACCGGACGCTGGCGCACCAGGTCGGCGTCGCTGAAGGAGTTGCGCTCCTTGAGGTCCGCCCCGACGCAGAACGCCCGCTCGTGCGAGGACGTCAGCACCACCGCGCGCACCTCGCGGTCCGCCCCCAGCGCCGCGCAGGCCCCGGCGATGGACCGGGCCATCTCCGTCGAGACGGCGTTCATGGCCTTGGGCCGGTCGAGGACGAGCTCCGCGACATGCCCCTGCTCGTGCCGTCGCACCAGCACGAACTCCCCGAACCGTTCCTCACTCATGACGCCCTCCGGTTAACGCGGGTTAACAACACGGTCGTCCCGATCATCGCAGCCGGAGTCCTCCCGGCAAAGGGCGTGCGGCCGGTTCCCCCGTCACACCCCGCCCACCCGTTCGAGTGACATCCGCGCGACTCCGGTCACCCCGTGGACCACAGCGCCTAACGTGCGCTCCATCGCGACGCGCACGGGGGCGCGTACGCGGGGGGAGGGACGTCATGACAACCACCGCACCGACCGGACCGGCCCGCGGCGCACCGGCGCCGCCCGGCGGGACGCGCCCCCGGGGCCGCCACCGCAAGCCCCGCCGACGCAAGGCCCTGCTCGCCGTGGGCGGCCTGGCCCTGGCCGCGGGCGCCCTGGGCCTCGTCCGGCTGGTGTCGGACCCGGGCGGGGCGGACACCGGTGCGGTGGCGGGCCCGCGTCCCGTACCGGACGGCGCGGCCACCAGCGCCGCGGCGTCCGCTGCCCCGGTCGGCACGACCGCCCCGGCCGCGCCCGACGCCGGCCCGACTTCCCCCACCACCCTCGGCGGCCAGAGCGGTACGCCGGTCACGGCACCGACCGGCCCCCCGCCGACGGCGCCGCCGTCCTCCTCGGCGGCTGCGGGCACCGGCACCTCGCGCACACCCGGCACCCCGGCGGCTCCCCGCGCCCCGGGTGCGCAGGCCACCCCGGCCGCGCCCGGCGCCCCGCCGCCCGAGCCGACCACCGGCCCACCCGCCCGGCCGGCCCCGCCCCCGGCACCCGAGCCCGGCCGCCCCCGCCCGCCCGAACCTCCGTCGCAGCCCGAGCAACCGCAGCCCGCCCCGCCCCGCCCACCGGCGACGAACACCGGGCTGTGCATCCCGCTGCTCAACCTGTGCGTGGGCGGCCTGGGCCTCGACGGCGGGGCGAAGGACTGAGCCGCGGGACGGCGAGGGGGGCGAGCGGGAGGGTCGAGCGGCGAGGGGCCGGCCCCGAGCTGCGGACGGCACGGGCTCGATGACCAGCCGCGGACGATGCACACCGGACGACGAGCAGCGAACGGTGGGGGGACGGATGGGCGCGCGGGGGACGGTGAGGGACGGATGCCGAACCGCGAAGGGCACGCAGGGGACGCTGAGGGACGGATACCGAACCGCGAAGGGCACGCAGGGAAGGAACGGATGACGAGCCGCGCACACCGGGAGCGGAGCGCCGAGGGGCCTCCCCCGGGCCGTCCGCCCGGCACCGGTCCCGGCACGGCCGTCCCCTCCCGGCCGGCCGCCGTCGGCGCTCCCGCAGCGGCCGGGAGCCACCGTCCCGCCGCCGGTCAACCGCCCCGCGCGAGTCCCCGGCATCCCCGAGAGCGGCATAACTCCGAGCGGCATCACCCCGACGGGCATCGCCCCCGAGGGGTGTGCCCCGACGGGTGTTCCGCCGTCGCATCGGGTCTCGCCGCTCAGGACTCCGGCGTCGGTCCGCCCCTGCGGGTGAGCAGCCAGGGTTCCACGACGCCGAGGCCACGCACCGGCCGCTGCCACATCGGCTGGAGCGCGAAGCGGTACGCGGGCGGTTCCTCGCCCTCCTTCTCCGCCGCCGCCGCTGCCTCCGCCGCGGCGGCCTCGGAGGCGGGGGCGTCGCCGGACCGGATCAGTTCCTGGGCGAAGGCGGAGTCCACCAGGACGGCGTCCCGCGGAGCTATCGACGTGAGCCGGGAGGCGAGGTTGACGGTCGTGCCGAAAACGTCGCCCATCCGGGTGGTCACGGTGCCGAAGGCCATGCCGACGCGCAGTTCCGGCATGGTCTCGTCGTTCGCCATGGTGTCGATCAGCCGCAGGGCGATCTCCGCCGCCGTGCCCGCGTCGTCCGCCGCGTACAGCACCTCGTCGCCGAGGGTCTTGATGAGCCGTCCGCCGCGGGCGGCGACGAGGTCGGCGGCGGTGGTCTCGAAGGCCTCGACGAGTTCGCCGAGCTCCTCCTCCTCCATGCGCCGGGTGAGGCGGGTGAAGCCCACCAGGTCCGCGAAGGCGACCGCCAGCCGCCGGTCGACCATCTCCTCGTCGTCCGCGCCCTGGACCACCCGCCCGGCGGACGCGGCGAGCTGCCGCCGCCAGACGTAGACCAGGAACTCCTCCAGCTCGGGCAGGAGCAGCTCGACGATCGGATAGGTGACCTCGGTGCGGGTCATCCCCGGTTCGGGGGGCTCGGTCAGCCCTTCCAGGAAGCTGTCGATCTGCCATTCCGCCAGCCGTGCGGTGGTCTGCCCGGTGGAGCGCGCCACCTGGACGGCCATCGCCTCGCTCAGCAGGCCCGCCTCGACGAGACCGGCCAGCCGGCGCAGCGCCAGCACGTCGGCCTCGGTGAGCGCCTTGGCCTGGCCGACGTCGGCGAAGCCCATCGCCCGCCAGAAGCGCGTCGCCAGTTCCATGGTGACGCCCGCGCTGCGGGCCGCCTGGAAGGGTGTGTAACGCCGCTCGGCGCCGAGAATGAGCTGTTCGAGGCGCAGAGCGAGCGGATCCTCGCCGGAGTCCTGCGCGTCCGCGCCGGAACCCGAGTCGTCGACGGTCACGCGTTGCTGCCCTTCCGATCTGCCACGGCCCTGGATCGACCGGCCTCAACTCTACGGCAGGTGTGCCCCAGCTCACTCCGTTCCGTCACGCCGAGAGGCACCGGCCGGGACGCGCGTGCGGTACGCCGGGAGGCGGGAGGGGCGTTCCGGGCCGGGGAAGCAGTGCGCCCGGAGGCGGGAGCAGCACTCCGGGCCGGGGAAGCGGTAGGCCCGGAGGCGTGAGCCGCACTCCACGCCGGGGAAGCAGTGCGCCGGGAGACGGGTGCGGCACTCCGGCAGGGGGCGGCGGTCCCCCGGGCGCGGGGAGGCGTGCGCCGGTCCCGGGCGCCGCGCCGGAGGGGCGCCCCGCCGCACGGGAGGGTGTGCGCCGCACCGCCGCGGCGACGCCGCGCGCTCACGCGCCCCTGGCCGGACGCAGGTGCACGATGTCGCCCGCGCCGACGGGCTCTTGCAGACCCGCCCCGGTGGCCAGCACCAGCCGTCCGTCGCCGTCGACGGCCATCGCCTCGCCGACCACCGACCGGTCCCCGGGCAGTTCCGCCCGCACCATCCGGCCGAGCGTGGCGCAGCCGGCCGCGTAGGTCTCCTGCAGTCCGCAGGCCGCCGCGTCACCGCCCGCGCGCCGCCACCGCCCGTACCAGTCCTCCAGGGACCGCAGCACGCTCCGCAGCAGCGGGTCGCGGTCGGTGCTCACCGCGCCGGCCAGGGCCAGCGAGCCGGCCTGCGGCACGGGCAGTTCGTCGGCGCGCAGGGAGACGTTGATGCCGACGCCGATGACGACCGCGTCGTCCCCGGCCCGTTCGGCGAGGATGCCGCCGGCCTTGCGTTCCTGGTCGCCGACCGTGACGAGGAGGTCGTTGGGCCATTTCAGGGCCGTGTCCACGCCGGCCGCGCGGGACAGCCCGGTCGCCACCGCGACCCCGGTGAGCAGCGGCAGCCAGCCCCACTGGTGCACGGGCACCTCGGCGGGGCGCAGCAGGACGGAGAAGGAGAGGCCGGAGCGGGGCGGCGCCGTCCACTGCCGGTCCAGGCGGCCCCGTGCCGCGGTCTGCTCCTCGGCGACGAGGACGGTGCCCTCGTCGGCCGTGCCGTCGGCGGCGCGGGCCACCAGGTCGGTGTTGGTGGAGCCGGTGCGCTGCACCACGTCCACCTGCTGCCACAACCCTCCCTCGCGGACCAGCCCGCGGCGCAGGGAGGCGGCCCGGAGCGGTGGCCGGTCCAGGTCGGACCAGCGGTTGCGGGAGGGATCGGAGGCATCGCGCGGCGTCATGCAAGCCACATTAGGTGTGGCAAAGACCGCACTGCTGATGGGTGGGCACCCCACTACCCTTCGAATGAGTAACCGTCCCCCCTTTTGAGCAGGCAGGGAGCCGCATCCCGATGTCCGAGCCGGAAGAGCAGCAGCCTGACATTCGCACGACCGCGGGCAAGCTCGCGGATCTTCGGCGTCGCATCCAGGAGGCGACGCACGCCGGCTCCGCACGCGCCGTCGAGAAGCAGCACGCCAAGGGCAAGTTGACGGCCCGTGAGCGGATCGACCTCCTGCTCGACGAGGGGTCCTTCGTCGAACTGGACGAGTTCGCCCGGCACCGGTCGACCAACTTCGGCCTGGACGCCAACCGTCCCTACGGCGACGGCGTGGTCACCGGGTACGGCACGGTCGACGGCCGCCCGGTCGCCGTGTTCTCGCAGGACTTCACCGTCTTCGGCGGGGCCCTCGGCGAGGTCTACGGCCAGAAGATCGTCAAGGTGATGGACTTCGCACTGAAGACCGGCTGCCCGGTCATCGGCATCAACGACTCCGGCGGCGCCCGCATCCAGGAAGGGGTGGCCTCCCTCGGCGCGTACGGCGAGATCTTCCGCCGCAACACCCACGCCTCCGGTGTCATCCCGCAGATCAGCCTGGTCGTCGGCCCGTGCGCAGGCGGCGCGGTGTACTCGCCCGCGATCACCGACTTCACGGTCATGGTCGACCAGACCAGTCACATGTTCATCACCGGCCCGGACGTCATCAAGACGGTCACCGGCGAGGACGTGGGCTTCGAGGAACTGGGCGGCGCCCGCACCCACAACACCACCTCGGGCGTGGCGCACCACATGGCCGGGGACGAGAAGGACGCCATCGAGTACGTCAAGCAGCTGCTGTCGTACCTGCCGTCCAACAACCTCTCCGAGCCGCCGGTCTACCCGGAGGAGGCCGACCTCACGGTCACCGACGAGGACCGCGAGCTGGACACGATCGTCCCGGACAGCGCGAACCAGCCGTACAACATGCACACCGTCATCGAGCACATCCTCGACGACCAGGAGTTCTTCGAGACGCAGCCGCTGTTCGCGCCGAACATCGTCACCGGGTACGGCCGGGTGGAGGGCCACCCGGTCGGCATCGTGGCCAACCAGCCGATGCAGTTCGCCGGCTGCCTCGACATCACGGCCTCCGAGAAGGCGGCCCGCTTCGTGCGGACCTGCGACGCCTTCAACATCCCAGTGCTGACCTTCGTCGACGTGCCGGGCTTCCTGCCGGGCGTGGACCAGGAGCACGACGGCATCATCCGCCGCGGCGCCAAGCTGATCTTCGCCTACGCGGAGGCCACCGTCCCGCTGATCACGGTGATCACCCGCAAGGCGTTCGGCGGCGCCTACGACGTGATGGGCTCCAAGCACCTGGGCGCCGACCTCAACCTGGCCTGGCCGACCGCGCAGATCGCGGTGATGGGCGCGCAGGGCGCCGTCAACATCCTGCACCGCCGCACCATCGCCGAATCGGACGACACCGAGGCCACGCGCGCCCGGTTGATGCAGGAGTACGAGGACGCGCTGCTCAACCCGTACGTGGCGGCCGAGCGCGGGTACGTCGACGCGGTGATCATGCCGTCCGACACCCGTCGGCACATCGTGCGGGGGCTGCGCCAGCTGCGCACCAAGCGGGAGTCCCTGCCGCCGAAGAAGCACGGCAACATCCCGCTGTGACCACCCCCGCCGACCCCTTGGAGGCCACCGTGATGATCAAGGTCGTCCGGGGCAACCCGACCCCGGAGGAGCTGGCCGCCGCACTGGCGGTGGTACGGGCCCGCGCCGCGGCGGCGTCCGCCACGCCGTCCGGCGCGCCCGGTCCCCGCGACTCCTGGTCCGACCCGTCCCGCATCGCCGCCCACCGGCTCCCGCAGCCCGGCCCGGCGACCTGGGCCCGGACCTTCTGGCCGGGCTGAGCGGGACCCTCCCCGGCCCCGCACGCCGTCCCCACCCGTACGGGCTCCGTCCGAGCCCCGGACGGGCGGGGGCGCCGGGGCTGCCCGCGCGCGCCCGTCCGCTCGGGGCTGCCCGCGCGGGCCCTCCGGACGGACCGCTTCCGTACTTGAGTACCCGTACTCAGGCACCGGCAGGGTGCCGCGTACGACGCTGGAAGCATGCTGTGGTCCGACCCGGAGAACGAGCCGCCCGAGGAACTGCGGGACACGCAGGAGATGCTGCGGCGGCTGGGCGTTCTCATGGCGGTGGCCATGCTGCTGGCGATGCTGGTGATCGGCGTACGGTGACCGGCGTGCGCCGACCGGCGGGCAGCGTCCGTGGACAGTGACGCAGTGACGCAGTGACCCGCGGGCGGTGACCGCCCGCCGTCCGCCTGCGCCCCCGCCCCGGGCCTCGCGTCAGGCCCCCGCCCCCGGTCCTCACGTGAGGCGTGCGGCCCGCGCCGGGGACTGCGCGTGAGGCGTACGGGGCGTCGCCGATACGCTGAACGCATGACAGACCAGCCGCGCCGCCGACTCGTGCTCGCCTCCCAGTCACCCGCCCGGCTCGGACTGCTCCGGCAGGCCGGACTCGACCCCGAGGTGATCGTCAGCGGGGTCGACGAGGACGCCGTCAGCGCCCCCACCCCGGCCGAACTCGCCCTGGCCCTCGCCGAGGCGAAGGCGTCCGTGGTGTCGGCGAAGCCCGAGGTCAAGGGCGCGCTGGTGATCGGCTGCGACTCGGTGCTGGAGCTGGACGGCCACGCCCTGGGCAAGCCCGCCGACGCCGAGGAGGCCACCGCGCGCTGGAAGGCGATGCGGGGCCGCGCGGGCACCCTCCAGACCGGCCACTGCGTCTACGACACCGTCAGCGGCCGCTACACCTCCGGCACCGCTTCCACGGTGGTCCGCTTCGGCGAGCCCAGCGACGCGGAGATCGCCGCCTACGTCGCCACGGGCGAACCGCTGCGCGTGGCCGGGGCGTTCACCCTGGACGGCAGGTCGGCACCGTTCATCGACGGCATCGACGGCGACCACGGCAACGTGATCGGCATCAGCCTGCCGCTGATGCGCCGCCTGCTGGCCGGCCTGGGCGTCGGCATCACGGAGCTGTGGGCGCGGCCGGAGGCGTGACCGGCGCCCCGCCGTCCCCCGCGGGTCCGTGGCGCGGGGCGCCGCCCTCCGGGGGGCCGTCCTGCGGTGTGCCCGGGGTGCCGTCCTGCGGGTCGGGGGTCCGGTGGGGTGCGGCGGAGGGCCCGGGACGGTCGTACGTCATCAGCAGCAGCACGATGAGGCCGAGCACCACCACCAGGTAGACGAACGCGGACGGGCCGACCAGCCCCCAGGCGAACGCGGCCAGCAGCCCGTGCACCACGGCGGCGCTGATCAGCAGGACCCGGCCGAGTCCGGCCGGAGCCCGGTCGCGCACCCCCACCAGCAGGGCCACCAGGGCACAGAACGCGAAGTAGAGCCCGAAGACGACGGCGCCCACCTTCGAGGACACCGACATCATGTGCGGGTCGAGGCCCGCCAGCGACATGTCCTGCCGGTCCACGACGACGCCGAGGAACCAGTTCACCGCCGCGACGCCGAACGCCTCGACGAGAAGCACCAACGCCACCAGCCACGCCACCGGTCTGCGGACCACCGGCCCCACCCACTTTCGAGCACGCCTGTGCGGTTACCCCGAGTACGTTCGGGTCGAACGCAGGCTACTAACGGGTAAACCTCGGTACAAGGGGCCGGGGGCGGGCAAAGAATCATTGGGCCATTCGTAGGGACTCCACAAAGAAACCGAGTGGGGCGCAGCACGCTCTCACAGAGACCTTGACCACATACGAGGGCTAGGGTTTTCCGGAGGGAGCCCTGTGTGCCGCGGTGCGACAAGGGATTTCGCCCCTCGAGCGAGCCTCGGGTCACGCTCCGTGTGGGGAAGCTCACCATTGGGGACGGGTCGAAGTGCCGTGTCGGCAGTCCCTAAACTCGGCTTGTTTCAAGGAGGGAGCCTCAATCGTGCGCAAGGTGCTCATCGCCAACCGTGGCGAAATCGCTGTCCGCGTGGCCCGGGCCTGCCGGGATGCCGGAATCGCGAGCGTTGCCGTCTACGCCGACCCGGACCGGGACGCTCTGCATGTCCGCGCCGCGGATGAGGCGTTCGCCCTGGGCGGTGACACACCCGCCACCAGCTACCTCGACTTCGACAAGGTGCTGGGCGCCGCGCGCGAGTCCGGTGCGGACGCCGTCCACCCGGGCTACGGCTTCCTCTCCGAGAACGCGGACTTCGCCCAGGCCGTGCTCGACGCGGGCCTGATCTGGATCGGCCCGCCCCCGCAGGCGATCCGCGACCTCGGTGACAAGGTCGCCGCCCGGCACATCGCCCAGCGCGCCGGCGCCCCGCTGGTGGCCGGAACGCCGGACCCGGTCTCGGGCGCCGACGAGGTGGTCGCCTTCGCCGAGGAGCACGGCCTCCCGATCGCCATCAAGGCCGCGTTCGGCGGTGGCGGCCGCGGCCTGAAGGTCGCCCGCACGCTGGAGGAGGTCCCGGAGCTGTACGACTCGGCGGTGCGCGAGGCGGTGGCCGCCTTCGGCCGCGGCGAGTGCTTCGTCGAGCGCTACCTGGACAAGCCCCGGCACGTGGAGACCCAGTGCCTGGCGGACCGCCACGGCAACGTGGTCGTCGTCTCCACCCGTGACTGCTCCCTGCAGCGCCGCCACCAGAAGCTGGTCGAGGAGGCCCCGGCGCCCTTCCTGTCCGACGAGCAGGTCGCCGAGCTGTACGCGGCGTCCAAGGCCATCCTGAAGGAGGCCGGCTACGTCGGCGCCGGCACGGTGGAGTTCCTG
This sequence comes from Streptomyces sp. 3-6, assembly GCF_056323165.1. Classification (NCBI taxonomy): domain Bacteria; kingdom Bacillati; phylum Actinomycetota; class Actinomycetes; order Kitasatosporales; family Streptomycetaceae; genus Streptomyces; species Streptomyces sp. 3-6. The sequence continues at coordinate 95,712 of NZ_JBWHZP010000012.1, forward strand.
GTCGGCTCCGACGGCACGATCTCCTTCCTGGAGGTCAACACCCGCCTCCAGGTGGAGCACCCGGTCACCGAGGAGGTCGCCGGCATCGACCTGGTGCGCGAGATGTTCCGCATCGCCGACGGCGAGGAGCTCGGTTACGACGACCCGCCGCTGCGGGGTCACTCCTTCGAGTTCCGCATCAACGGTGAGGACCCGGGCCGGGGCTTCCTCCCCGCCCCCGGCACCGTGACCGCGTTCGCCCCGCCGTCGGGTCCGGGCGTCCGCCTGGACGCGGGCGTGGAGTCCGGCTCGGTCATCGGCCCGGCCTGGGACTCCCTGCTGGCGAAGCTCATCGTCACCGGCCGCACCCGTGAGGAGGCGCTGCGACGTGCCTCCCGTGCCCTGGAGGAGTTCCGGGTCGAGGGCATGGCCACCGCCATCCCGTTCCACCGCGCGGTGGTCAAGGACCCGGCGTTCGCCCCCGAGCTGACCGGCTCCAGCGAGCCGTTCACGGTCCACACCCGCTGGATCGAGACCGAGTTCGTCAACGACATCAAGCCCTTCGCCGCCGCCGTGGACGCCGAGGCGGACGAGGACTCGGGCCGGGAGACGGTCGTCGTCGAGGTCGGCGGCAAGCGCCTGGAGGTCTCCCTCCCGGCCTCGCTCGGCATGTCCCTGGCCCGTACGGGGCTGGCGGCGGGCGCCAAGCCGAAGCGCCGCGCGGCCAAGAAGTCCGGTCCCGTCGCCTCCGGTGACACCCTCGCCTCGCCGATGCAGGGCACGATCGTGAAGGTCGCCGTGGAGGAGGGCCAGGAGGTCAAGGAGGGCGACCTGGTCGTCGTCCTGGAGGCCATGAAGATGGAGCAGCCCCTCAACGCCCACCGGTCCGGCACCATCAAGGGCCTGAGCGCGGAGATCGGCGCGTCGGTGACGTCCGGCGCGACCATCTGCGAGATCAAGGACTGATCGCGAGATCGCCGACTGTGGTCCAGCGGAGATCACGGTCAGCGCTCTCCTCGATCTGCTCGATCTCAGAGGTCTCGGAGATCGGGAAGATCGGGAAGATCGAGGAGAGCGAGCGAATCGAGGAGATCGAGGACTGAGCGTCCGAGACCGGAGCCGTACCGGAGCCGTACCGGGGCCGGTCTCTCCCGCACTCGTCCGCCCGCGCCCGGCAGAGCGTCAGGAACTGCCGGGCGCGGGCGTGTTCATGGGCGGTGCCGGAGCGTTCCGGCACACCGGGGGCGACACCGCCCCGCTGGAGGACCGCGCGGCGTGGTGCGGGACCGTGCGGTGGTGCGGCTGGTGCGGGGACGTTGCCGTTCACGCGCGGGGCGGCATGGGGGCGGGTGACGGTACCCGTGCCGGGCGCCATGCCGACCGTCTGCGCGACGCGGTCACTCGGTCCTGCCTCAGGTGCCTCCGGCGGGCGCGCTGTCCCCGTCGGGCGGCGCCGTCGGTCCGGGCACTGTGCGCCCTCCGCGACACCGGCCTCGCCCGCACCCGGGGCGTCACCGCGTCAGGGCACCGCGCCCGCCCGGCACGGCCCCTGCCCGCACCCGTCCGGGACCCTCACCGCGCCCGCGTCCCGGTCACCGCCACCGCTCCGGTCACCGTCGGCGGAGGTCCGCAACCCGGGCGCGTTCCGGCTGGTCGGCGCCCATGGGGACCGTCGAGCGGAGGCCGGGGCCCTGACGGCGCGGCCCGGGAAGGGGTACGTCCCGGCGCTGCCGGCGCGTCGGGACGCCGTCACCCCCCTGGGCCGACGAGCCCCCGGGAGCCCCGGCGACGGCGATCTGCACGCCCTGGTCGGCGAGTGCCTGGAGCTCGGTGCCCGCACGGTCGTCGTGGGCGGGCGGTTCGTCGGTGACGAGGCGGGTGATGAGGTCCGTCGGCACGGTCTGGAACATGGTGTCGGTGCCCAGCTTGGTGTGGTCGGCGAGGACCACCACCTCGGCCGCGGCCTGCACCAGCGCCCGGTCGACGGAGGCCGAGAGCATGTTGGACGTGGACAGCCCGCGCTCGGCGGTCAGACCGCTCCCCGAGAGGAAGGCCCGGGACACCCGCAGCCCCTGGAGGGACTGCTCGGCACCGCTGCCCACCAGGGCGTAGTTGGAGCCGCGGAGCGTGCCGCCGGTCATCACGACCTCGACCCGGTTGGCGTGGGCCAGCGCCTGGGCCACCAGCAGGGAGTTGGTGACCACGGTCAGGCCCGGCACCCGGGCGAGCCGACGGGCCAGCTCCTGTGTGGTGGTGCCCGCACCGACCACGACGGCCTCGCCCTCTTCCACGAAGTTCGCGGCGAGGTCGGCGATCGCGGTCTTCTCGGCGGTCGCGAGATGGGACTTCTGCGGGAAACCGGACTCTCGCGTGAAACCGCCCGGCAGTACCGCACCGCCGTGCCGGCGGTCGAGGAGTCCTTCTGCCTCCAGCGCGCGCACGTCCCGCCGTACGGTCACTTCGGAGGTCTGGACGACGCGGGCGAGTTCACGGAGCGACACGGCCCCGTTCGCTCGCACCATTTCGAGGATCAATTGGCGACGTTCTGCAGCGAACACGAAACTGACAGTAACGCCGACGACCGTCTGCTTTCAGCAGTTTGCGCTGAATAGCAGAAGTTGTTCGCACACCACCCGGGCAAGTGGTATAAGGCCTAGGCCGCCCGCATGGTCACCACCGGACCGTCAACTCCCCGCCGAGGGCGGGGAGTCAGCTCGGCCGTCCCGGCGGAGGATCAGCCCGCGCCGTCCGCCTTGCGGGTGTGCAGCTGCCGGGCGACCTCGGCGATCGACCCGGACAACGAGGGGTAGACGGTGAAGGCGTTCGCGATCTGTTCCACCGTCAGGTTGTTGTCCACCGCCAGCGAGATGGGGTGGATCAGCTCGGACGCGCGGGGCGCCACCACCACACCGCCGACCACGATCCCGGTGCCCGGGCGGCAGAAGATCTTGACGAAGCCGTCGCGGATGCCCTGCATCTTGGCGCGCGGGTTGCGCAGCAGCGGCAGCTTCACCACCCGCGCGTCGATCTTCCCGCCGTCGACGTCGGCCTGGGTGTAGCCGACGGTGGCGATCTCGGGGTCGGTGAAGACGTTCGAGGAGACCGCCTTCAGGTTCAGCGGGGCGACCGCGTCGCCCAGGAAGTGGTACATCGCGATGCGCCCCTGCATCGCCGCCACCGACGCCAGCGCGAACACGCCGGTGACGTCGCCGGCCGCGTACACGCCCGGAGCGGTGGTCCGGGACACCTTGTCGGTCCAGATGTGGCCCGAGTCCCGCAGCCGGACCCCGGCCTCCTCCAGGCCCATGCCCGCGGAGTTCGGGACGGCGCCGACGGCCATCAGGCAGTGCGAGCCGGTGATGACCCGCCCGTCGGCGAGGGTGACCTCCACCCGGTCGCCGACCCGCTTGGCGGAGGCCGCGCGCGAGCGCGCCATCACGTTCATCCCGCGGCGCCGGAACACGTCCTCCAGCACGGCCGCCGCGTCCGGGTCCTCACCGGGCAGCACGCGGTCGCGCGAGGACACCAGGGTCACCCGGGAGCCGAGCGCCTGGTAGGCGCCGGCGAACTCGGCACCGGTCACACCGGAGCCGACCACGATCAGTTCCTCGGGCAGCTCGGTCAGGTCGTAGACCTGGGTCCAGTTCAGGATCCGCTCGCCGTCGGGGCGGGCGTCGGGGAGTTCCCGGGGGTGGCCGCCGGTTGCGATCAGGACCGCGTCCGCGGTGAGCGTCTCCTCGGTGCCGTCGGCGGCGCGCACCACGACCTTGCGGGAGCCGTCGAGGGCCTGCATGCCCTCCAGCCGGCCCCGCCCGCGCAGCACGCGGGCACCGGCCCGGGTCACGGACGCGGCGATGTCGTGCGACTGGGCGAGCGCCAGCCGCTTCACCCGGCGGTTGACCTTGCCCAGGTCCACGCCGACCACCCGGGCGGCCTGCTCGATGTGGGGGGTGTCGTCGGCGACGATGATGCCCAGTTCCTCGTAGGAGGAGTCGAAGGTCGTCATCACCTCCGCCGTGGCGATGAGGGTCTTGGACGGCACGCAGTCGGTCAGCACCGACGCACCGCCCAGGCCGTCGGCATCGACGACGGTCACCTCCGCGCCGAGCTGCGCGGCGACCAGCGCCGCTTCGTATCCGCCGGGTCCGCCACCGATGATCACGATCCGAGTCACGTACTCCATTGTCCCGCACACCTCACCGTGCGACCGCCCGGGGGCCCGGGTGCGGTCCCGGGTGCCGCCCCCGGGGGCTCCCCGTGCGGCTCCCCGTTGCGCCAGGGGCCCGTGGGACCGCTGCCGTACGCTCTTTCCATGTCGCTCTACGCCGCGTACGCCGGCAACCTCGACGCGCGGCTGATGTCCCGCCGCGCCCCGCACTCGCCGCTGCGCGCCACCGGGTGGCTCAACGGGTGGCGGCTGACGTTCGGGGGCGAGCAGATCGGCTGGGACGGCGCGCTGGCGACCCTGGTCGAGGACCCGCTGGCCCAGGTCTTCGTGGCGCTGTACGACATCGCGCCGATGGACGAGGAGTCCCTGGACCGCTGGGAGGGCTCCGGGATGGGCATCTACCGCCGCACCCGGGTGCGCGTCCACACCCTGGACGGCGAGGAGAACGCCTGGACGTACGTCCTGAACGCCTACGAGGGCGGCCTGCCCTCGGCCCGCTACCTGGGCGAGATCGCCGACGCGGCGGAGTCCGCGGGCGCCCCGCACGACTACGTGATGCAGCTGCGCAAGCGGCCCTGTTAGACGACTGCGCAAGCGGCCCTGTTGGACGGCGGTCCCGGACGCGCCGGGCGTGCGCGCCGGCGCCCGGGCGTCGGAGCGCCCCGGTCGGTCGGGCGCGCGCCCCGGGCCTCGGGCGGCCGAGGTACCCCGGTGCGGCCGGGTCCGCGCCGGGCCGACGCACCGTTCCGCTGTGCGGGGCATCGCACCGCCACCCCGGCCGGACCCCTCGCCCCCGTCCACCCCGCGGTGACCGGGGTTCGCCATTCGGGCGACCGGCCCGAGCGACCGGCTCCCCCTCCCGCTCCCCGCCGGTTCCCGGCCATCCCTCACGGCTCCCCCACCGGGTCCCCGCCGTGTCCCCGCCGTGTCCCTCACCTGGTCCCGGCCTCCGGCGGGCCCCTTCCTGTCGGAAACGACAAGACAACGATCGCCACCCCGTGAGCTTTCACATCTACGCGCGTAGGCGAAGACCGGCTACTCTCGTGCGGGTGAACGCTTCTCTTCTTCCGGACGACATCCAGGGCGACCCGTACGCCGCAGCCGACGCCGCCGCCGCGCGCCTGCGCGAACTGACGGGCGCCGAGACCCACGACGTCGCCCTCGTGATGGGCTCCGGCTGGGCTCCGGCCGTCGACGCCCTCGGCGAGCCCGACGCGGAGTTCCAGGTCACCGAGCTGCCCGGCTTCCCGCCCCCGGCGGTGGAGGGGCACGGAGGCAAGATCCGCTCGTACCGCGTGGGCAGCAAGCGCGCCCTGGTCTTCCTGGGCCGCACCCACTACTACGAGGGCCGCGGCGTCGCCCCCGTGGCGCACGGCGTGCGCACCGCCGTGGCGGCCGGCGCCAAGACGGTCGTCCTGACCAACGGCTGCGGCGGCCTGCGCGAGGGCATGCGCCCCGGTCAGCCGGTCCTGATCAGCGACCACATCAACCTCACCGCCACCTCCCCCATCGTCGGCGCCAACTTCGTCGACCTCACCGATCTCTACTCGCCGCGCCTGCGCGCCCTGTGCAAGGAGATCGACCCCACGCTGGAGGAGGGCGTCTACGCCCAGTTCCCCGGCCCGCACTACGAGACCCCGGCCGAGATCCGCATGGCCCGGGTCATCGGTGCGGACCTGGTGGGCATGTCGACGGTGCTGGAGGCCATCGCCGCCCGTGAGGCCGGCGCCGAGATCCTGGGCATCTCGCTGGTCACCAACCTGGCCGCGGGCATGACCGGCGAACCCCTCAACCACGAGGAGGTCCTCCAGGCCGGGCGCGACTCCGCCACCCGTATGGGGGCCCTGCTGACCCAGGTCCTGGGCCGCCTGTAAACGGCCCACGCGGTGTCGGACGCGAGGTGCCGCCCGCCGGGCGGCACGGGATCCGGGGCGCGGACCTCCCGTACCGGGTGCCGAGCCCGGCCCATGGGGCATCGGACCTCGGGTGCTCGGACCCCGGGAGCGTGGACCGGCGGCCGGCGGTGACGGCCGGAGCCCCGTCGGGCGGCCCTGTGCCGCCCCGCCCGCACCGGTCGCACGCCCGCCGTCGCGCCCACCGGCGCCGGTGCGAGCGTGCCCCTGGCCGTACCCGGCCGTCCCCGGCTGCTCCCCGCACCTCCGGTCGTCCCGGACGGGCGGCCAGGTGGGCGGGTCTACGGGGTGGGCGGGTCGACGGGTGGGCAGGCCGACGGTGGCCGGGTCAACAGGTGGCCGTACCCGAACTCCGCAGACCGGAGCCACCGCACCGGCCCCGCGCCGTGAGGCGGCCGGGTCCCCGTCCACGGGCCACACCCACCGGCCCCGCCGATCCCCGCCCCGACCGCGCACCCTCCGGCCCGCGCGCCGGGCGCACGCCGCTCCCGAGCCGGGTACCCGCACCGCACACCCCACCCCACACCGCACCCCACGTTCCGCACACCCCCCGTACGAGGAGAGGCTGACCGACCGTGCACGACGCCCTCATCGCCCGCGCCCGGGCCTGGCTCGCCGAGGACCCCGACCCGGAGACCCGCGACGAACTCGCCCGGCTCATCGACGCCGGTGACCACGCCGAGCTGGCCGACCGCTTCGGCGGCACCCTGCAGTTCGGCACCGCTGGCCTCCGTGGTGAGCTCGGCGCCGGTCCGATGCGCATGAACCGCGCGGTCGTCATCCGCGCGGCCGCCGGCCTGGCCGCCTACCTGCGCGGGCAGGGCCACGGCGACGGCCTGGTGGTCATCGGCTACGACGCCCGTTACAAGTCGGCCGAGTTCGCGCACGACACCGCCGCCGTCATGACCGGCGCCGGCCTGCGCGCCGCCGTGCTGCCCCGGCCGCTGCCCACGCCGGTCCTGGCCTTCGCGATCCGGCACCTCGGCGCGGTCGCCGGGGTCGAGGTCACCGCCAGCCACAACCCGCCCCGCGACAACGGCTACAAGGTGTACCTCGGCGACGGTTCCCAGATCGTGCCCCCGGCCGACGCGGAGATCGCCGCGGAGATCGAGGCGGTCGCGTCCCTGGCCGACGTCCCCCGCCCGGCCGACGGCTGGGAGACCCTGGACGACGGCGTGCTGGACGCCTACCTCGCCCGCACCGACGCCGTCCTCGCGCCGGACTCCCCGCGCACCGCCCGCACCGTCTACACGGCGATGCACGGCGTCGGCAAGGACGTGCTGCTCGCCGCCTTCGCCCGGGCCGGCTTCCCGGAGCCGGTGCTGGTCGCCGAGCAGGCCGAGCCGGACCCCGACTTCCCGACCGTCGCGTTCCCCAACCCGGAGGAGCCCGGCGCGATGGACCTGGCGTTCGCACGGGCCCGCGCGACCGAGCCGGACCTCGTCATCGCCAACGACCCGGACGCCGACCGCTGCGCCGCCGCCGTGCGAGACGGCGGCGACTGGCGCATGCTGCGCGGCGACGAGGTGGGCGCCCTGCTGGCCGCCCACCTGGTCCGGCGGGGAGCGACCGGCACGTTCGCCGAGTCGATCGTGTCGTCCTCGCTGCTCGGCCGGATCGCCGAGGCGGCCGGGCTGCCGTACAAGGAGACGCTGACCGGCTTCAAGTGGATCGCCCGGGTCGACGGCCTGCGCTACGGCTACGAGGAGGCGCTCGGCTACTGCGTCGACCCGGACGGCGTCCGCGACAAGGACGGCATCACGGCGGCGCTGCTGCTCACCGAGCTGGCCTCGGTGCTCAAGGCGGAGGGGCGCACGCTGCCGGACCTGCTGGACGACCTGGCGGTGGAGCACGGCCTGCACGCCACCGACCAGCTGTCGGTCCGCGTGCAGGACCTGACGCTGATCGCGGACGCGATGGGCCGCCTGCGCGAGCAGCCCCCGGCCGAGCTGGCAGGGCTGCGCGTCGTCGACGCCGAGGACCTGACCCGGGGCTCGGCCGGGCTGCCGCCCACGGACGGTCTGCGGTACACCCTGGACGGCGCCCGGGTGATCGTCCGGCCCAGCGGCACGGAGCCCAAGCTGAAGTGCTACCTGGAGGTCGTCATCCCGGTCTCCGGCCGCGACGGCCTCCCGGCGGCCCGGGCCCGCGCGACGGAGCTGCTGGACACGCTCAAGCGGGACCTGTCCCGCGCCGCCGGCATCTGAATCTGACGCCACCGGCCCACCAACGCGGACAGCCCCGCCGGTCACCCCATGGGCCCGGGACGCCTCTCACGGGCGTTCCGGGCCCGCGCTCGTGGGCTCGCACGACCTCCCGGGCTCCCGGGTTCCCTGCCCACGGGAACGGTCACCCGGAGGTTGTTTTCCCGTCTCCCCGCCCCCGACTCCCCGGCCCGCCGACCGGGCGCCATCGGCGTCGTCCGGCATCCTGCCGCCCACGACACCCCTCGGCTCGTGCGCCCCCGTCAGCCGGTGCGCGCCGTCTGCGCCGTGCGCGCCCGCGCGCCCCGTCCGGAGCGCGTCACCCGTCGGCCGTCCCTCCACGCACAAGCCGCAGCCCCCGTGCGCAATCCCCCATCGGCGGGCGGCCAGGCCAGCCGTACCGCCCCCTACGTACGCACGGCGCGCCGGGCCCGCGGTACGCCCCGGCCACACCACGAACCGCGCACCGCACGCCGGACAGCCGTACGCACCACGCGCACGCCGGTTCGCGCCCCCCCGGTTCACGCCCGCCCGTTCCGCCCGCCGGTTTCACTCCGGTCGGTTCGGCGGCCCGCGGCGGCGCCACGGGTGCGGTCGTCCGGGCTCAGCCCGTCGCCAGCAGGACCGCCAGCAGGACGGCACCGGCCGCCGCCGGGGCGAGGATCTCGTACGCCCAGCGCACGACCGGGGCGCCCTGGGCGGTGTCCGCGCCCTGACGGCGTTCGTGCAGCTCGCGCAGGTCGTCCATGACGCTGTCGGTCCGCCCCCGGACCGGCCCGTCGTCGGTGGTGGCGGAGGGCCGCCCGCCCCGGCGGAAGGCGTCGCGCGCTCCGGGGCCGTGGCCGGCGGTGCGGACGTCCACGCCCACACCCCGCTCCCCCGTGGCCCGCATCTCGCGGCGGGCGGCCCGCTTGCGGGCCCGCAGGGACACCGGCAGGGCCCACAGCTGGTAGGTGGTGCCCGCGTCGGAGAAGACCTCGTTGGAGTAGCCGGAGCGCAGCGAGGCCACGCGCCCCCAGGGCAGCACGATCAGCCGGAAGGGGTTGCGGACCCGCAGCCGGTCGTCGTTGACGTACACCGCGGGGCGCAGCGTGAAGGCCACGATCAGGGGCACCGCCAGGAACAGCGAGGCGAGCGCGAGCCACGGCGTGCGGCCCTCGCCGCGGATCGAGGCGTCGATGCCGAACCACGCACAGACGCCGAGGAGCAGGATGCCGCCGGCGATTCCCGCGTGGGACCGGTGCACCTGGTCCCGCTCGTCGGGTGCGGCGGACACCGGGGGCTGTGCGGGCTCCGGGACAGGCGACTGGGGGTCGGGTGTCGTCATACCGCGATTCTGCACGACGGTGCCGCGCGGGCCCGCGTCGCGGTCCGGTACGGACGACACGGCGGGTACGGGTGGGGGCAGAGTGGCGGCAGAGTGGCGAGGGGGACGCCGGTGACACGCGAACCGGAGGATTTCCTTCCGCACCCGTTCCGCACCCGGGCGCCGGGCGCCGAGCACCGGACCACCGGAACCTTCGCCTCCACCCCCACCCCCGCCCCGTCGGGATGACGCCGGGGGCTGTACAGCCGCTACGCGCGTAGATATGCTCGGCTGGTGACCATGCCCACCACTGCACCCCACGCACTTGCTGACGTCACCGCGTCCGACAGCACGCTGCGCCGCTTCCTCCACGGGCTGCCCGGCGTCGACGCGGTCGGCCTGGAGGCGCGCGCCGCCTCCCTCGGCACCCGTTCGATCAAGACGACCGCGAAGGCGTACGCCATCGACCTCGCCATCTCGATGGTCGACCTGACGACGCTGGAAGGCGCGGACACCCCGGGCAAGGTCCGGGCGCTCGGCGCCAAGGCGGTCCTCCCCGACCCGACCGACCGCTCCACGCCCACCACGGCCGCGGTCTGCGTCTACCCCGACATGGTGGCCGTGGCCAAGCAGGCCGTGGCCGGTTCCGGCGTCAAGGTGGCCTCCGTCGCCACCGCGTTCCCGGCGGGCCGTGCCCCGATCGCCGTCAAGCTGGCCGACGTGCGCGAGGCCGTCGCCGCCGGCGCGGACGAGATCGACATGGTCATCGACCGCGGGGCGTTCCTCGCGGGCAACTACCTGAAGGTGTACGACGAGATCACCGCCGTGAAGGAGGCCTGCGGGGCGAGCGCCCGGCTGAAGGTCATCTTCGAGACCGGCGAGCTGTCCACGTACGACAACATCCGCCGGGCGAGCTGGCTCGGCATGCTGGCCGGGGCCGACTTCATCAAGACCTCGACCGGCAAGGTGGCGGTGAACGCCACCCCTGCCAACACCCTGCTGATGCTCCAGGCGGTGCGCGACTTCCGCGCGCAGACCGGTGTGCAGGTCGGCGTGAAGCCGGCCGGTGGCATCCGCACCAGCAAGGACGCCATCAAGTTCCTCGTCCTGGTCAACGAGACGGCGGGCGAGGACTGGCTGGACAACCACTGGTTCCGCTTCGGCGCCTCCTCGCTGCTCAACGACCTGCTGATGCAGCGGCAGAAGCTGGCCACCGGCCGTTACTCCGGCCCCGACTACGTGACGGTGGACTGATCACCATGGCATCCGCATTCGAGTACGCCCCGGCGCCCGAGTCCCGCTCGGTCGTCGACATCGCCCCCTCCTACGGCCTGTTCATCGACGGCGAGTTCGCCGAGGCCGCGGACGGCAAGGTCTTCAAGACGGTCTCCCCCGCCACCGAGGAGGTCCTCTCCGAGGTCGCCGAGGCCGGGGAGGCCGACATCGACCGCGCGGTCGGCGCCGCCCGCAAGGCGTTCGAGAAGTGGTCCGCGCTGCCCGGCGCCGAGCGCGCGAAGTACCTCTTCCGCATCGCCCGGATCATCCAGGAGCGCAGCCGCGAGCTGGCCGTCCTGGAGACCCTGGACAACGGCAAGCCGATCAAGGAGACCCGCGACGCCGACCTGCCCCTGGTCGCCGCGCACTTCTTCTACTACGCCGGCTGGGCCGACAAGCTGGACCACGCCGGTTTCGGCGCGAACCCGCGCCCGCTGGGCGTGGCCGGCCAGGTCATCCCGTGGAACTTCCCGCTGCTGATGCTGGCCTGGAAGATCGCCCCGGCGCTGGCCACCGGCAACACGGTCGTCCTCAAGCCGGCCGAGACGACCCCGCTGTCCGCCCTGTTCTTCGCGGACATCTGCCGCCAGGCGGGTCTGCCCCGGGGTGTCGTCAACATCGTCACCGGTGACGGCCGCGCCGGAGCCGCGCTGGTCGCGCACCCCGACGTGAACAAGGTGGCCTTCACCGGCTCCACCGCCGTCGGCAAGCAGATCGCGCGCACCGTCGCGGGCACCCGCAAGAAGGTCACCCTGGAACTGGGCGGCAAGGGCGCCAACATCGTCTTCGACGACGCCCCCGTCGACCAGGCCGTCGAGGGCATCGTCAACGGCATCTTCTTCAACCAGGGTCAGGTCTGCTGCGCGGGCTCCCGCCTGCTGGTGCAGGAGTCGGTCGAGGAGGAGGTGCTCGACGCCCTCAAGCGGCGCCTGTCGACGCTGCGCCTCGGCGACCCGCTGGACAAGAACACCGACATCGGCGCGATCAACTCCGAGGAGCAGCTCAGCCGCATCACCTCGCTGGTCGAACGCGGCGAGGCGGAGGGCGCCGAGCGCTGGTCCGCGCCATGCGAACTGCCGGAGAGCGGCTACTGGTTCGCCCCGACGCTGTTCACCGGCGTCACCCAGGCGCACACCGTCGCCCGCGACGAGATCTTCGGCCCGGTGCTGTCGGTGCTCACCTTCCGCACCCCGGACGAGGCGGTCGCCAAGGCGAACAACACGCCGTACGGCCTGTCGGCGGGCATCTGGACGGAGAAGGGTTCGCGGATCCTCGCCGTGGCGAACAAGCTCCGCGCGGGTGTCGTCTGGTCCAACACGTTCAACAAGTTCGACCCGACCTCGCCGTTCGGCGGGTACAAGGAGTCGGGCTACGGCCGCGAGGGCGGCCGGCACGGCCTGGAGGCGTACCTCGATGTCTGACCCGCGACTCAGTGTCTTCAAGACCTACAAGCTGTACGTCGGCGGGAAGTTCCCGCGTTCGGAGAGCGGCCGGGTGTACGAGGTGACCGACTCCAAGGGCACGTGGCTGGCGAACGCCCCGCAGTCCTCCCGCAAGGACGCCCGGGACGCGGTGTCCGCCGCCCGCAAGGCGTTCGGCGGCTGGTCCGGCGCGACCGCCTACAACCGGGGCCAGATCCTGTACCGGATCGCCGAGATGCTGGAGGGCCGCCGCGAGCAGTACGTCCGCGAGGTCGCCGCGTCCGAGGGCCTGTCGAAGTCCAAGGCCGCCGACCGGGTGGACGCGGCGATCGACCGCTGGGTCTGGTACGCGGGCTGGACCGACAAGATCGCCCAGGTGGTCGGCGGCGGCAACCCGGTCGCGGGCCCGTACTTCAACCTGTCGTCCCCCGAGCCGACGGGCGTCGTCGCCGTCCTGGCCCCGCAGGAGTCGTCCTTCCTGGGCCTGGTCTCGGTCGTCGCCCCGGTGATCGCCACCGGCAACACGGCGGTCGTGGTGGCCTCCGAGCGGGCCCCGCTGCCCGCCCTGTCGCTGGGCGAGGTGCTGGCCACCTCCGACCTGCCCGGCGGTGTCGTCAACGTGCTGTCCGGCCGCACGGCGGAGATCGCCGCGCCGCTGGCCGCGCACCAGGACGTCAACGCGATCGACCTCGCGGGCGCCGACGAGGTGCTGGCGAAGGAGCTGGAGATCGCGGCGGCGGACAACCTGAAGCGTGTCCTGCGTCCACAGCCTGTGGACGACTGGGCGGCGACGCCCGGCACGGACCGCATGACGGCCTTCCTGGAGACCAAGACCGTCTGGCACCCGACGGGTTCGCTGGGCGCCTCCGGCTCGGCGTACTGACCACCCCCCACAGCCGGAGAGCCGCGCTCCTCCTCCGTCCGGGAGGGGCGCGGCTCTTCGCCTGCCGGGCGCCGCTGCTCTTCGCGTGGGGCGGGGCGGCGCCGGACCCGCCGGGGCCGGCCCCCGTGCCGCCGGGTATGCCGGGGTCGGCCCCCGGGCCGCCGGAGTCGACGCCGGACCCGCCGGCCGGGTCAGCCGCCGAGCAGCCCGGTCACCTGGCCGACGACGGGGATGCTGTCCACCGACGGGGCCTGCGCCACCGGGCCGGTGAGCGCCTGGGAGGTCAGCGGCTGGAAGTCGGCGAGCTGGGTGCCGACTCCGTTGTCGAGCGGGTCCACACCCGTGCCGGCCAGCGGGTTGGGCTTCAGCCCGGCGACCGGGCCGGTGACGTATCCGACGGTGCCGGTGAGGGCCTGGAGCCCGGCCTGCGGGTCGACCTCCCCGAGCGAGGTGGGGCGGCTCTCGGCCACGCCCAACAGCGGCCCGGAGTCCGCCGCCGCCGCGCCGGCCCCTGCCCCGAGGGCCGCGCCGGCCACGGAGAGGACCGCCAGGGCGCGTCGGACGGTCGGCTTCTTCGGGGAGACGTGTCGGGCCATCGCTGCTGCCACCTCTTGCCTTCGCTTGTTCGCATTGCGTAACGGAGTCGACGCGCACCGTGGTTGAGGGTGTGACGCGCACATCAAAGCCGACCCGGGAGGTCGCCCGGGGGCGGGCCGCTGGCGCAGAATGGTCTTCCGTGAGTTCACAGTCGCCCCTCTCCGCGCGTGTCGTGCTGCTCTGCGGCCCCTCAGGCTCCGGCAAGTCCCTCCTCGCGGCCCGCTCCGGCCTCCCGGTGCTGCGCCTCGACGACTTCTACAAGGAGGGGAACGACCCGACGCTCCCGCTGGTCACGGGCAGTTCCGACATCGACTGGGACCACCCGGACTCCTGGGACGCGGACACCGCCGTCGCCGCGATCGAACGACTGTGCCGCACCGGCCGCACCGGCATCCCCGTGTACGACATCTCGCTGAGCGCCCGCACCGGCGAGGGCACCGTCGACATCGGCGGCGCCCCGCTGTTCATCGCCGAGGGCGTCTTCGCCGCGGAGATCGTCGGCCGCTGCCGCGAGGCGGGCCTGCTGGCCGACGCGCTGTGCCTGAGCCGGGGCGCGGTGACGACGTTCCGCCGCCGGTTCCTCCGGGACCTGCGGGAGGGCCGCAAGTCCGTGCCGTTCCTGCTGCGCCGCGGCTGGCGCCTGATGCGGCTGGAGCGGTCGATCATCGCCCGCCAGACCGCCCTGGGTGCCCACGCCTGCGACCGGGACGAGGCCCTGGGCCGACTGCACACGGCGGCGTCCACGGGACTCTCCCCGGCGGGTACGGGCGCACCGACGGCGTAACCGGGCCGAGCCGCCCGCGGAGCGGTGCCGCCGGGCCGCCTCCGCGCAGCGGTGCCGCGCGGGCTCAGGGCCCGGGCGGCGGCGGCCCGTTCCGTCCGCTGCCACTGCCGCTGCCGCTGCCGAGCGGCCGATCCGGCAGCGGTGAGCACCGCCCCCGCCACGAGCACCGGGAGCCCGGGCCCGGGGAGCACGTACATCAGGACGCCGGCCAGGACGGCGACGGCACCGAGGGCGATCAGCGCACCGCCGACGGAAGCGTGGTTCACGTGGATCTCCCGACAGGTACGGAAGCGTCTGCGTGCGGCCCGCCCCGGGCCGGGCCGCCGCGCGGCGGTGGGCACGGGTCCGGGCACTCGCGGGTGATCGTGGACTGGACCGTCGCTGCGGGTCGCACCAGCGGTCCGCGGGCCCGGCCCGAGAACACGGGAGCCCCGACCACTGCAACACCCCCGCACGCACGGAAGCGGGACTGGACGGACCCCCCGGCCCTCCAGTCCCGCTCCGTGGTGCTCCCCCGTGTTCCTCCCCCGCGCTTCCCCCCTCTCGGGATCCCCCCGGATCCCCCCCAGGGTCCCCCGTGACCCCCTTGAGGTTCCCCCCGTGTGCGGTGACGCCCCCCGGCGTCCCCGCGGTTCCCCCCGGTGACCGGTCTCCCGGAACTCCCGGACCCCCCGGTCCGCCGGTTCCGCTTCCCCCTCCGGTCTCCCCCCGAGGACCTTCAGGCGACCAGCTCGCCGAAGGCGCTCTGCTCGTCACGGCCGAAGCTGAGGACCTCGTCCTCGCGCAGCCGGCGGAGCGACCGCCAGATGCTGGACTTCACCGTGCCGACGCTGATGCCGAGGATGTCCGCGATCTCCGGGTCCGTGCGGCCCTCGTAGTAGCGCAGGACCAGCATGGTGCGCTGGAGCTCGGGCAGCCGGGCCAGCGCCTGCCACAGGACCGCGCGCAGCTCGGTGCCGCGCATCGCGTCCGTGTCGCCGGCCGTCTCCGGCAGTTCCTCGGTCGGGTACTCGTTGAGCTTGCGGCGCCGCCAGGCGCTGATGTGCAGGTTCGTCATGGTGCGGCGGAGGTATCCGCCGACCGCCGCCTTGTCGCTGATCCGGTCCCACGCCCGGTAGGTCGAGAACAGCGCGCTCTGCAGCAGGTCCTCGGCCTCGAAACGGTCACCGGTCAGGTGGTAGGCGGTGGCGTACAGGGAGGCGCGGCGCTCCTGGACGTAGGCGGTGAACTCCGCCTCCGACGGCGAGCGACGCTCCCCCGAGCCCTCCCCGTACGCGCTTCCCCCGTGCGTTTCCCCCGTCGGCGCGTCCACCACCGTCATGAACGTGGTGTGACGCCCGGTGCCGTGCGAGCACCCCCGCCTGGTCACGGCACCGGACTTCTCGGCACCCCGGTGCACGTCGTGCAGACGCGTGACCACTGCGCTGGTGCTGGAGCCCTGCAGCGTGTTCATCTCGCGCCCCCCGTCGTGGAGTTCCGGTGTTCTCGGTGCTGATCCCTGCCTGTGCCGAAAAGCTTGCCGAACCCACTTCATGGCCGTGTCCGCCGACTGTCACAGACCTGTCACAGGGACCGGCCGCCCGCGCGTACACGATCTTCACGCGGGGCACCCCGAGGACCGCCTTCGTGCGGGCCCGGCGGGCATCTGGACTCCGCGGGTCGAACCGGAAGCCCTCCATGGGCCAGAATGAGCCCGTGCCTTCCCTGTTGCTGATCGAGGACGACGACGCCATCCGTACGGCCCTGGAGCTCTCCCTGACGCGCCAGGGTCACCGGGTGGCGACCGCTGCCAGCGGTGAGGACGGTCTGAAACTGCTCCGCGAGCAGCGACCGGATCTGATCGTGCTGGATGTGATGCTGCCCGGCATCGACGGCTTCGAGGTGTGCCGGCGCATCCGGCGCACCGACCAGTTGCCGATCATCCTGCTCACCGCGCGCAACGACGACATCGACGTGGTGGTCGGGCTGGAGTCCGGCGCCGACGACTACGTCGTCAAGCCCGTGCAGGGCCGGGTGCTGGACGCCCGGATCCGGGCGGTGCTGCGGCGCGGCGAGCGGGAGTCCAGCGACTCGGCGACCTTCGGCAGCCTGGTCATCGACCGGTCGGCGATGACGGTCACGAAGAACGGCGAGGACCTCCAGCTGACGCCGACGGAGCTGCGGCTGCTGCTGGAGCTGAGCCGGCGCCCGGGGCAGGCCCTGTCCCGGCAGCAGTTGCTGCGGCTGGTGTGGGAGCACGACTACCTGGGCGACTCTCGCCTGGTGGACGCGTGTGTGCAGCGGCTGCGGGCCAAGGTCGAGGACGTTCCGTCGTCCCCGACCCTGATCCGTACCGTGCGCGGTGTCGGCTACCGGCTGGACCCGCCTCAGTGACCCAGGAACACCAGGGGGGACCCCGCCGCTGGTCCGCGGCGCGCAAGGGAGTCTGGGCGCGGCTGCGCCTGACCAGCCTCCGGCTGCGGCTCGTCCTCGTCTTCGCGCTGGTCGCGCTCACCGCGGCCGTGTCGGCGTCCGGCATCGCGTACTGGCTCAACCGTGAGGCGGTGCTGACCCGTACGCAGGACGCGGTGCTGCGCGACTTCGAGCAGGCGATGCAGAACCGGGCGGGCGCGCTGCCCGAGCACCCGACGCAGGACGAACTGCAGCACACGGCCGGACAGATGGCGAACAGCAGTCAGCGCTTCACGGTGCTGCTGGTCGCCCAGGACCCCGACGGCCGCACGGTCTACGGCAGTTCGGGCGGGCTCAACGGCTTCTCGTTGCAGGACGTGCCCGAGTCGCTGCGCACCGCCGTGACCGAACAGCAGAAGATCACCTCCACCAACAAGCACCCGCACCGCATGTACTGGCAGCGCATCGTCGAGGACGACACGCCCTATCTGGTGGCGGGCGCCCGAATGATCGGCGGCGGCCCGACCGGTTACATGCTCAAGTCGCTGGAGCCGGAGGCCAAGGACCTCAACTCGCTGGCCTGGTCCCTGGGCATCGCGACGGGGCTGGCCCTCATCGGCTCCGCCCTGCTCGCGCAGGCCGCCGCGACCACGGTCCTCAAGCCGGTGCAGCGGCTCGGCACGGCCGCGCGGCGGCTCGGCGAGGGCCGGCTGGACACCCGCCTCAGGGTGTCCGGCACGGACGAACTGGCCGACCTCTCCCGGACGTTCAACAAGGCGGCGGAGGCGCTGGAGAAGCGGGTGGCGGAGATGGCCGCGCGCGACGAGGCGTCCCGCCGGTTCGTGGCCGACATGAGCCACGAGCTGCGCACCCCGCTGACCGCGATCACCGCCGTGACCGAGGTCCTGGAGGAGGAGCTGGAGTTCGAGGGCGGCGGCATCGACCCGATGATCGAGCCCGCCGTGCGGCTCGTGGTCAGCGAGACCCGGCGGCTGAACGACCTGGTCGAGAACCTGATGGAGGTCACCCGCTTCGACGCGGGCACCGCCCGGCTGGTCCTGGACGACGTCGACGTCGCCGACCAGATCACCGCCTGCATCGACGCCCGGGCCTGGCTGGACGCGGTGGAGCTGGACGCCGAGCGCGGCATCCACGCCCGGATCGACCCGCGCCGGCTGGACGTCATCCTCGCCAACCTCATCGGCAACGCCCTCAAGCACGGCGGTTCCCCGGTCCGGGTGTCGGTCCGCGAGGAACGGGAGGACGGGGCCGAGGACGGCGGGGCGGTGGTCATCGAGGTGCGCGACCAGGGGCCGGGCATCCCCGAGGAGGTCCTGCCCCACGTGTTCGACCGCTTCTACAAGGCCAGCGCCTCCCGTCCGCGCTCCGAGGGCAGCGGACTCGGGCTGTCCATCGCCCTGGAGAACGCCCACATCCACGGCGGCGAGATCACCGCGTTCAACCACCCCGAGGGCGGCGCGGTGTTCACCCTGAGCCTGCCCCGGGACGCCACCGCGCTGACGGAGCGGGACGCCGCCGAGGACGCCGACAGCGCCGACGGCGCGGGGGCCGCGGGCAGGACGAACGGCAGGCGGGGCACGGGCACCGGGCGCGGTGCCGGCCAAGAGGCCGGCGAGAAGGCCGACAGGACGGCCGACGGGACGGCCGACGAGGGGAACGGGGACGTGCCGGACGGCACGCGGAGGTCCGCCGGCAAGGGCGGGGGCGGCAAGGGGGACGCCGGATGAACGGGCGCGGCAGACGGGTACGGCACGGGGGCCCGCGCGGGATCGACGCGGCCGGCCTGGACGTGTGCCGGACGGAGACAGGCCGCACGGACACGGGCCGCACGGACACGGGCCGGACGGACACGGGCCGCACGGCCGCCGACCGCACGGTTGTGCGACCGGTGGCAGGAGGCCGTGCGGGGGCGGCCCCGGAGCAGGCCGGTCCGGTGAGGGCGGGCCGGCCGAAGCCGGGCCGCGTCAGGGGACTGCTCGCCGTCATGGCGCTCGGTGTCCTGGTCACGGGCTGCGGCATCCGGGCCACCGAGGTGCCGACCGACTTCGGTCCCGCACCCTCCCGGGTGCGCTGCTCGCTGACCGAGCCGGAGGTGACGGCCCGGGACGGCGCGGGCCTCCCGGTACGGCTGTTCCTGCTGTGCGGCTCGTCCCTGGCGGCCGTCGACCGGACGGTACGGGTCCCCGACGGCGCGGCGGACGACGGCCGGCGCGCGCTGGTGGCCCAGGGCGTGCTGGACGCGCTCGCCGCCCCGCCCACGGCCGCGGAGAAGCGCGCCGGGTACAGCACCCACGTCCCGGCGCGGACCACGGTGAGCGGGCCGCGTCCCGGTGACCCGGAGGACACCCTGCGGCTGAGCACCCCGCCCGGGGACCTCACGTCTTTCGCCCTCGCGCAGATCGTGTGCACCTTCTCCGACGCGGCCACGGCGGAGGGCGACGGCTCGGTGGTGCTCGGCGGCCCCGGCGACGAACGCCCGCGCCGCTACGCCTGCACCGAGGAGGTCCGGGCCCGCCCGGGGAGCAACGAACCGCCGTCGGCGGAGGCCGCCGGGGACCGCTGACGGCGACGGCTCCGGCACGTCCGGACGGACGGGACGGACAGCCGGGGGCGGACGATTCCGGGCGGGCCCCGGAGGCGGACGGTTACGGGACGGACAACCGGGGCCAGACGGACCTGGGGGCGGATGGCGCTGGGGCGGACCGCCCAAGGCCCGGCCCCTCCGTGGGTGGCCCGGCTCGTCAACGGGCCTCCTGGCGCCTCGGCCGACGGCGCGGACCCGCCTCGCCGACGCGACTCCGCGAGCCGTCTCCCCCGACCGCCGGTCGGCGGCTCCGCCCCCGTCGAACGGCCCCGTCCCGCGATCGGCGGGCGGAAGCGGCGGTGCCCCCGTCGGCCGACGGGGGCGGGCGGGTGTGGCGCACGCCTCAGTCGGGTAACGGACCACTCCACGGAACCGACGGCCCCAGGGGTCGCGTCTAGGGGTTCGTGCAGCGTCAAGGCTCCATCGGCGGCACCGCCGCGACCCGCGTCCGTGTGACGGGAGGACTCCTCCTGGCCACGTATCTGGCGTTCGTCGCCTGGTACACGCTGCGCCCGCTCGACGTGCCCTGGGTCATGCCGGCCAACCTGCGCCCGCTCGACGGACTGCGGGCCGACTTCGCCGTGGGCTGGACCGAGGGGGCCCGCCGGGTCGCCGAGGGGCTGGCGCTGCTCGCGCCTCTGGGGGTGCTGCTGCCCATGGCCGGAGGCCGGCTGGGGGTGTCCCCGCTCGGCTCGCTGGTGCGCACCATGGCCGCGACGGCCCTGCTGTCGCTGGGCATCGAGATGCTGCAGACGGCGGTGCCCGGGCAGGTCGTGGACGTCGACTCGCTGCTGCTCAACACGGCGGGCGCGGCCCTCGCGCACGTCCTGGTGGTGCCCGCCGGGCGGTCCTGGCTGCGCCGCCGGACCGGTCACCGTGCCGTCCCGCTGCCGCTCCAGGAGCCGGCTCAGGGTCGGACCCCGACGATTCCCAGGGTCGGGATCGCCCCGTGGAGCGACGCTTTGCCCCCTTCGTCTCCGTAGCGTGGACGGTACGGAGGCACCCGGACGGGAGCCTCGGACCGCTCACGAAGGAGCCACGATGTCCCGCCTCGCCCGACCCACCCACGGCCGCATGCTCGGCGGAGTGTGCGCCGCGCTGGCCCGGCGCTTCGGCACCTCGACGACCACGATGCGAGTGATCTTCCTCGTCTCCTGCCTGCTGCCGGGCCCGCAGTTCCTGCTGTACATCGCGCTGTGGATCCTGCTGCCGTCGGAGGACAGGCAACGGGCCGCCTGGTGACGCGGGCGGGCGCCGGGCGCGGACGGCCCCGTGGGGGACGATCCACCCCGGCACCGCTCCCGCCCGAAGCACCCGAAGTGCATGGTGACCCAAAGTGCACGGTGCACCCGAAGTGCACGGTGTACCCGAGGCACACAGAGCTGCCCGAAGCACCCGAGGTGCAGCCAGTACGCCGCGGGGTGCCGGACACGCCGCGTCCGGACAGGCACGTCCGAGCAGCACCCCCGGACACGCACCCCCGGACACGCCGACGGGGCGCCCCGCACACCGGGGCGCCCCGTCGGCGCGGTTCCGCCTGGGTGGGTCAGCCGAGCGGGAGGCCGTTGACGGGGAGGCCCTGGAGGGGCAGGCCCTGGAGCGGCAGGCCGCCGAGCAGGCCGGCCACGGGCTGGGTGGGGCCCTCGGAGAGGAGTTGCTGGGCGACCGGCTGGGCCGCCGTCATGCCCGTGCCCGCCACGTGCTGACCCGTCTCCAGGGCGCGCTCGGCGCCGGGCAGCACGCCGGAGAGGTTCTCCGCCGGGAGCGCCTGGGTGACGGTGTCCAGCGCCGAACCGGCGTCGGGGAGCGCCGGGGCCGCGTTGGCGGCGCCCGCACCGGCGGCGGCGAAGGCGGCACCGAGGGCGGCGACGCCGAGGGTCTTGGCAGCAGACTGCTTCATGAAGATGTGTCCTCGAATGCGATACGGGGATGTGAGCGGTGCTGTGACCGTAAACACGCCGTACCGCCCACCGCAAACATCGAAATGCGGACGGATGGTGAACACCGTCCACATTTCCCGTGTGCGCATACCGTGGAGGTCAGCCCTTTTCGTCGGCAGAACCGCTGGTGGAGGCGGTCTGCCGGAACAGCCATTCGGATTTCAGCTCGGCATATCCGGGCTTGATCACGTCATTGATCATGGCCAGCCTTTCATCGAAAGGAATGAAAGCTGATTTCATCGCATTGACGGAGAACCACTGGAGGTCGTCGAGCGTGTAACCGAACGCCTCGACAAGGTGCTCGAATTCCCGGCTCATACTCGTGTCCGACATGAGACGGTTGTCCGTGTTGACCGTCGCGCGGAAATGCAGGCTCCGCAGCAGTCCGATGGGATGCTCAGCGTAGGAGTCCGCCGCCCCGGTCTGGAGGTTCGAACTGGGGCACAGTTCGAGCGGGATCCGCTTGTCGCGGACGTAGGAGGCGAGCCGGCCGAGTTCCACCGTGCCGTCCTCGCGGACCTGGATGTCGTCGATGATGCGCACGCCGTGACCGAGCCGGTCGGCGCCGCACCACTGGAGGGCCTGCCAGATGGACGGCAGCCCGAACGCCTCGCCGGCGTGGATCGTGAAGTGGTTGTTCTCCCGCTTCAGGTACTCGAAGGCGTCCAGGTGCCGGGTGGGCGGGTACCCGGCCTCGGCGCCCGCGATGTCGAAGCCGACGACACCCCGGTCGCGGTAGCGGTTGGCGAGTTCGGCGATCTCCAGGGCCCGGGCGGCGTGCCGCATGGCGGTCAGCAGGGCGCCGACCCGGATGCGGCGGCCGCTCTCGCGCGCCCGCCGCTCACCCTCCCTGAAGCCCTCGTCGACCGCCTCGACGACCTCCTCCAGGGTCAGCCCGCCCTCCAGGTGCTGCTCCGGGGCGTACCGGACCTCGGCGTAGACCACCCCGTCCTCGGCGAGGTCCTCGGCGCACTCGGCGGCGACGCGGACCAGCGCCTCGCGGGTCTGCATGACGCCGACGGTGTGCGAGAACGTCTCCAGGTAGCGCTCCAGGGAACCGGAGTCGGCCGCCTCCCGGAACCACAGGCCGAGCTTGCCGGGGTCGGTCTCCGGCAGCCGGTCGTAGCCGTTCTCCCGGGCCAGGTCGACGACGGTGCCGGGACGCAGCCCGCCGTCCAGGTGGTCGTGCAGCAGAACCTTGGGCGCCCGGCGGATCTGATCCGCCGTCGGCGTGTTCGCGATGCTCTGGCTGGTCATCTCGGCACTGTAACCCCTACGCGCGTAGATCACCGGTGTACGAATCCGTCGATACGTAACGGTGACCGCACGGGCGGGGCGGGTTCGGCCCGAGTTCTGAGAACGTTCTGTCATGGCACAGCAA
This sequence comes from Streptomyces sp. 3-6, assembly GCF_056323165.1. NCBI lineage: Bacteria > Bacillati > Actinomycetota > Actinomycetes > Kitasatosporales > Streptomycetaceae > Streptomyces > Streptomyces sp. 3-6. Next base: position 118,559 of record NZ_JBWHZP010000012.1, read on the forward strand.
GCGACGCCGGTGCGCACGGCCCGGCTGGGCAAGGCCCTCGGTCCCGAACCGACGGCGGTGAGCGGTGTGGTGCTCCTGCTGCCGACCGGTGACGAGGTCTCCACCCGCAGGCCGTCCCCGATGCTGGCGGCCGCCTCCGTCCGCTCCCTGGGGCGCCGGCTCGGCCGCACGGGCCGCACCGACGGCCTCGTCGTCCACGTCGTGCACTACCGCTACCGGGGCTGGAACGGCGGCCGGGCCCATCTCGCCGAGGACGCGTCCTGGGCCGCCGACGAGGCCGTACGGCGCTACGGGGACGTCCCCGTGTGCCTCACCGGACTCGGGATGGGCGGCCGGGCCGCGCTGCGCGCCGGCGGGCACGACGCCGTCAACTCCGTCGTCGCACTGGCCCCTTGGCTGCCCCCGGAGGGCGGCGCGGAGGCACCCGAACCGGTGAAGCAGCTCGCGGGCCGGCGCGTGCTCATCGTGCACGGCACTCACGACGCGCGGACCGACCCGGAGCTGTCCTTCCGGCTGGCCGCGCGGGCGAAGAAGGCCAACCGGGACGTGTGCCGGTTCGAAGTGCACGCCGACGGCCACGGGTTGAGCCAGTACCGGGACGAAGTGCTCGCCCTCGCGGAGAACTTCGTGGGCGGCGTGCTGTTCGGGCGTCCCTTCTCCCGTCCGGTCCAGGACGCCCTCGCGGCGCCGCCGCCGCTGGGCCTGCGCATGCCCCTGGCCGCCGGGTTCGGCACGTCCCTGCGCCGCTGAGGCATCGCCCGGCCTCCCGCCCCGGTCCCGGCGCCCTCAGTGCGGCAGCAGCGCGCCCCGGCGGGAGAGCAGGAACTTCTTGAAGGCCGCGACCGGAGGCGTGTCCGGGCGGCCCGCCAGCCACGCCACGCCGATTTCACGGGCCGCCCTCGGGGACGTGACGGTCAGTTCCACCACCCCCGGGCGGGGCACCGCCGGCGGGGGCAGCAGCGCCACGCCGAGGCCGGCCGCCACCAGGCCGCGCAGCGTCTCCGCCTCCTCGCCCTCGAACGCCACCCGGGGCCGGAACCCGGCCCGGCCGCACAGGTCGTCGGTGATGCGGCGCAGGCCGTAGCCGGGCTCCAGGGTCACGAAGGTCTCGTCGGCGGCCTCCGCGAGCCGGATGCGGCGGCGGCCGGCCAGCCGGTGGTCGGCGGGCACGACCAGCCGCAGCTTCTGCTCGTCCAGGCGGCGGGCGACGAGGTCGGGGGCGTCCGGCACGGGGGAGGTCAGGCACAGGTCGAGGTCGCCCGCGCGCAGCCGTTCGAGCATGGCCTCGCCGTAGTTCTGGACGAGCGCGAAGCGGATGCGCGGGTGGTCGGCGCGGAAGTCGTGCAGCAGGCCGGGCACGGTCTCCGCGCCCATGGTGTGCAGGAAGCCGAAGGCGACCTTGCCGGTGGCCGGATCGGCGTCGGCACGGACCTCCTCCGCCGCCCGTCCCACCTCGGCGAGGGCCCGTTCGACGGAGGCGAGGAACGTACGGCCGGCCGGGGTGAGGGAGAGGGTGCGGCCGTGGCGCGCGAACAGGTCGACGCCGAGGTCCTGTTCGAGCCGCGCCATGGCCCGGGACAGGGTGGACTGCGGCACCTGCATCTCCTGCGCGGCCCGCGTGACGTGCTCGGTCCGGGCCACGCCCGCGAAGTACGCGAGGCGGGGAGCGAGCGACATCACCATGTCTTCTGTGTCACCGGACTGTGACAGGCGACCCTCTGACCTCTGCTGATGCACCATGGGAACGATTATGGCGATTCCATGCATTGGACGGATCAGCGGGGGCCTCCGTACGTTCGAGGCATGTCTCCCGCCAGTACCGGGGCGTCCACCCTGGTGGACGCCGGTCCGAACGTTCCCTCCTCCCCGCCTCCCGCCGAGTCCCGGATGTCCCCGGGCGGCCCCGGCTACCGCCGGATGAGCCTCGCCCTCTTCCTCGCGGGAGTGGCCACCTTCGCGCTGCTGTACTCGACGCAGGCCCTGCTGCCGCTGCTCTCCGGCGACCTCGGGGTGAGCGCGGGCGACGCGAGCTGGACGGTGGCGGCGGCGACCGGCGGGCTGGCGCTGTTCGTCCTGCCGATGAGCGCCCTCTCCGAGCGCTACGGCCGGCGGACGGTCATGACGGCGTCCCTGGCCGTGGCGGTCACCCTCGGCGTGCTGGTCCCGTTCGCGCCCTCCCTCGGTGTCCTGGTGGCGCTGCGGGCGCTCCAGGGGGCCGCGCTGGCCGGCCTGCCCGCCTCCGCGACCGCGTACCTCGCGGAGGAGGTCACCCCCCGGGCCCTGGTCACCGCGATCGGGCTGTTCGTCGCGGGCAACAGCGTCGGCGGCATGAGCGGCCGGGTCCTCACCGGCTGGGTGGCGCAGGAGTGGGGCTGGCGGGTCGCCGTCGCCGTCGTCGGGGTGCTCGCGGTGGGCTGCGCGGTGGCCTTCCGGCTGCTGCTGCCCGCGCCACGGCACTTCCGTCCCGGCTCCCTGCGCCCCGGCGTGCTGGTGCGCACGGTCCGCGGCCACCTCGCGAACCCGCTGCTGCGGCGGCTGTACGCGATCGGCGCCCTGTTCATGACGGTGTTCGGCGGTGTCTACACCGTGATCGGCTACCGCCTCACCGAGGCACCGTTCTCCCTCCCGCAGGGCATCGTCGGCTCGATCTTCCTGGTCTACCTGGTCGGCACGGTGTCGGCGTCGGCGGCGGGCCGCCTGGTGAGCCGGCTCGGCCGCCGGGGCGCCCTGTACGCCGGTGGCGCGACGACCGCGGCGGGACTGCTGCTGTCCCTGGCGGACTCGCTGGCCCTGGTCCTGCTCGGCCTGGTGCTGATCACCGCGGGCTTCTTCGCCGGGCACGCGGTGGCGTCCTCCGCGGTCGGCAGGACCGCGACCCGCGGCCGGGCCCAGGCGTCGGCGCTCTACCAGTCCGCCTACTACGTCGGCTCCAGCGTCGGCAGCACGGTGGGGGCGCTGGCCTTCCACGGCACCGGCTGGGCGGGGACGGTGGGCGTCGGACTCGTCGCGGTGGCCGGCGTCGGGGCGATCACCCTGCTCGGCACGCGCGCGGCCCGGGTGGAGCGCCGGGTGGCCGCGGCGGCCTGACCGGGCGCCGGCCGCTCCCGGTCTCCTCCCCCACCCCCTCGTCCTCCTCCGTCCCGATCCCGCCGCCCGCTCGGCGCGATCCCGCTCCGACCTGCGTGTTCCCCCGCTCGCCGGGCCGTTGTCAGTGGGCTGCGGTAGCTTCCGAAGTGCTGGATGCGACGACGCACCACGGACAGGCCACAGGGGCGGGTGGACGATGACGAACGGCACGGCGACGACGGCGGACCTGGACGCCAGGCTGGAGGCCCACCGGGTCGAACTGACCGGGTACTGCTACCGGATGCTCGGCTCGTCCTTCGAGGCGGAGGACGCCGTGCAGGACACGATGGTCCGGGCCTGGCGCAGCTTCGACAGGTTCGAGGGGCGTTCCAGCCTGCGCTCCTGGCTGTACCGCATCGCGACCAACGTCTGCCTGGACATGCTCACGGCGGGCAACAAGCGGGCCCGCCCGATGGACCTCAGCGAGTCGACGCCGCTCGCGCAGGCCGCCCTGTCACCGCGACCGGACCACACCTGGCTGGAGCCGGTCCCCGACGCCCGGGTACTGCCCACCGTCCAGGACCCGGCGGAGGCGGCCGTCGCCAAGGAGTCGGTGCGGCTGGCCTTCATGGCCGCGCTCCAGCAACTGCCGCCGAAGCAGCGCGCGGTGCTGATCCTGCGGGAGGTGCTGGCATGGCGGGCGAGCGAGGTCGCCGAGCTGCTGGACACCTCCGTCGCCTCGGTGAACAGCGCGCTGCAGCGGGCCCGCGCGACGCTCGCCGAGCGGCGGCAGCCGGGGGAGGACGCGGCCGTCTCCGACCCCCTGGACGAGGAGCAGCAGAAGCTCCTGGACCGGTACATGGCCGCGTTCGAGGGGTACGACATGACGGCCCTGACCGCGCTGCTGCACGAGGACGCCATCATGACGATGCCGCCGTTCGACCTGTGGCTGACCGGAGCGGACGACATCACCGGCTTCATGACCACGATGGGCGCCGCCTGCGCCCACTCCCGCCTGCTTCCGGTCCAGGTCAACGGCCTGCCCGGGTTCGCGCAGTACAAGCCCGACCCGGAGTCCGGCGGTCACACGCCCTGGGCGGTGCAGGCCCTGGAGATCTCAGACGGGCGGATCACCGGATTCCACTGCTTCCTCGACACCCAGCGGTTCTTCCCGCTGTTCGGGCTGCCCCTCCACCTCGAAGGAGAGACCGACCAGGTCGAGCAGCACGCATAGCGCGGGATCGGGGTCGCGCAACCGGATCCGCCCGCCGGTCCTGCGGGCGAGCAGTTGCAGACGCGCGAGCAGGTTCACCGCCGCGAGACCGGGCGGCCCCAGCCCGGCCACGTCGCACACGACCACCCGGCAGCCGCCCCCTCCGCCGTCCAGCAGCGCCCGCAGCACGTCGCAGGGCTCCCGCACCCCGTCCCGGGTGACGGGGCCCCGCAGCACGAGTACGGGCGGTGTCATGGCATCCACGACCGGTAGACCCGGCGGGCGGGCGGAACTCATCGCCCCCGGGCGCGGGTCCGGCGCGGGCCCGTCCCCGAGGAAGGCGGCGGAGGCCGCGCGGGGGGCGCGGGCCGCGGCAGCGCGCCACGAGGATCACATTGACCCCGGCACGCCCGCCCCCGGAGGGTTGGCTGTATGTGCCACAGACCCCCTCCGCCCGTCGCGCCCGGTGCCGTGCTCCACCGTCAGGGGCCGCCGTGCAGGGGGTGCTGAGCGGCTTCGCGGTGATCGCCGTCGTCATCGGCGCCGGCTACCTCATCGGCCGCCGGGGCCACCTCGGACCGCACGGCAGCGAGGTGCTGACCCGGCTCGCCTTCCGGGTGGCGTCCCCCGCGCTGCTGTTCACGATCCTCGCCGGCGCCGACCTGTCGGTGGTCTTCTCCAGCCGACTGCTGGTCACGGCGCTGAGCGCGGTCGGCGTGGCCGGTGTCTTCGTGGCCGTGGGGGTGGCCCGCCGCTGGGGCGTGGCCCGCACCACCATCGGCGCCCTGTGCTCCGGTTACGTCAACGCGGGCAACCTCGGCATCCCCATCGCCGTGTACGTCCTCGGCGACGCCTCGCTGGTGGCGCCGGTCCTGCTGTTCCAGCTCGTCGGCGTCACCCCCGTCGCGCTGACCGTCCTCGACCTGGCCACCGCCGACGGCACCCGCCAGTCCCTGGCACGGCGGCTGCTGACCCCGCTGCGCAATCCGATCGCGGTGGGCTCACTGGCGGGCGTGGCGGTGTCGGCGGGCGGGCTGGAGATCCCCGGCCCGGTGATGGACCCCCTCACCCTCATCGGCAACATGGCCGTCCCGGCGGTCCTCCTCGCCTTCGGCATCTCCCTGCGCGGCAGCACCCTGCCCCTGCGCAACGGCGAGCGCGGCGCGGTACTGCTCGCCGTCGCCCTGAAGTCCTTCGTCCAGCCCGCGGTCGCCTGGGCCCTCGCGGCGGGCGTCTTCGGCCTCCGCGGCGCCCTCCTCCTCGACGTGGTCGTCACCTCCGCCCTCCCCGCCGCCCAGAACCTCTTCACCTACGCCACCAGCTACCGCGCCGGCGAGACCCTGGCCCGGGAGGCCATCCTGGTGTCGACGATCCTGTCGGTCCCGGTGCTGGTGATCGTGGCGGCGGTGCTGGGGTGAGCCCGGTCGGCACAAGGGCACCTCGCCCGCGCCCTCAGGGGGCCGGGAACTCCGCGGTGTCGCGGCTCAGCGGGGCCGGAGTGCGGGCGGCAGCGGGGCGCCGTGCACGATGTGCAGGCGGGAGACCGCCCGGGTCAGCGCCACGTAGAGGCGGTTCATGCCGCGGGCATCGGCCCCCACGACGGCCGACGGCTCGACCAGCACCACGTGGTCGTACTCCAGCCCCTTGACGGTCGAGGCCGGGACCACGGTGAGCCGCGTTCCCCCGCTGTCCGGCGCGGACACGGCGAATCCGGCCGCCGCGAGGGCCCGGTGGAGGGCGGGGGTCGTGGCGTCGTCGGCGATCACGCCGACGGATCCGTCGTGCTCCAGCGCGGTGCTCACCGCCGCGACGGTGGCGGCGACCGGGTCGGCGGACGCCTCGATCCTCACGTCCCCGTCACGGCGCAGGGAACGGACGGGCGGAAGCTCCCTGTTCAGCTGGGGCAGGAGGCGGTTGGCGAGTTCGGCCACGGCAGCCGGGACACGGAAGCCGGTGGTGAGCGGGGTGACGACGGCATCCGGTTTCCCCAGGTGGGCGAGGAACCGGGGCCAGTCGTGCGCGGCCCACGGGGTGGTGCCCTGGGCCAGGTCCCCGAGAACGGTGACGGAGCCGAAGGACGACCGGCGGGCCACGGCACGGCACTGCATGGGCGACAGGTCCTGTGCCTCGTCGACCACGATGTGCGCGTAGCCGGCGGGGCGTTCGATCAGGCCGGCGAGTTCGTCGAGGAGGACGAGGTCCGCCGCCGACCAGCGGGCCGACCCGGCCGAGCGCGGCGGCTTCCTCCAGGTGAGCACCTCCTGCTCGTCCGGCGTCAGGATTCCCTCGGCAGCGGCGGCCAGCACGCCGGGCCGGCCGAACAGGCCGGTCAGGACCTCTTCCGGCCTGACAGCGGGCCAGACGGCGTCCAGCAGGGTGGTGACCGGCCGGGCCCGGGCCACCCGGGCGACCCAGGTCCGGGAGCGTGGACCGCCACGGCGCTCGGCCTGGTGCCGGACGGCCCGGACGAGCCGGTCGCGGACCCGCTCCCGGCCCACCGCGTACAGGGGCTCCTCGGCGTGCACGTCACGGACGGTCCTCTCCAGTTCGTCGGCCGGTACCCGCCAGCGGTAGGAGCCGTCCGGCAGGACCAGCGGCTGGGCCGCTCCGGCGTTCACCCGCGCGTAGAGGGCACGGCGCAGGACCCGCGCCATGCGGGGGTCGTGCTTGAGGAGCGCTGCGGCGTCGCTGTCGCGTGCCGTGACCGGGTGGCGGGCGATCTCCTCCTCGAGGGTGGACTGCCGGACGCCGGTCTCGCCGAGTGCGGGCAGCACGGCGGAGATGTAGGAGAGGAAGGCCCGGTTGGGCCCGAGGACCAGCATGCCCCGGCGCTGGATGCGCTCCGGGTGGGTGTACAGGAGGTAGGCGGCCCGGTGCAGTCCGACCGCGGTCTTGCCGGTGCCCGGAGCCCCCTGGACACACAGGGAGGTGGAGAGGGCCGCCCGCACCAGGTCGTCCTGGTCCGGCTGGATGGTCGCGGCGATGTCCCGCATGGGGCCGACGCGCGGGCGCTCGATCTCACCGGCGACGATGTCGCTCCTGGTCTCCTCGCCCTCGGCGAGGTGCTCGTCCTCCAGCCCGGTCAGGTCCTTCGCGTCGCCGCGGCTCCCGGGCGACCAGCCGAAGCGACGCCGGACGGCGACACCGCGGGGGTCGCGGGCGCCGGCCTGGTAGAAGGCGCGCGCGACCGGGGCACGCCAGTCCACCACCAGGGGCGGTGCGGACGGATCGTGCGCCACCCGGAGCCGCCCGATGTGGTACGTCTGCCCGGCGTGGTCCCCGGCCGCCCCCGCGTCCTCGGTGAAGTCCAGCCGACCGAAGAACAGCGGTCCCTCGGGAAGATCGCGGAGTTCCTTCGCCCGGCTGCGCAGCCGGTGACCGAGCACTTCGGCGTCGGCACCGGACGCCGAGGTGTCCTCGCCGGTCACGACGTAGCGCTGCGCGCCCTCGGACATGGCCTCCAGGGCGGTTCGGCAGGTGTCGTGGTAGGCGCGTTCCCGGGCCAGGGCGTCGTCGAGGACGGAGTCGGAGCGTGTCATACTCCGAGAGTAATGTAACCGAGTCACATTTTTTACTCAGTTACATGATGGGGGCGGGCCAGGTGCGGCAGACCCGCTTCGAGCTGGGCGTGCGCGAGCTCGGCCACCGCCACGGCCTCGGGGTACAGCGCGTCCGCGTCACGCCCCGCGGTGACGCCCCGCCAGTTCTCCTGCGCGAGGACGCGCCGGACGGCGACGATCTGACCGGCGGCGAGACGCGCCCGGACGCCACCCCCGTACTCCCCGTCCAGGACCTCGGCGAGGGCCGCCTCGTCCCGCTCGACGTGGGTGTGCAGGCGGGCCACCAGGGACGGCGTCCCGTACAGGAGCCGGTGGAAGGCGAGGACGTCCGGATCGTCGTTCAGGCCGGTGACCGGGTCACGCCGGTCGAGCCCGTCCAGGAAGTGGCGCCGCAGGGCCTCCAGCGGAGACTGCCCGGCCGGGCGCCCGGCGACCACCCGGCCGGCCTCCCCCACGTGGTCGGCCAGGCGGTGCAGGACGAGATCCTCCTTGGCCGGGAAGTACCGGAAGAGCGTCGGCTTGGAGACGTCGACCGCGGCCGCGACATCGGCGACGGTCACCTGCTCGTACCCGCGTTCCAGGAAGAGTCCGATGGCCGTGTCCGACAGCCGACAGTACATCTGCCGTTTCTTGCGCTCGCGCAGCCCGCCCTCGTCGCCCATGCCACGCAGCCTACGCAGCGTCCGTCGGCACTCCGCCCCGCCTCCCGGCCCGCGTCACGGCCCCGTGCCGCCCGCGCCCTCAGGGGGCCGGGAACTCCGCGGTGTCGATCACGAGGTCGAAGGGGGCGGGGAGCTTCAGCGGCTCACCGAACTTTGCCGTGAGCAGGGGCCGGTAGACGTCGCCCTCGGGGTCGCCGTAGAGGGTCGCGGCCGGTCCCTCGGGGGCCCAGCGGTCGACCAGGAGGAACAGCGGGATGCCGGCGGCGGCGTAGGCGGCGGGCTTGCTGACGCGGTCGTGGCGGGCGTTGGACTTGGAGGTGACCTCGACGACCAGTTCCGCCAGAGCGGCGGGGATATGAGTGTCCGACTCCGTGTGCTCACGCCGCGGAGCCACCACGAGGTCCGGAATCAGCATGCCGAGCCGGGACGGCACGGCGATGGCCAGCGTCTGAAAGATCCCCATGTCTTCGGAGATCACGGAATAGAGGCGACGCTGAATACTCTCCGCGATGAGATTGTGGCGGAAAGCGGGAGCAGGTGACACGGTGACGATCCCCTCGATGATCTCCACCCTGCTGCCCTCGGGCCATTCCGTCTCCTCCCAGAACCGGACGAGGTCGTCCCAGCTCTGTTCGGGGTCCTGGCTCACGGTGAGTGCGCTCATGGCGGTCTCCTTCGGTGCGTCACCGAGTACAGCATGCCGAAACGGGACCGGTGGGGTCCACCGGTCCCGTTCACCCGATCGGGGAAAGCGCAGGTCAGGCGATACGTTCCAGCACCACGGGGGTGGGCGTGAAGCCGGTGCCGGGGGCGGCGATGTCGTAGGAACCGTCGAGGGCCGTGAGGGCGTAGTCGAAGCGGTCCGGGGTGTCGGTGTGGAGGGTGAGGAGGGGCTGGCCCTCGGTCACCTCGTCGCCGGGGCGGGCATGGAGCTCGACGCCGGCGCCGGCCTGCACCGGGTCCTCCTTGCGGGCGCGGCCCGCGCCGAGGCGCCAGGCGGCGACGCCGATATCGTAGGCGTCGAGGCGGGTCAGGACGCCGGAGGAGGGTGCCTTGACGACGTGCTGCTCGCGGGCGACGGGGAGGTCGGCGTCCGGGTCGCCGCCCTGGGCGGCGATCATGCGGCGCCAGACGTCCATCGCGGAGCCGTCGGCCAGGGCCTTCGCCGGGTCGGCGTCCTTGAGGCCCGCCGCGTCGAGCATCTCGCGGGCCAGGGCGAGGGTCAGCTCGACGACGTCGGCGGGGCCGCCGCCGGCGAGGACCTCGACCGACTCGCGGACCTCCAGGGCGTTGCCGGCGGTCAGGCCGAGGGGGGTGGACATGTCGGTGAGGAGGGCGACCGTCCTCACCCCGGAGTCGGTGCCGAGGCCGACCATGGTGCGGGCGAGTTCGCGGGCGTCGTCGAGGGTCTTCATGAAGGCGCCGGTGCCGACCTTCACGTCCAGGACCAGGGAGCCGGTGCCCTCGGCGATCTTCTTGGACATGATGGAGGAGGCGATCAGCGGGATGGCCTCGACGGTGCCGGTGACGTCGCGGAGCGCGTAGAGCTTCTTGTCGGCGGGGGCGAGGCCGTCGCCGGCCGCGCAGATGACGGCGCCGGTGGTGTCCAGGACGTCCAGCATCTCCTCGTTGGAGAGCAGGGCGCGCCAGCCGGGGATGGACTCCAGCTTGTCGAGGGTGCCGCCGGTGTGGCCGAGGCCGCGGCCGGAGAGCTGGGGGACGGCCGCGCCGCAGGCGGCGACGAGGGGGGCCAGCGGGAGGGTGATCTTGTCGCCGACGCCGCCGGTGGAGTGCTTGTCGGCGGTGGGGCGGGACAGCGAGGAGAAGTCCATGCGCTCGCCGGAGGCGATCATCGCCGCCGTCCAGCGGGAGATCTCGCGCCGGTTCATGCCGTTGAGGAGGATCGCCATGGCGAGCGCCGACATCTGCTCGTCGGCCACCTCCCCGCGGGTGTAGGCGTCGATGACCCAGTCGATCTGCTCGTCGGTGAGTTCGGCGCGGTCCCGCTTGGTGCGGATGACGGAGATGGCGTCCATGGCCATGCTGGCGTTCCTTCCGGGGTGCGAAGGGTGCGGCCCCCTCGGGCGACGGTACCGGCCGTCGCTCTCGGGGGCCGCTGGGCGTTACTTGGTGAGGTGCTGCGGGCCGAAGGGCTGGGGCAGCATCTCCGACAGCGGCCGGATGCCCGCCGGGGTCTCCAGCAGCAGGTCCGGGCCGCCGAACTCGTACAGCAGCTGCCGGCAGCGGCCGCACGGGACGAGGATCTCGCCCCGGCCGTCCACGCAGGTGAAGTGCGTGAGCCGGCCGCCTCCGGTGCGTTGCAGCTCGGAGACCAGCCCGCACTCGGCGCACAGGCCGAGTCCGTAGCTGGCGTTCTCCACGTTGCAGCCGGAGACGGTGCGCCCGTCGTCGACGAGGGCGGCGACGCCGACCGGGTAGCCCGAGTAGGGCACGTAGGCGTGGGTCATCGCCTCGCGGGCGAGGGACCGCAGCGCCTCCCAGTCGGCGTCCGCCGGGGCCGGGGTCACTTGCCCTGTCCCTTCCGGTACGGCATGCCGTTCGCCCTGGGCATCCGCAGCCGTTGCGCGGACAGGGCGAGGACGACCAGGGTGATGACGTACGGCGTGGCCGCGACGACCTGGTTGGGGACCTCGTTGGTGCCGGCGTACCAGGCGTAGACGAGGGCGCCGATGACCAGGGTGATCGCCGCGTGGACGTACTTCTTGCGGATCGCCAGCCAGATCGCGCCGATGACCAGCAGCAGGGCGCCGAGCAGCAGCAGGGCGTGCACGTTGGCGGAGCCGCCGCGCAGGTTGAGGCTGTCGGTGTAGCCGAAGAGGCCGGCGCCGATGGCGAGGCCGCCCGGCATCCAGTTGCCGAAGATCATCGCGGCGAGGCCGATGTAGCCGCGTCCGCTGGTCTGGCCCTCCAGGTAGAAGGGGTTGGCGACGATGGACAGGAAGACACCGCCGAGGCCGGCCAGGGCTCCGGAGATGATCACGGCCAGGTACTTGTACTTGTAGACGTTGACGCCGAGGGACTCGGCCGCGATCGGGTTCTCACCGCAGGAGCGCAGGCGCAGGCCGAACGGGGTGCGCCACAGGATGTACCAGGTGGCCGGGACGAGCGCGACGGCGATCAGGGTCAGCCAGGACACGTTGGTGACCAGGCCGCCCAGCAGTCCCGCGATGTCCGAGACGAAGAACCAGCCCTTGTCGTTGAGGTCCCGCAGGGCGTCGGAGAGCCCTGGCACCGTGAAGCTGCCGAGCGACTCGACGGCCGGGGACTGCTTGGCGGAGCCGCCCTGGTGGCCCTCGAAGGCCAGCGGGGCGAGGTAGCGGGTGGCGCCGAGGGCGAGGATGTTGATCGCCACACCGGAGACGATGTGGTTGACGTTGAAGGTGACGGTGACGAGGGCGTGCAGCAGGCCGCCGAGCGCGCCGCCGATGAGGCCGACGAGGACGCCGGTCCACGGGCCCCACTGGAACCCGGCCCAGGCACCGAACCAGGTGCCGAGGATCATCATGCCTTCGAGGCCGATGTTGACGACGCCCGCGCGTTCCGCCCACAGACCGCCGAGGCCGGCGAGGCCGATCGGGACGGCGAGCTGGAGGGCGGTGGACATCTGGCTGACGTTGGTGATGCCGTTGGCGCCGGTGATCAGGCGGACGATCGAGGTCAGCGCCAGGGCTCCGGCGATGACCAGGAGCAGCACCGGCAGCGACATGCGGCGGCCGGTCGGCGCCGTGGGCTGCAGCGAGGGCTGGTTGACGTCGGTCGCTGTGGTCGGAGCAGTCATCGGCCGGCCACCTCCTTCGTGTTGTTGTCGGCGCCCAGGACGTGGCCCGCGGCGAGCTCCGCGCCGACCCGGCGCTGCTGGCGGCGCAGGCCCCACTCGCGGACGGCCTCGTAGGAGACGACGACCGAGAGGACGATCAGGCCCTGCATGATGACCGCGATCTCCTTGTCGTAGCCGTGGAAGTCCAGCTCGGGGGACGCCTTGTCGAGCCAGGCCCACAGCACGGCGGCGAAGGCGATGCCGACCGGGCTGTTGCGGCCGAGCAGGGCGATGCCGATGCCGAGGAAGCCGATGCCGGTGGGGAAGTTGAGGCTGTAGGTGTGGGTGTCGCCGAGCAGGATCGGCAGGCCGGCGAGTCCGGCGATGGCGCCGGAGAGCAGCATGGCGGTGAGGACCATGCGCTTGGGGCTGACCCCGCTGGCCGCGGCGGCGGACTCGGAGGCGCCGGAGGCGCGCAGGTCGAAGCCGAACCGGGTGCGGTTGAGGACCACCCAGTAGCCGATGCCGAGGATCACGGCGAGGAGGACCAGGCCGTAGATCTCGCCCGCGTCGCCCATGTCGATGCCGGGAACCCAGCCGGACTCGGCCATCTCGCCGGTGGTGTTGTTGTTGCCGACCTTGACGCCGAAGACGCTGGGCAGCCACAGGTAGCCGATGACCGCGGTGGCGATGGCGTTGAGCATGATCGTCGCGACGACCTCGCTGACGCCGCGGGTGACCTTCAGGACGCCGGCGATGCCGGACCAGAAGGCGCCGGTGCACACGGCGGTCAGCAGCAGCAGCGGGATCTGCACGACGGCCGGCAGGTCGGCGTGGGCGCCGACGATGGCGGCCATCATGGCGGCGAGCTGGTACTGGCCGTCGACGCCGATGTTGAACAGGTTCATCCGGAAGCCGATGGCCACCGCCAGGGCGGCGATGTAGTACATCGACGCCTGGTTGATGATCAGGACCTGGATGTCCGAGTACGTCGCCTGCTGGAACATCAGGGCGAACGGCTCGGTGGGGTTCTTGCCGGAGGCGAGCAGCACGATCGCGCTCAGCACGAAGGCCACGGCCAGCGCGATGACCGGTCCGGCCACCGCGAGGAGTACGCGCTCCTTGTCGAACTTCTTCATCAGCGGGCCTCGTCTTCCGGAGACTCGGGGGCGTCGGCCGAGGTCTCGGGGGTCTCTTCGTGTTCGAGGTGGCCGGTGGCGGCACCGGTCATGGCGGTGCCGAGTTCCTCCGGGGTGACGGTCGCGGGGTCGGCGTCCGCGACCAGCTTGCCGTCGTAGATCACCCGCAGCGTGTCGGACAGGCCGATCAGCTCGTCGAGGTCGGCCGAGATCAGCAGGACGGCCAGTCCCTCCCGGCGGGCCTCGCGGATGTGGTCCCAGATGGCGGCCTGCGCGCCGACGTCCACACCGCGGGTGGGGTGGGCGGCGATCAGGAAGCGCGGCTTGTGGCTCATCTCGCGGCCGACGATCAGCTTCTGCTGGTTGCCGCCGGACAGGGAGGCCGCGGTGACGTCGATGCCCGGGGTGCGGACGTCGTACGTCGTGACGATGCGGCGGGTGTCCTCCTGCGCGGCCTTGGGGTCCAGCCAGATGCCCTTGGCGTTGGGCTTCTCGGTGACGTGGCCGAGGATGCGGTTCTCCCAGAGGGGCGCCTCCAGGAGCAGGCCGTGGCGGTGGCGGTCCTCGGGGATGTAGCCGATGCCCTCCTCGCGCCGCTTCCGGGTGCTCCAGGCGGTGATCTCCTCGTCGGCGAGCCGGATGACGCCGGAGTCGGCGGCCCGCAGGCCGATCAGCGCGTCGACGAGTTCGGTCTGGCCGTTGCCCTCCACGCCGGCGATGCCCAGGATCTCGCCCTCGTGGATGGTGAAGGTGATGTCGTCGAGCAGGGCCTTGCCGCCCGGGGCGGCCAGCCGGAGCTTGTCGACGGTGATGACGGGACGGTCGGTGACCGTCGACTCGCCCTTCTCCGGGCTGGGCAGCTCGCTGCCGACCATCATCTCCGCGAGCTGCTTGGAGGTGGTCTCGGCGGGCACCGCGGTGCCGACAGTGGTGCCGCGGCGGATGACGGTGATCTCGTCGGCGACGGAGAGGACCTCGCCCAGCTTGTGGGAGATGAAGATGACGGACAGGCCCTCGGACTTCAGCTCGCGGAGGTTGTCGAAGAGGGCGTCCACCTCCTGCGGGACCAGGACGGCGGTGGGCTCGTCGAGGATCAGGGTGGTCGCGCCGCGGTAGAGGACCTTGAGGATCTCCACGCGCTGGCGGGCGGCGACGCCGAGTTCCTCGACCAGGACGTCGGGGCGCACGTCCAGGCCGTAGCGCTCGGAGAGATCCTTGATCTTGCGGCGGGCCCGGGCGCCGATGCCGTACAGCTTCTCGCTGCCGAGCACGACGTTCTCGAGGACGGTGAGGTTGTCGGCGAGCATGAAGTGCTGGTGCACCATGCCGATGCCGCGCGCGATGGCGTCGGCGGGTGAGCCGAAGGTGACCTGCTCGCCGTCGACGGCGATGGTGCCCTCGTCCGGCTTCTGCATGCCGTAGAGGATCTTCATCAGGGTCGACTTGCCGGCGCCGTTCTCGCCCACCAGGGCATGGACGGTGCCCTTGCGGACAGTCAGGTGGATGTCGTGGTTGGCCACGACGCCGGGGAAACGCTTGGTGATCCCGGCGAGCTCGACGGCGGTCTGACCGTTGACCGCCGCTCCGGCCGGAGGGCTGCTGGACGCTTTGATGGCGCACTCTCCTGGGGACGGGGGCCGTCTACGCGCGTAGCGCCCCTACGGCATACAAAGGGGTGGCGCACCGAACCCACGGGGTGCGGAGAGCCTGGCTCCCCGCACCCCGTGGCGCGGACGCAACCCCGGAGTCACACGCTGCTCAGGGTCGTTCGGAGGGGGTGTCAGCTGGACTTGACCTTGATCTCGCCGCTGATGATCTTCTCCTTGGCCTTCTCGATGGCTGCCTGGAGCTCGGCGTCGTCCGCGAACTTCGGGTTGGAGTTCGACAGGCTCACCTCACCCGACTTCAGATCGCCCTTGACGATACCGGTCGCGGGCTTGCCGTCCTCGACCGACTGCGCCAGGTTGTACACCGCCTTGGCGACGTCCTTCATCGCCGAGGTGAGGATCGAGTCCTTGTACTTGGCGAGGGCTTCCTGCTTGTACTGGTCGGAGTCGACACCGATCGCCCACACCTTGTTGGCGGCGGCGGCCTCGATGACGCCCTGACCGGACAGACCGGCCGCCGCGTAGACGACGTCGGCCTTCTTCTCGATCTGGCCCTCGGCGGCGCTCTTGCCCTTGTCGGGGCTGGAGAAGCCGCCCTCCTCCGCGGTCTGGGTCAGGAACTGCGAGATGACCTTGACCTTGGGGTCGGTGTCCTTGACGCCCTGCTCGAAGCCCGCGCGGAACTTGTGGATGAGCGGGATGTCCACGCCGCCGATGAAGCCGACGACGTCCGTCTCGGTGGTCTCCGCGGCGGCGACGCCGGCCAGGTAGGACGCCTCCTCCTCGGAGAAGACCAGGTCGGCGACGTTGTCGGCCTCGACGGTGGCGTCGTCGACGATGCCGAAGGTGGTGTCCGGGAACTTCTCCGCGGCGCCCTTGACGGCGGAGGCGTACGCGTAGCCCACGCCGATGACGGGGTCGTAGCCCTGCTTGGCCAGGGAGACCAGGCGCTGCTCCTTGTCCGCGTCCGTCTCGCCGTCGGTGGGCTCGACGTCGGCGGTCTTGTAGCCGAACTCGTCCTTGGCCTTCTTCAGGCCCGCGTAGGCGGCGTCGTTGAAGGACTGGTCGCCACGACCGCCGACGTCGTACGCGATGGCCAGGCCCTTGTCCTCCTTCGACCCGGAGGAGTCCGAGGAGGAGGACGTCGAGGTGCCGCCGCAGGCGGAGAGGGCGAGGGCCAGGGAGGCGGTCGCTGCGCCTGCGACCGTGATCCGGGAAATCCGGCGCATGATGTGGTGCTCCTGTCGTACAAAGCGCCGGACGGTATCAGCAACGGCGCTGGCTTCGCCGCAGATTAACGCGCGTAGACCTGCCTGAAAACCCCTTCTGTCCACCTTGTTATGCGCCCGTGGCCAAGCAGCCGTGCGCGCTGGTCACGGCGTTGCCGACTGCGAAGAGGAGGTGGCCCTGGGTGATGTGAGGGCGGCCACTGCGGACACGTGGCAGCGGGCGGGGCATGTGTGCGGCGCGGACAGGGGAAGGGGTGGGGGCACGTGGGCGGCCCACATGCGGGAGCGGGCGGGGGACTCTGTGCCGCCCCCACGGGAGCAGGCGGCGGAACGTCTGCCGCGCCCACGCGGGAGCGGGCCGGGCACGTGTGCCGCCCGGACAGAGGGAGCGGGGGGCGGAACATGTACCGCCCACACGCGGGAGCGGGCGGGGCACCTGTGCCGCCGGACATGCGAGCGGGCGGGGGCACGTGTGCCGCCCGCCCGCTCCCACGGATCGGATCCGGTCGCCGCCGGTCCGGCGGCGGGGTGCCTCCCGGACACCCCGCGCACGGCCGGCGCCGGCCGCTACTCCGTCTTGACGGTGATCGTCCCGTCGACGATGCCCTCCTTGGCCTTGGCCACGGCATCGGTCAGGCCCGGGACCTCGGCCATCTTCGGGTTGCTGTCGGACAGGCCGACCCCGTCCACCTTGAGGTCGAAGACCTGGGTGCCGGTCAGCGGCTTGTCCTCCTCCACGGACTTGGCCAGCGCGTAGACCGCGCCGCCGACGTCCTTCAGGGCGGAGGTGAGGATGTAGTCCTTGTAGGACGCCAGAGCCTCCTGCTTGTACTGGTCGGAGTCGACGCCGATCGCCCAGACCTTCGCCTTGGCGGCGGCCTCGATCACGCCCTGACCGGACAGGCCGGCGGCCTGGTAGATGACGTCGGCCTTCTTCTCGATCTGCCCCTCGGCGGCGGCCTTGCCCTTGTCGGGGCTGGAGAAGCCGCCCTCCTCGGCCGTCTGCGTCAGGTACTGGGCGATCACGCGGACCTTGGGGTCGGTGGCCTTGACGCCCTGCTGGAAGCCGGCCTCGAACTTGTGGATCAGGGGGATGTCCACACCGCCCACGAAGCCGACGACATCGGTCTTGGTGGCCTTGGCCGCGGCGACACCGGCGAGGTAGGACGCCTGCTCCTCGGCGAAGACCAGGGAGGCCACGTTGTCGCCCTCGACCACGGAGTCGACGATGCCGAAGGTGGTCTTCGGGTACTTCGCGGCGACCGCCTCCATCGCCGGACCGTAGGCGAACCCGACGCCGATGACGGGGTTGTAGCCCTGCTTGGCCAGCGAGGACAGGCGCTGCTCCTTGTCCGCGTCCGTCTCGCCCTCGGTGGGCTCGACGTCGGCGGTCTTGTAACCGAACTCCTTCTGGGCCTTCACCAGACCCGCGTAGGCGGCGTCGTTGAAGGACTGGTCGCCCTTGCCGCCGATGTCGTAGGCGATGGCGAGACCGAGGTCCTCCTTGGTGCTGCCGCCGCTGTCGCCGTTGTCACTGCTGGTGCCGCCGCAGGCCGTGGCGGCGAGTGCGAGCGACGCGACCCCCACCGCGACGCGAGTCAGTTTCGATGTCCGACGCATCTGAAGTTCCCCATTCTCCAAAGCCCCGCAGCGGGTGCTCGGTTCGGCGCACATTAACGCGCGTAGACACTCCTGGGAACGGGATTCGACGGCGCCGTTATCCATTCGTGCCGCTGGCCGGTTGCGCCCTGGTGGGCCGGAGGGACCGCCGGGGCGGAAGGGGGCGGAACCGGTCAGGCGCGCATGCCTGACGGCACGGCACCACGCTGCCCCTCCCCCGCCCCGGCCGCAACCGGAACGGGCGGACGGGGGACGGGTGGGGCCTGTGAGGTTGACGGGGCCGGATGGGTCCGTGGGGCCGGAGCGGGGCGGAGGGTCCAGAAGGGGCCACGTGCGGTGGCGCCGAGGTCCGGGCCGGGGCACCGTGTCCGCCCGCGCCGGGGAACGGGTCCGGTGCCGGGACCGGTTCCCCGGTGCCGACGGGGACCGGGCCCCGTACGGCGGGACCGAACTGGCCTGTGCCCTCCCGTCGTTGCGGCCGGCGCGGTGGGCGCCAGGTGGCCGGCGACCACGGTGCGGTGGGTGATGCGGTGGCCGTGGGCGGTGCCTGCCGGGGTGCCGGCAGTGGCTGCGGTGGTGCGGTGGGTGTCCAGCGGGGCGTGAGGGACGCTCCTGGGGCGTGAGTGACACTCAGAAAGCTTCCCCGGGTGATCGCGTGCCTTCACGTCCGCACCCGGCACCGCGCCGGTGCGCGGACGTCCCGGGCATCGGGCCACGGGTGCGGTTCGAGGCCCTTCCAGGCCCTCCCCGCGCTCGTTCCCGCCGCGCACTTGATCTGGAGCGCGCTCCAGATCCCAGGATGAGGCGCATGGACATCGACACCACCGGCACCACTCCCACGGCCGCGCCCCGGATCGTTCTCGGGACGATGGACTTCGGCACCCGCGTCGCACAGGACGACGCCTTCGCGATCCTCGACGCCTTCGTCGACGGGGGCGGCGTCTGGCTCGACACCGCGAACTGCTACTCCTTCTGGGTCGATCCGAGGGGCGTCGGCGGTGCCAGTGAGCGGGTCATCGGCGCGTGGCTCCGGTCCCGTCCCGGCGCGCGGGACGCGGTGCGGATCGCGACGAAGGTCCGGCAGAACCCGCTCGTTCCGCACGACTGGCCCCGGAGCGCCGAAGGGCTGTCGGCCCCCGCCGTGCGCAAGGGGGTCGAGGGGAGCCTGGAGCGTCTCGGGGTCGACCACGTCGATCTCCTCTGGGCACACGCCGAGGACCGTTCGGTGCCCTTGGAGGAGACCGTCGGCGCCTTCGGCGAGCTGGTCACCGAAGGGACGGCTCTGCGCGTCGGGGCGGCGAACCATCCGGCCTGGCGCGTGTCGCGCGCCCGGTCACTCGCCCGGGAGCACGGCGTGGAGCCGTGGACGGCCCTGCAGTTGCGCCACTCCCTCGTCCAGCCGCGCCCGCTCACCGCGCTCCCGGAGAGCGGCCACCGCCTGCTCACCGACGAGGACCTGGACCTCGCACGGTCGGAAGGACTCACCGTGTGGTCGTACAGCTCGCTGATGTGGGGTTCCTACGTGCGCGCGGACAAGCCGCTCCCCCACGCCTATGATCACCCCGGTACCACCCGGGTGCTCGCGGTCCTGGACGACGTGGCCGGCGACCTCGGCGCCACCCGGAACCAGGTCGTCCTCGCCTGGCTGACGCGGCTGGGCATCGACCCCATCGTCGGCGTGAGCCGGGTGGAGCAGGTCGAGGAGGTGCTCGCCGCGCACCGGGTGCGGCTGGGCGACGAGCACTTGGCGCGCTTCGCCGAAGCCCGGTGACGACGGTCGGACAAGGAGTCCCGTGACCACCAGCCTCACCCCCGCGGCAGCGGCCGACCGCACCGGTGTCTCCCTCGACACACTGCGCTACTACGAGCGCGAGGGACTGATCGGGCCGATCCGGCGCTCCCCGGGCGGGCGCCGGGAGTACACCGAGGACGACATCTTCTGGATCGGCCTGGTCACCTGCCTGCGGGACGCCGGGCTCGGCATCGCGGACCTGCGGGCGTTCGTCGCCATCCTGCGCACCGAGCACTCGGCGCGGGACCGGGTGGCCTTCCTCCGCGCGCACCGTACCGCCCTGGAGCAGCGGGTGGCGGCACTGCGCCGGGCCCTGGAGGTGCTCGACGACAAGATCGCCTACTACAGCTGAGGGGCGGGGCCCCCGGGTGGCGGAGCCGGGCGGGGAACCCGGCTCCACCCCGAGGGGGCCGGGGGTCGGGGCCGGAAGGCGGAGCCCCCGCCGGGCGAGCACGTGTCCGGGCGGGGCCCCGACCCCGGGCCCTTCCTAGCGGAGCGTGTCCAGCAGGGCGGCGGCGGTGAAGAGTTCCACGCCCACGGTGATGGCGTGCTCGTCGACGTCGAAGTCGCCCTGGTGCAGGTCGCGCACCGTGCGCTCGCCCGGGGTGCGCACGCCGAGGCGGGCCATCGCGCCGGGGACGTGCTGCAGGTACCAGGAGAAGTCCTCGCCGCCCAGGCTCTGTTCGGTGCCCTCGACGGACTCCGGTCCGCGCCGCGCGATCATGGCGTCACGCAGCAGTTCGGTGACCCCGGCCTCGTTGACGACCGGGGGCACGCCGCGCACGTAGGAGATCTCCGACTTGGCCCGGTGCAGGTTGGCGACCTCGTCGATGGCGGCGACCACGATGTCGGCGGCCTGCCGCCAGGTCTCCAGGTCCAGGCAGCGCACGGTGCCGGACAGCTCGGCGTGCTGCGGGATCACGTTGGGCGCGTGGCCGGACTCGACGCGGCCCCAGGTGACGGCGAGACCGCTGCGGGAGTCGACGCGCCGGCCGACCAGGGCGGGCACGTCGGTGACGACCCGCGCGGCGGCGGTGACCAGGTCGGTGGTCAGGTGCGGGCGGGCGGTGTGGCCGCCGGGGCCGTCGAGGGAGATCTCCAGCCGGTCGCACGCCGAGGTGATCGGCCCCTGGCGCAGGCCGATCCGGCCCGCGTCGACACGCGGGTCGCAGTGCACGGCGATGATCCGGCCGACGCCCTCGAGCGCGCCGTCCGCGATGACGTCGGAGGCACCGCCCGGCAGCACCTCCTCGGCGGGCTGGAAGATCAGCCGCACCGGGCGGGCCAGCAGCCCCTGCCGGTGCAGGTCGGCCAGGATCAGGCCGGCGCCCAGCACCACGGTGGTGTGCACGTCGTGGCCGCAGGCGTGCGCGCGGTCGGGCACGGTGGAGCGGTACGGGCAGTCGGCCTTCATGTCGGGGATGGGCAGGCCGTCGATGTCGGCCCGCATGGCGAGCACCGCCCGGTCCGAGCCGGGGATCTCGCCCACTCCGACGTCACAGATCAGCCCGGTCCCGCCGGAGAGCACCCGCGGCCGGAGACCGGCGCGCTCGAGCCGCTCCTTGATCGCCGCGGTGGTGCGGAACTCCTGGTGGCCGAGTTCCGGGTGCCGGTGCAGGTCGCGGCGGAACAGTACGAGCTCGGCGCGGAGCTCCTCGGACAGCGCGCCGGGAAGCACCGCTCCGCCGGCGAGTTCGATCTCGGACTCCAGTGACATCAGTGGCTTCACCCTTTGAAGAGTAGGGCGCCCGTGACCTCGACCGGTGCTCGATCAAGAAAAATCAGTCCGTTAGGGGAAGAAAAACCGGCCGCCCTACGCATGGCTGTGCGTGTGGCTGGGTAAACTTGCCGCTCTTTGACGGGGGTCCGGGCCCTCCGTACCCGTCGGGACGTGACGTCCATCACGGTCCCGGCCGCCGTCGGAGAGTGACAGGCCACCCCTCCACCTTCCCACGGATACCACGCATCGCCGTGTCCACGCCGGTCCGCCCGTCCGGAGGCCCACGGCCGTCGCGGCGGTGGGCGCCCGGCGGCCGGGGCCCGTCGCCGCCTGCCGTCCTCAGACCGCCGGCGCCGGCGGCGCGGGCGGCCCCATGGGGGTCGCCGGGGGCGCGGTCCAGGGCCGCGCGGGCACCGCGGGAGTCGCAGGCACCCCAGGAGGGGAGGGCGGCGCCGGTTCGGCGGGCGGTGCTGGCGCCCCCGGCACCGTGGGCGTCGCCGGCGTCCCGGGAAGGGAGGGCGTCCCCGGGGCGGCGGGCGTCGCCGGCAGGCGGTGGGCGCCGTGGGCGGTGCGGGTGACGCCGGACAGGAAGCCCCGGGCCCGCGGGGAGGCGCCGTCGGTGAGCCAGGCGGGGTCGATGTCGCAGACCGCGACCCGGACGTCCGTGCCCGCCAGGGCCAGCGGAAGGGTGTGCACCACGGTGGACGGGAAGCTGAGCACGGTGCGGGCGACCGGCCCGCGGCGGGCGACCAGTTCGAGGGGCAGCTCGGGACGCACGACCTCCAGCCCCGTCTCCACGGCCAGCCGGTGGAGCTTGTCCGTGCCCTCCCGGCGGTGGGCGAAGTAGCGGGTCGCGCCGTGGGCGCGGGCGAGGTCCCCGACGGCCGCCAGGTAGGCGTCCCGGTCCACCACCCCGGTCTCCACCAGCGAGGTGCCCACCAGGTCGGCGCCCCCGGTGACGCGGGGCGGGCCGAAGCGCTCCCTGGTCCAGGCGAAGGTGTGCGGGAGGACGGTGACGCCGGGCGGGATGGCGTCGACCGGCATGGAGGAGAACACCTCGACGGTGCGTCCGCCGCCCGGGGTGAGGCGACGGCGGGCCGCGCCGGACACCGGGGCGAGCAGCAGGTCCCGGGGCCCCGGCCGGCCGCCCTTGCGGTGCCAGCGGACCAGGCGCTCGCCCCGGGCCAGCTGGCCGACGAACTCCATGGTCGCGGTGCCGTCGTCGACGACGACCAGGGAGGGGGCCCGGGTGAGGGTCAGCAGCAGCTGGACGTAGCGGGAGAAGGGGTCGCCGAGGACGACCCGGTCGGCATGGCGCAGGGCGGCCCTGAGGCCCCCGACGGTGCGCAGCGGGGCGCCCGGTCCGCCGCGGGCCTCCTCCCAGCGGACCTGGTGGCCCTCCTCGCGGGCCAGTGCGCCCATGCGGCGCAGCTGGCCGCGGGTCATCGGGTCGACGGGGGACAGCACCACCAGGGTGAGCCCGGCGCCGGGAGCGTGGGCGTGCGCCCACTCCAGCACGTTCAGCAGCTGTACCGGGCTCTCCACGAAGGCGAGCGTGCGGGGGCCGGTGCTCCCGGCGCGGGGGCTCATCGGGGGGTCACGCCGTCCGGGTCTCAGACCGTCAGCGGCTCGCCCGCCGCCGCGGCGATCTCGGCGTCGGCGACCACTCCGGGCACGCGGCGCAGCTTCTTCATCGGGCCCAGCTCGGAGTCGTAGACCTTCTTCACGCCGTCGCCGAGGGACGCCTCGATGGTGCGGATGTCGCGGACCAGGCGGCTCAGGCCCTGCGGCTCGACGGACGCGGCCTGGTCGGAGCCCCACATGGCGCGGTCGAGGGTAATGTGGCGCTCGACGAAGGCGGCGCCGAGGGCGACGGCGGCGAGGGTGGTCTGCAGGCCGGTCTCGTGCCCGGAGTAGCCGATGGGGACGTTCGGGTACTCCTGCTGCAGGGTGTTGATCACCCGCAGGTTGAGCTCCTCGGCCTTCGCCGGGTAGGTGGACGTGGCGTGGCAGAGCAGGATGTTCTCGGAGCCCAGCACCTCGACCGCGTGACGGATCTGCTTGGGGGTGGACATGCCGGTGGACAGGATGATCGTGCGGCCGGTGGCGCGCAGTTCCCGCAGCAGTTCGTCGTCGGTGAGGGAGGCGGAGGCCACCTTGTGGGCGGGGACGTCGAACTTCTCCAGGAAGGCGACGGCCTCGGTGTCCCACGGGGAGGCGAACCAGTCGATGCCCTTCTTCCGGCAGTAGGCGTCGATCTGGCGGTACTCGTCCTCGCCGAACTCCACGCGGTGGCGGTAGTCGATGTAGGTCATCCGGCCCCAGGGGGTGTCGCGCTCGATGTCCCACTGGTCGCGCGGGGTGCAGATCTCCGGGGTGCGCTTCTGGAACTTGACGGCGTCGCAGCCTGCTTCGGCGGCGGCGTCGATCAGCTTGAAGGCGTTCTCGATGTCGCCGTTGTGGTTGATGCCGATCTCGCCGGTGACGTAGACGGGGCGGCCGGGGCCGGCCTCGCGCGGACCGAGGGTGCGGATGCGGGAGTGGGTGCTCATGACCGGGGGTTTCCTTACCTGGGGAGGGAATCGAGGGAGGGGCCGAGGATCCAGCCGGCGATCTCCCGGATCGCGCCGTCGCCGCCCCGGAGGGTGGTGACGGCGCGGGCGGCGCCGCGGACGGCGTCGTGGGCGTTCGCGACCGCCACGGGCCAGCCGACGAGGGCCAGGCACGGGAGGTCGTTGACGTCGTTGCCGACGTAGAGCACGCGCTCGGGCGCGATGCCCTGTTCGTCGCACCACTGCTTGAGTGCGAGGTCCTTGCGGTCGACGCCGTGCAGCACGGGGACGCGCAGCTTGCGTGCGCGGGCGGCGACGACCGGGTTCTGCTCGGTGGACAGGACGAGCAGCCTCAGGCCGGCGCGGCGCAGGGCCGCGATGCCGAGGCCGTCGCCGCGGTGCACGGCGACGAGTTCCCGTCCGTCGGAGTCGATCAGCACCCGGTCGTCGGTCTGGGTGCCGTCGAAGTCGAGGACGACCGCGTCGAGGTCGGCGGCCGTCGGCAGGGCGCCGGGCTCGCCGGCGTCGAGGAGCGGCGCGAGGGCGCGGGCCCGGGCGAGGTCGTGCGGGTCGTCGATCTCCAGGACCCGGGCCGGGTCGGTGCGCACGGGTTCGGTGCGGCCGAAGAAGCGGTGCCGGTGGGTGCGGAAGCCGGCCGCGTCCATGGCGTAGGCGGCGCCGGTCTCCAGCAGGTCCTGCGGGCGGTCCTGGCGGCGGGGGCGGACGGCCTTGTCGTGGTTGACGCCGTGTCCGCCGCCGGCCGTCCCGGCACCGGTGGCCGCGCCCCGCGCGTCCTGGCCGTCCGCGCGGTCGCCGCCGCTCGCGTCGGCCGCGCCGTCCCGCCAGAGGAAGCCGTGGAAGGGGGCGACGGTGACGGCCGTGTCGGCGCGGCCGGCCGCGACCGCGGCGGTCACCGCGTCGACGTCGCCGGAGGTGAGGAACGGGCTGGTGCACTGCACCAGCAGGACCACGTCGACCGGGCCGCCGTGCGCGTCCTCGTGGGCGTCCAGGGCGTGCAGGACGGCCGCCTCGGAGGTGGCGGTGTCGCCGGACAGGGCGGCGGGCCGCAGGACGACCTCCGCGCCGGCCCGCCGGGCGACGTCGGCGATGACCGGGTCGTCGGTGGAGACGACGACGTCCGTGACGTGCCGGGCGGCCCGGCAGGCGCGCACCGCGCGCGCCACCAGGGGGACGCCGCCGACGGGGGCGAGGTTCTTCGCGGGCACTCCCTTGGAGCCGCCGCGTGCGGGGATCACGGCGAGCACCCGGCGCGCCGTGGGCGGAGAGGACATGGGATCAGCTCCTGGAGCCGGGATCGGGGTGGCGGGCGGCGGGGTCACAGCTCCCCCATGCGGCGGATGGCGGGGGCCACCCGCTGCACGCCGTGCCGGTAGGCGCCGCGGGCGGCCCGGCGCACGATCTGCCGGACCGGGCCCGGGGCCCGGTCGGTCGCGGGGGCGCCGGGCAGCGGGGTGCCGTCGGGGGCGAGGTGGTGGCGGGCGAGGACGCCGGGCAGGTAGCCGGGCGCGGTGGCGGCCGTGTAGTAGGGGGCCAGCGGCGGGAGTCCGCCGGGACGGTCGAGCAGGGCGCTGATGCGGGCGCGGGCGGCGTCGAAGGCGTGCTCGTACGCCCCGGCCCCGGCGGCCGTGCCCCCGGGAGCCACGCCCTGTCCCGCCACCCACCGGGGGTCGGGTTCCGGGCGGTGGCCGGCGTCGAGCCGGTCCCAGGAGGTGAGGCAGCCGGAGCCGACGAAGTGGTGGTTGCCGAGCGCCTCGCGGACGCCCAGGTCGGTGAGGACGGCGGTGGGGATGCGGCGGTGCAGGGACTCCAGGGCGGCCGTGGAGCTGACCGTGACGAGCAGGTCGGCGCTGTCCAGCACCTCCCCCATGTGGCCGTGGACGAGGCGGAGGTTGGCGGGGAGGTCGAGGCCGCGGGCCAGCTTCTGGTAGGGCACCTCCTCCAGGTGCGTGGTGTGCTCCCCGGGCTTGGAGCGCAGCTTGAGCAGCACCTGCCGCTCAGGGTGGCGGCGGGCGTGCCGCACCAGCCGGTCCAGCAGGTACGCGCGTTCGCGGCGGCTCTCCGGCACGGAGGGCTGGGCGGCGAACACCACCGTGTACGGGTCGCGCGGGCCGGTGTACGGCTCGCCGCCCAGGAAGGGCAGCGCCACCTCGGTCACCGCGGACGCGTCGGCGCCCACCCCCTCGTACACGGCGCGGAAACGCTCCGCGTCCCGGCGGGAGTTGGCGAGGACCAGATCGGCCCCGTGCCGCAGCAGCAGGCCGTCGGCCAGCTTCTCGTAGACGATCCCGACGTAGCCGGTGACCACCACGGGCCGGTCCGGGCGGTCCTGCCAGACCCGGCCGAGTCCGTGCAGCATCGCCTGCACTCCCCCGCCGACGAGGGCGAGGACCACCACGTCGCAGGGCTCCTCGTCCATGGCGCGCAGGAACTCGGCGGCGGTGACCTCGCTCAGGCCGTCCGCCGGGACACCGACCTCGGTGAGCTGGCGGGCGGTGGGGGTCGCACGGCCGCGCAGGAGGTATCCGTCCAGGCGGATCTCCGTGTCCCCGGGGGCGAGGCGGCGCGCGGTGAGGGCGCCCCATTTCCACCGGGTGTCGGAATCCGCGAGAACGGCCACTCGCAGGGAATTCGTCGCACTTGCTGGCACGCCGAAGACGCTAGGAAGCAATTCCGAGGAACGGCCCAACCGGAATCCAACAAACGGTGAACAGCCGCCCCCCGAAAGGCGAATCGGCCCGCCGGAACCGCGGAATTCCGCCCACGTCACGGCTTCGCCATATGCCGTTCACCGGAAGGAAAGAATCAGGTCAGAACGAATGCCGGGCCGTCCTCTAGCGTCGCCGACGTGCTCAAGCTCTCCGTCATCGTGCCGTTCTACAACGTGCGGCCCCATGTGCCCGATGCCCTGCGAAGTCTGCGTGCCAACGCGCGCGACGGCTTCGAATTCATTCTCGTCGACGACTGTTCGACCGACGGGACCGCGGAACTCCTCGCCGCCGCGGAACGCGACCTGCCGGGAGCCGTGCTGGTCCGGCACGAGCACAACGGCGGACTGGCGACGGCCCGCAACACGGGCATCGACCGGGCCCGCGGGCAGTACCTGACCTTCCTGGACGGCGACGACTGGCTCGCCCCCGGCCACTACGCCCGGCTGGTCGCCGTGATCGAGGAGCTGGGCTGCGACTTCGTGCGCACCGACCACGTGCAGTGCACGGCCCGGGCCCGCACCGTGCACCGCGTCCCGCACGGCCGTCGCAACGTGCCCCTGCGCCCCCGGGACGCGATCCTGCCCGCCCACCGGTCGACGTCCGTGGACTACGCCTACGCGTGGGCGGGCATCTACCACCGCCGGCTGGTGGAACGCGGGCTGCTGCACTTCACCGACGGGCTGCGCACGGCGGAGGACCGGCCGTGGATATGGCGGCTGCACCGGGAGGCGGACTCCTTCGCGGTGACCGGCCTGCTCGGGGTCTTCTACCGGCGCGGGCTGTCCTCGTCGCTCACGCAGATCGGCGACGACCGGCAGCTGGACTTCATCCGCGCGTTCGACCAGGTGGTCGAGGAGACCGCCCGGGACCCGGAGGCGGCGGCCCTGCTGCCGAAGGCGGTGCGCACCTACTGCGCCATCATCGCCCACCACCTGGGCAACCTGGACCGGTTCGAACCGCCGGTCGCCCGGCGGCTGAGGACGATGAGCGCCGCCGCGCTGCACCGCCTGCCGCAGGACGTGCTCGACGGGGCGCTCGACGCGATGGACGCCGGGCGCGCCACCCGGCTGCGCCGGCTGCGCCGCCGTCCGGTGTCCGCCGTGGAGGGTGCCGCGTGACCACCCGCCTCTTCCTGGCGTCCACCCTGTACGGCGCCGCCACGCTCGCCGCGGCCCTCGACGCGGGCTGCTTCGGCCCGGCCGACCGGCGGATCCTGCTGGTGTCCAACAACGCGGCGACGCCCGAGACGACCCCGTCCGTCGACGAGATGCCCGGCTTCGCGCCGCTGCGGTCGCGCTTCGACGACGTGGTGTCGTGGAACGCCACCGTCTTCCCCTTCCACCCCGGCGCCTGGTCCCCGCGCCCGGACGACGAGCCCCTGTGGGAGCGGCACCTCCGGCTGGCCTGGGGCATCGGCGACGACGACCTGGCGCTGACCGTGGAGTCCCTCCAGGTCGACCCGGCGCTCGGGCTGGCCCGGGTCTTCACCGACGCCCCGCTCACCGTCTACGCGGACGGCCTGATGAGCTACGGGCCCACCCGCAACAAGCTGGACCCGCTGGTCGGCACCCGGGTCGAACGGCTGCTCCACCTCGACCTGGTGCCGGGCCTGCGCCCGCTGCTGCTCACCGAGTTCGACGTGCCGGCGGAGGTGGTGCCGACGGCGGCGTTCACCGAGGTCCTGGCCGAACTCGCCGAGGCGGCCGAGGCGGCCGACGCGGCGGGAGCCCCCGTCCCGGCCGAACTCCCCACCGCGGCCGACCCGACGCCGCAGACGGCGCAGGCGGCACAGGCGGCACAGGCGGGGCACACGGCGCCCGCGATGCCCGCCTCCCCCGCCTCCCCCGGCGCGGCGGCCCCCGCCGGACCCGCGCTGCTGCTCGGCCAGTACCTGTCCGCGCTGGGCATCCTCACCGCCGAGGAGGAGGAGCACCTGCACGTGCGGATGCTCCGGGGCGCGGCCGGACTCGGCCACACCCGCGCCGTGTTCAAGCCCCACCCCACGGCCCCCGCCCGCTTCACCCGCACCCTGGAGGAGGAGGCCGAACGGCTCGGTGTCCGGCTCACGGTGGTGGACACCCCGGTGCTCGCCGAGGTGCTGTACCAGCGGCTGCGCCCCGCGCTGGTGGTGGGCTGCTTCTCCACCGCGCTGCTCACCGCGTCCGCGTTCTACGGCCTGCCCGTCGCCCGGGTCGGCACGGACACCCTGCTGGAGCGGCTGCGCCCGTACGAGAACAGCAACCGCGTCCCGGTGACCGTCGTGGACGCCCTGCTGCCCGCGCCGGACGACGTCGCGGCGGTGGCCGCGGGGCGCGGCGCCCTGGACACCGACGCGCTGGCGGACCTGGTCCGCGCCGTCGGGTTCGCCATGCAGCCGCGGCTGCTGCCGGACCTGCGGGCGGAGACCGAGCGGTACCTGGCCACCCGGCTCGACGCGCGGACCCGGCGGTACTTCACCCGGAAGCGGCTGACGGCCCTGGGCCTGCCCGGCGGCGTGCCGGCCCGGCTGGCGTTCCTGCCGCGCAACGCCACCGTGCGGCGGGCCGCGCGGACGGCCCGCCGCCTGCGACGGGCGGTGGCGCGCGGCTGAGCGTGCCCCGCCTCCTCCTCCCCTGCGACCCGTGAGGCATCCATGACCCGACTCGGCCGGCTGTATCCGCTGCTGGAGGACGTCCGTCTGCCCGACGGCCTCCCCTACTCCCAGGTGAGCGCCTGGGAACTGCGTTTCCTGTACCTGCTGGGCCGTCACCACCTCACGGGCGAGGACCGGCTGGTCGAGCTGGGCTCCGGCGGGGGCGGCTCCACCTACGCCCTGGCGCTCGGGCTGCGCGACAGCCCGGTGTTCGACGAGCGCACGGGACGGCTGCACGCCTACGACTTCTTCCGGGTCGGCCGGGGCACCTTCGCCACGGAGAAGTTCTTCGACTCGGGGGAGAAGCCCGCCGACGACGACTCCTTCCTCGCGGACTTCCGCGGGCGGCTGGAGCCGTTCCTGCCGTTCCTGGAGATCCACGCCGGGGACCTGTGGCGGACCTCCGACCCGGACGACACCAGCCCGGTGGAGTTCCTGCACGTCGACATCGCCAAGACGCCGCGGGTCTTCCGGTGCGTGGCCGAGCGGTTCCTGACCCGGCTGCGGCCCGGATCGGTCGTGCTGCACCAGGACTTCGCCGGCCCCCGGCTGCCGTGGCTGCACCACAGCACCGGCGCGCTGCTGCCGTACATCGAGCTGTCGGGGCCGCCGATCCGCTCGACGCTCGCCTTCGAGGTGGTGCGGCCGGTCCCCGGGCACGTCATGAGGGCGATCGCCGAGGACGCGTACACGGTCGACGAGAAGCTGGAGCTGATCTCGGCCGTGCAGGAGCGCGTGGACCGGGACCACACCGGCGGCATCCCGTTCCGGCCCGTCCTGGAACTGGCCAAGGCCTACGTCGCGCACTACGCCGGCGAGCACCGGCGGGCCTGGTCGCTGGCGAAGCCGCTGCTCGGCGACGACTACCTCGCCCGGACCCGCGCCGACCACTTCGCGCAGCTGCGCAGGGCCCACGAGGAGGCACGGCCGTCCCACGGCGGGGCGCCGCTGCGGCGGCTGGTCCGCCGGGCGCTGGGCCGCTGACCCGGCACGGGCACGAAGCCCGGCACGCGTGCGCCCCCGCGGACCGGCGGTCCGCGGGGGCGCACGGCGTCGAGCGCCGTCCACGGCTGCTCGTGGCGGCGCCCGGCGCTCAGGAGCCGAGCAGGGCCCCGAGCTCGGCCGCGTTCTCCTCGGTCACCTTCCACAGCTCCCGCTGGCGTGCGTGCACGTCGGCCACGGTCGCCGCGTGGTCGTCCAGGACGGCGAGGGCGCGTTCGGTGAGCACGGCGCCCAGGTTCCGGTCGTGCACGGAGACGCCCCACTCGGGACGCTCGATGTCGGCGAGGAAGTACGCCATCTTCGGGTGCGAGATCAGGCTGACGATCGGCGTGCCCACCCCGAACGGGATCATCCCGGCGTGCCCCCGCATGCCGATGACCAGCCGGGTGCGGGCGTACAGGTCCCGGATGGCGTCGTTGCCGAAGTCGTACATCGGGATCACCGGCAGCGAGATGCCGTGCTCGCGCCGCAGGTCGAAGGCGATCCGCTCGTCGTCCAGCGAGTGAGCCGCGCAGCGGACCTCGGTGTGGGCGCCGATGTTCCGGACCGCCTCGGCGATCTGGGCGAGGAAGTGGCCGTAGTCGTGCCCGAAGCGCAGGCCCGCCCGGTCGTAGGCGGCGTTCAGCAGCACCGTGTCCTCGCGTTCGGCGGGGTCGCTCCAGCCGGGCACCAGCATGCGGCTGACGGTGGTGGGGCAGGGCTGGAAGCGGACCCGGTCGTGCAGGCGGACCGGGAGCAGGGCGCGGACCTTGTCGATGGAGCCGTGGTTGCGCAGCCCGAAGAAGGCGGACTTCTCCACCAGCAGCCGCAGGCTCTCGCGGAACCGTCCGGCGCGGTAGGACTGCCCGTCGAAGGCGTTGAAGCCGACCGCGTAGACCATGACCGGTACGTCGAGGGCGCGCAGGTGCTCGTCGGGGACGTTCCACTGCCAGGCGCTGTTGCCGTTGGGCATGGTGTCCGGGATGAACAGGCCACCGCCCCCGATGACCAGGCCCCGCCGGGCGTTGACCCGCTCCACGGCCCCGCGGTCGAAGAGGCGGTGGGCGTGGACGGAGTGCCAGCGGCGGGAGCCGGTGTCCGGGCCGAAGGCCAGGCGCACGCTCTCCGGCAGCAGCTTGTCGCCGGCGTTGCCCTGCCGGTCCATGTAGAAGGCGACGTGGGCCAGTTGGTCCTCGGGGCTGCCCTCCTCCGGCGGGGGCACGGCGGCGGCGCGCTCCGCCCACAGCCGGCTGGGCCGGTGGGTGGGGTCGACGGACAGGCCGGCGGTGGCGTGGCGCAGGGCGGTGGCGTCGTCGCCGTGCACCCAGGCGATCTGGGCGAGCCGGGCGGGCGCGGTGGCGGCCCGGTTGGGCGCGGCGGTGGCCAGCCGCAGCCGGGCCCGGGCCTCCTCGTACCGGGAGACGCTCATCAGCGCGTGCCCGAGCACCTCGTGCGGCCAGGCCGCGGCCGGCGGGATGCGCACCCGGCTCAGGATGTCGACGGCGTCCTGGTAGTCGCCGGCCGCGATGTGGGCGGCGGCGACCCGGCGGGCGGTCTCGACGTCCCCGGTGCGGGCCACGTGCGGGGTGCCGTAGTGCACGAGCAGGTCGTGGTGGAGGGCGCCGGGCAGGGCCAGGAAGGCGGCGTGGAAGTCCGCGTCCGTCAGGTCGTAGGCGTGCCAGCGCTCCTCCGCCGTGGCGTACCCGGCCTCGCCGCCCTGCCAGGGCTTGTGGCGGCCGGTGAAGTGCAGGACGGCGGTGTCCTCGGGCACCGGGAGGTCGCCGGACAGCCGCCGCTTGACGAAGTTGTAGCGGGCGTCGAGGCGCACGAAGTCGCCGTCGAGGACGGCGTTGAGGATGCCCTGGTCGTGCTTGTCGAGTTCGTAGTCGCCGCCGCGTCCGGTCGCGTCGAGCCGGTCGCAGAACGCGTCGGTGAGGTACTCGCGCTGGATGACGAGGAGGCCGGAGTTCAGCTTGTGCCGGCCGTGGAAGAACTGCGGGACGGCGGCCAGGCCCTCGCGCAGCCGCAGCAGCTCACCGAGGTCGCCGAGGACGACCATGTCGGTGTCGAGCGTGACGATCGTGTCGTAGTCCCGGATCCGGAACACGTCGAGGATGAAGTACGCCTTGCGGACGAGGTAGTTGTCCTGGTCGCCCTTGCGGTAGGTGTCGTAGCGGGCGGCGTCGACGCGGCGCAGCACGATCCGCGGGTGCAGGGCGCGGATCCGGGCGACGGAGCCGGGCCGCAGGCCGTCGTGGAGGACGACGAAGTCCTCGCACACCTCCGGGTTGGACAGCGCGAGGCTGCGCAGCAGGGTGAGGAAGCCGGGCAGGTAGTTCTCGTCGACGTAGGCGGCGAAGGCGATGCGGCGCCTGCCGGTGAGCCGGCTGTCGGTGAGCCGGCTGTCGGCGGCCGGGGCGCCGGCGGGCACGGGGGCGGGAGCGGGGGCGGTGGTGGTCATCGCAGGCTGATCCTCAGGTCGGTCACGTGCCGGGCCCGGCGCATGACCCAGTCCCTCTCGCCGGTGTACTCGTGCACGGAGGTGATCGGCAGGCGCATGGCCTCGGGCACCCGGTAGGCGCCGCTCTCGTAGAAGTCGAAGCCGATCAGGTCGAGGACGGGGCTGACGTCCAGGAAGTCCAGCAGGAACAGCATGTTGAAGCCGGTGGTCGGGATGCCCGGCCACTCCTCGGCGGAGAGCCGGCCGATGTTCCGCACGGGCCAGCGCAGCGACTCGTCGCCGAGGAAGGTCTGGGCGCCGGGCACCAGGCGGTTGCGCAACGAGTACTTCCAGTCGCCGGAGACGCCCCCGAACACCAGCCGGGTCGTGACCTGCCGGTCCCAGTTGAAGCCGTGCTTGTGGATGGTGGCGTGGAGGTCGGTGCGGCGGCCGGTGTGCGCGGGCTCGACGCGGTAGGAGTTGAAGCGCACCACCAGGTCGTAGGCGTCGATCTCGGCGCCCATCCCGCTGGTGGCCACGCGGCCGGAGTTGGCGACCAGGCAGACCGACTTGCCGGCGATCAGGTTGCGGAACTCGCCGAGGCTCAGCCACCGCGCCCCGCCGATCGTGGGGTCGGCGACGGGGCCGCGCATGCGGTGGCGCCGCTGCTCGGCCCAGAGCGCCGTCACCTCGCCCAGGGCGGCCGGACCGCCCTCGTGCGCGATCCGCAGATCCAGGTACTGGTCGAGCAGTTCCTGCCGGTCGCGCACCGGCGCCCCCTCGGCGGCCAGCGCGAGGAGCGCCCCCACCAGGCGCGGCTCCGCCTCGGCCCAGTCACCAGCGTCGTGCGCGGCCAGTCCCTCGGCGAGGACGTCGGTGGCCGGCCCGCCGGCGAACTCCCCGGCGCGGGGGCAGTCCCGCCGCAGCAGGGCGAGCAGCTCCGCCTCCCGTTCGGCCGCGTCGCGCAGGCCGGCGACCTTCGCGCGGACGCCGAAGCCGTCGTCCTCGGTGAGCTCCAGGTAGCGCTCGTAGGCCGCCACCGCCTCGGTCTCCTCGCCGAGGGCCTCCAGCAGCCGGGCGCGCAGCCGCCACCCGGCCCGGGAGTTGCGGCGGTGCTCCAGCACGGTGTCGCTGATGACGAGGGCGAGGTCCAACTCGTCGTCGTAACCGCACTCCAGGGCCTTGTTCGCGACGGCCAGCAGCGCGTCGAGCAGGTCGCCGTCCAGCGGGGACGACGGGGCCGCGGCACCCTTCACCGCCCGCTTGAGCCGGGCGGCGGCACCGGCCGGGGCGGGCGCCGGGGCCGCCGTGGCCCGGGTGGCGTTCAGGACGAGCAGCCGGCGGAGCTGCTCGGCGAGGTCGACGCGGCGCCGGTCGACGCTGCCGACGAGCTTGGTGCTGTGCACCGCGCAGGCCCGCAGACAGTCGTCCACCTCCCCTCCGCGTGCGCGTGCGGGTCGTGTCGGGACCGTCGTCATGCCACTCCTACCGAACCGGGACGTGCCGACCGCACGGCGGCCGGGCGAGTGCCCGTCCGGCCACCGTGCGGTGCGGTGTCCGGCGACGGTAGGAAGCCAGAACGACGCCGAGGTGAACGGGCCGCCACCGGGCGGGGAAGGTTTGCTCCGGGCCGGCTGACCGGGCGTACCCGGCGCGGTGTCAGGCGCTCGCGGGCGAGCAGGCTGTCAGGCGCTCACCGGCAAGAGGAGAGTCACGCGCTCGTCGGCGGGAGGAGTGTCACGCGCTCGCCAGCGACAGCTTCGCCGCGAACCCGAGGAACAGCGCGCCCGCCGCCGAGGTCGCCCCGGCCGACAGGGCCCGGCGGCGGCGGAAGGCGGCGGCGAGCCGGGTCCCGCCGAAGATCAGCGCGCTGAGGTAGAGGCCGCTGGCCAGTTGGAGGCAGCCGCCGAGGATGAGGAAGGACAGCGCGGGATAGGCGTACGAGGGGTCGACGAACTGCACGAAGAAGGCGACGACGAACAGGATCGCCTTCGGGTTGAACAGGCTGATCACCAGGGCCTGCCGGAAGGGACGCTCCCCGGGGGCGGCGCCGTGGTCCGCCGCCCCGCCCGCGTCCCGGTCGCCGCGGGTGCGCCACATGGCCCACGCCGCGCGGAGCATGCCGACGGCGAGCCAGGTCAGGTACCCGGCGCCCAGGAACTTCACGATCCCGAACAGGAACGCGTTGGTCTGGAGCAGCGAGGCGGCACCGGCGGCCGCCAGGGTCATCAGGACCGCGTCCCCGCACCAGACGCCGGCGGCGGCCGTGTACCCGGTGCGGACCCCGCGCCGGGCGGCCACGGAGAGGACGTAGAGCGAGTTGGGCCCGGGGAGCAGCACGATGAGGACGAGGCCCGCCAGGTAGGTGGGCAGATCGATGACGCCGAACATGCGGGGAGTTTCGCACGAGGGTGGGACATGTCGCACCGGTGTTCCGCACGTCGGAACACCGCCGCCGGGCGGGTGGGCCGGGGCGTCCCCGCCGGGCCGGCGGGGACGGTCGCGATCGTGGCTGCGGTCGCGGTGGCGACCGTGGTCAGCGTCGCGGTCGCCGTCGTCACCGCCGTCGCCGTCGCCGTCGCCGTCAGAACGCGTCGCTCGGCACGTACGTCCCCCACACGTCCCGCAGGGCGTTGCACACCTCGCCCACGGTGGCGCGGGCGCGCAGGGCGTCCTTCATCGGGTACAGGACGTTGTCCTCGCCCTCGGCGGCCTTCTTCAGGGCCGTCAGGGCGGCGTCGACGGCGGCCTGGTCGCGCTCGGCGCGCAGGGCGGCGAGGCGCTCGGCCTGCTGTGCCTCGATGGCGGGGTCGACGCGCAGGGGCTCGTACGGCTCCTCCTCGTCGAGCTGGTAACGGTTGACGCCGACCACGACCCGCTCGCCGGAGTCGGTCTCCTGGGCGATGCGGTAGGCGGAGCGCTCGATCTCGCCCTTCTGGAAGCCGTGCTCGATGGCGTTGACCGCGCCCCCGAGGTCCTCGACCTTCTGCATCAGCTCGACGGCGGCGGCCTCCACGTCGTCGGTCATCTTCTCGATGACGTACGAGCCCGCGAACGGGTCGACGGTGGCCGTCACGTCGGTCTCGTAGGCGAGGACCTGCTGGGTGCGCAGGGCGAGGCGGGCGCTCTTGTCCGTCGGCAGGGCGATGGCCTCGTCGAAGGAGTTGGTGTGCAGCGACTGGGTGCCGCCGAGGACGGCGGCCAGGCCCTGGACGGCGACGCGGACCAGGTTCACCTCGGGCTGCTGCGCGGTCAGCTGCACGCCGGCGGTCTGCGTGTGGAAGCGCAGCATCAGCGACTTGGGGTTCTTCGCGCCGAACTCCTCCTTCATCACCCGGGCCCAGATCCGGCGGGCCGCGCGGAACTTGGCGACCTCCTCCAGGATCGTGGTGCGGGCGACGAAGAAGAACGACAGGCGCGGGGCGAAGTCGTCGACGTCCATCCCGGCCGCCACGGCGGTGCGCACGTACTCGATGCCGTCGGCCAGGGTGAAGGCGATCTCCTGCGCCGGGGAGGCACCCGCCTCGGCCATGTGGTAGCCGGAGATCGAGATGGTGTTCCACTTCGGGATCTCGGCCCTGCAGTACTTGAAGATGTCGGCGATCAGGCGGAGGGAGGGCTTGGGCGGGAAGATGTACGTGCCCCGCGCGATGTACTCCTTCAGCACGTCGTTCTGGATCGTGCCGGTGAGCTTGTCGGCGCTCACGCCCTGCTCCTCGGCGACCAGTTGGTAGAGGAGCAGCAGGAGGGCGGCCGGGGCGTTGATCGTCATCGACGTGGAGACCTTGTCCAGCGGGATCCCGCCGAACAGGACGCGCATGTCGTCGATCGAGTCGATGGCGACGCCGACCTTGCCGACCTCGCCGGAGGCGATCGGGGCGTCGGAGTCGTGCCCCATCTGGGTGGGCAGGTCGAAGGCCACGGACAGGCCCATGGTGCCGTTGGCGATCAGCTGCTTGTAGCGGGCGTTGGACTCGGTCGCCGTGCCGAAACCGGCGTACTGGCGCATCGTCCAGGGGCGGCCGGTGTACATCGTCGGGTACACGCCCCGGGTGAAGGGGTACGCGCCCGGCTCACCGAGCTGCTCGGCCGGGTCCCAGCCCTCCAGGACCTCGGGCCCGTAGACCGGCTCGATGGGCAGTCCGGACTCCGACTCGCGTGCCATGGTGTGTCTGCCTCCCGCTGAGCAGTACCGCTCGGCCTGCCCGCCCGTTCTCGTCCGTCGCTCCGCCCGCCCCGGTGGGATCCGAGCCTCTGACGGACTGTAGCGGGGGGTGTGCGGCCCGGTGGAGTGCCGCACCCTGGGACCTTCCTCACAGGGCGGGTGGGACCTCACTCACAGGCCGGGCGACGCGCCCCCGGGACCACGACGGGCGTTGCTCACCTCCAGGATGCCCCCGGAGTTCGAGCGGGGTCACCTCCGGGGAGGATCCGGGGTACCGGCCGGGCGCGGCCGGTGGGACGAGGGGGCCTCGGGTGGGGGTGCGGATGCGCGTGCGGGTGCGGGTGTGGGTGCAGGCGTGGGTGCGGAGGACGGGCGGGGCGGGGCCGGGGTCCGGCGGGACGGTGGGCTCGGCGGCCGGGCGGCGGGGCGTCGCCGTGGTCGTGGCGCTGGCCGGGCTGACCGGGGCCGTCGCGGGCTGCACGGTGCAGCCCGCCGACGGGACCGGCACGAGTGGCCCGCGGGTGCGGGTCGAGCTGCCCGACGGCACGCCCTCCGCGGCCCGCCCGCCGGGCGACGGGGACGGCGACGGGAAGGGCGGCGCGTCCCCCGGGGGTCCGGGCGACGACGGCGGCCGGGGGTCGGGTGAGCGGGGCGGCTCCGCGTCCGCGCGGGTGCTGTGGTCGCGCGGCGACACGGGCCGGGACGTGCGGGAACTCCAGGCCCGGTTGCGCCAGGTCGCCTGGCTGTTCGACGGGCCGACGGGCACCTACGACGCCCCCACCGAGGAGGCGGTACGCGGCTTCCAGGGCAAGCGGGGGCTCCCCCGGACCGGGCGGACCGACACGGTGACCTGGCAGCGGCTGCGGGGGATGACGCGTGAGCCGGGCCGCTGGGACCTCTACCAGATGGGCGGCCAGCCCGCCGACGCGCCGGACGCGCGCTGCCGGACCGGCCGGGTGCTGTGCATCAGCAAGGAGAGCCGCACC
Source organism: Streptomyces sp. 3-6 (assembly GCF_056323165.1). Classification (NCBI taxonomy): domain Bacteria; kingdom Bacillati; phylum Actinomycetota; class Actinomycetes; order Kitasatosporales; family Streptomycetaceae; genus Streptomyces; species Streptomyces sp. 3-6. Next base: position 156,430 of record NZ_JBWHZP010000012.1, read on the forward strand.
CTGCGCTGGATGGTCGACGGCCGCACCCTGACGACCCTGCCGGTCCGTTTCGGCGCCCAGTACACACCGACCCGTGAGGGGGTCTTCTCCGTCTACTGGAAGTCGCGCGACCACTGGTCCACGCTCTACGACTCGCCGATGCCCTACGCGATGTTCTTCAGCGGCGGCCAGGCCGTGCACTTCTCCGCCGACTTCGCCGCCCGGGGCTACGCGGGCGCCTCGCACGGCTGCGTGAACGTACGGGACGAGGCGGCCATCGCCCGGATCTACGCACAGGTCCGCACCGGCGACAAGGTCGTCGTCCACTGGTGAGGGTCACCCGGGCGCCGGAGGCGGCGAGGAGGGGCCGACAGGGCGAGGGGATATGAGGCGCGGGCGGGACCGGGGGAACGTGTCCCGCCCGCGCCGAGGTGCACGAGCCGCGGGTACGGGGGGAACCCCGGCTCCGTGCGACGGCCGATGACCAGTCGGCTCACTCATTACTGCGTCACGGCGCCCGAAAGTGTCACACCCCTGCGCCCGTGACCGCGCTCGGGCGACAAAACAGCAGGTCAGCGGCTTACAGCGGCGAGGGCGACCGTGACGGAGGCGGGGCCGGCCGCGGGGGCGGCGGCCAGGGAACCGCGGGCGTGGTGCCGGTCGGAGCGGCCCGGACGGCCGTCGCCGCCCTCGGCGTCACCCCTGCCGTTGCCGTCGCCCTCGGCGTCACCCCTGCCGTTCCCGCCGCCCGTGCCCCGGTCGCCGCTGCCCTTGCCGTTCTTCCCGCCGGTGCCCCGGTCGGGGCCGTCGTCGTGCCGGTCGTCGCCGTGCGACGAGCCGTCCCGGCCGCCCCCCTTGCGCGCGGCCCCGGCGTCCGCGGCGGCGAGGACGCCCTTGCAGTACGCGCGCACCCGGGAGGAACCGCCGGCCAGGGAGTCCAGGCGGCGCCGGTGGGGGGTCTCGACGTCCTTGCCGTCGCGCAGGGCGCGGCAGGAGGCGACGACGTGCTTCCAGCCGGACGCGTGGCCGCCGCCGGGCCGGACGGCGTCCGGGCCGGGCGTCCCCGGGCGGCCGGCGGCCGTGTCCTCCTCGCCCTGCGCCCGGGCGCCGTCGGACGCGGTCCCGGCGCCCCGCGCGCGCTCCGGGGCGCCGTCGGCGGCACCGCCGGGCGCGGCCGGGTCTCCCGCGTCGCCGCCGGACGGCCGAGGACTGACCAGCGGCCGGCCGGGCGGCGGGACGCTCGCGCTGACGGAGGCGCCGGGGTCGCTCGCCGGGCCGCCGGAGTGCCCGGTCTGTGCGCCGGTCCCGGCCAGGTAGGCGGCGCCCCCGACCATGCCCGCGGTGAGCGCGGCGGCCAGTCCGAAGCGCAGGTACCGGGTCCGGCGCGGTCCGCGTGCGGTTCCGGAAGGGTGCGGGTCCGGGCCGGCGAGGCGGACCAGTCCGCCGTCGGCGACCGCCGTCGGGTCCGGCTCCCCGTCCCGCGCACCGGTGGCCGTCCGCTCCCCGCGCTCGGCGCGGGCGGCGCGGAAGGCGGCCAACGCGGCTGCCTCACCGGGCAGTTCACGGCCGGGCGGAGGAGGTGGGGCGGCGAGCGCGCCGAGGGCGCCGGCGAGCCGTTCCGCCTGATCGCGGGCTGCGGGATCGGCCACCGCGGAGGGCTCTCCGCTCAGCAGACGCTCCGCCGTCTCACGGTCCAGCCACCCGTTCTGCTCATCGGCCATCACATGTCCTTCTGCGTCCGCGCGCGCGGATGCGTCACAGTCGCGGACGTCACCGCACGCCGGCGAGGTTCTCGCTGCGGCGGGAGGGCGTCGAGCACCCCGGCGGATTCCGGATGGCCCTCCGGATCGTCACCGAGCATCTCGGCCAGCCGTTTCAGGCCACGGTGTGCCGCCGTGCGCACCGCGCCCGGCCTCTTGCCCAGGGTCTCGGCGGCGCTCTTGGCGTCCAGGCCCACCACCACCCGCAGCACGACGGCCTCGGCCTGGTCCTGCGGCAGCCGCGCGATGAGGGACAGGGTGCCGTCGGTGGCCAGCGCCTCGATCGCCTCGCCGGCGGTGTCGGACTCGGCGGGCCTGCCGGTCAGTTCCGTCTCGTCGCCGCCGATCGCCGGGCGGCGCCCGCGCATGCGGATGTGGTCCAGCGCGCGGTTGCGGGCTATCCGGGCGGCCCAGCCGCGGAACCGGTCCGCGTCACCGCTGAACCGCTCCAGGTCACGGGCGATCTGCAGCCACGCCTCGGACGCCACGTCCTCGGCGTCGGAGTCGCCGACGAGTGTCCGTATGTAGCCCAGCAGACGCGGGTGCACGGCCCGGTAGACGGTCCGGAACCCGGTCTCGTCCCCGTCCTGTGCCGCACGCACCGCGGCCGTCAGCTCCGCGTCGTCCCCCAGCACCGCGCGCGCCCTTCTGCGCCTGATCCGGTCCCGCCTGCGCGGACCGGGTTGCTCGCCCTCGTGGTTGCCCCATTGTTCCTTGCGGTCTCCGGCCGTGGATCGGTCGTGGTCGTGCGACCGCTCACGGCCTGGCGCGATGGGAACGTTACGGCCTGAAACCGCGCCCCGTCCATGTTCGTGCAAGATGCAACTAACCCGTGACACAGAAGGTGTGACAGAAAACGCATCCGCAGCGCTGTAGGAGGTACGGGCCGCCGCGCGGCCCGTACCGCGCGACGGCCGGGGCCTCTCCTGTGGGGGGTGGCGGCCCCGGCCGTCCTGCCACCCGCCCGACCGGACCGGGCGCAGCCCCACGACACAGCCGGATTCCCTTGCGTGCGGTGATGCCCGTGGTCAGTCGACCGCTGCGGCCCCTTCTCCCGCCCGTGCCGCCATGGCCGTGCCGAAGCGGTGCGCGGCCGGCGCGAACAGCGCCCCGCCGAGAACGAACCAGGGGTTCCACAGCACGAGCGTCCAGAACTCCTGCGCGGCACCGACCGCGCCGACGGCAGACGCCCCGGCCAGGAGCAGCATCTCGACGAGCAGCCCTCTGACCAGCAGGAGCCCGCCGATCCCGACGCCGAGCCACCGCAGCGCACGCCACCGGAGCCCGTGCACTCCACGCCGGCTCAGACCGAGCGCCACCGCCGCACCGGCCAGGCACAGCAGGCCGACGCCCCACAGACCACCGGCCACGAACCAGGCCGGCCGCTCGGAGGCAAGACGCTCCCCCGCGGACACCTCCAGCCCGGCCTCACCGCCGAGGGCCCAGAAGAAGTGCAGGCCCGCGAACACTGTCGCCCAGGCCGCGGCGAGATACGCCCACCAGCGGGACACACCGGTCCGCAACTCGAACCCCCCGTTCGCCGTCGCATCGCAGCACCCTGCGACACCCGCGATCCTTCACCGGCGCCAGCGGCCGGCACAAGCGGCTCAGCGAGCCCCACCCGCGACAAGATCGGCGCAACTCACCGAGCGGAGACGCGAGTCGCGCGTCCCCTCACCTTGCAGACATGTGCCTGGAACCGGTTCAGGGCGAGGAGGAGGGCACCCCGGCAGGGGGAACGTGCTCCGGGCCACGGTCGGCGGTCGCCGGCGCCGCCCCGATGCCCGCCCAGGCGATGCCGCCCAGGGCGAGGCCGGCGACCAGGACGGAGAGGGTGGCCCTGAGCGCCGGTCCGCCGGTGGTGCGGGCCTCGCGGGGGCGCCAGTCGTCCCGGCGGCGGGTGCGGGCGCGGTGGCCTCCGGCGTCCCGGGCGGTCCGGAAGGCGGCCACGGCACGCTGTTCGGCTCCGGTGTCCGCCCCGTCACCGGTCAGTGCCGCCGCGAGCAGCGCCTCGACGCCCGCCGGTACCGGCCGGGACCCGGCGGCGACGGGCGCGTCGGAGTGGGGTGCGTCCGGTTGCGGCGGCGCGCCCGCGGGACGCACCCGCCGACGGCCGGACAGCCCGCCGTCGCCCTGCCGTTCACCCATGTCCGTTCCCGTCCCTCCTCGTGCCGCCCGGCCCGCGGACCGGGCGGCTCCCGGCCGTCGTTCATGTCGACTCCCCCAGCGTCCGGGGCCCCTCATCCGTCACACCCTCGGCGCCCACCTGTTCGGCCAGGCGTTTCAACCCCCGGTACGCGGCCGTCCGCACCGCACCGGGCCGCTTGCCCAGCACGCGCGCGGCGGCGGGCCCGTCGAGGCCGACGACCACGCGCAGCAGCACGGCCTCCGCCTGGTCCCGGGGCAGCCCCCCGACCAGGGCCAGCGCCTGCTCGGTGGAGAGGGCCTCCATGGCCTGGTCGTAGGTGCTCTGCGGGCCGGGAAGGTCGAGGACGTCCTGCTCCAGCGCCGACGGGCGGGGCCGCACGCGTTGCCGGCGCAGGTGGTCCAGCGCCCGGTGCCGGGCGATGGTCGCCGTCCAGCCGCGGAAGCCCGCCCCGTCCCCCTGGAACCGGCCCAGGTCGCGGGCTATCTCCAGCCAGGCGTCCGAGGTGACGTCCTCGGCGTCGTCCCCGACCAGTCCGCGGACGTAGCCGAGCAGTCCGGGCTGCACGAGCCGGTAGGCCACGGCGAAGGCGGCCTCGTCCCCCTCCTGGGCCCGCGCGACCGCCGCCCCCAGCTCCCCGTCGTACGCCTGCACGGGGCGGGATTCCCCTCCGTGGCCCAAGAACCGTCCTTGTCCGTCCGAGTCGTCCGTACCGCGTGCACAGCGCCACCTCGGGCGCCGCACGTGCCCGGGCACGCCCTCACGGTGCTCAGCGTCGGTCGTCGCGAAAGTGTCACAGCTCGTGACGGGCCGACGGCGGCCTCACGGCCCGGCTGCCGGACCGGTCACCCACGGCGGTGGACCAGCCGGAGGCGGGCGGGTGCCCGGCCGGTGGACGAGCCCGTGACGGACGGCCGGACGGCCGCAGGCAGCAGGCAGCAGGCAGACGGTGTCAGTGACCCCCGACGACGTCACACCCCCTCCCCCACCCCACGGTCGACCCCCGCCCGCTCCCTCCACCGCACGGGTCGAGAGCCACGGCACACGCGCCCGCCGCACCCGCGGACCACCACCCCACAGCACCCCCATCAGGGGGGCGGGGAACCGCGCACGCCCCCAGCGCACCCGCAGACGACAGCCCACCCCTCAGCAAGGGGCGCGGGGAACTGCGCGAACACCCCCACCCACCCGCAGACGACACCCCACAGCACCCCCATCAGGGGCGCGAGGAACCGCGCACACCCCCCAGCGCACCCGCACGGCCCCCGCCCAGCCGGCCGCAGGCCCCCTCAGCCGTCGCGTCGGCTCCGCCGCGACACCGCGGCGCGCAGCACCCGGCGGCCCTCCGTGGAGATCTCCAGCGCGCGTCGCAGTCCCGCCGCCCCGTGGGCCTCCAGGACCTCCAGGACGGCGATCTGCCGCCGCAGTTCCGCCGCGAGCAGGGGCGACAGCCCGTCCGTGTGCCCCTGCCGGGACGCCTCGACCGGGTCGGCGGCGCCGGCCGGGGCCGCGCCGTCCAGCAGCCGGTGGATGCGCAGCGCGGCGACGGAGCAGCCGTCGGCCCACTCCCGCAGGGCCCCGCCGTCCCGTCGGAGCGGCGCGGCGGTGAGCATGCCCTGGGCCAGGCGCACCGCCTCGTCCCCGTCGCCGAGGCCGGCCAGCTTGCCGCGCACCCGGTCGAGGTGTTCGGCCCAGTCCTCCTGCGCGGCGCCCTCGGCCAGGCACCCCCACAGGGGCCGCAGCGCCTCGTCGTCGCCGCCCAGGAGCGGCACGCACCGATCCAAACAAGCCACCCCGCTCGCGGCCGTGCCGCGCTCGTCGGCCCGCGCGATCAGTTCCACCAGGCTCATCCACGCCTCCTCAGCGGGTACACCACGGACCCCGTACGAGGCCCTCACGGACCTCGTCCTTCACGGAGCCCGCACTTCCCCTTACTGCGTGCGACGGCCCGGGAGTGTCACGCAGGCACCACCCCGAGCCGGTCCAGTAAACGGAAGAAGAGGTTTTCGGCCACGTCGTCGGGTTCGACGGAGAGCACGTCCAGCAGGGCGTCGGGGGAGGCCGTGCACCCGGCCTCGGCGGCCCAGGCGAGGGCCCGTTCGGCGGCGTCGCGCGGTTCGAGGAAGTAGTCCTCCACGGTCAGCCCGTCGGGGTCGCCGCCCTCGGCGGCGTTCCCGCCGCCCAGGTGGCCGGCCATCGCGGCGCGCCCCAGGCAGGCCGTCCACGCCCCGTGCTGCGGGGAGGCCGCCTCCACGACCACGCAGTCGCTGTCCATGACGTACCCGAAGAGGGCGGGCGCGCCGGTCTCCCGGGCGAGGTCGTTCATGCTGCCGATGTCGCCCGCGGCGCCCGGGTACTCCCACACCTGCCAGCCGCCCGGCGCGGAGGTGCGCAGGGTCAGGCCCTGGGCGGCGCCGGCCAGCGCGTCGAGTGCGGCGAGCGGCCGCTCCCCGCGGCCCACGACGAAATAGCCCCAATAGCCCATGTGCCGCTGTTCCCCCCGGTGTCGTGGTTCGGCTCGTCAGAACACCACCACAGTCGTACGGGGGTTCGCAGGCGTATGCGGCAATCCGTCCCGGCCGGATCAGTCCAGCTCGTCGGCGAGCGCGCGGAACTGCGCCCAGGTCAGGGACGGTTCGCCCGGGTTCCACAGCTTCTGCACCAGGGCCCGCAGCGGCATCCGGATGCCCGCGGCGACCTGGTCCTGGGTCTGCGAGCGGGGCAGGTCGCCCCAGATGGCGAGGGATCCGCCGGGGATCTGTTCGTCGTACTCGGCGGGGACGGCGGTGGTGCCGCGCAGCACGCGCGGGGTCCACTGCTCGTAGATCCGCTCGCCGGTCGGGTAGACGAAGGTCAGCGGCTCGCCGAGCACGTAGTAGAGGAACTCGTCGTTGTAGTTGAGGACCGTGCGGCCCTCGCGCAGGTACTCCAGCGGCTGCCGGGCGCCGATCTCCTTGCCCGTCCAGTAGGCGACCTGGATGTCCTTGTCGGCGCTCACCGAACCGCCGCGGAAGAAGCCGTCGTTCCAGGCGCGCGGGACGCGGTCGTGGGCGCGGACGGTCGCGGCGCGGTCGTTGAGCCAGCCGGTGGTGAGGTCCTCGACGGTGGCGCCGGGGCCGTAGCGCTCGCGGGCCGCGGCGGCCAGGCCCGGGAACGACGCCTCGGGGTCGGACACCACCAGCGCCTGGTACTCGTCGCCGCCGAGGTGCCACTGGTCGCCGGGGAAGAGGTCCGCGTACTCGTCGAGCAGGTCGTCGACGATGTCGGCGGCCTTCTTCTTGGAGATGTCGATCGCGCCCCGCACGGCGGCGCCGTTGACGTTGCGCAGCTGGAGGTCGGGGTGGGCGGCGATGACGGCGCCGAGGTGTCCGGGCGAGTCGATCTCCGGGACGACGGTGATGTGCCGGCTCGCCGCGAGGTCGACGATCCGCTCGACCTGCGCCTTGGTCAGGTGCTCGCGGGAGACGACCTCCGGGTGGGAGTCGGACGCGATGCGGAAGCCCTGGTCGTCGGAGAAGTGCAGGCCGATCTCGTTGAACTTCAGGTCGCCGAGCTCGCGGATCCGGTCCTCGATCCAGTCGGCGGTGTAGTGCTTGCGCGCGATGTCCAGCATCATCCCGCGCCGCTCCTTGGCGGGCTCGTCCCGCACGACCCCCTCGGGCGCGCTGCCCGCGCCGCGTATCTCCTGCTTGAGGGTGCGGGTGCCGTAGAAGACGCCCGCCTCGGCGGGGGCGCTGACCGTGACCCGGCCGCCCCGCACGGTCAGGGTGTAGGACTCCGGGTTCGCGCCCTGGTCCCGGTTGAGCCGCAGGCGCAGGTCGCCGGCCTTCTCGTCGTCCTGCTCGCCCGCGTAGGAGAGCCCCAGCTCGCCGGCGATGAGCCGGCCCTCGTCGGCCAGCGCGGGATCGTCCACCACGACGCGGTGGCCGCGCGCGGGGCGCCAGCCGGGGCCGCGTTCGGCGGTGTGCTCGCGGACGGCGGGGATGGTGCGCGGCGCCTTCGACAGGGGGTAGCTGCGGGTGGGGCTCGGTTCCGACGAGGTGGCGCCGGGGGACGTCCCGGCGGGGTTCTCGCCGGTCGCGGAGGCCGATCCGGCCGGGGCGCCGTCGTCGGAGGTCGCCCAGAGCCCGATGCCCACGCCGGACGCCGCCACCAGCGCGCCCGCGGCGACCGCCGCCACCAGGACCGGCCGGCGCCTCACCCCTTCGGTGCTGGTCCGCCGCCGATGCCGCCTGTGCCTGTGCTGACTCACCCTGCCAACCTACGGCCCATCCGGGTGAAGGGCGTCGTCGAGCCGTTCCCAAACCGCCCCGTCCGAGTGAATTTCGAAAATCGATCGGACACCCGGTGGGCTCAGTCGATACCGTGAGGGCACGACTCTCACAGCTTCCCCCATCACCCCACACGCGACGCCCACGAGGACCCACGCTGCCCGCGCACCGTCTCCCAGAGTTCCCCGGGCGGGTCGCCCTTCCCGGACAGTCCCGCGGCACGCCCGTCACCCCCTCCGCCCTGGAGCACTTCAACACCGCGCCCGCCGCGGAGGCCGAGCACGCCCTGCTGGCCTGCCTGCACAGCCGCCGCTGGGCCGTGCGCGTCGCCGGCCACCGCCCGTACCCCGATCTGCCGTCGCTGCTGGCGGCGTGCGACGAGGCGGCGTACGACCTCACCCCGCCGGAACTGGCCGCGGCGCTGGCCGCCGAGACGCTGCCGCCGCTGCCCGAGGGCGCCTACTCCGCCGCCCACACGGCCCTCGACGCGGCGCACGCGGCCTACGAGGCGAAGTTCGGCCACGCGTTCGTGATCTGCCTCGACGGGGTGGCGCCGGCGGAGGGCCTGGACCGGGTCCTGGAGCACATCCGGTCACGATTGGCGAACGATCCCGAGGAGGAGCGGGTGGTCGCGGCCGAGGAACTGCGCCGCCTCGCCGCGGAACGGCTGACCACGTTCCTCACCGGCGCCGCGGGCCCCGCGCCCGGCCGCGGCTCCCCCCGCCCGGCGGGTCACGCCACGTAACCGGACAACAGCCGCGGAAGGCGTGTCTCTAGCCCGTAAGCGTGCCGATTCGATCACACAGCCACACCCCGAGGACGACGTGCGCCGCGGCATGGCTACGATGCTGGGGGCCGGTGGACCGTACCCGGCCGGGCCCGACCGACAAGGAAAGCCGGCGCGGCCCCGAACCCCGCTCCCGGAGGAAATTTCCGTGCCGGCTGGAACGCTGTACCGCGGCCGGGAAGGAATGTGGTCCTGGGTGGCTCACCGAGTCACCGGCGTCCTCATTTTCTTCTTCCTGTTCGTTCACGTGCTGGACACCGCCCTCGTGCGCGTGTCCCCGGAGGCCTACGACACCGTCGTGGCCACGTACAAGACGCCGATCGTCGCGCTGCTGGAATACGGCCTCGTCGCCGCCATCCTGTTCCACGCGCTCAACGGCCTGCGTGTCATCGCCGTCGACTTCTGGATCCAGGGCGCCCGGTACCAGAAGCAGATGCTCTGGACCGTTGTCGCCGTGTGGGTCGTGCTGATGCTCGGGGCGATCTACCCCGTCCTCGGCCACGCCGCTCGTGAACTGTTCGGGAGCTGACGCGCATGTCCACCACTGAAACCTCCGCCTCGGGCACCGGCCCCGTCGAGGGCGCGTCCCTCTACTCCGTCGACAACCCGGCACCGGTCATCGAGCCGCCGCGCAAGCGGACGAAGAAGACCCCGAAGACCACCCGGGGCAACTTCGAGCTGGCCGCCTGGCTGTTCATGCGCCTGTCCGGCGTCGTCCTGGTCGTCCTGGTCATCGGCCACCTGCTGATCCAGCTGGTGCTGGACGGCGGCGTGTCCAAGATCGGCTTCGCCTTCGTGGCGGGCCGCTGGGCCTCGCCGTTCTGGCAGGTCTGGGACCTGCTGATGCTGTGGCTGGCGATGCTGCACGGCGCCAACGGCCTGCGCACGGTCATCAACGACTACGCCGAGCGGCCGAACACCCGCCTGTGGCTCAAGGGCCTGCTCTACACCGCCACGGTGTTCACCATCCTGCTGGGCACGCTGGTGATCTTCACCTTCGACCCGAACATCCGCTAGGCACGGGGCTGCGAGAATCATGAAGATCCACAAGTACGACACCGTCATCGTCGGCGCCGGTGGCGCCGGTATGCGGGCCGCCATCGAGGCGACCAAGCGCAGCCGCACGGCCGTCCTGACGAAGCTCTACCCGACCCGCTCCCACACGGGCGCCGCGCAGGGCGGCATGGCCGCCGCGCTGGCCAACGTGGAGGAGGACAACTGGGAGTGGCACACCTTCGACACGGTCAAGGGCGGTGACTACCTGGTCGACCAGGACGCCGCCGAGATCCTGGCGAAGGAGGCCATCGACTCGGTCCTCGACCTGGAGAAGATGGGCCTGCCGTTCAACCGGACCCCGGACGGCACCATCGACCAGCGCCGCTTCGGCGGTCACTCCCGCAACCACGGCGAGGCCCCGGTCCGCCGCTCCTGCTACGCGGCCGACCGCACCGGCCACATGATCCTTCAGACGCTGTACCAGAACTGCGTGAAGGAGGGCGTGGAGTTCTACAACGAGTTCTACGTCCTGGACCAGCTGATCACCGAGGTCGACGGCGTCAAGAAGTCGGCCGGCGTGGTGGCGTACGAGCTGGCCACCGGTGAGATCCACATCTTCCGGGCCAAGTCCGTCATCTACGCCTCCGGCGGCAACGGCAAGTTCTTCAAGGTGACGTCCAACGCGCACACCCTCACCGGCGACGGCCAGGCGGCCGTGTTCCGGCGCGGACTGCCGCTGGAGGACATGGAGTTCTTCCAGTTCCACCCGACCGGCATCTGGCGCATGGGCATCCTGCTGACGGAGGGCGCCCGCGGCGAGGGCGGCATCCTGCGCAACAAGGACGGCGAGCGCTTCATGGAGAAGTACGCGCCGGTCATGAAGGACCTCGCCTCCCGCGACGTCGTCTCCCGCTCCATCTACACGGAGATCCGCGAGGGCCGCGGCTGCGGTCCCGAGGGCGACCACGTCTACCTCGACCTGACCCACCTGCCGCCGGAGCAGCTGGACGCCAAGCTGCCCGACATCACCGAGTTCGCGCGGACCTACCTGGGCATCGAGCCGTACACCGACCCGATCCCGATCCAGCCGACCGCGCACTACGCCATGGGCGGCATCCCCACCAACGTCCGCGGCGAGGTGCTGGCCGACAACACCACGGTCGTCCCGGGCCTGTACGCGGCCGGCGAGGTCGCCTGCGTGTCGGTGCACGGCGCCAACCGCCTGGGCACCAACTCGCTGCTGGACATCAACGTGTTCGGCAAGCGGGCGGGCATCGCGGCGGCGGAGTACGCGCAGGACGCCGACTTCGTGGAGATGCCGGAGAACCCCGAGGCGTTCGTCGTCGGGCAGATCGAGCGGCTGCGGTCCTCCACCGGCTCCGAGCGGGTGGCCGAGCTGCGCCGCGAGCTGCAGGAGACCATGGACGCCAACGTCATGGTGTTCCGCACCGAGCAGACGATCAAGACGGCGGTCGAGAAGATCGCCGAACTGCGCGAGCGCTACAAGAACGTCGCCGTCCAGGACAAGGGCAAGCGGTTCAACACCGACCTGCTGGAGGCCGTCGAGCTGGGCAACCTGCTCGACCTCGCCGAGGTCATGGCCGTCTCGGCGCTGGCCCGCAAGGAGTCCCGCGGCGGTCACTACCGCGAGGACTTCCCGGACCGCGACGACGTCAACTTCATGCGTCACACGATGGCCTACCGCGAGGTCGGCGCCGACGGCACCGAGACCGTCCGTCTGGACTACAAGCCGGTCGTCCAGACCCGCTACCAGCCGATGGAGCGTAAGTACTGATGGCTACCCCTGTTCTGGACAAGGCGGGCTCGGCCGGACAGCCCGAGCCGGGCTTCGCCGACTCCCCCTACATCACCGCCACCTTCCGGATCCGCCGGTTCAACCCGGAGGTCTCGGCGGAGGCGACCTGGGAAGACTTCCAGATCGAGATCGACCCCAAGGAGCGCGTCCTGGACGCGCTGCACAAGATCAAGTGGGACCTGGACGGCACGCTGACGTTCCGGCGTTCCTGCGCCCACGGCATCTGCGGCTCCGACGCCATGCGGATCAACGGCAAGAACCGCCTGGCCTGCAAGACGCTGATCAAGGACATCAACCCGGAGAAGCCGATCACGGTCGAGGCCATCAAGGGCCTGACGGTCCTCAAGGACCTGATCGTGGACATGGAGCCGTTCTTCCAGGCGTACCGGGACGTGATGCCCTTCCTGATCACGAAGGACACCAACGAGCCGACGCGCGAGCGGCTGCAGTCCGCCGAGGACCGCGAGCGCTTCGACGACACGACCAAGTGCATCCTGTGCGCCGCGTGCACCACCTCGTGCCCGGTGTTCTGGAACGACGGGCAGTACTTCGGCCCGGCGGCCATCGTCAACGCGCACCGGTTCATCTTCGACTCGCGTGACGAGGCCGGTGAGCAGCGTCTGGAGATCCTCAACGACCGGGACGGCGTGTGGCGTTGCCGCACCACGTTCAACTGCACGGACGCCTGCCCGCGCGGCATCGAGGTCACCAAGGCGATCGCCGAGGTGAAGCGGGCGCTGATCACGCGCCGCTACTGAGCACCACGCGCTCCAGGTACGGCGAAGGGCCCCGATCCCGGGATCGGGGCCCTTCGCCGTGTTCACGGGTCCGGCCACCGGGCGGCCGGGACGGGGTCAGCCGCGCAGCGGGCGGCCTTCCTTGTCGGTGCGGTCGTTGCTGACCAGGAACATGATGCCGTCGATCAGCGCCCAGATGCCGAGGCCACCGCAGGTGAGCAGCTGGGCGACGCCGACACCGACGGAGCCGACGTAGAAACGGCCGATGCCCAGGGTGCCCAGGAAGAGCTGGAGGATACCGGCGACGATCTTCGACTTGTCCGAGTAGGGACGGCCCTGGGGGTCGAGGCCGTACGGCGCCTGGGGGTTCGGGGGGACGGTCATGATGTGGTGCTCCTGGAAAAAGAAGGACAAACCTGGGCGGATTGCCCGGGTGGCCCAGGAGGGACCACCGGCGGACCCCTGACGGGATCCCGCGCGACGGACCACATTCGGAAACGGGCCGTCCCCCCTGCGCGACAAGGAGCGTAGAAGGAGGGTGCGGAGGTCAGGGAGGGGTTGGGAACAAACGTTCCCGTTCCGTGATCAACCCGGGACCGCCCCGACGCGTCGTCAGCGGAGGTTGCGCAGCACGGTCCATGCGACGGCCGCCGCCAGGATCAGGATCTGCGTCCGGGGCGCGATGCGCGGCGCCCAGGAGCGCCCGCGCAGCCCTTCGAGGGTCCAGCGGCCCCACAGCGCCAGCGCGAACGGCGCGGCCAGCAGCAGCGCCCGGTTGTCGAACCAGGCGGCGGCGAACTGACCGTGCATGAGGTCGTAGACCATGCGGGTGCCGCCGCAGGCCGGGCAGAGCAGTCCGGTGACGAGCCGGAAGGGACACCGGGGCAGGACGTGTCCGGGCTCGTGCGGATCGGTGAACCACAGGTAGCCCGCGCCCGCCGTGCCGGCCACCAGGACCGCCAGGGGGGCCGCGGCGGGATGCCACCGCGGACGCCCCCCACGGGGCACCGGACCGGCGGCGTCAGCCACGCAGGATCCGCCCCTGGGCGTCCGTGCGGTCGTTGCTGACCAGGTACATGATGCCGTCGATCAGGGCCCAGAAGCCCAGCCCGCCGCAGGTGAGCAGCTGGGCGACGCCGACGCCCACGGAGCCGACGTAGAAACGGCCGATGCCGAAGCTGCCGAGGAACAGCTGCAGGATGCCCGCGACGATCTTCGACTTGTCGGACAGCGGACGCCCGTAGGGGTCGTACCCGTAGGGCGCGTTCGGGTCGGCTGCGTAGCCCTGGTAGGCGCCACCCTGCTGGTAGCCCGGCGGCGGGTACGCGCCGGGCGGCTGCTGGCCGCCCTGCGGGTAGCCGTAGGGACCGGACTGGCCGCCGGTCGCGCCGGCGTTCGGGTAGCCGTAACCGGGCGGCTGGTTCGGCTGCTGCGGCTGCTCGCTCACGGGGTTCACTCCTGAAGTACGGGATGCTGGGGGTCATATTGTCAGCACTCGACCGGCCGGGAGAAGCCGGGCCGACGCCGACGGCCCCTCCCATAGGGTGACCCCCCGGTCCGCCGCCCCGCCCGATGTGCCCGGCTCGGCGCATCAGCGCCTAATGTGACGGTATGTCAGGCAATGAGTCCTACGAACTGCTCGGGTTCGACAACGTGCTGCTGCCGGTCGGGGACCTCGGTGAGGCCGTCTCCTTCTACGGACGCGCCGGGTTCCCGGTCGGGTTCCGGCTGGACGAGGCCGGGATCGCGATGCTGACGGTCGGCCGCGAGACGCCGGGGCTGCTGCTGCGGCAGGAGGAGGGGCTGGGCCCGCAGCCGCCGCAGTGGCCGGGCGGGAGGGTGTGGCTGGAGGTGCGGGACGCCCGCTCGGCCGCCGGGGCGCTGCGGGACGCCGGCATCGGCCTGCTCGACGAGCCGTTCCCGGTCGCCACCGGCTGGACCGTGGAGTTCGCCGACCCGTGGGGCAACGTGGTCGGGCTGACCGACTACACCAAGCGGCCCTCCCTCGCGCGCCGGGCCTGAGGCCCCGGCGGGGCGTCGGGCCCCGGCCGCCGGTCCGGTAGGGGCGTCGGGCCGCCGCCGGTCCGGTAGGGGCGTCGGGCCGCCGCCGGTCCGGTAGGGGCGTCAGGCCACCGGCCGCCCGCGACGTCCACCGGGCGGTGCTGGCCGGCACCCGGACCAGGGTGCCGGCGGAGCTGCGGGACGTGCTGCCCGAGCTGATGACACCGCCCCGGAGGGCCACCACGGCCCCGGTGCCGGTGCCGCTCCGGGGCGCGGAGGACGCGGGCGGGCCGTCGGGCTCGGGGGGTGGCGGGCCGGGCGGTGACGGCCGGGAGTGAGGGCTCGGTGGGTGCTCGGTGGGTGCGGAGGACCCGACGGGCCGTTCCCCGGCGCGGTGACCGGGGGACGGCCCGGGGACGACCGGGGTCAGGGAGCTCGGCGGGCCGACGGGCCGACGCGGGCAGGAAGGATCCGGGGAACAGGGCCGGTTCCACCGCCGGCCGCCCGGTCCGGCCGGGGAGCCGGTCTCAGAGCCGGTTGAGGCGCCACAGGCGGAAGACGCCCGTGCCGTCCGACAGGTACTGGCCGCCGCCGATGTCCTCGCTGGTGACCACGTACTCCTTGGCCTGCCACAGCGGCAGGACCGGCACGTCCTCGGCGACGGCCGCCTGCAGGTCGCGGAAGTCGTTGCCGGCGTCGGCCCGGTTCTGGTGCTGCTGGCTGGCCTTGATCATCCGGTCCACGGCCTTGCTGCTGTAGCCGGTGTTCATGGTGCCCCCGGTGCCGACCAGCGGGCCGCCGAAGGTGTCCGGGTCGGGATAGTCCGCGACCCAGCCGACCGCGTAGGCGTCCAGCTTGCCGCCCGCCCACTGCTTCTGGAAGTCGGTCCACTGGTAACCCTTGAGGGTCACCTCGAACAGACCGCCCGCCTCCAGCTGGCGCTTGAGCTCCTTGGCCTCCTCGGCCGCGGCCCCGCGGCCCTCGGCGTACCCGTAGGTGAACCGGACCGGCGCGGACACTCCCGCCTCGGTGAGCAACTGCCGCGCCCGGTCGGTGTCGCGCTTCGGATAGGTGTCGAAGAACGACGTGGTGTGGCCGGGGATACCGGTCGGGATCAGGGAGTAGAGCGGGTCGACGGTGCCCTGGTAGACGGTGGCGGCGAGCCGCTCCCGGTCGATCAGCCACGCCATCGCCTGCCGGACCCTGACGTCCTCCAGCGGCTCACCCTCGCGGGTGTTGAAGTACAGGTTGCGGATCTCGGAGCTGTCGGCCTCCGACACGCGCTGGCCGGGATCGCTCGGGTCGAGGTCGGCGAGCACGTCCGGCGGCAGCTGCCGGGCGACGACGTCGACGCTCCGGGTGCGCCAGGCGTTGTCGAGGGCTCCGGGGTCACCGAAGTAGTGCAGCTCGATGGGACGGCCCAGGTCCTTGACGGCGCCCCGGTAGCGGCCGTTGGGCTTGAGGACCGCCAGCTCGCCGTCCTCGTAGGAGTCCAGGACGTACGGGCCGGTGCCGTCGGCTCCGCCGGCCCGCAGCTTGTCGGCCGGGTAGGTGCGGGAGTCCACGATGGAGCCCGCTCCGGTGGCCACCTTGAACGGGAAGGTCGCGTCGGGCGACTTCAGCTCGAAGGTGACGACCCGTCCCTTCGCGCGCACCGCGCCGAGGGTGTCCAGCAGGGACGCCGGGCCCACGTCGGACTTGATCCTCAGCACCCGGTCGAACGAGAACTTCACGTCCTCCGCCGTCATCTCCCGCCCGCTCGGGAAGACGAGGCCCTCACGCAGCTCACAGCGGTAGGTCCGCAGGTCCGTGCCGACGAACGCGCAGCTCTCGGCCGCGTCCGGGACGGGCCGGGCCCCGCCGGGCTCCACGGTCAGCAGCGACTGGAAGACGTTGCTGAACAGTGCCCAGGAACCGGCGTCGTAGGCGCCGGCCGGGTCGAGCGACGTAATGGAATCCGTCGTGCCGACCTTGATGGCCTCGCCCGACTCCTCGTCGGACGGCAGCAGTTGCCAGCCGACCACTCCCACGACGGCGATCGCCAGCAACGCCGCGAGAATGCGCATACGAACCGATCGCATCGGTCCTGTCCTCCCCTGGCCCAGTACGGGCCGGTTGAATATGCCACTCCCCTTAGTGGCCGGTTCACCTAATCACAGGGGTTTCGAGAGGGGGAAGGGGGGTTTGGTTCAGTGAGAAACAGGTCACGCACCGGGTCCGGGGCAGCCCGGCCGCGACGGCTGCGGGGGCGCGCCCCCGTCCGGACAACGGGCCTGAACCGCCGTCCGGACAGCGGGACTGACCGCCGTTCCGCACCGTCGGCAAGGGCACGACCCGGTGCCGCCCCCGGCCTCCGTCTGCCGCTGCCGCCGCACGCCCGGGTACCGCTCCTGCCGCGCGTCACGGCCGAGCGCGCCACCCGACCGTGCGGCCTCCGACGGGCCCGGGTGCCCGGTGAACACGGCTGCGCCGCACGCCGGGTCGCCTCGAAGGCTCCTGCCCCCGCTCGTCCGCTGTCGGGGGACGGAGTGCGGGAGGGGAACGGAGTGCGGGGGCGGAGTGCAGGAAGGCGGAGTGCAGGAGCGCGCCGGTGCCGGAAGCCGGGGTCCGGCCTCCTCAGGTCTGCTTCGAGGCCAGTTCGATCACCGTGATGTCCGACGGGGCGCCCACCCGGGTCGGCGGTCCCCAGGCACCGGCGCCCTTGCTCACGTAGAGCTGGGTGTCGCCGTAGCGCTCCAGGCCCTGCAGGGTCGGGTTGGCGGCGCCGGCGAGCAGGCCGGCGGGCCAGAGCTGGCCGCCGTGGGTGTGCCCGGACAGCTGGAGGTCGACGCCGTGGTCGACGGCCTCGTGGATCTGCACCGGCTGGTGGGCGAGGAGGACGCAGGCCCGGGCCCGGTCCCGGTCGCCGAGGGCCCGGGCGTAGTCGGGGCCCTGTCCCTCGTTCTCGCCGGCCAGGTCGTTGACCCCGGCGAGGTCGAAGTGCGGCAGCTCGGTGCGGGCGTTCTCCAGGGGGCGCAGACCGAGCCGCCGGACCTCCTCGACCCACTGTTCGGCGCCGGAGAAGTATTCGTGGTTGCCGGTGACGAAGAAGGAGCCGTGACGGGCTCTGAGCTGGGCGAGGGGGGCCGCTGCCGGGCCGAGGTCCTTCACGCTGCCGTCCACCAGGTCGCCCACGACGGCGATCAGGTCGGGCTGGGTGGAGTTGATGGTGTCGACGACCTTCTGGGCGAAGCCCCGCCCGAGGACCGGCCCGAGGTGGATGTCGCTGACCACGGCGATGCGGTAACCGTGCGCCGCGCGGGGCAGCTTGGCGAGCGGCACGGTGACCCGCTCGACGCGCGGGCCGCGCAGCACCCCGTGCGTCCCGTACCCGACGGTGCCGACGGCGGCCGCGGCGGCGGCCCCGGCGACCACCCGGGAGACGAAGAGGCGGCGGGAGGGCCCGGAGGGAGGGGTGGGGGCGGCGGCCTCGTCCGGGCCGTGGGGCACCTCGTCACCGGCGCGGCCGGATCCGTCGGAGGGGCCGGATCCGGCCGGGTCCGCCGGGGCGTCGGAGGGGGCCGGGGCGCTCGGGGCCGCGGCGGCGTCCGTGCGGTCCGGGCCGGACGGGGCGCCCGGGGTGTCGGAAGCCGCCGTACGGGCGCCCGGCGCGACGGCCGTGGCGCCCGCCGGTATCGGTGGTGCGGGCTCGTCCGGGGCGGGCGCGGCGGACCGCGCGCGGCGCTCCAGGAACCGTCGCAGCAGCGGACGGACCGCCTCGCCCGCCACCGTCGCCAGGAACAGGTAGAGCACCAGCGCCAGCCACAGGTAACCGGGCCAGGCCAGCACCTGCTGGAGCAGGAACGGGGCATCGGACCGCGCGGCGACGAACGCCCCGACGGTCACCGCCCAGCCGCCCGCGATCACCACGACGCCGAGCCGGCGCACGGGGCCCGGCC
Organism: Streptomyces sp. 3-6; assembly: GCF_056323165.1. Taxonomy (NCBI): domain Bacteria; kingdom Bacillati; phylum Actinomycetota; class Actinomycetes; order Kitasatosporales; family Streptomycetaceae; genus Streptomyces; species Streptomyces sp. 3-6. The sequence goes on from NZ_JBWHZP010000012.1 coordinate 174,861, forward strand.
CCGCGGTGGTGTCCCGGAACAGGCGTCGCCACAGGTACCAGTTGGCCGTCACGAGCACGGCCAGGACCAGCACGGCGACGAGGACGAAGACGATGACCACGGTGCGGAGTTCCCGTTCTTCCCGTTGTTCTCTATGTGCTCGACGTTCCGGGCGGTGCCGTTGTTCCTGCCGGGTCCGCCGACGACGTCACGGCGTCCGTGACGTCCGGCTCAGTGCGCGCAGCCCGCGCAACCCGATGACCCCGACAACCGTCCCCAGTACGAAGGAGACGACGGCGAGCAGCAGGTGCACCCAGAAGTACGCGGTCGGCTCGCCGTCCTCGAAGGCGAGTCCGCTCCCGTCCTTGGCCAGGTTCTTGACGAAAGTGATCCAGATGACCCAGCTCCACACCCCGAAGGCGAGCAGGAACCAGGACACGGGGCGGCTGAGCTTCACGACAGCAGACCTTTCATCACAGCGCCGGGCAGCCGCAGCCGGCCGGGAGTCCGGAAACCGTCCCCAGGACGGACACACCCGTCCAGTATCGCCGTCGGCTGTCCGGATCCTTGCGCGGGGTGGCACCCGGGGCGGGACGTCACGGGCCGCGGCAGGTACGTTTCCGACCGTGCCCGCACCCCAGAAAACCGTCAGACGCTCCCTGTCGGTCGCTTCCGCCGTCCTGTTGTCCACCGCGCTGACCGCGCCCGCCGCCTTCGCGGCGCCGTCGCCGTCGCCCTCGAAGAGCGCGTCGGCCGAGCCGCCGGCCCGCATGTCGACGGTGGGCGGGCCCCGGCTCGGGCAGCCCGGTACCCAGGTGAACCTGGCGGACGGCGTCCCGGTGCTGCCCAAGGGCCTGTCGGCCCGGTCCTGGATCGTCGCCGACGCCGAGTCCGGCGAGGTGCTGGCCGCGCACAACGCGCACTGGCGGCTGGCCCCGGCGAGCACCCTGAAGATGCTGTTCGCCGACACGCTGCTGCCGAAGTGGCCCCGCTCGGAGAAGCACGAGGTGGTCCCGTCCGACCTGGCGGACGTCGGTTCCGGCTCCAGCCTGGTCGGGATAAAGGAGGACGAGACCTACACGGTCCACGACCTGTGGCTGGGGGTCTTCCTGCGCTCGGGCAACGACGCGGTGCACGTGCTGTCCGCCATGAACGGCGGCGTGGAGAAGACCGTCCGCGAGATGAACGAGCACGCCGAGGAGCTGCAGGCCCTCGACACCCACGCGGTCAGCCCGGACGGCTACGACGCCCCGGGGCAGGTCTCGTCCGCCTACGACCTGACGCTGATCGCCCGGTCGGGGCTGCAGAAGAAGGACTTCCGGGAGTACTGCTCGACGGTCCGCGCGACGTTCCCGGGCGAGACGAAGAAGAACAAGAAGGGCAAGAAGGTCCGGGGCAGCTTCGAGATCCAGAACACCAACCGGCTCCTCGCGGGCGCCTCGGACGTGCCCGTGTACCAGGGCATCGCGGGGGTGAAGAACGGCAACACCACCAACGCGGGCGCCACCTTCACCGGCGTCGCGGAGCAGGACGGCCGGGTGCTGCTCGTCACCGTGATGAACCCGGAGAAGGACGAGAGCAACGAGGTCTACAAGGAGACCGCGAAGCTGTTCGACTGGGGCTTCGAGGCGGCCGGCAAGGTCGAGCCGGTGGGCGAGCTGGTCCCGCCGAAGAGCGCGGTGAAGGACGCGGGCCGGCCGGGCGCGTCGGCCTCCCCGGGCGAGGCGGGCGGGGCCGGGGACGGCACCGGTGCCGCCGGGTCGAAGCCGGTGGCGAGCGCCCCGGCGGGCGGCTCGGGCGGGATGGGCGTCGCGCTCGGTGTCACCGGCGGGGTGCTGGTGCTGCTGGCCGGCGGGGTGTTCCTGGTCAACCGCCGGTGGCCGCTGCCGGATCTGGTGCGCCGCCGTTCGCGTCCGTGACCCCGCCCGCTCCGGCCGGTTCCGGCTCCCGGCCCGGGGTCGCCGTCCAGGCGGCGCAGAACAGCACCAGTTTGGACGTGAAGTTGATCCACAGCAGCAGGGCGACCGGGACGCCGAAGGCGCCGTACATGCTCTTGGCGGCCACGCCCTGCATGTAGCCGCTCAGCAGCAGCTTCAGCAGCTCGAAGCCGACGGCGCCGGTGAGCGCGGCGACCAGGAGGCGGCGCCGGGCGGGCTCCACACCGGGCAGCAGGGTGAGGACGTAGAGCAGCAGCAGGAAGTCGGCGCCGACGGCGACGGCGAACGCGGCGGTCCGCAGGACAGCCCCGCCCCAGCCGCCCTCCTCCAGCCCGATCGCGTCGCTGATCCGGCCGACCAGGGCGGAGGCGACGGTGGAGGCGACCAGGGTGACCAGCAGCGCCCCGCCGAGCCCGACGAGGATCCCCGCGTCCTTGCCCTTGCGCCAGAGGGGGTTGTCGTCGTCGTCCGGCAGCTCCCACACGGCGCGCAGGCACTCGCGCATGGAGCCGGCCCAGCTGATGCCGGTGAACAGCAGGACCGCGCCGGCGATCAGACCGATGGCGCCCGCGTTCTGCACCAGGCCCTCGATGTCCAGCTGCTCGGAGATGCCGGGCACCTGGTCGGCGATCCAGTCCTGGAGGGTGTCCTCCTGCTGGGCGCTCAGGGTGGCCGCGCCGATCGCGGCGGCCACGGTGAGCAGCGGGAAGAGCGCCACGAAGCTGGTGAAGGTCATCGCCGCCGCCAGCCGCGTCCAGTGCACGCGGTCCAGCCGTTCGTAGGAGCGCCAGGCGTGGGTGCGGCTCAGCCGCGCCACCCACGGTCCCACGACCGGGAGTCTCTTCAGCCAGTCCATGACCCGACTCTGCCCCCGTTCCGCCGGGCCAAGGGGCCGCGCGCGGCCGGTGTTCCGGGTCACGGGCGGGTTCGACCCGAATGCACCCCACCGCCGGTCCGATGGAGTGACATACCACTAATCGTCCATCTCGGGGACGAAGGTGATGTTCCGCACGAGACCTCGCAGAACGGGGCGATACGGTCGGCGCCATGCCTGCCGACACCGTCCCCGCCCCGGGAAGGGGCCGCCTCGCCCCCGCCGCCGCCCGGCCGACGCGCCCGCGGACCGTACACCGGAAGGAGCAGCCGTGAAGGACGCCTCCGGTCTCCCCCGGTCGATGCTCGTCCTCGGCGGCACGTCCGAGATCGCGCTGGCCACCGCCCGGCGGATGATCGCCCGCCGCACCCGCACGGTGTGGCTGGCCGGCCGCCCCTCCCCCGCCCTCGACGCGGCCGCGGACCATCTGCGCGGCCTCGGCGCCGACGTCCGCACCGTCGCGTTCGACGCCCTGGACCCGGCCTCCCACGAGACCGCGCTCGGCAAGGTCTTCGCCGAGGGCTCCGTCGACCTGGTGCTGCTGGCCTTCGGCACCCCCGGCGACCAGGCCCACGACGAGCAGGACCCGCAGGCCGCGGTGCGGGTGGCGCAGACCAACTACATCGGGGCCGTCTCCTCCGGCCTGGTGTGCGCGAGCGCCCTGCAGGCCCAGGGCCACGGCTCGCTCGTGGTGCTCTCCTCCGTCGCGGCCGAGCGGGCCCGCCGGATGGACTTCATCTTCGGCTCCAGCAAGGCGGGCCTGGACACCTTCGCGCAGGGCCTGGGCGACGCGCTGTACGGGACGGGGGTGCACGTGATGGTGGTGCGGCCCGGCTTCGTGCGCACCCGGCGCAACGCCGGCCTGCCCGCCGCGCCCCCGGTCACCACGCCGGAGGCCGTCGCCACCGCCGTCGAACTGGGCCTGCGGCGCGGCTCGGAGACGGTGTGGGTGCCGGGCGCCCTGCGCCTGCTGTCGACGGCCCTGCGGCACCTGCCGCGCGCCCTGTTCCGGCGGCTTCCGCTCTGACGGTGACGGCCCCCGGGGGGGGCTCCCGGCGGCGGCCGACGGGGTCAGCAGGCGGAGACGGAGCCCCGGTCCACGTGGCCGGCCTGCGGCGGGACGGCCAGGGAGCCGAAGGGGAAGTCGCGCAGCTTGCGCCACACCCCGTCCTCGCCCTGCTCGTACAGCGCGAACCCGGTGCACGCCCAGTGGGCCTCGTAGTCGGACAGCTCCTCGAAGGCGCGGTCCATCGCCGCCTCCTCGATGCCGTGCGCCACGGTGACGTGCGGGTGGTAGGGGAACTGCAGCTCCCGGGCGACGGGGCCGGAGGCGTCCCGGATCCGCTGCTGCAGCGCGCCGCAGGCCTCCGCGCCCTCCACCACCTTCACGAACACCACCGGCGACAGCGGCCGGAAGGTCCCGGTGCCCGACAGCCGCATGGGGAACGGGCGGCCGGTCGCGGCGACCTCGCTCAGGTGGGCCTCGACGGCCGGGACGACGGCGGCGTCTATCCCGGTCGGCGGCAGCAGGGTGACGTGCGTGGGGATACCGTGAGCCGCGGCGTCGCCGAAGCCCGCGCGCAGCTGCTGAAGCCGGCTGCCGTGAGGCTCCGGGACCGCGATCGACACGCCGATCGTTACGGTCCCCACGTCGTCTCCTGTCGTTGTCGTGGTGAAGCTCCGGTGAGCTCCGGGTGACCGTCGTGACGGTCACCCGGATATCGACTGTACGGCCCCGGCCCGGCCGCGGGCAGGCGCAGCCGGAGTGATGTGCAGCGCTGTTCGGCGTACGGATCCGTCCCGGGGCCCGTTCAGTGCGCCGGTGCCGCCCCCGCCGGCGGCCCGGCCGTGGTCCCGCTCAGTGCTTGGCGGACACGAACCCCACCCGCTCGTAGGCCAGGGCAAGGGTCTCCGCGGCGACGGCGCGGGCCTTCTCCGCCCCCTTGGCCAGGATCGAGTCGAGCGTCTCGGGGTCGTCCAGGTACTGCTGGGTGCGCTCCTTGAACGGGGTCACGAAGTCGACCATGACCTCCGCCAGGTCCGTCTTCAGCGCGCCGTAGCCCTTCCCGGCGTACTGCTCCTCCAGCGCGGCGACGGCCGTCCCGGTGAGCACCGAGTAGATGGTGAGGAGGTTGCTCACACCGGGCTTGTTCTCGACGTCGTAGCGGATCACGGTGTCGGTGTCGGTGACCGCGCTGCGGACCTTCTTCGCGGTGGCCTTCGGCTCGTCGAGCAGGTTGATGAGGCCCTTCGGCGTGGACGCCGACTTGCTCATCTTGACCGTCGGGTCCTGCAGGTCGTAGATCTTCGCCGTCTCCTTGAGGATGTGCGCCCTGGGGAGGGTGAAGGTGGGTCCGAAGCGGCCGTTGAAGCGCTCGGCGAGGTCGCGGGTCAGCTCGATGTGCTGGCGCTGGTCCTCGCCGACCGGCACCTCGTCGGCGTGGTACAGCAGGATGTCGGCGACCTGGAGCACCGGGTAGGTGAACAGGCCGACGGAGGCCCGGTCGGTGCCCTGCCGGGCGGCCTTGTCCTTGAACTGGGTCATGCGGGACGCCTCGCCGAAGCCGGTGAGGCAGTTCATCACCCAGGCCAGCTGGGCGTGCTCGGCCACGTGGCTCTGGACGAAGAGCGTGCAGCGGTCCGGGTCCAGCCCCGCGGCCAGCAGCTGCGCGGCGGCGAGCCGGGTGTTCGCCCGCAGCTCCTTCGGGTCCTGCGGGATCGTGATCGCGTGCAGGTCGACGACCGAGTAGAACGCGTCGTGGGTCTCCTGCAGGGCCACCCACTGGCGCACGGCGCCGAGGTAGTTGCCGAGGTGGAAGGAGCCCGCCGTGGGCTGGATTCCGGAGAAAACACGGAGTCGGTCAGTCGCCATGCGGCCCATTCTCTCAGGTCCCGCGGAGCGCTCCGGAACCGACCGGAAACAGGTGGGAACCGATTCCGACCGGGCGGTGTAACAAGAGTGTGAGGACGCGGGAGGGGGCCGCACGGTCGACGAGGCCGCGGTGATCGCCCGGGTGCGCGCCGGAGAGCCGGAGGCGTACGCGGAGCTGGTGCGTGCCCCCACGGGCAGCGCGCTCAGGGCGGCCCCGCCGCGCTCGGGGCCGGGGCGGACGCGGAGGACGCGGCGGACGCGGCGGACGCGGAGGACGCGGTGCGGCAGGCGTTCGTGAAGGCGTACTGCCCGCTGGGCGGCTTCCGGGACGGCATGCTGTCCCGGCCGTGGCTGCCGTCCGTCGCGGCGAACGAGACACGCACCACCGTGGCGCCGCGGCGCGCCGGGCGGCCGTGGCCGGCGCGCTGGGGAAGCTGAGCACCGGCTGGGCGCGACCGGCACGGCGCGACGGGCGGCGGCCCGGTTCGGGGTGCGGGCCGCCGCCCGGTACACGGAACGGCGGGGCGGGTCCGGGCCGGGTCCCCGCCCGGCGGGGCGGGTCCGGCTCAGTCCCCGTCCTGCTCGGCGTCAGCCGAGGTCGATCTCCGGGTAGAGCGGGAAGCCCGCGACGAGGTCGGTGGCGCGGCGGGAGATCTCGTCGGCGACCTTCGGGTCCAGGACGTGCTGCGCCTTGGAGGGGGCGCCCTTGCTGGTGGTGCCGGCCTCGGTGGTCGTCAGGACGCGGTCGATGAGACCGGCGACCTCGTCCATCTCGTCGGTGCCCAGGCCGCGGGTGGTCAGCGCGGGGGTGCCGACGCGGATGCCGGAGGTGTACCAGGCGCCGTTGGGGTCGGCCGGGATGGCGTTGCGGTTGGTGACGATGCCCGAGTCGAGCAGGGCGGCCTCGGCCTGCCGGCCGGTGAGGCCGTAGGAGGTGGCGACGTCGATCAGGTTCAGGTGGTTGTCGGTGCCGCCGGTGACGAGGGTGGCGCCGCGGCGGGTCAGCCCCTCGGCGAGGGCGCGGGAGTTGTCCACGACGCGCCGGGCGTAGTCCTGGAACTCGGGGCGGCGGGCCTCCGCCAGGGCGACCGCCTTCGCGGCCATCACGTGCGGGAGCGGGCCACCGAGGACCATCGGGCAGCCGCGGTCGACCTGGTCCTTGAGGGAGTCGTCGCACAGGACCATGCCGCCGCGCGGGCCGCGCAGCGACTTGTGGGTGGTGGTGGTGACGATCTGCGCGTGCGGGACCGGGTCGAAGTCACCGGTGAGGACCTTGCCGGCGACGAGACCGGCGAAGTGGGCCATGTCGACCATGAGGGTGGCCCCGACCTCGTCGGCGATCTCGCGCATCTTGCGGAAGTTCACCAGCCGGGGGTAGGCGGAGTAACCGGCCACGATGATGAGCGGCTTGAACTCGCGGGCGGTGGCGCGCACGCCCTCGTAGTCGAGCAGGCCGGTGGCGGGGTCGGTGCCGTAGGACCGCTGGTCGAACATCTTGCCGGAGATGTTGGGCCGGAAGCCGTGGGTGAGGTGGCCGCCGGCGTCCAGGGACATGCCGAGCATGCGCTGGTTGCCGAAGGCCTGCCGCAGCTCGGCCCAGTCGGCCTCGGAGAGGTCGTTGATCTGGCGGACGCCGGTCTTCCGCAGGAACGGCGCCTCGACCCGGTCGGCGAGCACCGCCCAGAAGGCGACGAGGTTGGCGTCGATGCCGGAGTGCGGCTGGACGTAGGCGTGGCGGGCGCCGAAGAGTTCCCTGGCGTGCTCGGCGGCCAGCGACTCGACGGTGTCGACGTTGCGGCAGCCGGCGTAGAAGCGGCGGCCGACGGTGCCCTCGGCGTACTTGTCGCTGAACCAGTTGCCCATCGCCAGGAGGGTGGCCGGCGAGGCGTAGTTCTCCGAGGCGATCAGCTTGAGCATCTCGCGCTGGTCGGCGACCTCCTGGCCGATCGCGTCGGCCACGCGCGGCTCGACGGCGCGGATCACGTCGAGGGCGGAACGGAAGGCGGTGGAAGCGGTGGAGAGGGGTTCGGCGGCAGACATGGGGACCTCCGGACGTGGCGTTCGGCGTTCACGGTGCGGCCCAGGCGCACGGCACGGTGCCGGGTCCCCGTCGTCCACGGGCCCGGGGGCCGCTTCCCGATGGTTGTTCCATCCCAGCACGCCAGTCACGACCCGGGGCCAGGGTACCGGGCGGCACCCGGTGCCGCGGCCGGCCGTCCACGATGCGGGAGCCGCCGCACGGGCCCCGGCCGGGGCCCGTAGGGGGACGCCCCAGGGGGCCGCGTGCCGAGCCGTGCGGCACCGCTCGGCTCGGCTCGGCTCGGCACAGCTCGGTACGCAGCCTCGCGGCGCGGGAGGACGGCCGCCCGCTAGAGGATCACGTGGGGCAGGAAGCGGGCGTACTCGTCGGTGATCAGTCCCGACGACTCGCGGATGCCGAGTCCGGCGGCCTCGTTCTCGACGACCCAGGCGCCGAGGACGACGTGGTTGCCGTCGAAGTCGGGCAGCGGCGCGAGTTCCTGGTAGCAGCAGGGCTCGTCGCGGACCACGGGAGCGGTGCCCGCCGGGTGGACGGTCACCCCGGCGCCCTCGCGGCCCAGCAGCGGCTTGGCGACGTAGCCGGTGGTGCCGGCCAGGTCGCGGGGGCCGTCGAGGTAGGAAGGCAGCAGGTTGGGGTGGCCGGGGTGCAGCTCCCACAGGATCGCCAGCAGGGCCTTGTTGCTCAGCAGCATCTTCCAGGCCGGTTCGATCCACAGGGTGCTGCCGGTGCCGCCGCCGTTGTCCAGCGTCTCCAGCACGTGGTCGGCGAACCGGTCGGTGGTGAGCCACTCCCAGGGATACAGCTTGAAGATGCTGCGGATGAACCCCAGCCTGTTGTCCACGAACCTGCCGGACAGACGGTCCCAGCCGATCTCCTCCATCGTGAGCCAGTCGGTCTCCAGCCCGGCCTGCTCGGCCGTCTCCTTGAGGTAGGCGACGGTCATGAGGTCCTCGCCGATCGCGTCGTCCGAGGAGTGGGCGAAGTACAGGGGCGAGCCGGGCGGCAGCAGCGCGGACTGCCGCTTCCAGGCGTCGACGAGGCGCTCGTGGAGGGAGTTCCACTGGTCGGCGCCGGGGAACCGTTCCTCCATCCAGAACCACTGCGGGGACGCGGCCTCCACCAGCGAGGTGGGCGTGTCGGCGTTGTACTCCAGCAGCTTCGCCGGTCCCGTCCCGTCGTAGCGCAGGTCGAACCGGCCGTAGAGGGAGGGCAGTTCGGCGCGCCGCTGCCATGCCTCGGTGACCGCGCGGACCACGCGCGGGTCGGTGATGCCCAGGTCGGCGAAGCGGTCCTCGGCGACGATGTGCTCGGCGGCCTCCAGGCACATGCGGTGCAGGTCCTCGACGACCTCCTCCAGCGCCTCCACCTCGTCCAGGGTGAAGACGTAGTGCGCGCTCTCGTCCCAGTAGGGCACCCAGGCGTCGTCGGGCACGGGCCGCCCCGCCTCCCGGGCGGCCTCGTGCTCCGCGGGCAGCGTGAGCGGGTAGATGAGCCCCTGTTCCTCGACGGTCCGCTGCCAGTCGGGGCGGGGCGTGATGGTGCGGCGTTCCACGGTCCGGTCCCTCCGTCCGCCGGCGGCTCAGCCGCCACCGCTGCCGGACCCGGAGCAGCCGAAGCCGCCCCGGTCGACGGCGGCGCTGCGGCTGAAGGTGCCGTTGTCGGCGTAGCCGCGGCTGACGTCGGCGTCGTAGTACCAGCCGGCGTTGCCGGTGCCGCCCCGGCGGCTCTTGCCGGAGCTCCCGTAGGAGCCGGAACCCGAGGAGGACTTGCAGTTCTTGTCCGCCACGACCCTGTACCCCTTGAGGTAGTCGTAGCTGTTGCGGTCCACACAGCGCCGGTCGGGATCCGACCCGCAGGCGGACAGGGCCGCCGCCAGGACGCCCATCCCGCCGAGCACCACCGTGCTGGACCTCAGTCGCCGTCGCGTTTCCGCCATGTCGGCCACTCCCCCTTGTATGCGTGTGTACGCGGCCGGACCCATGCTCCCCGGCTCGCGGCGGACAGCCTAGAGACCCGGGCTGCGGCGTGTGCCGCAGGGCCCTGCCCGGCGCCCGGCCCTACTGTCGTTTTGTGATCTTTGGCATGGTGTGCGCCCTCGGTGCGGCGGTCTGTTACGGCACGGCGACGGTGCTCCAGGCGATCGCCGCCCGGGCGGCGGTCCGCACGGACCCCGGCGGGGACGTGCTGCTGCTGCTGCGGGCCCTGCGGCAGTGGCGCTACCTCGCCGGACTCGCCCTGGACGGGCTGGGGTTCGTGCTGCAGATCGTCGCACTGCGGGCCGTGCCCATCTACGCGGTGGGCGCGGCCCTGGCGGCCAGCCTGGCGGTGACCGCCGTGGTGGCGGCGGTGCTGCTCCGGGTGCGGCTCAGCCGGGCCGAGTGGACGGCGGTGGCGGTGGTGTGCACCGGACTGGCGATGCTCGGGCTGGCCTCCGGGGCGGAGGGCGACCGGCCGGGGCCCAACTGGCTGGGCTGGGCGATGCTCGGCACCGCCGCCGCGGTGCTGCTGCTCGGCACGGCGGGCGGCCGGCTGCCGGAACGGGCGCGGGCCGGCGTCCTCGGCCTCGGGGCCGGATTCGGGTTCGGGGTCGTGGAGGTGTCGGTCCGGCTCGTCGACGACGTCTCCCTGTCGTCGCCGTCCTCGCTGACCTCGCTGTTCACCGACCCGGCCGCCTACGCCCTGGTGCTGGGCGGCGGCGCCGCGTTCCTGCTGCTGACGTCGGCCTTGCAGCGCGGCTCGGTGACCGCCGCCACCGCCGGCCTGGTCCTCGGGGAGACGGTCGGTCCGGCCCTCGCCGGGGTGATCTGGCTGGGTGACCGCACCCGGCCGGGCTGGGGCTGGCTCGCGGTGCTCGGCTTCGCCGTGGCGGTGGCGGGCGCGCTGGCCCTGAGCCGCTTCGGCGAGGCCCCGGAGGAGCAGGCCGCGGCCTCCCCGGGCGGAGCGACCTGAAGGCCCGTCACCCCGGACGCCCGGCAGGCACCGCCGGCCAGTGCACCGCAGGTCCGCACCCCGCCGACCAGGACCAGGCCGGTCCGGACACCGCAGGTCCACACACCCCCGGTCCCGGCACCGCCCGTCGGCACACCCCCGGTCAGGGCAGAGCCTTGCAGAGCGCCTCCAGTGCGCCCGCCCAGGCGTGGTCGGGCGGGGTGGCGTAGCCGACGACGAGGCCGTCCACGGGGGTGTCCGTGGCGGCGGGGTGGCGGAAGCGGCCGAGCCCGAGGACCCGAAGGCCCTGCCAGGTCGCGGCGCGCACCACCGACGGCTCGGTGCCCGGCGGCAGCCGCAGGACGGCGTGCAGCCCGGCGGCGATGCCGGTGACCCGGACGTCCGGGGCGCGGGTGGCGAGCGCCTCGACCAGGGCGTCACGGCGCCGGCGGTAGCGCAGGCGGGCGGCGCGGACGTGGCGGTCGTAGGCGCCGGAGGTCAGGAAGTCGGCGAGCACGAGCTGGTCGACCACGCCGACGGAGCCGGCCCCGCCGTGGGCGGTGACCTCCGGCACCAGGGAGGGAGGCAGGACCGTCCAACCGAGGCGGAGGCCGGGGGCGAGGGACTTGCTGGCCGTGCCGAGGTACACCACGTGACCGGGGTCGAGGTCCTGGAGGGCGCCGACGGGCTGGCGGTCGTAGCGGAACTCGCCGTCGTAGTCGTCCTCCAGGACCAGGCCGCCGGTCCGCCGGGCCCAGTCGACCACCTCGGCCCGGCGGGCGGGAGGCAGGGCGCCGCCGAGCGGGAACTGGTGGGACGGGTTGAGCAGGACGGCGCCCGTGTCGCTCCCGGCGACCAGGGGGCCGTGCGCGTCGGAGGGCAGCGGCACGGTGCGGGTGCCGGCCCGTTCCACGAGGTCCCAGTGGGCGTCCAGCCCGTAGGACTCCACGGCCAGGGTGTGCGCGCCCCGGGCCCGCAGGACCCCGGTGAGCAGGCGCAGGCCGTCGGCGAAGCCGGCGCAGACCACGATGTTCTCCGGGTCGGCGCGCACGCCGCGGGCCCGCGCGAGGTAGTCCGCCAGGGCTTCGCGCAGTTCCGGCCGGCCGCGCGGGTCGCCGTAGCCGAAGGCGTCGTGGGGGGCGGCGGCCAGGGCGCGGCGGGTGGCCCGCAGCCAGGCGGTGCGGGGGAAGGAGGCGAGGTCGGGGGTGCCGGGGACGAGGTCGTGCGGGAGCCGTCCGGGCGGGCGCGCGGGGGCCCTGCGGGCGGGCGGCCGGGGTACGGCGCGGTCGGCGACGTGGGTGCCGGAGCCCTGCCGCGCGGTGAGGCGGCCCTCGGCCACCAGGTCGGCGTAGGCGTCGGCGACGGTGTTGCGGGCGACGCCCAGGTCGGCGGCGAGCGAGCGGGAGGAGGGCAGCCGGGTGCCGGGGGCGAGGCGGCCGGTGCGGATGGCGTCGCGCAGGGCGTCGGTCAGGCCGCGGCGCAGTCCGGGCCCGCTGCGTTCGAGGTGCAGGTCGACGCCGTAAGTGGCCCAGGGTTTCGCCATGGGAATGGACCCTACTCCTGGGCCGCTCGGCTCGTAGGCTCGCCGTCATGACGACCACAGCGAAGCAGAGCACGACCCCCGGCTCCACCGACGGCACCGAGGACGCGGCGTACGCGCCGGAGCCCGCGCCCCGCCTGGACTGGGCGTCCCTGGTGCCGGACGTGTACAAGGCGATGGTGCGGCTGGACGCGGCGGCCCGGAAGGGGCTCGACCCGAAGCTGCTGGAGCTGGTGAAGATCCGCGCCTCGCAGCTCAACCAGTGCGCCTTCTGCCTGGACATGCACTCCAAGGACGCGCTGGCGGCGGGCGAGAGCGTGGAGCGGATCGTGCAGCTCGCGGCCTGGGAGGAGTCGCCGCACTTCTACACGGAGCGGGAGCTCGCGGCGATCGAACTGACGGAGGCCGTGACCGTGCTGACCGACGGCTTCGTGCCGGACGAGGTGTACCGACGGGCCGCCGCCCGTTTCGGGGAGGCCGAGCTGGCGCAGCTCGTCGCCGCGATCACGGTGATCAACGCGTGGAACCGGTTCGGCGTGACGTGCCGGCTGACGCCGGGCCACTACCGGCCGGGGCAGCGGCACTGACACCCCGTCGGTACGGGTGAGCGCGGACGGCCCCCGCGACGCCGAGGTCGCGGGGGCCGTCCGTGCGGGGCCGTCCGTGCGGTGCCGGCAGCGTGCCACGGGGGCGCTGCCGGGACCCGCCGGGTGCCGGTGAGGGACGGGCGGGCGTCCGGTCAGGGCAGCCACTTCTCCCAGACGTCCTTGTTGGCCTTGACCCACTTCTCGGCCGCCGCCTCCGAGCTCATCTTCTGGCCCGCGATCATCGCGGCGACCTCGTTCTGCTCGTCCGCGGTCCACGTGAAGTTCTTCAGGAACTTCGCGGCGTCACCGCCGTTGTCGGCGAAGTCCGCGTTGAAGTACTTCTGCAGCGGGGTCTCCGGGTAGGCGCAGGCCACCTTCTCCGGGTCGGCGTCGCAGCCCTCCTTGTGCTCGGGCAGCTTCACCTCGACCATGTCGATGTCGGCGTTCAGCCACTGCGGGGTCCACCAGTAGCTGATGAAGGGCTTCTTGGCCTTGTAGTTCTCCCTGATCTGGGTGATCTGGGCGGCCTCGGAGCCGGCGTAGACCGTCTTGTACTCCAGGTCGAGGTTCTTGATGATCGCGTCGTCGTTGGTGGTGTACGACGGGGAACCCTCGAGCAGCTGGCCCTTGTCGCCGCTCTCCGCGGTCTTGAACAGGTCCTTGTACTTGTTGAGGTTCTTCCAGTCCGTGATGTCCGGGTGCTTGTCGGCCAGGTACTTCGGCACGAACCAGCCGATGTGGCCGACGACGCCGAGGTCGCCGCCCTCGACGACGGTCTTGTTCTCCTCGACGTACAGCTGCACCTTCTTCGGCGCGCCGCCCCAGTCCTCCATGATGGCGTCGACCTTGCCGCTGTGCAGGGCGTCGAAGGCGACCGACTCGTCGAGCTGCTTGAGCTCGGCCTCGGTGTCCAGCTCGTTCTCGAGGATGTACTTGGCGACGGCGCCGTTGGCCTCCGCGCCGACCCAGGACGGCACGGCGATGGTGACCTTGCCGGAGGAGCCCCCGGCCGAGGACGACGAACCGGTGTCGGCGGCGGCGCAGGCGCTCACCCCGGTCAGGCCGAGGACGACGGCGGCGGCGCCCGCCGCGCGGACGAGGCGCGTTCTCCCGCCGCCGGCCGTGGTGTTCTTCCGGCCGGTGGAGTGCTCGTTCTTCATGCGCATGGTGCGTTCTCTCGTTTCTGTCGCGAGGGGGACGGACCCCTCTTGCGAGGGGCGTACGGTGCCGCGGTCCGGCGCGGGTGCGGGGGTTCGCCCCGCGGCCCGCGCCGGGCCGGGTGGGGGGTTCAGGGCGTGCCGGTGGCCGCGCGGGTGCGCTGGGTGGTGCGGTCCAGGACCAGGCCGAGCAGCACGATGGCGACGCCGGCGGTGAGGCCGGTGCCCAGGTCGCTCTTCTGGAGCCCGTAGACGACGTCGTAGCCGAGGGCACCGGAGCCGACGAAGCCGCCGACGATGACCATGGCGAGGACGAGGACGACGCCCTGGTTGAGGGCGAGCATCAGCGCCGGGCGGGCCAGCGGCACCTGGACCTGGCGGATCTGCTGGAAGGTGCCCGCGCCCAGCGAGCGGGACGCCTCCAGCGCGGCGGGGTCCACCTGGCGCAGGCCCTGCACGGTGATCCGGACGACGGCGGGCAGCGCGTAGAGCACCGCGGCGGCGACCGCGGCCGAGCGCCCCACGTTGAACAGGGCGACCACCGGGATCAGGTAGATGAACTGCGGCAGGGTCTGCATGGTGTCGAGCACCGGCCGCAGCAGCCGTTCCACCACCGGCACCCGGGCGGCGAGCACGCCGATCAGGAAGCCGAGGACCAGGGTGACGACGACGCCCGCGACGGCCTGCGACAGCGTGTCGAGGGACCTGTTCCACACGTCGATGACGCCGACCCCGGCCATGGCCGCGGTGGCCGTGGCCATGGCGCCCCAGCCGCCGGCGAGGAGGCCGAGCACCGCGGCGACCAGGACCAGGACCCACCACGGGGTGCCGGTCAGACCGGACCGGATCGGGTCGAGCACCCAGGTGGTGAAGCCGTCGGCCCAGGTGCGGGTGCCGCCCAGGACGGGCACGCCCTCGGCGAGGTGGCCGGTGAACCAGTCCATGGCCCGGTTGACGGGCCGGGAGATGTTCACCGTCCACGGCTCGGGCCACTCCTCGATGAGCAGGAGGAAGCCCACCGCGGAGACCACCGTGGCCACGGCCGCCGTCAGGCCCCAGCCGGCCCAGCCGTGCAGCAGCGGGACGGGCGACGGGCCGGGGCCCTCACCGAGACGGTCACCGGCGGCCGCGGTGGTGCGGTCCAGCCAGACCGCCAGCAGCACGATGGGGATGCCCGCGGCGAGCGCCCTGCCGACGTCCACGGTGGACAGGGCCTGGAAGACCTCCTCGCCCAGGCCGCCGGCGCCGACCACGGAGGCGATGGTGACCATGGACAGGGCCATCATGATCGTCTGGTTGAGGCCGAGCAGGATCTCCTTGCGGGCCAGGGGCAGCCGCGCGGTCAGCAGCCGCTGCGCGGGGCTCGCGCCCAGCGACTGGGCCGCCTCCATCACGCCCGGGTCGGCACCGCGCAGGCCGAGCGCGGTGAGCCGGGCCATGGGCGGGGCCGCGTAGATGATCGTGGCGATCAGCGCGGACGGCACACCGATGCCGAACAGCAGCACCAGCGGCAGCAGATAGGCGAACGCCGGCATGATCTGCATGGTGTCCAGTACCGGGCGCAGTACCCGCTGGAAGCGGTCGGACAGGCCGCCGCCCAGGCCCAGCAGCCCGCCGACGACCGCGGACACCGCGACCGCGATCGCCATCAGGGCGAGGGTCTCCATGGTGGCTTCCCACATGCCGAGCACCCCGCACAGCGCGAAGCAGCCCAGGGTGACGCCGGCCAGCTTGAGGCCGCGCCGGCTCTGCAGGCCGCCGATGCGCCACGAGACCAGGACGGCGATCAGCGTCACCGGGAACCAGCCGACGTCGACCAGCAGGGCCGTCATCCAGCCGACGGAGTCGTCGGACCAGTTGCTCAGGTGGAGCAGGAAGTAGAGGAAGACGGGGTTGGTGTCCCGGTTGCGCACGACCCAGGAGTAGGCGTCGTCCAGCGGGGTCTTGACGTCGACGGTGAGTGCGGCGGGCCAGGTTCCGCTGCCCCACAGGGCCACCGCGACCGGCACGAGCACGGCCGCGGCGACCGCGAGCGGGATCAGGCGGCGCACCAGCGGGTGGACCGTACGGGAGCGCAGCGTCGGCGTTGCCTGCTCCTCGGCCGGTTCCACGGGCGGTGAGGGCGGCGCCGGAGTGGTCACGGCACTCATCCGCCGCACCCCCGCGCTGCTCGGGCGGCCGTGGCTCTGACGCAGGTGCTCATCGCACGGCCTCCTTCGCCAGGCTCGGGCCCCGGTCCAGGCCGGCGACGACCTTCAGCAGATCCACGTGGTCGACCCGGCCCAGGCAGCGGCCGTCCTCCACGACGCAGGCGGCCCGCCCCGTGCGGGCGACGGTCTCGACGGCGACGGAGACGACCGTGTCGGGGGCGAGGGCCCCCGGGTGGTCGGGGCCGCCGCAGTCGCCGGGGGTCATCGCGCTGCGGACGGTCATGACCTGGTCGCGCGGGACGTCCCGGACGAAGTCGCGGACGTAGTCGTCGGCGGGCGCGCCCACGATCTCCTCGGGGGTGCCCAGTTGCACCACGCGTCCGTCGCGCATCAGCGCGATCCGGTCACCGAGCCGGAGGGCTTCCTGGAGGTCGTGGGTGATGAAGACCATCGTGCGGCCCTCCTCGCGGTGCAGCCGGGTGACCTCCTCCTGCATGTCCCGCCGGATCAGCGGGTCGAGGGCGCTGAACGGCTCGTCGAAGAGGAGCACCTCGGGGTCGACGGCGAGGGCGCGGGCCAGGCCGACGCGCTGCTGCTGGCCGCCGGACAGCTGGGCGGGTCTGCGCTGTTCCATGCCCTCCAGGCCGACCTTCGCGACCACCTCGGCGGCCCGCTCACGGCGTTCCGCCTTGCCCATGCCCTGGATCTCCAGGCCGTAGGCGACGTTGTCGAGGACGGTGCGGTGCGGCAGCAGGCCGAAGTGCTGGAAGACCATGGCGGCGCGGTGCCGGCGCAGGGCGCGCAGCCGGGCCTTGTCCATGGCGAGGACGTCCTCGCCGTCGATGGCGACGGTGCCCGCGGTCGGCTCGATGAGCCGGGTCAGGCAGCGCACCAGGGTGGACTTGCCGGACCCGGACAGGCCCATGACGACGAAGACCTCGCCCCTGCGGACGTCGAAGCTCACGTCCCGCACGGCGGCGGTGCAGCCGGTGCGGGCGCGCAGTTCGGCGGGTTCGAGCGCGGCGAGCTCGGGGTCCGCGGGGACCCGCTCGGCCTTCGGGCCGAAGACCTTCCACAGGCCCTGGACGCGGAAGACCGGCGCGTCGTCCGCCGGGGTGTCCGGGGACGGGGCGGTGGCCTCGGCGGACTCGGCCGGGGTCGCGGGCTCGGCCGGGGTCGCGGGCTCGGCGGGGGTCGCGGGCTCGGCCGGGGTCGCGGGCTCGGCGGGGGTCGCGGGCTCGGCCGGGGCGGCGGGCTCGGCGGGGGTCACGGGCTCGGCGGACTCGGCGGGGGTGGAGGTGCTCATCGGGCATCCCCGCCGATCAGATCGACGGCCCGCTCGCCGACCATCAGCACCGCGATCATCGGGTTGACGGCGGTCATGGTCGGGAAGACGGAGGCGTCCGCGATGCGGATGCCCTCCAGGCCGCGGATCCTCAACTCGGGGTCCACTACCGCCTGTTCGTCGTCGACGGCGCCCATCCTGCAGGTGCCGGCCGGGTGGTAGACGGTGTGGGCGACCTTCCGGGCGTACTCGCTCAGCTCCTCGTCACCGGTGACGTCCGGGCCGGGCGCGACCTCACGCTTGAGCCAGTGGGCCAGCGGTTCGGTCTTGGCGATCTCGCGGGCGATGCGGATGCCGTCGACCAGGGTGCGGCCGTCGTAGTCGTCCTCGTCGGTGAAGTAGCGGAAGTCGAGGGCCGGCTTGACCTCGGGGTCGGCGCTGGTGAGGTAGAGACGGCCCCGGGACTTCGGCTTGGGGATGTTCGGGGTCATCGAGACGCCGAACTCCGGCCGCCGGTAGCCCAGTCGCTCCGGGTTGTCGGTGAACGGGATCTGGTAGAAGTGGAACATCAGGTCCGGGCCCGCGTGGTCCGGGTCGCGGCGCACGAACAGGCCGGCGTCGGAGTCCATCGCGGAGTTGTCCGGGATCGGCCCGTCCGTCTCCCACACGATCACGGACTCGGGGTGGTCCAGCAGGTTCTCGCCGACTCCGGGCAGGTCGTGCGCCACGGGTATGCCGAGCGCCTCCAGGTCGGCGCGCGGCCCGATGCCCGAGTGCAGCAGCAGCCGCGGCGAGTCGACGGCGCCCGCGCACAGCAGCACCTCGTTGCGGGCGGAGACCAGGATCTCCTCGCCGTCCTTGGTGCGGACGTGGACGCCGGTGGCGCGGGTCCCGTCGAGTTCCAGCCGGTACGCCCAGGTCTCCAGCAGGATCGTCAGGTTGGGCCGCTCGTCCATCACCGGGTGCAGGTAGGCCACCGACGCGGAGGACCGCTTGTTGTTCTCCGGGTGGTAGGCGAGGTCGAAGAAGCCGACGCCCTCCTGGAACGGCTTCTTGTTGAAGCTCTCGATCCGGGGCACTTCGAGGGCCTTCTGCGCCGCGTCGACGAAGTCGCGGGCGATGGCGTTCCGGTCCTTCTCGTCGACCGGCACGATGTTGTTCTTCAGCCGGGCGTAGTACGCCTCCATCTGCACCGCGCCCCAGCCGCGGGCGCCCGCCTGCTCCCACTCGTCCCAGTCGGACGGCAGCGGCTTGAAGGCGATGAGCGTGTTGTGCGAGGAGCAGCCGCCGAGCACCCGGGCGCGGCTGTGCCGGATGTGCGAGTTGCCGCGCGGCTGCTCGGTGGTGGGGTAGTCGTAGTCCAGTTCGCCGCCGAGCAGGCCCATCCAGCGGCGCAGGGTCAGGACGTCGTCGCGGCCGACGTCGCTGGGACCGCCCTCGATGACGGCGACGGTCACGTCCGGGTCCTCGGTCAGCCGCGAGGCGATGACGGAACCCGCCGTGCCGCCGCCGATGACGACGTAGTCGTACGCGTGGGTGTGTTCTGGCATGGAAGTGGTACTCCTCCGGGAACTGGGGACGGGTGGACGGAATGGACGACGGGGTCGACGCGGGGCGTCGAGAAAGGAGAGAGGGGCCGGCCGGGCACCGGCACGGGCCGCCGGCGCCACGGCCCGACACGGGTACGGCGGCGCACGGCGGCCGGGCGGTCGCCGTGCGGGGCGGGAACGGATCGCCGCCGCCCTCCGGCCGGGTCACGGCCCGCGGGGCGTCGGGTGACCGGGCGGCACACGGCGGCAGCGTGGCGCGCCGCGGCGGAGCCGGACGGCCCCGCGCGGCGGTGCGCCACGGGGCGTCACGCGGGTGGTGTGTCGCACTGGGCGGAGGTGCCCGGTCCACCGGCGGGTGGCCTGTGGCTCAGCCCGCGAACCAGCGCACCGGCTTGGGCGCGAGGTTCTGGTAGACGTGCTTGGTCTCGCGGTACTCGGCCAGTCCGGCCGGGCCCAGTTCGCGGCCCACGCCGCTCTTGCCGAAGCCGCCCCACTCCGCCTGCGGCAGGTAGGGGTGGAAGTCGTTGATCCACACCGTGCCGTGCCGCAGCCGGCCGGCCACCCGCCGGGCACGGCCCGCGTCGGTGGTCCACACCGCCCCGGCCAGGCCGTACTCGGTGTCGTTGGCGAGGGCGACCGCCTCGTCCTCGGTGCGGAAGGTCTCCACGGTGACGACCGGTCCGAAGACCTCCTCGCGCACCACGCGCATCTCGCGGTGGCAGTGGTCGAGGACGGTCGGCTCGTAGAAGTACCCGCCCGCGGGGCGGTCGTCGGACGGTTCGGGCCGCTTGCCGCCGGCGCGCAGCACCGCGCCCTCCTCCAGCGCGGAGGCCACGTACGCCTCGACTTTGTCGCGCTGCTGCGCGGAGACCAGCGGGCCGCACTCGACGCCCTCCGCGGTGCCCCGGCCGAGGCGGATCCGCTGGGCGCGGCGGGCGAGTTCGGCGACGAAGCGGTCGCGGACCGACTCCTCGACGATGAGCCGCGCACCGGCCGAGCAGACCTGGCCGCTGTGGATGAAGGCCGCGTTGAGGGCCTGGTCGACGGCGGTGTCGAAGTCCTCGTCGGTGGCGCAGGCGTCGGCGAAGACCACGTTGGGGTTCTTACCGCCGAGTTCGAGGGCGACCTTCTTCACGGTCGGCGCCGCCGCCCGGGCGACCTCGGTGCCGCTGGCCAGCCCGCCGGTGAAGGACACCAGGTCCACGTCGGGGTGCTCGGCCAGCCGGGCGCCGACGGTGTGCCCGGGGCCGGTGACGATGTTGGCCACCCCGGCCGGCAGCCCGGCCTCGATCAGCAGGTCGATGAGGGCGACGGTGCTCAGCGGGGTGATCTCACTGGGCTTGACGACGAACGTGTTGCCCGCGGCCAGCGCCGGAGCGATCTTCCAACTGGCCTGCAGCAGTGGGTAGTTCCACGGTGTGATCATGGCGCAGACGCCGACCGGCTCGTGCACGACCACGCTGTGGACGTCGGGCGAGCCCGCGTCCACGACCCGGCCGGGCGCCTCGCCCGCGACCAGGTCGGCGAAGTAGCGGAAGGCGTCGGCGACACAATCGATGTCGACGCGGCCCTCCTCCACGGTCTTCCCCGCGTCCCGGCTCTCCAGCAGACCCAGCCTCTCGCGGTCGCGGGTGAGCAGTGCGGCGACACGGCGCAGCAGTTCGGCCCGTTCGGCGACCGGGGTGCCGGGCCAGGAGCCCTCGTCGAAGGCGCGCCGCGCGGCGGTCACCGCCAGGTCCACGTCCTTCTCGTCGCCCTCCGCGACCACGGCGAAGGGCTGCGCGTCGGCGGGGTCGATGATCTCCCGCGTGGCGCCGGACACCGCCGCCCGCCACTCGCCCCCCGCGTGGATCGTGCCGCGCGCCTCGCGTTCCGTCTTGTCCGCCATGATCGGTGACTGCCTTCCGTTCCTGTTGCCCGCCCACGCGTCGCACGGATGCCGTCGCATGGGACCGGGTGCACCTGCCCCGGAAGGCCGAAAGCATGCGCGATTCCCGGCCGGAAGTGCGCCGAGTCACGGATGAGGGGGACACCGGGGGAGGAAACCCCCGGGCCGTGAGCGGACGGTCACGGCCCGGGGGCGGACACGGGGCGCGGAACGGGTGGCGGGCCCGGTCAGCCGGCGCCGCCGACGCAGGTGGTGCCCGGCGGGCAGAAACCGTCGAGTGCCGTCCGCAGCAACTGCCGCCGGCTCTCCCGGTCCTCCGCGTCGGGCCCGTAGGCGGCGACGGCGTAGACCTTGCCGTCGGCGGCGGTGAACCGCTCGTCCACCACGTGCCACGGCCCGACGTCGGGCTGGCCGGTGAGGGAGTCGACGAGGTACTCCAGCCGGGACACGGAGTCGTCGCCGGATCCGCCGTCCGTCAGGGAGAGTTCGGTGAAGCCCGGGGCCTTCTGCACCGCGTCCGAGAGGAACAGCGCGTGCGACTCGGCGGGCGACGCCTCGGACACCTCGAACACCTGGATCCGCCGGGTGCGGTCGGCGCTGTAGTAATTCACCACGTCGATCCCGTACTTGGAGCTCACCTCCTCACGGCTCCAGCCCTCCGGGCGGATGATGGTGAAGCCCTCGGGGTCGGTGAACAGCCGGTATCCGGCGGGCGGTTCGCCGACGAGCGGGGACGGTGCGGAGGCTGTTCCGCCGCCGTCCGGCGCGGACGGCGGCTGCCCCTGCGGGCCGGCCTCCGGGGACCCGGCCGTCGGCGACGGGCTCGCCGAGGCCGCCGGCTTGTCCGCCCGCTCGTCGGTGTCGCCCCCGGACCGCGCGGCCAGGGTGGCCACCAGCCCCAGGGTGACGCCGACGGCCGCGGCCCCGCCCACCACCAGCCACAGGCGCCGCCGGCCGGCGCCCGGGCCGGGCGCGGGCAGCGGGGTGCCCGGCGGGTGGGATCCGGAGGGGTAGGGGTCGGCCGGCGTCCAGGGCGGCGGGGTGACCCCGCCGGGGGGCGGGGGCGGTACCGGGCCGGGCCACTGAAGACCGGTGAGGGTCGGCGCGGACGGCGAGACGTCGGGCGCGGCCGGCGCGGCCGGCGTTCCGGCCGCGGTGGCGCCGGTGCCGTCCGCCGCGGGCGCTCCCGGGGCGCCGGGGCCCGCGGCCCCGCCGCCCGGCGCGGTGGGACCGGTGCCCGGGTCCCCGGCGGAGACCACCGTGGGCGTGGGCCACACGACCGCCGGGGGGCCGCCCTCGCCGGCCGCCGGCTCTCCCGGCGCTCCGCTCCCGGGGCCGGGGGCTCCGTCCCCGTCCGCCTCCTCCCACCGCTGGGAGTCCTCGTTCCAGTACCGCGGTCCCCCGGTCATGGCATCCCCCTCGTCTCGCTGGCCGCCCGCGTCACATGCCGAGCAGCCCCGCAACGGTAGCGGCCGAAGCCAGCACCGCCGTCAGGGCCTGGGCGTCCGTCAGGAGCTCCCGCACCCTGCGGCGGCGGGGCTCGCCCACCGCGCCGGTCCGGTCGATCTCGTCCTCGGTGTCCGCCAGCGCCTCGTCCAGCTGTGCGGTCTGCTCACTCTGCCGCACCCGGGCCAGATCCGCCCGCAGTTCGCGGACGGCCCGGAGAAGTTCCTCGACGCCGTCGTCCGCCCGGTCCGGCGCGTGGTGGTGGCCGACCGCCCGGGCGTGGCTGCCGACGGCGAAGGTACTGCCCGTGACGTTCCCGATCCGGACGCCCGGCTCCTCAGGTGTCATCTCTGCTGGGTCCTCTCTGCGGCCCCGGGCCGCGGTGGCCGGCGCGGGCGTGGTCGCCGACGGCGAAGGTGGACCCCTCGACCCGGCCGATGTGCACGGCGCCGTTGCTGACGTTGACGATCTTCTGTACGAACTCGCCGGTCTCGTAGCCCGCTTCGGCCAGGGCCCGGCGGACACCGCGTCCGATGCGGTCCTGGATGCTGCGCAGGTACCGGTCCACGTCCATCGTCTGGAACGTGGACCCGGAGGTCGCCGCCAGTTCCCGCACGGACACCTCGGGTCCCTCGGGGGGCAGGTCGGCGTGACCGTCCGTCAGCAGCCGCCACTGCTCCGCCGCGCCCCGGCACAGGGCGACCAGCGCGGGGCCCGCCGAGGCGGGCACCTCACCGAGTGCCGTGGCCACCCTGGCGAACGCGGGGGCGCTGCGCGCCCGGAGCGCGTCCCGTTCCACGTCCTTGAAGGCGGCCCGCACCGGGGACAGCACATGCGGGGCGATCTCCAGCATGAGCATGCCGCCCTGGGTGTGCACCCGCACGAAGACGGTGACGACCAGTTCCTCCTCCCACCCGCCGACGCGGATGCGCAGGAAGTGCCGCCGCCGCTCGCCGCCCTCCTCGACGGCCCGCGCACGGTGCTGCTCGAAGTCCCGCACGGACAGGGGCGCCTCGTCACGCCGGGCCAGCCCGTCGACGGGCAGGAACACGCACTCGTCGATCTCCAGCCGGCGCAACCGGTCACGGACGAGCGCCGGATCGGCGTGCGCGGCGGGCACCCGCAGCTGTTCGAGCATCGGGCGGACCTTGTCCAGGACGGCCCGGTTGCTGAGCGGCTGCTGCGCGGTGTCGGGGTCCGGCCGCAGTTCGACGGCGAGCACCCAGGTGTCACGCCGCGCTCCCGCTCCGCGGAACGGAGCGGCCTCGTCGTACAGGACCAACGGCGCGTGCTGCTCCCGGCGAATGCGCTCCATCACGCGCCGGAACCGCTCGCCGGCGGCCCGCTCGGCGGGGTCGTCGGCGAGTTCCGTGAAGCCGCCCTCGGACAGTTCCTCGACGAAGACGCGGGTGTACCGCTCCCGCCGGGTGGCGGCGCACAGTCCGACGAGGGCGAGCGTCCCGAGCCCGATCCAGGCCTGCCAGGGCTCCGCTCCGCCACCCCCGAGCACCGACGGCAGTCCGTCCGACGAGTCGGACGTCCCGCCCGAGCCGCCGTAGTACGACGACGAACCGTCGCCGTACGGGGAGGACGTGCCGTAGGAGGACCCGGAACCGTCCGCGGATCCCGGCCCGGACGAGGAACCGCCCCCGAACGCGACGCCCAGCAGCAGGGCGAGGGCGGCCACGAACAGGATCCACCCCACGACCAGGACGAGCGGCCGGTAGGCGGGGGCCGGGCGGCCGTCCTTGCGTCCGGGGGCGAGCGCGAGCACCAGACCCGCCAGCAGCGGCCCGGCCAGCAACCCGCCGCTGAGCGGCAGGCCCACCGCCCAGAGCGCCAGCACGGCGGCGGACCACTTCAGGTGCTCCCGCCGGGCCCGCAGCGCGTGCGCGAGGACCCGGGCCGCGTCGTGCCCGAGCGCGGTCGCGGCGATGTGGTGCTCCTTGACGTAGAGCTCGTCGATGACGCGCCGGCGGTACGCGGCGTCCTGGTAGGTCCCGGCGCACATCAGCCGGGTGGCCTCACTGCTGTGCGGCGGAACGGGCGGCGGGTCCGGGGGCGCGGGACTGCGCGGGTGCGGCGGCTGTCGCGGCACGGGAGCGGTGCTCATGCCGATCCTTCGGGAGCATGGGGCCGGAGGTGGCCCGGGGGTGAAGGTGCATCAGCATATAGGGTGGAGGAGAACGACAGGAATCAGAATGTCAAGATTGCCATCGTGTGATATGCGTCAACCTCTGGCCATGGCTGGCCTCCCGCGCCGCGTCCACGGACCGCCGACCGACGCTTGCCGGTTGCCGGTTGCCGACCGCTGATTGCCACCGCCGCCTGCCGACTGCCGGCCGCCTGCCGCCTGCCGCCTGCCGCCTGCCGCCCGGAGGGTCCGTTCCGCCCGGCGCACGGGTTCCGCCCGCTGCACGGGTTCCGCCCGGTGCACGGGTTCCGCGCGGTGCACGGGTTCCGCGCGATGCCCGCTCCGTCGGCGGAACAGCGGGCCCCCGCACCGGAAGGAACCGGTGCGGGGGCCTGGACCCGCGGGGACGCGTCGCGCGCCGGGCCCGGGGGCCCCGCGACGCGTCGGATCAGATGAGGCCGAGGCCGCGGACCGCCTCGCGCTCCTCCTCCAGCTCCTTGACGGAGGCGTCGATGCGCGCCCGGGAGAAGTCGTTGATCTCCAGGCCCTGGACGATCTCGTACGAGCCGTCCTTGACGGTGACCGGGAAGGAGGAGATGAGCCCCTCCGGCACGCCGTAGGAGCCGTCCGACGGGATGCCCATGGAGGCCCAGTCGCCCTCGGCCGTGCCGTTGACCCAGGTGTACACGTGGTCGATGGCGGCGTTGGCGGCGGACGCGGCCGACGACGCACCGCGGGCCTCGATGATCGCGGCGCCGCGCTTGGCGACGGTCGGGATGAAGTCCTCGGCCAGCCACTTCTCGTCGTTGACGACCTCGGCGGCGTTCTTGCCGGCGACGGTGGCGTGGAAGATGTCCGGGTACTGCGTCGCGGAGTGGTTGCCCCAGATCGTCAGCTTCTTGATCTCGGAGACCGGGACACCGGTCTTCTTCGACAGCTGGGTCAGCGCGCGGTTGTGGTCCAGCCGCGTCATCGCGGTGAACCGCTCGGCGGGCACGTCCGGCGCGGCGGCCTGGGCGATGAGGGCGTTGGTGTTGGCCGGGTTGCCGACGACCAGGACGCGGATGTCGTCCGCGGCGTGGGCGTTGATGGCCTGGCCCTGCGGCTTGAAGATGCCGCCGTTGGCCTCCAGGAGGTCACCGCGCTCCATGCCCTTGGTGCGCGGACGGGCACCCACGAGGAGCGCGACGTTGGCGCCGTCGAAGGCCACGTTCGGGTCGTCCGTGATGTCGATGCCCTGCAGGAGCGGGAACGCGCAGTCGTCCAGCTCCATGGCCGTGCCCTCGGCCGCCTTGAGCGCCGGGGTGATCTCCAGCAGGCGCAGCCTGACCGGCACGTCCGCGCCGAGCAGCTGGCCGGAGGCGATGCGGAAGAGCAGGGCGTAACCGATCTGGCCGGCCGCGCCGGTGACGGTGACGTTCACGGGAGTGCGGGTCATGGCGTTCTCCGTATGACAGCTGGCGGTGGGGCGGTCCCTGCCCCGGGGTGCGGGATCCCGCTTCCGGCTCGTGACCGGCGTCCGCCGTGACGACCGATCACCGGAACGGGAGGACCGCCGCCGGATGATCGATCTCTTGGCGTCAAGAGAGATCCAGCGGTCAGGCTATCGCGCATCCGTCCACCCGGACGGCCGGGCTCTCTGTGGCCCACCCCACAGAGCGACGGTGTCGTCCACACAGCGTGAGCGGCGGCTTTCGGTGCCCGCACGGATCGGGCCCACGAAGGAGAGAGGCGGCCGCCCGTCCGGGGAGAGGGGGACCGGGGCGGCCGCCGTCGGGGACCGCTGCCGGCTCCCGTGGGGGTACTGGTTCGCCTGCCCCGGCGGAGGCGGCCCATACCCGTCACCACACATCCCCCACGAAGCCCGTTCGAGACCCCCATGCCCCGCCGGCGGGCACCGGGGAGCCACGGCGCCGGCCGGGCCGGGACCCGGCGCGGGGGCGCGTCACCGGCGGGCCGGCCGCCGGCGCCCCGGCCGCGTCACTCGGTGCAGCCCTCCTCGCCGGAGGCCAGCACCGCGCAGGCGTTCGCCTGTTCCGCGTTCTTCACGGCCACCATCGCGGTGTAGGTGACGGTGTCGCCGGCCTCGGTGATGTCGTTGGCCTGCTTGGCCTTGCCGGCGCTGATCTCGACCGCGTCGCCCTGGGCGGCCTGGGTGATGCGCCCCCAGGCGGCGGCGCAGGTCTCGCTGTAGCGGACCTCGACGGTGGCGGTGCCGACGGTGGCCGTCTTGGCCGTGGTCACGAGGTCGCCGCTGCACCCCATGTTCTCCGCGTCCTTGCCCGTGCAGCTGTCACCGCTGCACTTGACCCCGGGCGGCAGGTTCGCGTCGGCGGACGCGCTGGGCGACGGGGACGTGGCGACGGTGTCCTTGTCCTTGGCGTCCTCGGTGCCGGTGACGTAGAGCCCGGCGGCGACCACCACCAGGGCGCCGATGGCGCCCGCGACGAACGTCCAGGTGCGCCGCTTGCCGCCCGGTCCACCCGGGCCGCCCGAGCGCGCGCGCCCCGCGCCCCCCGCGGGCGGTGCGCCGTGCGCGCCGGAGGAGCCGGGGGCGCGCCCGCGCCCCGCGGGCGGCGTGGCGCCATGACCGGGACGGCCGTACTGCGCCGACGGCCCGCCCTGGCCGGTGACTCCCCAGGAGTTGACGTCGGAGGCGCCCTCGGGCCCGCCGACGGCGTCCCGGACGTCCGAGGCGGTCGGCTGCGGAGGAACGGACGGCGAGACGCCGGCCGGACCGGCGACCCCCGGCCGGACCGCGGCGCCGCCCTTGCGCGGTCTGCCGCCGCTCCCGGGCCCGGCGAGTTCGCTGAGCGCCGCGCGCGCCTGGGAGATCCGGATGGCCTCCATGGTCATGTCGTGACGCATCTCCGAGCGGCTCCAGGCACGCTCGGCGAGCTCCCACATGGTGGTGAGGTGCGTCGGGTTGGTGCCGGTGACCTCGGCCAGCGCCACGATCGCGCCTTTGGGCGCGAGCAGCCGGCCGTTGAGATACCGCTCCCAGGACGTCTTGCTGTAACCCGTCCGGTCGGAGACCGACGCGACGCTCAGGCCGCTGCGGTCCACCACCCGCCTGAGCTGGCTGGTGAACTCCCTGATCTGCGGATCGAGTTCCTCAGGCAAGGCCTTCCAACGAGGCATTGCTTCCCCCCTCTTCCCCCCGGTACGTGCTGGTGTTTCCCTCGCGCATGGTGCCCTTTGGCCGAGTCCGGTTCTGGCTACCCACAGGGATGCCGCCAGTGAGGATCTCAGTTCCCGGGGTGGGGGCGCACGGGAGCGTCAGGGCGCGGGCGTGCACCCTCGCACGCCTACTTGCTTGGACCCAGTCTCCCACCGGCGGCCCCCTGTTCCGAACGGAACCCGGCACAAGCGCACGGAACGCCCCGCAATTTCCGCATTGTCCGGTACGGGACGACCGCAGCCCCTCGGTCTCGGGCCCGGACGGAAACCTCACGAACACCTCGGGAACACCTGAGCCCCCGCTCGGAACATCCGCCCTGGCGCCCTCCCCACCGCACCCCGGACGCACACCCTCACCGCCCGGACACGAAGGTCGCGAGGCGGTCCGGGGGATCCGGGGCGCGTAGCGGAACGGTCACTTCCGTGCCACAGCGGCACCACACCCGTTGAACAGGCCGTTCGCCGTACCGGAAGGTTGTTCCCGACGGCGGCCCGTCCTTTCACGGGGGTGAGGGCGGGCCGCCGCCGTACGACGCGCCGAGCCCCGGCGTCCGGATCAGGGCGCGGGGAACCGGCGGTGACGGGACCGTCCCGAACGGCGGGCCGGCTAACCGCTGACGGTGAAGTGCAGCAGGTCCTTCAGGAACGGGATCTGCAGCTTGGGATCCGGCTGGACCATCAGCGCCAGCACCACGATCCCGGTGCCGAGCACCCCGTACGTGACGATGTCCGTGAACCGGGAGCGCACGGCGAGCATGCCGACGTCCGGCACCACCCAGCGCAGCACGGCGCCGGTGAGCAGCGCCACCCCGACCAGCAGGGTGCCGAGCCGGAACAGGTCGGACGCGGTCAGCAGCAGCCCCAGCCCGACCAGGAGCAGCACGGCCAGGATCGGCCACTGCCGGGCGGGCGCCGGGGCATCACCCGCGGCCGCCCGGCCACCGCCCTCGGGGCGCGCCGTGTCCCGGGTGAACAGCGGGAAGCGGCGGGTGGCGCGCCGGGGCCGCCCCTGGGCGTCGGGCGCGCTGACGGGGTCCCGCACGACGATCTCCTCGCCGGAGATCTCCTCGTCGGAGATCTCTTCGTCGGAGGCGTCCTGTTCGCGCTCCTCGGCCCGCTCCCCCTCCGCGCGGGCGTCGGGTCCGTCCTCCTCGACGGCCCGGGGCTCTCCGGCCCGCTCCCCGTCCGCCAGGGCTTCACCCTCCGCGCCGGAGCCGCCGTCGGGGCGTTCGCCGGCCGTCTCCGTCCGGTGGTCGTCCTCACGGGCGCCGGGGTGCGCGGCGTGGTCCTCGACGGGCTCGTCGCCCGCGTCGCGCACCCGCTCCCCGGCGCCGCGGGTGCTCCGCTCAGCCGACACTGCGCTCCGCCGCCTCGACCACGTTGACCAGCAGCTGGGCCCGGGTCATCGGGCCGACGCCGCCGGGGTTCGGGGAGATCCAGCCGGCCACCTGGGCCACGTCGGGGTGGACGTCGCCGACGATCTTCCCCTCGGCACTGCGGGAGACACCGACGTCCAGCACGGCCGCGCCCGGCTTGACGTCCTCCGCCCGGATCAGGTGCGCGCTGCCCGCGGCGGCGACGATGATGTCCGCGCGCCTGAGGTGGGCCGACAGGTCACGGGTACCGGTGTGGCACTGGGTCACCGTGGCGTTCTCGCTGCGCCGGGTCAGCAGCAGCGGCATCGGGCGGCCGATGGTGACACCGCGGCCGACGACCACCACCTCGGCCCCCTTGATCTCCACGCCGTAGCGGCGCAGCAGGGTCAGCACGCCGTTCGGGGTGCAGGGCAGCGGGGCCGGCTCGTTGAGGACGAGACGCCCGAGGTTCATCGGGTGCAGGCCGTCGGCGTCCTTGTCGGGGTCCATCAGTTCGAGGATGCGGTTCTCGTCGATGCCCCGGGGCAGCGGCAGCTGGACGATGTAACCGGTGCAGGCCGGGTCCTCGTTCAGCTCGCGGACGACCGCCTCGATCTCGTCCTGCGTGGCCGTGGCCGGCAGCTCGCGCTGGATGGAGGCGATGCCGACCTGCGCGCAGTCCCGGTGCTTGCCGGCGACGTACTTCTGGCTTCCGGGGTCCTCCCCGACGAGGATCGTGCCGAGGCCGGGCGTGACGCCCTTCTCCTTCAGCGCCGCCACGCGGGCGGTCAGATCGGACTTGATCGCGGCTGCGGTGGCCTTGCCATCGAGAATCTGGGCGGTCATGACCCCATCCTCCCGGATGACAGGCCCCCGGTTCCAATCAGCCCGGACGACGCACGGCAGCAACGTCCGCGAACGCGCACACCGCGACCGCCGCCCTCCCCGTCCGCCCTTGTCCCGGGCCGTTCCGCCGCGCGGCCGGACATGATCGACGATGTTGCACTTGCACAACACCTGCCGCGCTCGGCTGGACAAGTAAGAGAAAGGTCAAGAACGATGAGCCCAGAAGTGCCGCGGGCAGAACCGGGGGGACGGACCGCATCCACAGGACTTCCTCCGAGCCGTGCACGCGTCGTCCCCGCACGAGCGACAACGGAGGAAGGACCGCCATGAGTTTCGGCGACCCGAACAACCCCTACGGCCAGCCGCCCCAGCAGCCCCAGCAGGGCTACGGCCATCCCCAGTACCCCGGCACCCCGCAGCAGGGCGGTTACGGATACCCGGCGGCGCCGGCCTACGGCGGTCCACCGCCCGCGCAGATGCCGATGCCCGGCACGGTGAAGGCCGCCCGCGTCATGCTGTTCGTCCTCGGCGGCCTGCAGGTCGTCGGCGGCCTGTTCATGATGATCGCCTCCAGCTGGTTCACCGAGTACTTCGAGGACGCCGCCAACAGCGATCCGAACCTCTCCGCCGAGGATGCCGACCGGGTCGTCAGCATCGGCGTCGGTGTCATGATCGTGGTCGGCGCGATCGTGGTCGCCTTCGCCCTGTGGGCGATCCTCACCGCGGTGAAGTTCGGCACGGGCGGCGGCGGCATTCGCGTCTCCGCGATCGTCTACGCCTCTTTCACCATCCTGTTCAGTCTGATCAGCCTGGCGAGCGCCAACGTCTTCGCCCTGATCAGCCTGGTGATGGGCATCCTGATCGTCGTCTACTGCGCCAACCGGAACGGCGCCGCCTGGTTCAACCGGCCCAAGTTCTAGCGTCCGGGCGCCGGTTGCTCCCCGCGCCGGCCCGCCCGTACCACTCACACGGGGCCGACCGGGGGGCTCCTCACGGGAGCCGCATGGGCCTGGCCCGGGCCCCAGGAGAGCAGCCGTGCACCGCGCGGTCGACGCGCCTCCGCCGACCGCCGTGCCCTGGGGGCCCGCCCGCTACCGCGAGCGACGCGGGCCGCACGAGCGGCGTCCCCCGAGCACCGCCGTCCGATCCGGAGCAGTGCTCAGGCGGTCGGCGTGGCCGGGGCGGGCTTGGCGGACGTGACCGGCTCGGACCCGTCGAGGTCGGCCGGGGCGGCGCCGTCACGCCCGGCCGGGTTCCGGAGGTTGAGCACCACCAGGAACGTCAGCGCGATACCGGCGGCGATCGCCCAGGTGGCGGTGGTGACGCCGTCCATCAGCTGCCCGGTGTCCGCGGGACCGCCGCCGCCTGCCGCGTCGGCGACGGCGATCAGCACGGCCAGACCGACGGCCCCGCCGATCTGCTGGCCGGTCGTCGCGATACCGGAGCCGATGCCCTGGTCGGCTGCCCGGACCCCGGTGGTGGCCGCGGCGAACATGGTGGTGAACACGATCCCCTGGCCCAGCGAGAGCACCAGCAGCGCCGGCGCGATCGAAGCGTACGAGGCGTCCCGGCCGAGCGTCAGCGCGAGGACGACGGTGCCCGCCAGCCCCAGGGTCAGACCGATGAACAGGGTGGTGCGCACCCCGAACCTGGTGGCCCACCTGCCGCCCACGACGGTGCCGACGAGGACACTGCCGGACGGCAGGACGAAGGCGAACCCCGTGGTCCAGGCGCTGTGACCCTGCACGACCTGCCAGTACTGGGTGAGGAAGTAGGCCAGCGCACCGAAGGTGGCCATGAACAGGAAGGTGATGCCGGCACCGGTCGACAGGTTGCGGTTGCCGAACAGCCGCAACGGCACCATCGGGGCCGCGCCGCGGCTCTCGATGACCAGGAACAGCGCGAAGGCGGCCACGGCCACGCCCAGCGCGGCCAGCACCTGACCGGAGCCCCAGCCCGCCTCCGGACCCTGCACGAGGGCGAACACGAACAGGGTGGAGCCGAGGGTGCCGGTGACGGCGCCCGGCAGGTCGAAGCCACCGTCCGCCCGCGCAGTGTCGTCGGGCAGCAGCCACATCGCCACGGCCATGGCGGCACCCGCCAGCAGCACGTTGACGTGGAAGACCGAGGGCCAGCCGAAGGTGTCGGTGAGCAGACCGCCGAGGATGGAGCCGAGCACCATGCCGGAGCCGCCGGCACCGCCCCAGACGGACAGGGCACGGTTGCGCTCGGCCCCCTCCGCGAAGAGCGTCGTGACCAGGGACAGGGTGGCCGGCGCGAGGAAGGCACCGCCCAGGCCCTGTACGGCCCGGGCCACGATGAGCAGCCACGGCCCCTCGGCGAACGCGCCCGCCAGGGACGACGCGGCGTACAGGAAGAGGCCGAGGACGAACATCCGCCGGCGGCCGAAGAGGTCGGTGGCCCGGCCGCCGAGCAGCAGGAACCCGCCGAAGGCGACGGCGTAGGCGGAGACCACCCACTGGAGGTCCTGGGCGGCGAAGCCGAGGTCCGAGCCGATCTCCGGCAGGGAGACGAAGACGATGTTGTAGTCGATCGCGATGATCATCTGGGCGAAGGCGAGCAGTGCGAGCACCGCTCCCAGACGACGCGGCCGTGTCGAGTGGATGCCGGACACGCCGGTTCCTTTCGTGAGGGACATCGAGGGACGGAAGGCCCCGGGGACGCGAAAGCCCCGGGGGGAGGGAAAGAGAAGGGGACGGCAGGACGGGACGGGGAGCAGGGCGGCGACCGAACGGAGGGCGGATCAGCCCGTGGACACGGCGCTGCGCCTCCCGTTGGCACGGCGCTGCGCCTCGTGCCCCTCGCCTTTCCGTCGTGCGGATGAGCGGGCCGTCGGATTCCGGAGAGGGATGACCGGGCCGGCGGCCGGCCGCGCCGGAACGCCGCCGCAGCCGCGTGTGGCGGTCACGGCAGCCACCACGCCGGTGGTGACCCGGCCGGATCCCGCACGCCGAGGCCGCGGTTGGGCCGGTGCCGTGGGGGACTTCGGGGTGACCGCCATGGAGGACATGGCTCCAGGCTCGGCCGGACGCCGGTGCCCCACCAGTGCGGGCGGAACATAGTGGTCGCGCCAACAGGCACGAGAGGCCCGGGGTTTGCGCACTGAGGCGTCCTGGCGAGTCAGGGCGGGTCAAGGCGAGTGACGGTGAGTCACGGTGAGACGCCCCGTTCGCGCCGGCGGCCTGGGCCCGGCGGCGGGGGCAGCGCAGGCCCGACGACGGGGGCCGCGCCGGTGGGCGGGAACCGGCCGGGAGCCGCACCAGGATCGCACCGGGATCGCCACGCGCCCGCCGCAGGACCGCCGGAACGCAGCGGGCGGGACACGGCGGGCGGAATACTGCGGGGGGGGGTGCCCCTATCTCTTTCGTCAAGGGGCGGGTCGGTTGATTGGTGATGTTTCAGGTGGCTTGGGGGGCGGTGTGAGGTTGGAAGAACGTGCCGTCGCGGAGCATGGC
>NZ_JBWHZP010000013.1:0-187896 GCF_056323165.1 Streptomyces sp. 3-6
CTCCGACGGTGGCAGGAACAAGGACCTCGACAATCCTCATTCTTGCTGGTCAGAGGCACTTTCTGCGTTTCTGATCAACCACTGGACAGGCCACCTCGTGAAAGCACGAGGTTAGGACGTTCAAGACCCTCCAGGCCAAGGAGAGGCTCGTCCTCGGTGAGGCTTACTCGGACTCCGGGTACGTCGTGGTGCACGAGACCGGGGAGGCTTTCACGATCAAGCAACTCCGCAGGCGCGCGTACCGGCTCATGGAGGTTCTTGGCCTGCGCAGAGTACGTCTCTACGACGCTCGTGCCTCCTGCCTCACCTTCCTTGCCAACAACGGCGTGCCGGATCACATCCTCGCCCGGTGGGCCGGGCACACGAACGTGAAGACCACGAAGAAGTGGTACGTGAAGCCAGACGTGGAAGACCTCCGCGAAGCCGCCACCACATGGGATGGCCTGCACGGTGAGGCGGAGGGTCGTGCGTGAGTTCGGCGGCGTTTCCCGAGGGTGGTTTTCAGGTGGCGATCGGAGCGGCCCGAAAGGTCTCCCGCTACGTCGTCCCGTCCTTCAGGACGGCACCACATGCTTTGCTGCAAACTCGGAACAGCCGGCAGCTGTACTGATGGAGGAGGCAGCGCGTCGATGCGAGGACCAGGAGAGAGTGTGGTCGGCAGGTCACGCTGCGTCAGGGGCGCGTGTACACGCTGAAAGGCTCAGACTCGATCGACGAGGCCGTCGGCAGTGCCCGACGAGTCGATCCTCGAGTGCACCGAGCCGCCGGCTTCCCCGGGCTGTGTGAGATTTCGTGAGACGTGAGAGGGTCTGGGGCGTGAGCGAGACACCACCCAACACCCTGCAATACCGCTTTGACGGGCCAGAAGACGCTCCGGTCCTGATCCTGGGTCCCTCACTGGGTACCACATGGCACATGTGGGACCGCCAGGTGCCCGAACTGGCCCAGCAGTGGCGCGTGTTCCGGTTCGATCTGCCGGGGCACGGCGGGGCTCCCGCCCGGCCGGCGGACTCCGTGGGCGAACTCGCCACGCGGCTGCTGGCCACCCTCGAGGGGCTCGGGGTGCAGCGGTTCGGGTACGCCGGGTGCGCGCTCGGCGGCGCGGTGGGCATCGAGCTGGCGTTGCGCCACCCCGAACGCCTCGCCTCCCTCGCGCTGATCGCGGCCTCACCGCGCTTCGGTTCGGCCGACGAGTTCCGGCGGCGCGGGGTGATCGTCCGGACCAACGGGCTCGACCCGATGGCGCGCAGCGCGCCCGAGCGCTGGTTCACCGGCGGGTTCGCGGCGGCGCAGCCCGCCATCACCGAGTGGGCCGTGCAGATGGTGCGCACGACCGACCCCGGCTGCTACATCGCCGCCTGCGAGGCCCTCGCCTCCTTCGACGTGCGGGCCGGGCTCGGCAGCGTCGGTGTGCCCACGCTCGTCCTGGTCGGCTCCGAGGACCAGGTCACCGGGCCGGCCGAGGCGCGCAACCTGGTCGCGGGCATCCCGGACGCCCGGCTCGCCGTCGTCCCCGGCGCCTCCCACCTGGTGCCGGTCGAGCAGCCCGCCGCCGTGACCGATCTGCTGGTGCGGCACTTCTCGACCGCCTGGCAGCCGGCCTACGACAGCAGCACCGGGCAGGTCGCCCTGCCCGCCGGCGCCGTCGCCCGCCCGACCTCCGCCCCCGTCCCGGCGGCCGCCCCCGTGCGGCATCCGGCGCCCGCCGCGCCGGTCGCCGAGATCGCCCCGGCCGTCGCCCCCCAGCAGCCCGCCCACGGCCCCGCGGACGCGTACGACGAGGGGATGAAGGTCCGCCGGGACGTGCTGGGGGACGCGCACGTCGACCGCGTGCTGGCACAGGCCGACGACTTCTCGGCCGACTTCCAGGAGTTCGTCACCCGCTACGCCTGGGGCGGTGTCTGGGACCGGCCCGGCCTGGACCGGCGCACCCGCAGCTGCGTCACGCTGACCGCCCTGGTCGCCGGCGGTCACCTGGAGGAGCTGGCCTCCCACACCCGCGCGGCCCTGCGCAACGGCCTGACCCCCGACGAGATCAAGGAGGTCCTGCTCCAGGCGGCCGTGTACTGCGGCATCCCGGCCGCGGGCAGCGCCTTCCGCGTGGCCCAGCAGGTCATCCGGGAGGAGACCACACCCCAGGAGTGAGGAGAAGACCACCCCGCGGAGTGAGTTAGTGAGTTAGTGAGCCAGGGGCTCGTGACCGGCCGCTCGCCGAGCCCGCGGGCCGACGGACGGGCCGACCGGGCCCGTCGCCCGCCCGGCCGCCTTGCCCCCGCCGGGCCGCCCACCCCGCCGGACCCACGCCCGTCTCGTCGTCCCGCCCGGTGGCGTCGCCCGCTCGCCCGGCCCGTCTTCCCCGGACCGGTCTCCCGGCCCGTGCTCTGGCCGTCCGCCCGGCCGGACTCCCGCCGCGGGGGCAGGATGGAGACATGAAGCTCACCAAGATGTCGCACTCCTGCGTCCGTCTGGAACGGGACGGCCGTGCCCTGGTCATCGACCCAGGCGGGTTCACCGAGCCGGACGCCGCCGTCGGCGCGGAGGCCGTGCTGGTCACGCACGAGCACCCCGACCACTTCGACGAGGGACGGCTGCGGGCGGCCCTGGAGGCCGACCCGGCGACCGAGATCTGGACCCTGCGGGCGGTCGCCGAGCAGCTCACCGCGGCCTTCCCCGGGCGCGTGCACACCGTCGGGGACGGTGACACCTTCACGGCCGCCGGCTTCGACGTCGAGGTGCACGGCGAGCTGCACGCCGTGATCCACCCGGACATCCCGCGCATCACCAACGTCGGCTACCTCGTCGACGGCGGCGCGGTCTTCCACCCCGGTGACGCGCTGACCGTCCCCGACCGCCCCGTGCGCACGCTGATGCTGCCGGTCATGGCCCCCTGGAACAAGATCTCCGAGGTCATCGACTACGTCCGTGAGGTGCGCCCCGAGCGCGCCTACGACGTCCACGACGCCCTGCTCACCGACCTCGCCCGCCCGATCTACGACCGGCAGATCGGCGCCCTCGGCGGGACCGAGCACCTGCGGCTGGAGCCCCGGGCATCGGTCGAGCTGTGAGCGGGCGGCGGCGGATCCGGGTTGTCACAGGTGCCGGGTAGGTTGGGGGGCATGCGCATCGCGACCTGGAACGTGAACTCGATCACCGCCCGCCTGCCGAGGCTCCTGGCCTGGCTGGAGAGCAGCGGCACGGACGTGCTGTGCCTCCAGGAGGCCAAGGTCGCCGAGGAGCAGTTCCCCGTGGAGCCGCTGCGCGAGCTGGGCTACGAGGCGGCGGTCCACGCCACCGGCCGGTGGAACGGCGTGGCGGTGCTCTCCCGCGTCGGTCTGGAGGACGTCGTCAAGGGTCTGCCCGGCGATCCCGGTTACGACGGCTCCGTGGAGCCCCGCGCGATCTCCGCCACCTGCGGGCCGGTCCGCGTCTGGTCCGTGTACGTGCCCAACGGCCGGGAGGTGGACCACCCGCACTACGCCTACAAGCTCCAGTGGCTGGAGGCGCTGCGGGCCGCCGTCGCCGGTGACGCGGCCGGCAGCCGCCCGTTCGCCGTGATGGGCGACTACAACGTGGCGCCGACCGACGACGACGTCTACGACCGGGCGGCGTTCGAGGGTTCCACCCACGTCACCCCCGCCGAGCGGGCCGCCCTCGCGTCCCTGCGCGGTGCTGGGCTGACCGACGTGGTGCCGCGTCCGCTGAAGTACGACCACCCGTTCACGTACTGGGACTACCGCCAGCTGTGCTTCCCGAAGAACCGGGGCATGCGCATCGACCTGGTGTACGGCAACGAGGCGTTCGCCAAGGCGGTCACCGACTCCTACGTGGACCGCGAGGAGCGCAAGGGCAAGGGCGCCTCCGACCACGCACCGGTCGTCGTCGACCTCGACGTCCCCGTGGACACCGCCCCGGACGCCTGAGCCGCGTCCAGCCACCTGCCCCGGCTCCCGCCGCCCCGGCCCCCCGCCCCGGCCCGCCCGCACGCCGGGGCGGTCCCGTGGCTGCGCCTCGCGGGCCTCGCCCGCACCGCCGGGAGGTCGCGCACCCCTCCGGAACCCGCGCGCCCTGTGGTGCACCACGCGGTACGGGTGCCAGGCTGGAGGGATGAACATCCCCTTCCTGGGCAGCCGGCGCCGGAAGCCGGGGTTCCCCGACGCCGAGGGCCTCGCGGAACCCCTGGCCGAGTGCGAGCTGCTGCGCTCCCAGGCGTCCCGGGCCGGCGTCCGACTGGACGACTCCCCGGCCTCGTTGGAGGCACTGGACCAACTGGTGCCCGGCTGGCGGGACGACGAGGACACCCTGAACTGGCTGGGCAACGACGCCGGTCTCTACCTCGGCACGGTGATCGTGCGGACCGTGCAGGGTGCCCGCTGGGAGATCCGCGGCGACGGGCAGCCCGTCGTACGGCTCGCCTCCGGCCGCGAGTTCGACGTCGTGGAGTCCGGGCACGCGTGGGCGTCCAGCGGAGCGCCCGAACTGTCCCAGCTCTACGCCGAAGTCGCGGAGGCGTGACCCCCGGACCACCCGGCCCACCCGCACCACTCCTCCCGTTCCTCCCGGTCCTCCCGTTCCTCCCGGTCCTCCCGTTCCTCCCGGTCCTCCGGCCCCGCCCGAACAACCCGGCCTCACCCGCCCGTTCGTCCGTGCACCGCCCGGACGCGTGCCGTCGGATGGAAGGCCGCCGGGCCGCCGGGTCACGGGACCGCTAACGGCGAGGAGGGGGTGACGCACCCGCGCGGACAACCGGGCGGACACCCGCGCGGACAACCGGGCGGACACTCGCGCGCACAACCGCGCGGACACTCACGCGGACAACCGCGCGGACACCCGCCCGGCCCCTCGCCGAGAGCGGGCGAGCAACGGCGGGCGGTAAATACGGCTATTGGCCGGAAAGTGCGTGTCGCGCCCTCCGTGCGATCTTGCCTGGATACGTTGCGGCAGCACCACACGGCTGAGAACGAGTAGGGGCGGTATGGCCGTCGATCCGCTGATCGAGCTGCAGGGCGTCAACAAGTACTTCGGTGACCTGCACGTACTGCGGGACATCGATCTCGCCGTGAACCGGGGGGAGGTGGTCGTCGTCATCGGTCCCTCGGGCTCGGGGAAGTCGACCCTGTGCCGGGTGATCAACCGGCTGGAGACCATCAGGTCAGGCACCGTCCGGCTCGACGGCAGGCCGCTGCCTGACGAGGGGAAGGAACTGGCGCGGCTGCGGGCCGACGTCGGCATGGTCTTCCAGTCGTTTAACCTCTTCGCGCACCGCACGGTCCTGCAGAACGTCTCGCTGGGCCAGATCAAGGTGCGCGGCCGTAAGAAGGAGGAGGCGGACCGGCGTTCACGCGAACTGCTCGACCGGGTGGGCGTCGCCGACCAGGCCGACAAGTATCCGGCGCAGCTCTCCGGCGGGCAGCAGCAGCGGGTGGCGATCGCGCGGGCCCTGGCGATGGAGCCGAAGGCGATGCTGTTCGACGAACCCACCTCCGCCCTGGACCCGGAGATGATCACGGAGGTGCTGGAGGCCATGAAGGCGCTGGCCGCGGACGGCATGACGATGATCGTCGTGACCCACGAGATGGGCTTCGCCCGCTCGGCCGCGCACCGCGTCGTGTTCATGGCCGACGGCCGGATCGTCGAGGACCGCACGCCCGACGACTTCTTCGCCCGCCCGAGCAGTGACCGGGCCAAGGACTTCCTCTCCAAGATCCTCAAGCACTGAGCGGGGTGGCGCCGAGCCGTCCGCCCGTCCGGACCTCGACTACGATGGCTCCTCCGCCCCGGTGGAGGAGGGGACTTCGCACCGGGAGCGGGGACGTCGCCGCAGGGAGGGGCCCACCGCCCTCCGCCCGTGGGCGGCGGCCACATCGGCCAGTCCCGTCCGGCCGCAGCCGGAGATCACTGCTCGCCCAGCGGCACCGACACGTACGACGGGTCGTGGGCCGGCGAGGAGAAGGTCAGCTGCGCGCCGGACGGGTTGTGCTCGATGTAGAGCGGATCGACCGTGTCGACGACCAGGGCGAGCCGGTGCCCGGCCGGCACGTCGTAGGCCGTCGCGAACAACTCCAGGTCGACGCCGAACGCCCGGCCGGGGGTGCGGCCGTGGAAGGTGTACGGAGCGCTGCTCACCAGCTTGCCGACGCCCAGTGGTCCCACGTCGTACAGATAGGCGATGAAGGTGCCGCTGCCGGCCGTCGGGGTGAGGGTGGTGTGCAGCGTCGGCGTGCCGCGCACCGTGCGGGCCGTCGGGTACCGCTCCGACTGCCACACGGCCGCCCAGCGGCGGGGCAGCAGCGGCACCCACGCCACCGGCGGCAGCCGGGCCACCTGGTCCAGGATGCTCGACAGGAAGACGACGCCGCCGTCGGCACCGGAGTTGACGTTCGTGCGGATGGTGGTGGAGCCCGCCAGGTCGAACTTCCGGGTGGTGGCGGCCACCGACTTCCAGTCCGGGTAGGTCTCGTAGCCGCCGGAGGTACGGGACGTGAGCAGGACCGGCTGTTCCCGGTCCACGCCGTTGGAGGCGCCGCGCAGGTGGTGGTCGAACCAGCGCCGGGTGTCGCTCCACACGTCGTTGGGCAGCCCGAGCAGTCCGGTCACCTCCGGGGTGGCGTGGTCCCCGGGGCGCAGCTGGAGGCGCTTGGGGCCGGAGAGCTTCTCGAAGAAGTCGGCGTACTGGCCGGGCGGGAACACGGTGTCGCCCCAGGCGCCGGCGAGCATCACCGCCGTGCCGCTCCGGTTGAGCCGGTCGACGTGGGTCGCGGGGGAGCGGACCCTCCCCCAGGCGATCATCTCCTGCTCCCGGGACAGGTCGGAGGCGTAGAGGGCGTCGAAGATGCGTCGGATCTCGGGACTCGGGCGGCCGGTCAGGCGTCCCACGCCGTCGAGCACGGCGGCGGCCTGCACGTGCTGGGTCCGCTCCGAGTAGATCGACTCGATCAGGTCGGCCCAGCCGCTGAGGGCCGCCACGGCACGGACCCGGGGGTCGTGGGCGGCGGCCAGCAGGCTGATGCCGGCGCCGTAGGAGACGCCCGCCATGCCGACGCGGTCCCCGTCCGCCGGAGTGTGAGCGAGGGCCCAGTCGATCACCCGGGAGGCGTCGGCGGTGTCGGCCGGCCCGGCGACCTCGATCTGCCCGCCGGACTGCCAGAAGCCGCGCACGTTGTACGCCACCACCACGTACCCGGAGTCGGCGAGCCTCCGCGCCTGGGCCAGGTACTCGGCCTGGGGGAAACCCCAGCTGGTGGGCAGCACGACGAGCGGGTACCGGCGGCCTGCCTCCGCGCGGGCCGGGGTGAGGACGTTGGCCTTGAGGAGGGTGCCGCCGTCCCCGGTGATGTCGACGAAGCGGACCGGAGCGGGCGCCGCGTGGACGGCGGGCGCGGTGGTGAGGGCGCTGCCGGCGATCAGGGTCGCCGAGGCGGCGCCCAGGGCGGTGGCACGCAGGGCCCTGCGAGGTCGTCGCACGGTCACTCCTCACTCGTGTCAGTGCAAAGTGACC
Source organism: Streptomyces sp. 3-6 (assembly GCF_056323165.1). NCBI lineage: Bacteria > Bacillati > Actinomycetota > Actinomycetes > Kitasatosporales > Streptomycetaceae > Streptomyces > Streptomyces sp. 3-6. The sequence continues at coordinate 7,496 of NZ_JBWHZP010000013.1, forward strand.
AGACGGTAACCTCGGTGCGCCACCCCCGGTAACCCGTCGGTAAGTTACGTGCCAGTAAAGAATGGTGAAGCGTGAAGGAGTCAGGGCGCCCGGTGCGCCCCGCGTTCGGCGGGCACCGGCAGCGGCGACTGCGCCGCCCGCGTCACGTCCCCGACGAGTTCGACCACGTCCGGCCCGTACGCCTGGGAGTTGACCACCTTCAGCAGCAGCACGAAGGAGCCGGTGCCGTGCTTGCGGGCCAGCCGCTCGTGGTGCCGGGCGAGATAGCGGGTGGCCGCCTGGTTGGTGATCGCCCGCTGGCCGCAGAACAGGAACACCGGGCGGGCCTCCCGCCGGTCCCCGGCCGTCAGCCGGGCCAGGAGCACGTACTCGGTGACCCCCGGCTCCATCCGGTAGCGCTCGCCGCCGATCTGGAACGCGCCCCGGTCCGGGCCCGGTTCGGGATCCACGTTCACCCGTACCCCGGGCAGCATGGCCGCCATGTGGGCCACCATCCGGCGGTTGGTCCCCGGGCCGCCGACGCAGAACTCCGTGCGCTCGCCGAAACCCTGGTGCGCGGTGTCCTGGGTGACCACCTGCACGTTCGCCCCGCACTCCTTGACCAGCGCGGAGAGTTCGAGCAGGGAGAACACGTCGAAGCGGTGCACCGCCGGTTCCGCCGTCGCCGGGTCGCGGTTGACGACGAGCAGCGACTCGGCGTTCTCCGGCAGCCCGAAGAAGACCTGCTTGCGCCGGAGCCTGCGCCGGTACAGATACGTCCTCGCCGTCCAGCCCAGCGCGGCGCCGGCCACGGCGGCGATCACCACACCCAGCACCACGTTGCGTATGTCGTCCGTCATGGGCGCGCATGCTAGCGGTCCGGGGCGCGCCGGTCTCCGCCACCCCGGAACGGCCCGGTCCGGGCCCCGCCGGTTCACAGCCCGCCGCCGGACGCCGGGATAGACCCGTCGGCCACCCCTCGGCATCCCTCGGCCACCCTTCGGCCACCCGAGGATCGCCCGGCGAGGCGTTCCTGACGGGAGCATGGCGAGCACGTAGGCTGCGCCAACGGTCCCTCACCGGAGGTGCGCATGCGTCGTCCCGTCGCACGGAAGCCGGCGGTCCTCATCGCGGTCTCGGCCGCCGTGCTCTCGCTGGGAGCGGGCGCACCGCCCGCCGACCCCCACCACCACCCGGGCCCGCCGCCCGCCAAGACCCCGGTGGCCGTCGGACACGGCGGCGCCGTCTCCAGCGTCGACGCCGACGCCTCCGCCGCCGGGATCGAGGTCCTGCGCCAGGGCGGCAACGCCGTCGACGCGGCCGTCGCCACGGCAGCCGCCCTCGGCGTCACCGAGCCCTACTCGGCCGGCGTCGGCGGCGGGGGCTACTTCGTGTACTACGACGCCCGCACCCGCTCCGTGCACACCCTCGACGGCCGCGAGACCGCGCCGCTCACCGCCGGACGGGACCTGTTCCTGGAGGACGGCGAGCCGATCCCGTTCGCCGAGGCCGTCAGCAGCGGACTCGCCGTCGGCACCCCGGGCACCCCCGCCACCTGGCAGCGGGCGCTCGACGCGTGGGGCCGCAAGGGACTCGGGGCGGTGCTGAAGCCCGCCGAGCGGCTGGCCCGCGACGGCTTCACCGTCGACGCCACCTTCCGCTCCCAGACCGCCGCCAACGAGACCCGCTTCCGCCACTTCCCGGACACCGCCGAGCTGTTCCTGCCCGGCGGCGAACTCCCCGTCGTCGGCTCCACGTTCACCAACCCCGACCTCGCCCGCACCTACGCCGAACTGCGGCGCGAGGGCGTCGACGCCCTCTACCGGGGCGCCATCGGCTGGGACGTCGTCGCCACCGTCAACAAACCGCCCGTGGACCCCGCCTCCGGCTGGAACGCCCGCCCCGGCGACCTGAACGCCCGGGACCTCGCCGCCTACCGCGTCCCGCACCGGCCGCCGACCAGGACCTCCTACCGCGGCCTGTCCGTGCACTCCATGGCCCCGTCGTCCTCCGGCGGCACCACCGTCGGCGAGGCCCTGAACATCCTGGAGCGCACCGACCTGTCCCAGGCCGGCGAGACCCGCTACCTGCACCGCCTGATCGAGGCGAGCCGGATCGCCTTCGCCGACCGGGGACGCTGGGTCGGCGACCCGGCCTTCGAGGACGTACCGACCCGGGAACTGCTCTCCCAGCGGTTCGCCGACAGCCGGGCCTGCCTCATCCGCGACGACGCGGTCCTCACCAGCCCGCTCGCCCCCGGCGACCCGCGCGACCCCGAGCCCTGCGCCGCGCGCGGCACGCCCGCCCCGACGACGTACGAGGGCGAGAGCACCACCCACCTCACCACCGCCGACCGCTGGGGCAACGTCGTCGCCTACACCCTCACCATCGAGCAGACCGGCGGCAGCGGCATCACCGTGCCCGGCCGCGGCTTCCTGCTCAACAACGAGCTGACCGACTTCTCCTTCGCCCCCGCGAACCCGGCCGTCCACGACCCGAACCTGCCCGGTCCCGGGAAGCGGCCCCGGTCCTCGATGGCCCCGACGATCGTGCTCGACCGCCACGACCGGCCCGTGGTGGCGCTGGGCTCACCCGGCGGCTCCACCATCATCACGACCGTGCTGCAGACCCTCACCGGCTTCCTCGACCGCGGCCTGCCGCTGGCCGACGCCATCGCCGCGCCCCGCGCCAGCCAGCGCAACACCGCGCGGACCGACCTCGAACCCGGCCTGTACGACGCCCCGGTCCGGCAGCGGCTGGAGAGCATCGGACACCGCTTCACCCGGAACCCCGAGATCGGCGCCGTCACCGCGGTACAACGCCTCCCCGGAGGGGCGTGGCTCGCCGCCGCCGAACCCGAGCGCCGGGGCGGGGGCTCCGCACGGGTGGTCCGCCCCGCCCGCTGAGACCCCGGGCGCGGACAGGACGGGCAGGGGGGGGCGCGGCGTGCCCGGCGCGCGCCGCCCGTCGCGCGCCGCGCACGGACGGCGCCGGGCTCGCCGTCGGGCCACCCCGGCGCCCGGCCATGGGCGGCCCCGCTCAGGGTTCCGGCGGCGGCGTCTGCGCCACGCGGAACGCGAGGCGTCCGTCCTCCGTCGCCACGGTGACCCGGCCGCCCTCCCGGAGCGTGCCGTCCAGCAGCATCCGGGACAGCTCGTTGTCGACCTCCCGCTGGATGGTGCGGCGCAGCGGCCGGGCCCCGTACTCGGGCTGGTAGCCGCGCCGGGCCAGCCAGTCCACCGCGTCCTCGGTGAACTCCACGCCGATGCCCTGGCCCTTGAGGCCGCGCCGCGTCCCCTCCAGCAGCAGGTCGGTGATCCGGCGCAGCTCCTCGGGGGTCAGCTGGCGGAAGACCACCACCTCGTCGATCCGGTTGAGGAACTCGGGGCGGAAGTGGTCCCGCAGCGGCCGCAGGATCTGTTCGCGCCGCGCCTCCTCGTCCGCCTCCGTGCCGCCGGTCGCGAACCCCAGGGTGGCGCCCCGACGGGTGATCACGTCCGAGCCGAGGTTGCTGGTCATCACGATGACGGTGTTGGTGAAGTCCACCGTCCTGCCCTGCGCGTCGGTCAGCCGGCCGTCGTCGAGCACCTGCAGCAGGATGTTGAAGACGTCGGGGTGGGCCTTCTCCACCTCGTCGAGCAGCAGCAGCGAGTACGGGTGCCGCCGCACCACCTCGGTCAGCTGGCCGGCCTCCTCGTGGCCGACGTACCCGGGCGGGGCGCCGACCAGGCGGCTGACGGTGTGCCGCTCCTGGTACTCGCTCATGTCGAGCCGGACCATCCGGTCGTCGCTGCCGAACAGGGCCTCGGCGAGCGCGCGGGCCAGTTCCGTCTTGCCGACACCGGTCGGTCCGAGGAAGAGGAAGCTGCCGATCGGCCGGTCCGGGCTGGCGAGCCCGGCCCGGGAGCGCAGCACCGCGTCGGAGACGACCCGCACGGCCTCGTCCTGGCCGACGACCCGCTGGTGCAGGTTCTGCTCCAGGCCCAGCAGCCGGGACTTCTCCTCCTCGGTGAGCCGGCTGACCGGGATACCCGTCTGCCGGGACACCACCTCGGCGATCGCCTCGGTGTCCACCGCCAGGTCCTGCCCCTCGTCCACCTCGCTGCCGCCCCCGGCCTCCTCGATGCGGCGCTTCAGCTGCGCGATCCGGTCCCGCAGCTCGGTGGCCCGTTCGTACTGCTCGTCCGCGACCGCCTGGTCCTTGTCGTAGGTCAGCTGCTCCGCCTCCCGCTCCAGGGCCCGTACGTCGGTGCCCTTGGTGCGGGCCCGCAGACGCACCCGGGCGCCGGCCTGGTCGATGAGGTCGATGGCCTTGTCGGGAAGGCGGCGGTCGCTGATGTAGCGGTCGGACAGTTCCACGGCCGACACCAGCGCCTCGTCGGTGTACCGCACCTGGTGGTGGGCCTCGTACCGGTCGCGCAGGCCGCGCAGGATCTCGACGGCGTCCGCGGGGGTGGGCTCCGGCACCAGGATGGGCTGGAAGCGCCGGGCGAGCGCGGCGTCCTTCTCGATCCTGCGGTACTCCTCCAGCGTGGTCGCGCCCACCACGTGCAGCTCGCCCCGGGCCAGGGCCGGCTTGAGGATGTTCCCGGCGTCCATCGACCCGCCCTCGCCGCCGCCCCCGGCGCCGACGACGGTGTGCAGTTCGTCGATGAAGACGATCAGCCGGTCGGAGTGGCCGCGGATCTCGTCGACGATGGCCGTCATCCGTTCCTCGAAGTCGCCCCGGTAGCGGGTGCCGGCCACCACGGCCGTCAGGTCCAGGGCGACCACCCGCCGTCCGAGGAGCACGTCGGGCACGTCACCGTCGGCGATGCGCAGCGCGAGCCCCTCCACCACGGCGGTCTTGCCGACGCCCGCGTCCCCGATCAGCACGGGGTTGTTCTTGCCGCGCCGGGAGAGCACCTCGACGGTCTGCTCGATCTCCTCCTCCCGGCCGATCACCGGGTCGACGCGGCCCTCCCGGGCCAGCTCCGTCAGGTCGCGCCCGTATTTGTCCAGGGTCGGCGTGCCGGTGGCGGGACGCGGCCGCTCGGCACGCGGCGCCGGTCCCTCCGGCGTCTCGGAGGGCGCAGGTGACGGTGCGAAGTGGGCCGCGCTGAGGATGTGGCCCGCGGCCGAGTCGGGGTTCGCGGCCAGGGCGCTGAGCACGTGCTCGGGGCCGATGTAGCCCGCGCCGCCGGCCCGTGCCATCTCGTGCGCGTCCAGCAGGGCACGCTTGACGGCCGGGGTCAGGGACAGGGAGGTCGGCGGGGGAGCGGAGTCGGGCGCGTGCTGGGCCGGGCCCGACCGCTCGTCGATCTGCGACGCCAGTGCGTCGGGATCCGCGCCCGCCCGGCTCAGCAGGCCCCGGGTCGGCTCACTGGCGAGGGCGGCCCGCAGCAGGTGCTGCGTGTCCAGGTCCCGGCTGCCGTGCTCGGCGGCGTACTGGGCCGCGTCGCGCACGAGTTCCCGGGCCGGCCGGCTCAGCAGCCGCCCGATGTCTATCTGCCGGGGGCGCGGCCCGCCGAAGAAGCGTGCGAGGAATTCTCCGAAGGGGTCCGAGCCGTAGCCCTGCGGACCTGTGAACCCGCTGGTCATGGCGATCCGTTCCGGCGCCTCGCGGGGTCCCCCTCAGGCGGAGCCGGGACCGGAGGACCCCGGGGCGCGCTCACTGCTCGACGTACCGGTCCGGACGCGGGTGCCCGGCCGGGTTCCCGGTTACACACGTGCGGGTGGTGCGGGTCGTGCGGTCGTGCGTCACGCGTGTCCCTGGGGCACCCCGAGGGCGCCCACCCCGTCACCTTCGCACGATCGCCGGGGGGCGGCACCCCGGGCCGGAAGGGGCCCGGTGAGGGCCCCGGAGGAGGCCCGGGAGGGGGCCTTGCCCCAGGGGAGCGGGAAGGCTCCGGGAAGGCGCGGGGGAGGCCGTGGGTGGGCGCGGGGGAGGCCGTGGCCGGGCGCGCCGCGGTCCGTCAGCGGGCGGTGAGGATCCGGGGGCCGTCCTCCGTGATCGCCACCGTGTGCTCCGCGTGCGCCGCGCGCGAGCCGTCGTCGGTGCGCAGCGTCCAGCCGTCGGGGTCGACGTGGTACCCGTCGGTGCCGCCGCCGATGACCATCGGCTCGATGGCGAGGACCAGGCCGGCCCGCAGCCGCAGCCCCCGGCCCGGCCGCCCCTCGTTCGGCACCGACGGGTCCTCGTGCATGCGGCGGCCGATGCCGTGCCCGCCGAAGTCCTGCGGGATGCCGAGGCCCGCTTCCCGGCACACGGTGCCGATGGCGTGCGCGATGTCGCCGATGCGGTTGCCGACCACGGCGGCCCCGATGCCGGCCGCGAGCGCCCGCTCGGCGGTCTCGATCAGCCGCAGGTCCGCCGGGCGCGGGGTGCCCACGACGAAGCTGAGCGCCGAGTCGCCCGCCCAGCCGCCGAGCTGCGCGCCGAAGTCCACGGACACCAGGTCGCCGTCGCGCAGCCGGTGGCCGGTCGGGATCCCGTGCACGATCGCGTCGTTCACCGAGGTGCACAGGACGGCGGGGAACGGGGTCGGCGCGAACGACGGCCGGTAGCCCAGGAACGGGGAGGAGGCGCCCGCCGCCCGCAGCGCGTCGTGCGCGACCTCGTTCAGTTCCAGCAGGGACACGCCGACGTCCGCGGACTTCCGCACGGCCGTCAGCGCACCCGCGACGACCTGGCCGGTCTCGTACATGGCATCGATCGATGCCGGGGTCTTGAGCTCGATCATTCCAATTACTATACCGGTATTAGAATGGGTGTCATGGTGCGCACTCCTCTGACTCCGGAAGAACGCAGGCGCGGTGAGCGGCTCGGCGGACTGCTCCGCGAGGCGCGGGGCGACCGCAGCATGGCCGAGGTGGCGGCCGGCGCCGGCATCTCGCCGGAGACCCTCCGCAAGATCGAGACCGGACGGGCGCCCACCCCGGCGTTCTTCACGGTGGCCGCGCTGGCCGGGGAGCTGGGACTGTCCCTGGACGACCTGCTGAGGCGATGCCCACCGGAAGTGCCCCTGGCCGCCTGAGCCACGGGCGCCGCCGCGCGGCCGGCGGTGCGTGCTTCCTCCAGGGGTGCGGCACTCCGGAGCGCGGCACTCCGGGGTGCGGCTGTCGGGCCGGTGCGCCCGGGCACCGCTCCCGCTCCCGACCCCGTCCCCGGCTCACCCACCGGAGTGCGAAACGCCGGGAACACCCCGGTCCGTATGGCGATGGTCTTGGCAAGGGCGTCCGAGAGGCTTACGTTCGTCCCTCTACGGCCGTTTCTACGAGCGTAGAGGCGGCCGTTTCCACGGGCGTAGAGGCGCTGACCCCGCGTCGAAGGAGCAGCTCATGGCCAACGTCGTACGCGCCGCCCTGGTCCAGGCGACCTGGACCGGCGACACCGAGTCCATGCTGGCGAAACACGAGGAGCACGCCCGGGAGGCGGCCCGGCGGGGCGCCCGGATCATCGGGTTCCAGGAGGTCTTCAACGCCCCCTACTTCTGCCAGGTCCAGGACCCGGAGCACTACCGCTGGGCGGAGCCGGTGCCCGACGGGCCGACCACCCGCCGCATGCGGGACCTGGCCCGGGAGACCGGCATGGTGATCGTGGTGCCGGTGTTCGAGGTGGAGCAGTCGGGCTTCTACTACAACACCGCCGCCGTGATCGACGCCGACGGCACCGTCCTCGGCAAGTACCGCAAGCACCACATCCCGCAGGTCAAGGGCTTCTGGGAGAAGTTCTACTTCAAGCCCGGCAACCTCGGCTGGCCCGTCTTCGACACCGCCGTCGGCAAGGTCGGCGTCTACATCTGCTACGACCGGCACTTCCCCGAGGGGTGGCGCCAACTCGGTCTCGGCGGAGCGCAGTTGGTCTACAACCCCTCGGCCACGCACCGCGGGCTGTCGTCCCACCTGTGGCAGCTGGAACAGCCGGCCGCCGCCGTCGCCAACGAGTACTTCGTCGCCGCCATCAACCGCGTCGGCCAGGAGGAGTACGGGGACAACGACTTCTACGGCACCTCCTACTTCGTCGACCCGCGCGGCCAGTTCGTCGGGGACGTCGCCAGCGACCGCGAGGAGGAACTCGTCGTCCGGGACCTGGACTTCGACCTCATCGAGGAGGTGCGGCAGCAGTGGGCCTTCTACCGCGACCGCCGCCCCGACGCCTACGAGGGGCTGGTGCTGCCGTGAACGACGACCTGCTGGGGCGCCACCGGGCGGTGCTCCCCGACTGGCTGGCGCTCTACTACGACGAGCCGCTGGAGATCACCCACGGCGAGGGACGCCACGTCTGGGACGCCCGCGGCAACCGCTACCTGGACTTCTTCGGCGGCATCCTCACCACCATGACCGCCCACGCCTTGCCCGAGGTGACCAAGGCGGTCGCCGACCAGGCCGGGCGGATCGTGCACTCCTCCACCCTCTACCTCAACCGGCCGATGGTGGAACTCGCCGAACGCATCGCCAAGTTGAGCGGCATCCCGAACGCCCGGGTGTTCTTCACGACCTCCGGCACGGAGGCCAACGACGCCGCCCTGCTGCTGGCCACCACCTACCGGCGCAGCAACACGGTCCTCGCCATGCGCAACAGCTACCACGGCCGTTCCTTCAGCGCCGTCGGCATCACCGGCAACCGCGGCTGGTCCCCGACCTCGATGTCCCCGTTGCAGACCCTCTACGTCCACGGCGGCGTCCGGACCCGGGGGCCGTTCGCGGCGCTCGACGACCGCGACTTCGTCGCCGCCTGCGTGGACGACCTGAAGGACCTGCTCGGCCACACCCGCCCGCCCGCCGCCCTGATCGCCGAACCGATCCAGGGCGTCGGTGGTTTCACCTCACCGCCCGACGGGCTGTACGCGGCGTTCCGCGAGGTGCTGGACCGGCACGGCATCCTGTGGATCTCCGACGAGGTGCAGACCGGCTGGGGCCGCACCGGGGAGCACTTCTGGGGCTGGCAGGCCCACGGCCGCAACGGCCCGCCGGACCTGCTGACCTTCGCCAAGGGCATCGGCAACGGGATGTCCATCGGCGGTGTCGTCGCCCGTGCCGAGATCATGAACTCCCTGGACGCCAACAGCATCTCGACGTTCGGCGGCACCCAGATCACCATGGCCGCCGGCCTCGCCAACCTCACCTACCACCTCGAACACGACCTCCAGGGCAACGCCCGCCGGGTCGGCGGACTGCTCATCGAACGGCTGCGGTCCGCCGCGGCCCACGTGCCGCACGTCCGGGAGGTGCGCGGACGCGGCCTGATGATCGGCATCGAGCTGACCCGGCCCGGCACCGACACCGCGGACCCCGAGGCCGCGTCCGCCGTGCTGGAGGCGGCCCGGGCGGGCGGACTGCTCATCGGCAAGGGCGGCGGTCATGACACCAGTTGCCTGCGCGTCGCCCCGCCGCTGTCCCTGAACGTCGCGGAGGCCGAGGAGGGCGCCGCGATCCTGGAGAACGCCCTGCGGAGCCTGCTGTAACCCACCCCGCACGGTTCCGCGGCCCCGCCTCCGCCCCGGCCTCGGAGGCAGGGACACCCCCCGGGGGTGCCGATCGCGGGACGAGGAGCAGCAGACCGAGTCGGACCGAGTCGGATCGAGTCAGAGCACGTCGGACCGAGTCGGACGAGTACCCCGGCAGTTCCCCCGCGACGGCCGCCCCGATGCCCACCTCCCGCCCACTCACCGGGCCCCGATGCCCACCTCCCACCCACTCACCGCGCCCCGACGGCACTTGCCGGCCTCCTCGACCCGGTGGACGGGGCCACCCGCCCCCGGGCCCGGGGGACCGCGCCGGCCGCCCCCGGCGCACCGCACCGTCCGACCACGACCCAGCGGAGCGTGCACCCATGAGCCGTACCGTCATCCGGGATGGACTCGTCATCACCGCCTCCGACGAGATCCACGCCGACGTCCTGATCGAGGACGGCCGCATCGCCGCCCTCGCCGCCTCCGGCACCCCGGCCGCCGAGGCGTTCACCGCCGACCGGACCCTGGACGCCACCGGGAAGTACGTCCTCCCGGGCGGGGTCGACGCCCACACCCACATGGAGCTGCCGTTCGGCGGCACCTTCGCCTCCGACACCTTCGAGACCGGCACCCGGGCCGCCGCCTGGGGCGGCACCACCACCGTCGTCGACTTCGCGGTGCAGAGCGTCGGCCGCCCCCTGCGCGAGGGCCTCGACGCCTGGCACGCCAAGGCCGAGGGCAACTGCGCCGTCGACTACGGCTTCCACATGATCGTCTCCGACGTCACCGACGAGACGCTCAAGGAGATGGACCTGCTGGTGGGGGAGGGCGTCACCAGCTTCAAGCAGTTCATGGCCTACCCGGGCGTCTTCTACAGCGACGACGGCCAGATCCTGCGCGCCATGCAGCGCTCCGTCGACAACGGCGGCCTGATCATGATGCACGCCGAGAACGGCATCGCCATCGACGTCCTGGTCGAGCAGGCGCTGGCCCGCGGGGAGACCGACCCCCGCTACCACGGCGAGGTCCGCAAGGCCCTCCTGGAGGCCGAGGCCACCCACCGCGCCATCCGGCTCGCCCAGGTCGCCGGCGCCCCGCTGTACGTGGTGCACGTCTCCGCGGCCGAGGCGGTGGCCGAACTCGTCCGGGCCCGCGACGACGGCCTGAACGTCTTCGGCGAGACCTGCCCGCAGTACCTGTTCCTGTCCACCGACAACCTCGCCGAACCGGACTTCGAGGGCGCCAAGTACGTGTGCAGCACACCGCTGCGGCCCAAGGAGCACCAGGCGGCCCTGTGGCGGGGCCTGCGCACCAACGACCTGCAGGTGGTCTCCACCGACCACTGCCCCTTCTGCTTCACGGGCCAGAAGGAACTCGGCCGCGGTGACTTCTCCAAGATCCCCAACGGCCTGCCGGGCGTGGAGAACCGCATGGACCTGCTGCACCAGGCCGTCGTCGACGGGCACATCTCCCGCCGCCGCTGGATCGAGATCGCCTGCGCCACCCCGGCCCGGATGTTCGGCCTCTACCCGAGGAAGGGCACGATCACGCCGGGCGCCGACGCCGACGTCGTCCTCTACGACCCGCACGCCGAGCAGGTGCTCTCCGCCGAGACGCACCACATGAACGTCGACTACTCGGCGTACGAGGGCAAGCGGATCGTCGGCCGCGTGGAGACCGTCCTCTCCCGCGGGGTGCCCGTCATCACCGAGCGGGAGTACACCGGGCGTGCCGGGCACGGCGCCTACCTCCCGCGTTCCACCTGCCAGTACCTCACCTAGGAGTGGTGCGCATGGACTTCGGATTCGTCCTGCAGACCGACCCGCCGGCCTCGCGGGTCGTCGAGCTGATGCAGCGCGCCGAGCGCAACGGGTTCAGTCACGGCTGGACCTTCGACTCCGCCGTGCTGTGGCAGGAGCCCTTCGTGATCCACAGCCAGATCCTCGCGAACACCTCGACCCTGACGGTCGGCCCGATGGTCACCAACCCCGGTACCCGCACCTGGGAGGTGACCGCCTCCACCTTCGCCACCCTCAATGACATGTTCGGCAACCGCACCGTCTGCGGCATCGGCCGCGGCGACTCCGCGATGCGGGTCGCCGGCCGCGCCCCCAACACCCTGGCCCGCATCAGCGACGCCATGAAGGTGATCCGTACCCTCGCGAACGGCGGGGAGGCCGACCTCGGCGGCGGCACCGTCGTCCGCTTCCCGTGGATCGGTCCCGACGCCCGCCTCCCGGTCTGGATGGCCGCCTACGGCCCGAAGGCGCTGAAGATGACCGGCGAGGAGGCCGACGGGTTCATCCTCCAGCTCGCCGACCTCTACCTCACCGAGTACATGGTGAAGGCCGTCAAGGACGCGGCCGTCTCCGCGGGCCGCGACCCCGCCGAGGTCACCGTCTGCGTGGCCGCCCCCGCCTACGTCACCGCCGACGACTCGCCCGAGGCGCTCGCCCACGCGCGCGAGCAGTGCCGCTGGTTCGGCGGCATGGTCGGCAACCACGTCGCCGACCTGGTCTCCCGGTACGGCGCCGACGGCAGCGTCGTCCCGCACGAACTCACCGACTACATCAGGTCCCGTCAGGGCTACGACTACTCCCACCACGGGCGCAGCGGGAACCCGGACACGCGGTTCGTGCCGGACGAGATCGTCGACCGGTTCTGCCTCATCGGCCCGCCCGAGAAGCACATCGAGAAGCTGAAGGCCCTGCGCGCACTCGGTGTCGACCAGTTCGCCGTCTACGACATGCACGACGCGCAGGAGGCCGTGATCGACACCTACGGCGAACGGATCATCCCGGCGCTGAAGGGCTGAAGGGCTGAACGGCTGAACGGCTGAACGGCTACAGGGTTGACGGGAGTTACCGGCGCTGAAGCGCTGTGTCGGGCTGACGGGGCTGCGGGCTGAAGGGGGTTACGGGCCGACCGGGCGGCTCACCGTGGGTCGGGTGGCTGCCCGGCCCCGGCCCGGCCCCGGCCCCGGCGCGGCCCCGGCCCCGGTCCGGCGGTCAGTCTCCGGTGCCCTTCTGCAGGGCGGCCATCGCCTCCTTGGCGGCCTTGATGGCGCCCTTGTTGATCTCGTCCGTGCTCGGCGCCTTCTTCGACTCGAAGTCACTGCCGTTGTACGTCACGATCACCAGGGCGTTGGAGGCGCGGGCGAGCACCACGCCCTCCCGTGTCTCCTGCTTGTCCTCGGTGGTCAGGTTCACCACGGAGTAGGCCTCGTCACCGAGCCCGGGCACGGCGCCGCCGCCGCTCTTCTCGTCCACCCGGCCCGCGTAACTGCGCTCCGCCGCCTCGTCGGACGCCAGCACCTCGTAGGACACGTCGAGCCAGCGGTACTCGTAGCCCTTGAGCGCGTTCCACGAACAGGTGCGGCGCAGCTTGGAGTCGGTGGACGCGATCTCCTTGCCGGCCGTCTTGGCGCCCGGGACGAGGGACTTGACGCTCTTGGACGCCAGGGCGTCACAGGGCGCGGGCGCGCCCTCGTACGTCTTCGACTCCTGGGTCGTCGACGGGCCCGGTTCGGACCGGCTCTGGGTCCGGGTCTCCTCGACCGGCTTGTTCTCGGCAGCCTGCGGTGCCGCCAGGGGTCCGGACGACAACGCCCAGCCGGCCGCGGCGAGGACGACCACCGGGGACAGACGTGCGGTGAGGGCGAGCGGCAGAGGCAAGGAACGCACGGCGCACTTCTCGTGGGGGACGGTGCGGAAGGGGCCCGCACTGCGGACGGGACGGCCAGTCTCACACGAGTCCCGATGGGGCGGAAGGGCGAACTCGTACCGTAGGGGCGCGGTGACTGCAACGGGCCGAACTATGCCCCGATACATCCCCTTTGACCCGTGAGCGGGCGATTCGTCCCACCGCCCCCGTTCGCGGGCCGGTCAGGGCACCCGGGCGGTCCACTCCGGCGAGGAGAACTTCGCCCGCGCCAGCTCCGTGGCCCGGGACAGCTCCTCGTCGGTCACCTTGCCCGGGCCGAGGCCGTACCGCTCCCGGAAGGAGGCGATCATCCGCTCGATGACGGCCTCGCGGGGCAGTCCGGTCTGCCGGCGCAGCGGGTCCACCCGCTTCTTCGCGCTGCCGGTGCCCTTGTCGGACAGCTTCTCCTTGCCGATGCGCAGCACGTCGACCATCTTGTCCGCGTCGATGTCGTAGGCCATCGTCACGTGGTGCAGCACCGCGCCCGGACCGCCGGCGGGCCCCACCAGCCGCTTCTGCGCGGCGCCGGCGATCTTGCCCTGGTCGGTCGCGATGTCGTTCAGCGGCTGGTACCACGCCCGGATCCCCATGTCGCCGAGAGCGCCCAGCACCCAGTCGTCCAGGTAGGCGTAGCTGTCCTGGAACGACAGTCCCTGCACCAGCGACTCCGGCACCGAGAGCGAGTAGGTGATCGTGTTGCCGGGTTCGACGAACATCGCGCCCCCGCCGGAGATCCGGCGGACCACCTCGATGCCGTGGCGGCGCGCGCCCTCGGCGTCCACCTCGTTGCGCAGGGACTGGAAGCTGCCGATGATCACCGCCGGGCGGCCCCACTCCCACACGCGCAGCGTCGGTGGACGGTTCCCCGCGGCGACCTCGGCGGTCAGCACCTCGTCCAGGGCCATGTGCAGCGCGGGGTCCTGCGGGGCCTCGTGGATCAGCTGCCAGTCGTAGTCGGTCCAGTCGGTGGCGTGCGCGAGTGCCCGGCGCACGGCGATGCCGATGCCCTCGGAGGTGAGCCCGTACATCACGGTCCCCGCGGGCAGTGCCGCGTCGATCCGTGCCGCCAGCCCGGCGGCGTCCGTCTCCGCCGGGGCGCCCTCCAGCGCGCCGTTCACGGCGTCGAGGGCCTCGTCCGGCTCCAGGAAGAAGTCGCCCGCCACGCGCACCCTGCGCAGCACCCCGTCCGCCACGTCGACGTCCACCACGACCAGCTTGCCGCCGGGGATCTTGTATTCACCGTGCACGTTCGACGTCCTTCCCTCCGGCCGCTCGCTGCCCCTCTGGCCCGGCCGTCCAGGTCAACGCCCACCGGGGACGGGCTGTTCCCGGCGGTCCCACCGGCGTCCGGGGGCCGACGTCCGGGGAGCCGGCGTCGTCGTGACCAGCCTTGCTGCGGGAGCGTGCCGGTGGGTGCCCCCACTGGGCGGTGCCACCGTGGCCTGCATACGGTCCTGCCCGATCAGAGCTGCGATCCGCCGGTGGCGTCGATGACCTGTCCCGTCACCCAGCGGGCGTCGTCGGAGGCGAGGAAGGCGACCACGTCGGCCACGTCCTCGGGGCGCCCGACCCTGCCGAGCGCCGACAGGTCCGCCGCGGACCTCTGGGCCGCCTCGTTGCCGCGCAGCCAGGTGGCGTTCATGTCGGTGTCGATGATGCCGGGCGCGACCGCGTTGACCGTGATGCCCCGCGGGCCGAGCGTCTTGGCCAGGGTGAGGGTGAAGGCGTCCACGGCCCCCTTCGTCATCGCGTACGCGATGATGTCGGTGAGCGCGATCCGGGTCGCCCCCGAGGAGACGTTGATGATCCGCCCGCCGTCGTGCAGGCGCTTGAGCCCTTGCTGGGTGAGGAAGAAGGGCGCGCGCATGTTGACGGCGACGGCCGCGTCGAACGCCTCGGCGGTGGTCTCCTCGATCTCCCCGCGCGGGGTGATGCCGGCGTTGTTGACCAGGATGTCGAGGCCGGCGCCGTCCGCGTGCTCCAGGACCTGCCGGTCGTAGCCTTCCCACAGGGTCGCCACGCCCTCGGGGTCGCTCAGGTCGGCCCGCACGGCGAACGCCTTCCCGCCCCCGGCGCGGATGCCGGTGACGACCTCGTCGGCGGCTGCCGCGTCGCGGCCGTAGTGCACCGCCACCAGCGCCCCCTCCGCGCCGAGGCGCTCGGCGACCGCACGCCCGATTCCCCGACTGCCGCCCGTGACCAGTGCCGTCCGGCCCGTCAGAGCACCCATGACCTCTCCTCCACGTATCACGCCGTCAATGTGTAGCGATCGCTACGCAATGAGGTTACATCAATTCCCTAGCGATCGCTGTAAAATTCATGGATGACCACGACCAAACGCGGCAGACCGTGGAGTTTCGACAGGGAGGCGGCCCTCCGTCAGGCCACGCTCCTGTTCTGGCAGCACGGTTACGAAGGCACGTCCGTCGCGGACCTGACCGCCGCCATGGGCATCTCGCCGCCGAGCCTCTACGCGGCCTTCGGTGACAAGCGCACCCTGTTCAACGAGGTCGTCGAGCGCTACGGCGGCAGCTTCGGCGCCTTCATGGACCAGGCGCTGGACCAGGAGAGCGACCCGCGTGCCGGGTTCGCCCGGATGCTGGACGAAGCGGCGGTCTCCTACACCGCGCCGGACCGTCCCGCGGGCTGCCTGATCATCAGCGCGGCGGCCAACTACTCGCCCCAGACGGCCGACGTCGAGCAGGACCTGCGCGCCCGCAGAGTGGCCAACGTCCGGTCCTTCGAGGAGCGGCTGGCACGCGCGAGGGACCGCGGAGCGCTCGCCGAAGAAACTGACGTGCGCGCGCTGGCGGTCTACTTCGCGGCAGTGATCCAGGGGATGTCGCAGCAGGCCCGCGACGGGGCGACCACCGAGGAGCTGCGGCGCACGGCCGCGTACGCCATGTGCGCGTGGCCCGCGCCGGAAGCCTGAGGGGCGGCCTGGTCCGCCCACCGCCGGGCCCGGCCTTCCGCGGCCGAGCGGCATCCTCGGCCCCGGCGTTCTGCTGCCGAGCGGTATCACGTGCTCTGGCTCCTGGACACCCGGTTCCGTCAGGGCAGCCCAGTACTGGGGGAGACCGCCCTTTGTGCGGGCCTCGACTCCCCACGGCCGGCGAGCAGGAAGACCGCCCGAGCCCTGGCGTCGTAGCCGGGCGGCTGCCCAGGTCCGCCCGACCGCCCGCCCGTCCGCCCGCCCGTCCGTCCGCCGGTCCGCCCGTCCGCCTGTCTGCCCGTCCAGCGGTCCCTGATCCCCGGCACCCCGGCACGACGAAGCCCCGGTGCGCTCCCGTGTGAGGGCGGGCGCACCGGGGCCGGGCGGGTCGGTCGGGGTCTCAGGGCTTGCGGGCCAGGCCCCCGTGCTCGGCGATCAGCGCCGGGGCGGGGCCGTCCGGGTCCGGGCGCCACTCGGTCACCGGGACGACACCGGGCTCCACCAGTTCCAGACCGTCGAAGAACGCGGTGATCTGGTCGACGGTCCGGAGGATGTACGGCGCGGCCCCGCTGTCGTTGTACGCGTCCTGGGCCTGCTCGAACTCCGGGTCGATGCCCCGCGACCCGTCGTTGATCGACAGGTAGCTGCCCGAGGGGAGCCCGGCCATCAGCCGGGTGACGATCGCCCGCGCCTGGTCGTAGTCCGGGATGTGGCCCAGGATGTTGCTCAGGATCAGCGCCGTGGGGCGGCTGAGGTCCAGCGTCTTCGCCGCCGCCTCCAGCACCCGCTCCGGGTCGTGCACGTCCGAGTCGACGTACGCCGTCGCCCCCTCGGGCGTCGAGTACAGCAGCGCGCGGGCGTGCGCCAGCACCATCGGGTCGTTGTCGACGTAGACGATCCGGGTCTCCGGGGCCAGGCGCTGCGCGACCTCGTGCGTGTTGTCGGCCGTCGGCAGGCCCGTGCCGACGTCGAGGAACTGCCGGATGCCGGCCTCCTCGACCAGGTACGTGATGTTGCGGCGCAGGAACGCGCGGCTGCTGCGGGCGATGGTGACGATGCCGGGGAACACGGCGGTGTAGGCGTCGCCGGCCTGCTCGTCCACCGGGTAGTTGTCCTTGCCGCCCAGCCAGTAGTTCCAGATGCGGGCCGAGTGCGGCACAGAGGTGTCGATGTTCTGCTGCGAAGGTCCGGGCGGGGTAGCGGGGTCGCTCATGGGTACGGTCCATCTCTCAGCCGAGGCGCGGGTGATCGAGCACAACCTATGCCCCAACGGGGAGGGTGTGCACTTCAGTTCGCACACTCCGCGGGTCGCGCCCGGCCCCCGTGCCCCGGCCGGCCCACGGGTGACCGTACCGGCGGAGGATCGGTAGCCTGCCGGCATGTTCACGACCCGCCCCACCCTCCAGGGCACCTTCGGCATGGTGTCCAGCACCCACTGGCTCGCCTCGCAGTCCGCGATGGCCGTGCTGGAGGACGGCGGCAACGCCTACGACGCGGCGGTCGCCGGGGCCTTCGTGCTGCACGTCGTCGAACCGCACCTCAACGGCCCCGCCGGGGAGGTCCCGATCCTCCTCGCCCCGGCCGGCGGCCCGGTGCGGGTGCTGTGCGGGCAGGGCGTCGCCCCGGCCGGGGCGAGCACCGCCCACTACCGCGGCCTCGGCCTGGACCTCGTCCCCGGCACCGGACCGCTCGCCGCCGCCGTGCCCGGCGCCTTCGACGCCTGGATGCTGCTGCTGCGCGAGCACGGCACCAAGCCGCTCGCCGACGTCCTGAAGTACGCCGTCGGCTACGCCGAGCACGGGCACCCGCCGGTGGAGAACATCGGCGCCACCGTCGAGACGGTGCGGCACCTGTTCGAGACCGAGTGGACCTCCTCGGCCGAGGTCTACCTGCCCGGCGGCCGGGCCCCGCGCCCCGGCACCCCGCTGCGCAACCCGGCCCTCGCCGCCACCTGGCGGCGCCTGCTCGCCGAGGTCGCCGGCGCGGGGGACCGCGAGGCGCAGATCGAGGCCGCCCGCGCGGTCTGGCGCACCGGCTTCATCGCCGACGCCCTGCTCCGGCAGGCCGCCCGGCCCACCTTGGACACCAGCGGCGGACGCCACCGCTCCACCCTCACCGGCGACGACCTCGCCGCCTGGTCCGCGACCTACGAGGACCCTGCCACGTACGACCACGACGGCTGGACCGTCTGCAAGGCCGGCCCCTGGAGCCAGGGCCCCGTCCTGCTCCAGCAGCTCGCCCTGCTCCCGCGCGACCTGCCGCCGTACGGCTCCGCCGCGTACACCCACCTGCTGATCGAGGGCTGCAAGCTGGCCATGGCCGACCGGGAGGCCTGGTACGGCGCCGCCGCCGAGGTGCCGCTCGACGACCTGCTCTCCGACGCGTACAACGCCGAACGCCGCACCCTCGTCGGCCACCACGCCTCCCACACACTGCGCCCCGGCAGCCCCGGCGGGCGCACCCCTCGGCTCGCCGCCCACGCCCTCGCCGCCGCCACCGACCCCCGCGGCACCGCGCCCGGCGCCGGCGAGCCCACCGTCGCCAAGCACCCGACGTCCCCCGTCCCCGGCGAACCGGAGGTCACCTGGGACGGCGCGACCCGCGGCGACACCTGCCACCTGGACGTCGTCGACCGCTGGGGCAACATGATCGCGGCCACCCCGAGCGGCGGCTGGCTCCAGTCCAACCCGGTCGTCCCCGAGCTGGGCTTCCCGCTCGGCACCCGGCTGCAGATGACCTGGCTGGAGGAGGGCCTGCCGAACACCCTCACCCCCGGCCGCCGCCCCCGCACCACGCTCAGCCCGAGCATCGCCCTGCGCGACGGCCGGCCCGTCCTCGCCTTCGGCACGCCCGGCGGGGACCAGCAGGACCAGTGGCAGCTGCACTTCTTCCTCGCCGTCGCCCTGCGCCCGCCCGTGCGCGGCGGACTCGACCTGCAGGGCGCGATCGACGCCCCGAACTGGCACAACGACAGCTTCCCCGGGTCCTTCTACCCGCGCGGCATGCGCCCCGGCAGTGTCACCGTCGAGTCCCGCACCGACCCGGCGGTCGTCCGTGAGCTGCGGCGCCGCGGCCACGACGTCACCGTCTCGGACGCCTGGTCGGAGGGCCGGCTGTGCGCGGTCGCCCGGGACCCGGCGACCGGCGTGCTCTCCGCGGCCGCCAACCCGCGCGGCATGCAGGGCTACGCGGTGGGCCGCTGAGCCCATACCCCGGTGGTCCGGCAGCCCATTTTTCGCCGGGCCGTCGCCGCTAGCACACCGGGCCGCTGGGGTTTGTCAAGCGGGCATGGTCTCATGGAGGAATGATCGAGGACAACGAAACCATCGAGGAGTTTCTCGCCCGGCACGCCGTCGACGTGGAGGAATCCGTCCGGAAGGCCGCCGCGCAGGAAATCATGCCGCGCTGGCGCCGGCTCGCCGAACACGAGGTGGACCGCAAGTCGGGCCCCCACGACCTGGTCACCGACGCCGACCGCCAGGCCGAGCTGTACCTGACCGACGCCCTGCGCGCCCTGCTGCCCGGCTCCGCCGTCGTCGGCGAGGAGGCGGTGCACGACAACCCCGGCATCTACGGGGCGCTGCGCGAGGACGCGCCGGTCTGGATCGTCGACCCCGTCGACGGCACCCGCCAGTTCGTGCACGGCGACACCGGGTTCTGCACCCTGGTCGCCCTCGCCCACCGCGGCGTCGTGCACGCCTCCTGGACCTACGCCCCCGCCCGCGACCAGATCGCCACCGCCGTCCGCGGCCAGGGCGCCTTCCTGGACGGCGAGCGCCTCCACGCCGGCTCCCCGGAGCCCGGCCGTGACCTGCGGGTGGCCACCTCCCACCCGGACTTCACCACCGACGAGCAGAAGCGCGCCCTGCTCGGCCTGAACACCGAGGGCGTCGCACCCCGCTCCTGCGGTTCCGCCGGACTGGAGTACCTGGACATCGCGCGCGGCGTGTGCGACGCCACCGCGTTCTGCTGGGAGGCCGCCTGGGACCACGCCGCGGGCCTGCTCCTGGTCGAGGAGGCGGGCGGCGCCCACCTGACCCGCGCCGGCGTGCCCTTCCGCATCACCGGGGACAACGTCCTGCCCTTCACCACGGCCCGCGACGAGGCCACCGCCCGCCGGATCGTGGACCTGCTGTCGGCCGGCGTCTGACCCGCACGGACCCCCCGCCCCGCCCCAACTGCCCGCCGCCCGCGGCAGGTGGGGCGGGGCGGCCCCGCCTATGCTGATCCCCCTGGCCGTCGGCTGACGAAGGAGTCCGAAGGTGCCGTCGATGCTCGATGCGGTCGTCGTGGGTGCGGGACCGAACGGCCTGACCGCCGCCGTGGAGCTGGCCCGGCGCGGCTTCTCCGTCGCCCTGTTCGAGGCCCGGGAGACGGTGGGCGGCGGCGCCCGCACCGAGGAACTGACCCTCCCCGGCTTCCGCCACGACCCCTGCTCCGCCGCGCACCCCCTCGGCATCAACTCGCCCGCCTTCCGGGACCTCCCGCTCGAACGCTACGGCCTGCGGTGGCTGCACGCCGACCTGCCCATGGCCCACCCCTTCCCGGACGGCACGGCGGCCGTGCTGTCCCGGTCGGTCGCCGAGACCGCCGCCTCCTTCGGCCCCCGCGACGCGGGCACCTACCGCCGCCTGGTGTCGCCCTTCCTGCCCCGGTGGGACACCCTCGTCCGCGACTTCATGTCCCTGCCGGCGACCGCGCTGCCCCGCGACCCCGTCACCCTCGCCCGCTTCGGCCTGGCCGGCCTCCCCCCGTACAGCTGGCTGATGCGCCGCTTCCGCGACGAGCCGGCCCGCACCCTGCTCGCCGGTCTCGTCGCCCACGTGATGGCCCCGCTCAACGGCTTCGCCACCAGCGCCGTCGGCCTCGTCTTCGCCCTCGCCGCCCACGCCCGCGGCTGGCCCGTCGCCCGCGGCGGCTCCCAGTCCCTCTCCGACGCCCTCGCCGCGTACCTCAAGGACCTCGGCGGTCTGATCCACACCGACTACGAGGTCAAACGCCTCGACGACCTGCCCCCCGCCCGCGCCTACGTCTTCGACACCTCGCCCACCGCGCTGGCCCGCATCGCCGGCCTCGGCACCGCCTACGCGGGCTACCGCTACGGCCCCGGCGTCTTCAAGATCGACTACGCGCTGGACGGTCCCGTCCCGTGGACCGCCCCGCAGGCCCGCACCGCCACAACCGTGCAGATCGGCGCCGACAGCGGCGAGATCGGCACCGCCCTGCGCTCCGCCGCCCGCCAGGACCGCGCCCCCGACGCGCCGTTCCTCATCACCGTCCAGCCCGGCGTCGCCGACCCCTCCCGCGCCCCCGCGGGCCAGCACGTCTTCTGGGCCTACGGTCACGTCCCGAACGGCTGGACCGGCGACCTCACCGACGCCATCGAGCGCCAACTGGAGCGCTACGCCCCCGGGTTCCGCGACCTCGTCCTCGCCCGCGCCACCGCCGGACCCCCCGAACTGGCCGCCCGTAACGCCAACTACGTCGGCGGCGACATCGGCACCGGCGCGGCCTCCGGACTCCGGCTGCTGCTGCGCCCCAAGCCCACCCTCTTCCCGTACGCCACCCGGCACCCCGCCGTGTTCCTGTGCTCCTCGGCCACGCCGCCCGGCCCGGGCGTGCACGGCATGTCGGGCCACAACGCGGCGAAGGCGGTGTGGAGGAGGCTGCGCCAGACATGAGCACCACCCTCACCCTCGTCCAGGGCGACATCACCCGCCGGCGCGCCGACGCCCTCGTCAACGCCGCCAACTCCTCCCTGCTCGGCGGCGGGGGAGTGGACGGCGCCATCCACCGCCGGGGCGGCCCCGAGATCCTCGCCGAGTGCCGTGCCCTGCGCGCCTCCCGCTACGGTGGGGGCCTGCCCACCGGCCAGGCGGTCGCCACCACCGCGGGCCGCCTGGACGCCCGTTGGGTGATCCACACCGTCGGCCCGGTGTTCAGCGCGGACGAGGACCGCTCGCACCTGCTGGCCTCCTGCCACCGGGAGGCGCTCCGCGTCGCCGACGAACTCGGCGCCCGCTCGGTGGCGTTCCCCGCGATCTCCACCGGCGTCTACGGCTGGCCGCTCGACGACGCCGCCCGCATCGCGGTGGACACCGTGCGGGCCACGAACACCGAGGTGGAGGAGATCACCTTCGTCCTGTTCGACGAGCGCGCGTACGAGGCGTTCGCGGCACGGCTGGGCTGAGCGTCGCCCGCCCGGAATGAACCGTCCGGCGGGCGGGTTGGGGCCGAGTGACGACGATCTCCGAGGAGCCCGCATGTCCGACGAACCCGCTGTCCGCGAACTCCGGTTGGTGGTCACCGCGGCCGACTACGACGCCGCCCTGCACTTCTACCGCGACGTCCTCGGCCTCACCGAGCGCGAGGCGTTCAGCTCACCCGACGGCCGGGTCACCATCCTCGACGCGGGCCGGGCCACCCTGGAGCTGGCCGACCCCCGGCAGGCCGATTTCATCGACGAGGTCGAGGTCGGCCGACGGGTGGCCGGGCCGCTGCGGGTCGCCTTCCAGGTGGACGACTCCACCGCCACCACGGCCCGGCTGGCCGCCGCCGGCGCCGAGGTGATCGCCGAGCCGACCCGCACCCCCTGGAACTCCCTCAACTCCCGCCTGGAAGCCCCGGGCGACCTCCAGCTGACCCTGTTCACCGAGCTGGACGGGACCGGGGAACAGGACGCCGACGGGACGGAGGTACGAGACACCGAGGGGACGGAGGAACGGGCAGGGGGCGCCTAGGCTCGGCACCGGCACCGGCAGTGCCACCGGACGGGGATCGTTCCCCGCCGCGTCCCGGCGTCAGCACGCCTCGGCGTTCCGCCCGGCCCCGCACGTCCCCAGGCTGCACCACCGCCGCCGTCCGTCCTCGTCGAGGAACAGCCAGCCGCAGTCCGGGCTCGGGCAGGTGCGGACGGTGAACCGGCGGGGATCGGCGAGCAGGTCGCCCGCGGTGAGGGCGACGGCGCGCAGGGGCAGCCGCAGACCGGACGACGGCGACGGCCGCCAGCGCCCCAGACCGTCCTCGCCCCGGACGAACACGGACGACCGGGCGGCCCGCTGCACCTCCTCCGCGACCGCACGGAAGGCGCTGCCGTCCCGCGTGTCCCGCAGGCAGGCGCGCAGAGCGCTGCGCAAGCGCAGGGCCTCGTCGAGCGCGGCGGCGGCCTCCCCCGGCTGCCGGCCCGCCCGCTCGCGCAGGTGGGCGACCTGCCGGGCGTCGACCAGACCCAGGTGCCCGGCCCACACGGCGAGCGTGGCGTAGTCCCGCAGCCACTCCGATCCGGGCCGCGGGTCCCCGCCCCAGCCGGCGTAGGTGTTGCAGAACTCCAGGGCCGGGTGTCCACCCGTGCTCCACGGCAGCCACCGGTCGTCCACCCGCACCGCGTGGACGGGCCCCGGCGGCCGGTCCAGCCGGGGGTCGCCGCGCAGCATGTGCTCGTGGAGGGTGCGCAGGCCCGGCTGGGGTGCGACGCCGAGTTCCGCCGCCAGCAGGCGCCGGGTGCGGTCGTACAGCTGGAGCGCCTCGGCCCGGCGGCCCGCGCGGTACAGCGCGGTCATGCCGGCGGTCACCAGCGACTCACGGGTGGGGTGCTCCGCGACCACGGGGAGGAGGTCCACGACGACACGGTCGTGCAGCCCCATTCCGAGGTGGTCCCGTGCCCGCTGCTCCACGGCGGACAACCGCAGTTCGGTGAGCCGCACCCCGAGGCCGTCACGCAGCCGGTCGTCCGCGACATCGGCGAGCAGCGGACCCCGCCACAGGGCCAGGGCCTCCTCGTGGTGGCGGAGCCGCTCCACCGGATCGCCGGCCCCGGCCGCCTTCCCGGCGAGCGCGGTGAACTCCTGCACGTCGGTCGAGTAGGGCCCCGGCTCCACGACGTACCCGTCGTGGCGGGTGCCGACCGTGACCCCGTACGGGGCGAGGGCGGCACGCAGCCTGCCCACGTAGGTGTGGACGGTGGCGCGGGCCGACGCGGGCGGTGTGGCGTCCCAGAGCAGGGCGATGAGGCGTTCGGTCGTGACGACGCGCCCCGGGTGCAGCAACAGCACGCCCAGCAGGCACCGTTCCTGCCGGCGGTTGCCCAGCGCCACCGGCCGGCCGTCGTGGCGGGCCGCGAACGGGCCGAGCAGCTGGAACTCCATGGTGGGGCCGGAGCCTAGCAGCGCGGTGCGCCCCGCAGCATGGTCAGACCGTGGTCAGAGACCGCGGGAAGACTGCGTCGCGCCACCCCCTCGGAGCCCCGACACAAGGGAGAAACCCATGCGACGAGCCGTTCTCGCCCCACTGGCGCTGACCGCCGTACTCCTCGGCGCGGCGCCGGCCAACGCCGGGACGGACCCGGGCTGGGAGCCGGCCCCGTCCGCCCCCTGGGACGTCGCCGCCGGTGCGCGCTGCGACTTCCCCGTCCACGGCGAACCGGTCGTCGATGAAGTGGTGCAGCGGGTGCTGAGCACCCACCCCGACGGCTCCCCGAAGCGGGTCGCGTACCGGGGCGATCTGGTCGTCCGGGTCGCCAACACCGACACCGGCGCCCACCACGACGCCGACGTGAGCGGCTCCGCCCTGGTCGAGTACCGGCGCGACGGCTCGCAGTTCTGGGCCGTGCACGGTCCGGTCCTGGTCGGCGTGGGCGAGGGCAGCCTGCCGCGCGGGCTGTACGTCGTCGACGGGGTCTACACGATGGACATCAGCGCCACCGGCCACAAGGACGTCCGTCTCCTCCACGGGACCACCGACGACCTCTGCGCGCGCATCGACTGACGGCGGCCGGAGCGTCCCGCCTGGTCCCCGGGGCCGGGCGGGACGCTCGGTCGGTGACGTGGGCCCGTGGGTGTAGGCGCCGGGATGCGGGCCTGTGGGTGCCGGTGCGGGGATGCGGGCGCGTGGATGCCGGTGCGGGGATGTGGGCGGTCCGGGCGTGGACGGGTGGACGCCGGTACGTGGCGGCGGGCGTCCGGGCGCGGACGGGCGGTGACCGGCACGTGGTGGCGGGCGTACCGGCGTGGAGGAGCAGTGTACGCACGTGGGTGGCGCGTAGCCGGTGGCAGACGAACGGGCTCCGGCCGGTGGTGGCGCGCGTCCCGGCGTGGACGAGGGGACACCGGCGAGCCGGTCCGGCAGGCGATCCGCCCCGGTGCAGGACCGCCGACGTCCATGTCGGATTTCCGCCGGAACCGGGCCGCCCCGTCCCGGATCCTGGAGGCATGCGGAACGCCATGCACACCGACACCGAGCGCTGCGTGCGCGCCGTGCGGTCCAAGGACGCGCGGTTCGACGGCTGGTTCTACACCGCCGTCCTGACCACCGGCATCTACTGCCGGCCGAGCTGCCCGGTGGTGCCGCCCAAGGCGGAGAACATGGTCTTCCACCCCAGCGCCGCGGCCTGCCAGCAGGCCGGCTTCCGGGCCTGCAAGCGCTGCCGGCCCGACACCAGCCCCGGCTCCCCGGAGTGGAACCACCGGGCCGACGCGGTCGCCCGCGCGATGCGGCTGATCGCCGACGGGGTGGTGGACCGCGAGGGCGTGCCCGGGCTCGCCGCTCGGCTCGGTTACAGCACCCGGCAGGTCGAACGCCAGCTGCTCGCCGAACTCGGCGCCGGCCCCCTGGCACTCGCCCGCGCCCAGCGGGCCCAGACCGCCCGGCTGCTCATCGAGACGACGGCGCTGCCCATGGCCGACGTCGCCTTCGCCGCCGGGTTCGCGTCCGTGCGCACCTTCAACGACACGGTGCGCGAGGTCTTCGCGCTCTCGCCGAGCGGCCTGCGCGCCCGGGCGCCCCGCGAGGACGCCCGCCCCACCGCCGGCGCGCTGTCCCTGCGGCTGCCGTTCCGGGCTCCGCTCACCCCCGACAACCTCTTCGGCCACCTCGCGGCGACCGCCGTACCGGGCGTGGAGGAATGGCTCCCCCACAGCCTCGAGGGCGTGGGAGGTGCCCCCATCGGCGCCTACCGCCGCACCCTGCGCCTGCCGTACGGGCACGGCATCGTCGCCCTCGCCCCGCGCCCCGGCCACATCGCCTGCCGGCTCACCCTCGGCGACCTGCGCGACCTGCCCGTCGCCATCAGCCGCTGCCGTCGCCTGCTCGACCTGGACGCCGACCCCGTCGCCGTCGACGGCCACCTGCGCACGGACCCCGTCCTCGCGCCCCTGGTCGACCAGGCCCCCGGCCGCCGGGTGCCGCGCACGGTCGACGCGGCGGAGTTCGCGGTCCGCGCCGTCCTGGGCCAGCAGGTCTCCACGGCCGCCGCCCGCACCCACGCCGCCCGCCTGGTCACCGCCCACGGCGAACGGGTCCACGACCCCGAGGGCGGCCTCACCCACCTCTTCCCGACGCCGGACGCCCTGGCCGCGCTCGACCCCGGCACCCTGGCCCTGCCGCGCGCCCGCCGCGCCACCCTGACCACCCTGGTGCGCGCCCTGGCGTCCGGGGACCTCCCCCTGGGCGTGGACAGCGACTGGCCCGAGACCCGTGCCCGGCTCCTCGCCCTCCCCGGCTTCGGCCCGTGGACCGCCGACGTCATCGCCCTGCGCGCCCTCGGCGACCCCGACGCCTTCCTGCCCACCGACCTCGGCATCCGCCGTGCCGCCCGCGACCTGGGTCTGCCCTCCACCCCGGCCGCCCTCACCGCCTGCGCGGCGGCCTGGCGGCCCTGGCGTGCCTACGCCGTCCAGTACCTGTGGGCGACGGACAGCCACCCGATCAACGTCCTCCCGGTATGAGAAGCCCGTACGAGCCCCGCACGAGCCCGCGCGAGCACCGGAGACACGAGCCCTGCACGAGCCGGCACAAGCACCGGAGACACGAGCCCCGCACGAGCACTGGAGAATCGAAGCCCATGAAGCAGCACAAGCAGCACACCGTGATCGACAGCCCCTACGGCCCGCTGACCCTCGTCGCCGACGACGACGGCGTCCTGTGCGGCCTCTACATGACCGAGCAGCGCCACCGCCCGGCCGAGGAGACCTTCGGCGACCGCGACGACACCCCCTTCGCCGAGGCGCGGGAGCAGCTGTCGGCGTACTTCGCGGGCGAGCTGAAGGAGTTCACCCTCCCGCTGCGCCCGCACGGCACCCCGTTCCAGCGCCGCGTCTGGGACGAACTGAGGCGCATCCCCTACGGCGAGACCCGTTCCTACGGCCAGCTCGCCGACGCCCTCGGCAGCCCCAAGGCGTCCCGCGCCGTCGGCCTCGCCAACGGCCGCAACCCCATCGGCATCGTCATCCCCTGCCACCGCGTCATCGGCGCCTCCGGCAGCCTCACCGGTTACGGCGGCGGCCTGGAGCGCAAGCAGCGCCTGCTGGACTTCGAACGGGGCGCGGGCCTGTTCTGAGCGGCGGGCCCGCCGCCGGTGTCAGCGGGGCTCGCCCTCGGCGCCGATCCGGCGCAGCAAGGCCGGCAGCGCCGTGCCGATGGGCTCCCGGACCACCTCGTCGGCGATCCCGTCGTACGGCGTCGGTTCCGCGTTGACGATGACCAGCCGGGCCCCGTGGTC
This sequence comes from Streptomyces sp. 3-6, assembly GCF_056323165.1. Classification (NCBI taxonomy): domain Bacteria; kingdom Bacillati; phylum Actinomycetota; class Actinomycetes; order Kitasatosporales; family Streptomycetaceae; genus Streptomyces; species Streptomyces sp. 3-6. Next base: position 35,037 of record NZ_JBWHZP010000013.1, read on the forward strand.
GGCCGCGACGCCGGCCAGCCCGGCGGCGGGCTGGACTTGAAGGCTGGTGCCGACGGCGAGGAACACCGAGCAGGCCTTGGCGATCGCGAGGGCCTCGGACAGCACCACAGGGTCGAGCGGCTCGCCGAACATCACGGTCGCGGACTTGAGGATCCCGCCGCACACCTCGCACGGCGGGTCCGGCTCGCCGGCCTCGACCCGCGCCAGCGCGTCGGCCATCGACCCCCGTGCGGAGCAGTCCGTGCACTCCACTTCGCGGACGGTGCCGTGCAGTTCCAGCACCTTGCGGGCGGGCATCCCGGCGAGCTGGTGCAGACCGTCCACGTTCTGCGTGATCACCCGCACCGCCGCCGCCCCGGACCGCTCCAGCTCGGCGACGGCGCGGTGCGCGGCGTTCGGCTCGGCGGTGAGCGCGCCGTTCTCCCGGCGCATCCGCCAGGACCGGCGCCGGATGTCCGGGTCGCCCATGTAGTACTCGTACGTCACGAGCTTCTCGGCCTCGGGATCGCGGCGCCAGACACCGTTCGGCCCGCGGTAGTCCGGGATGCCGGAGTCGGTGCTGATGCCGGCGCCGGTGAGGAGGGCGACGAGGGGCTTGCTCATGCGGCCGAGGGTAGGCGGCGGGGCCCCGTGCGGGCCACCGCGTATCCGCAGGCCGGCCCGCCCCCGTCCGTCACCGCACGCGGTGGCCGTCCTCCAGCTCCGCGGTGCCCGAGCCTTCGTCCAGGACGTCCAGGGCCGCCAGCACCCGGCGCCCCAGCGCGTCCGGGAGGTAGGAGGTCAGCTCAGCGCGGGGCACCAGACGCCAGGACAGCAGCTCCTCCTCCTGCAACCGGATCGCCCCCAGTTCCTCGTCGCCGAGCACCCCGCCGTCGAAGAGGTACGCGACCAGCGGCGGCCGTCCCGGACCCCGCACCCAGTCCACGGCCAGCAGCCGCCCCAGCTCCCGGTCCAGCCCGATCTCCTCGGCCGTCTCCCGCCGTGCCCCCTCGCGGGGCGTCTCCCCGTCGTCGGACTCGATCGTGCCGCCGGGCAGCGCCCAGCCCTCCCGGTAGTTCGGCTCCACGAGCAGCACCCGCCCCGCCTCGTCCCGGAAGAGCGCACCGGCTCCGGCGAGAACACGGGGGAGGGAGGCGATGTAGGAGGCGAAGTCCTGGACGTCCGGCGTGGTGGTCATGCCGGGAAGGGTAACCGCGCGGCCGGTCCCCATTCCCGTGAGCGGCGTTCCGGCCCCCGGCGCACGGCAGCACGCGCCGGTGCCACGACCTGCACCGGAGGCGCAGGCGCGGGGCGCACGGGGGGGGGAGGGCAGGGCGGCCCGGGCGATGGCCGGCTCACCGGCGCAGGGCCCCCGCGTCCTCCGCCAACCGCACCGTCCGCTCCGCCAGTTCGGTGATGCTGATGCCGTCGTAGCCGAACACCGCGCTGCGGACGGTGTCGGCCAGGGGCGTGCGCCACTGCTCGGGTACGGCTGCCGCGCCGCACAGGACGCCGGCCACCGAGCCCGCCGTCGCGCCGTTGGAGTCGGTGTCGAGGCCGCCGCGGACGGTGAGGGCGAGGGTGCGGGTGAAGTCGCCGTCGCCGTACAGCAGTCCGGCGGTGATGACGGCCGCGTTCGGGACCGTGTGGATCCAGCCCAGGCCGGCCGTCTCCCGTTCCAGCGTGGCGAGCGTGTCCTCCCAGGCCAGGCCCGCCCCGTGCAGCGAGGCCGCGCGGCGCACCGTGCGGGCCAGGCGGCTGCTCGCCGGGATCACGGCCAGCGACGCCTCCACCGCCTCGCGTACCGTCGCCGCCGTGAAGGCCGCCGCGATCAGCGCCGCCGCCCACATCGCGCCGTAGACGCCGTTGCCGGTGTGGGAGAGCACGGCGTCCCGGCGGGCCAGCGCGGCGGCGCGGCGCGGGGCGCCGGGGGAGGTCCAGCCGTGGATGTCGGCGCGGATGAGGGCGCCGATCCACTCCTGGTACGGGTTGTCGTACGTGGCCGTCAGCGGGGGCTTCAGCCCGTTCGCCAGGTTCCGGTACGCCGCCCGCTCCGCCGTGAAGGTCTGGAGGTACGGCAGCCGCAGCAGCCACAGGTCGCCGACCTGCTCGGTGGTGAAGGCGAAGCCGTGGGTCTCCAGCAGGTGCAGGCCGAGGATCGAGTAGTCGACGTCGTCGTCGCGGCAGCTCCCGTGCACCCGGCCGCGCACACACGCCCGCCACTCCGGCCGAAGCAGGGCGGCCTCGCTCTCGCCGGGCGGCTCGGGCAGGTAGTCGGTCAGCGGCAGGGCGTCGGCCGAGCGCAGGTAGCGGTCGATGCGGTCCCGTGTCCACACCTCGCCCTGCTCGACCGGCTTGCCGAGCATGTTGCCGGCGATCCTGCCGAGCCAGCCCCCGAGGATGCGATCGGCCGGCCCTGCTTCGGTGCCCACGTCCGTGCCCACTGCGGTCATGGGTCCGGTCTACCCGAATCCCGCCCCGCTCGCCCGCGCCGCCCCGTCCGGTGCGCCGCCCCGTCCGCCCGCGCCGCCCCGTCCGCCCGCGCCGCCCCGTCCGGTGCGCCGTCCCGCCCGGTGCGCCGCCCCGCCCGGTGCGCCGCCCCGCCCGGTGCGCCGCCCGTCCGCCCGCGCCGCCCCGCCCGCGCCCGTCACCACGCGGGTCGGAGCCGTTCCACCGGCTGGGCAGCGCATGACGGGGGACACACCCGCCGGTTAAGGTCGCAGCGGCGCGACTGGTCCCGGACGCATGTGCGGGGCCCGGACAGCGAGGGGATGCAAGTGGCGGACACTGCAGTGGGCAGCACCCGGTCGGCACGGTCGATCCGCAGGGTGCTCGTCGCCGCGGACAAGTTCAAGGGCTCGCTGACGGCCGTGGAGGTCGCCGACCGGGTGACGGCCGGGCTGCGCGGCATCGCGCCGGGACTGGAGGTCGAGGCCCTTCCGGTGGCCGACGGCGGCGACGGCACCGTCGCCGCGGCGGTCGCGGCCGGCTTCGACCGCCGGGAGGTACGCGTCCAGGGGCCGCTCGGCGACCCGGTGACCGCGGCGTTCGCGCTGCGCGGCGACACGGCCGTGGTGGAGATGGCCGAGGCCAGCGGCCTCCAGCGGCTCCCGCGGGACACCTTCGCGCCGCTCACCGCCTCCACCTACGGTTCCGGCGAACTGCTGCGGGCCGCGCTGGACGCGGGCGCCCGCACCCTCGTGTTCGGGGTGGGCGGCAGCGCCACCACCGACGGCGGGGCCGGGATGCTGGCCGCGCTCGGCGCCCGCTTCCTCAAGGCCGACGGCGAGCCGGTGGCACCCGGCGGGGGCGGACTGGCCGAGCTGGCCTCGGCCGACCTGTCCGGCCTCGACCCGCGGCTGGGGGACGTCGAGCTGGTCCTCGCCAGCGATGTCGACAACCCGCTGACCGGCCCGAAGGGCGCTCCCGCGGTCTACGGACCGCAGAAGGGCGCCTCACCGGAGGACGTGGAGCGGCTGGACGCCGCCCTCGGGCACTTCGCGACAGTCCTGGAGGGCGCGGTCGGCGCCCGCGCCGCCGAGTACGCCGCCTCGCCGGGCGCGGGCGCGGCGGGCGGCATCGGCTACGGCGCGATGCTCCTGGGTGCCCGGTTCCGGCCGGGCATCGAGGTCATGCTGGACGTCCTCGGCTTCGCGTCGGCGCTGGAGCGGGCCGATCTGGTGATCACGGGGGAGGGGTCCCTCGACCAGCAGACCCTGCACGGCAAGGCCCCGGCCGGCGTCGCCGCCGCGGCCCGCGTCGCGGACCGGGAGGTCGTCGCGGTGTGCGGCCGGCTGGCCCTGCCCCCGGAGGAGCTGGGGCGCGCGGGCATCCGCCGGGCGTACGCCCTGACGGACCTGGAGCCGGACGTCACCCGGTGCATCGCCGAGGCGGGCCCCCTCCTGGAACGCACGGCGGCCCGCATCGCCCGCGACTTCCTGACCTGAGCCCCGGGGCGGGACGGGCCTCGGGCCGGGGGCCCCGCCCGTGGCCGTGGCGGCCCGGTCCCGCGCGGAGCCCGGGCCGGTGCTGATCCCGGGCCGCGGAGAGCCACGCCCCGGGCCTCCGGCCTCGCCCGTCCAGCCTCGACTCGATCCGCAGCACAAGCCCCGCCCCGGAGCCCGTAGGAGAACCGCCCCACCCCGCCCGGGCGGGCACAGCGAAGGGCCCCCGAACCCAAAGGGTCCGGGGGCCCACACCGCCGTACCGGCCGGGACGACCGGCCGCTCCAGCCGAGCGCAGCGCTACGGCATCTGCGCCGCCCGCGCCTCCCGCCGGTTGTCGCGGAAGTTGTTCACCCGGCGTGCCGTGGCGAACAGCGGGATGACCGCGCCCATCACCAGCTGCAGCGCGCACCCCGTCTGCAGCAGCAGCTGGCCGCTCGGCGCGTCGAACGCCCACGCCGCCAGCAGGCCCATCGACAGGACGATCCACGACAGCATGGCCACGGCGAGGCGGCCCCGCGGCTTCGGGTACTCGACCCGGCTCACCATCAGCCAGGCGGTGCCCAGGATCGCCAGCAGCGTCGCCACGAACGGCAGCTCCAGCAGCACGATCGAGACGACGGTCAGCGCGCCGAACGGCGAGGGCATGCCCTGGAAGGTGCCGTCCTTGACCGTGACGCAGGAGAACCTGGCGAGCCGCAGCACCACCGCCAGCAGCACCACGATCGCCCCGACCGCCGCCACTCTCTGGTGCGCGTCGTCGGCGACCATGCCGTAGACGAGGACGAAGTACGCCGGCGCGAGGCCGAAGCTGATCAGGTCGGAGAGGTTGTCCAGCTCCGCGCCCATCGGCGAGGAGCGCAGCTTGCGCGCGACCAGGCCGTCGAAGAGGTCGAAGACCGCCGCGCAGAGCATCAGGATGACGGCGGTGGCCGCGCTGTGGCGGGCCATGCCGGTCTCCTGGCTGCCCGTGAGGTGCGGGATCAGGATGCCGGTGGTGGTGAAGTACACCGCCATGAAGCCACAGGTGGCGTTGCCCAGGGTGAGGGTGTCCGCTATCGACAGGCGGAGCGAGAGCGGCATCTCCTCCTCGTCCTCGTCACGGTCGGCCTCGGGCACCCACCCGGCCTGTGTGTCGGGATCAATCACGGTCAATGCGAGTCACCCCAGCCACGGTCTTCTGACCGACCTCGACCGCGACCTCCACGCCCTCGGGCAGGTAGAGGTCGACACGCGAGCCGAAGCGGATGAGACCGATCCGGTCGCCCTGCTCCACCTTGGTGCCCTGCGGCACGTAGGGGACGATGCGGCGGGCGACGGCGCCGGCGATCTGGATCATCTCGATGTCACCGAGCTCGGTGTCGAAGTGCCAGACCACCCGCTCGTTGTTCTCGCTCTCCTTGTTGAAGGCGGGAACGAAACCACCGGGGACGTGCTCGACCGACGTCACGGTGCCGTCCAGCGGCGCACGGTTGACGTGGACGTTGAGCGGGCTCATGAAGATCGCGACGCGCGTGCGGCCGTCCTTCCACGGCATGATGCTCTGCACCACTCCGTCGGCGGGCGAGATGACCCGGCCCCGGGTGATCTCGCGCTCGGGGTCGCGGAAGAACCACAGCATCCCCGCGGCCAGGGCGGTGGCGGGGACGGCTACGGCCTTCGCGGCACCCGAGCGGCGGGCACGGAGCAGGCTCACGGCCGCCGTGGCCACGGTCGGCAGAAGCCACGGCGAGGCTCCGCGCGCGAGGCGTACGCCGGTGCGGCTGTCGCGGGGTGCAGAGGTTTGGCTGTGGGGCATGGATGACCTTCGTAGCGGATCGTGCCGCGCACTGACGGGGGACGGCGGCTTTCCGGCGATCGTAGCGGCTCCGGACGACAACTGGGTAAGGCAGGCAACCGAGTCGACGGCCGAGGAGTGCTGACGGGGTGTGATCCTGTACTCCAAGAAAACACCCCGTATCCGGACAAGTCAGCCCTGGAATCGATACTCTTCGAGCAGTCGCCGACCGATGATCATTTTCTGGATCTCGGCCGTCCCCTCACCGATCAGCAGCATCGGCGCCTCCCGGTAGAGGCGCTCGATCTCGTACTCCTTGGAGAAGCCGTAGCCGCCGTGGATCCGGAAGGCGTCCTCCACGACCTCCTTGCAGTACTCGGAGGCGAGGTACTTCGCCATCCCTGCTTCAAGGTCGTTTCGTTCCCCGGAGTCCTTTTTGCGCGCTGCGTTCACCATCATCGCATGCGCCGCCTCCACCTTGGTAGCCATCTCCGCCAGCTTGAACTGGATGGCCTGGTGCTGGGCGATCGGCTTGCCGAACGTGTGGCGCTGCTGGGCGTACTGGACGCCCAGCTCGAAGGCACGCTGAGCGACGCCGCAGCCACGCGCGGCGACGTTGACGCGGCCGACCTCGACCCCGTCCATCATTTGGTAAAAACCTCGGCCGGTGACGCCGCCGAGCACCCGATCGGCGGGAACCCGCAGGCCGTCCATGATGAGCTCGGTCGTGTCGACGCCCTTGTAGCCCATCTTGTCGATCTTGCCCGGGATGGTGAGGCCGGGACGCACCTCACCGAAGCCCGGCTCCTTCTCGACCAGGAACGTGGTCATCGACCTGTGGGGCGCCGTGCCCTCGGGGTGTCCTTCGTCACTCCGGACCAGAACGGCCACCAGCGACGAGGTTCCGCCGTTCGTCAGCCACATCTTCTGGCCGTTCAGGACGTACTCCTCGCCGTCCCTCACCGCCTTGGAGGTGATCGCCGACACGTCCGAGCCGAGGCCCGGCTCCGACATGGAGAACGCGCCGCGGATGTCGCCGGCCGCCATCCGGGGCAGGAAGTGGTCCTTCTGCTCCTGCGTGCCGTGCTGCTTGAGCATGTACGCCACGATGAAGTGGGTGTTGATGATGCCGGACACCGACATCCAGCCGCGGGCGATCTCCTCCACGCACAGCGCGTAGGTGAGGAGCGACTCGCCCAGACCCCCGTACTCCTCGGGGATCATCAGACCGAACAGACCCAATTCCTTGAGCCCGTCGACGATCTGCTGCGGATACTCGTCGCGGTGCTCCAGCTCGGTGGCGACCGGGATGATCTCCTTGTCCACGAAGTCGCGGACGGTGGACAGGATCTCCTGCTGGACGTCGGTCAGACCGGCGGTCTGGGCGAGACGGGCCATGGCCTACTTCTCCTGCTCCCTGAGTTCCGGGCGGCCGGGCTGCTCGCCGCCGCGCTCCTTGATGTACGTCTCGGTCGGCACCATCACCTTGCGGCGGAACACGCAGACCAGCGTGCCGTCCTGCTTGTAGCCCTTGGTCTCGACGTACACGATCCCGCGGTCGTTCTTCGACTTCGACGGCCACTTGTCGAGCACCGTCGTCTGGCCGTAGACCGTGTCCCCGTGGAAGGTCGGCGCCACGTGCCGCAGCGACTCGATCTCCAGGTTGGCGATGGCCTTGCCGGAGATGTCCGGCACCGACATGCCGAGCAGCAGCGAGTAGATGTAGTTCCCGACGACGACGTTCTTGCCGAAGTCCGTCGTCTTCTCCGCATAGTTGGTGTCCATGTGGAGGGGGTGGTGGTTCATCGTGAGGAGGCAGAACAGGTGGTCGTCGTACTCGGTGACCGTCTTGCCGGGCCAGTGCTTGTACGTCGCCCCGACCTCGAACTCCTCGTAGGTGCGTCCGAACTGCATGGCGCTCAGCCCTCCGGGATCTCGAACTTGCTGGTGCGCTGCATGCCGGCGGCGCGCCCCTTGCCGGAGATGACCAGGGCCATCTTGCGGCTGGCCTCGTCGATCATCTCGTCGCCGAGCATCGCGGAGCCCTTCTTGCCGCCCGCCTCGGAGGTGTAGTAGTCGTACGCGTCCAGGATCAGCTCGGCGTGGTCGAAGTCCTCCTGCGAGGGCGAGAACACCTCGTTCGCCGCGTCCACCTGACCCGGGTGCAGCACCCACTTGCCGTCGAAGCCGAGGGCGGCGGCCCGCTCGGCGACCGCGCGGAAACCGTCGACGTTGCGGATCTGCAGGTAGGGGCCGTCGATCGCCTGGAGGTCGTTGGCGCGGGCGGCCATCAGGATCTTCATCAGGATGTAGTGGTAGGCGTCCGCCGGGTAGCCGGGCGGCTGCTCGCCCACGACCAGTGACTTCATGTTGATGGACGCCATGAAGTCGGCCGGGCCGAAGATGATGGTCTCGACGCGCGGGGAGGCCTGCGCGATCTCGTTGACGTTGTTCAGGCCGCGGGCGTTCTCGATCTGCGCCTCGATGCCGATCCGGCCGACCTCGAAGCCCATCGTCTTCTCGATCTGCGTCAGCAGCAGGTCCAGGGCGACGACCTGCTGCGCGTCCTGCACCTTCGGCAGCATGATGCAGTCGAGGTTCGGGCCGGCGCCCTCGACGACCGTGACGACGTCGCGGTAGGTCCACTCGGTCGTCCAGTCGTTGACGCGCACCACGCGCGTCTTGCCGGTCCAGTCGCCCTCGTTGAGGAACTTCACGATGGTGTGCCGCGCCTCCGGCTTGGCGAGCGGCGCGCACGCGTCCTCCAGGTCGAGGAAGACCTGGTCGGCGGGGAGGCCCTGGGCCTTCTCCAGGAAGCGCGGGTTGGAACCCGGCACCGCCAGACAGGAGCGCCGGGGGCGCAGACGGTTGACCTGGGGAGCGGGGCTGGTCATGCGGGGACCTCCAGGGGGTCGAGCTTGTTCGCTGTGCGGATCTCGTCGACGATGCGGCCGATGATCCCGGTGATGTCGAAGTCCTTCGGGGTGAAGACCGCGGCCACTCCCGCGGCCCGCAGCGCCTCGGCGTCTCCGGTGGGGATGATGCCACCGGCGATCACCGGTATATCTGTGGCACCGGCCACACGGAGCCGCTCCAGCACGTCCGGCACCAGCTGGGCGTGCGAGCCGGAGAGGATGGACAGGCCCACCGCGTGCACGTCCTCCGCCAGGGCGGCGTCCACGATCTGCTCCGGGGTGAGCCGGATGCCCTGGTAGACCACCTCGAACCCGGCGTCGCGGGCCCGCACGGCGATCTGCTCGGCGCCGTTGGAGTGACCGTCCAGGCCCGGCTTGCCGACCAGGAAGCGCAGCTTGCCGACGCCGAGGTCCTGGGCCGTCAGCTCCACCTTGCGGCGCACCCGGCCGAGCGCGGTGCCCTCCTCGGCGGTCACCGCGAGCGGCGCGGACGACACGCCGGTCGGCGCGCGGAACTCGCCGAACACCTCGCGCAGGGCCCCGGCCCACTCGCCGGTGGTCACGCCGGCCCGGGCGCACTCCAGGGTGGCCTCCATCAGGTTCTCGGTGCCCTTCGCGGCCTCCTTCAGCCGCTCCAGCGCCTTGCAGGGGCGCGGGTGGTTGAACGGCGGCTGGTAGCGGGTGTCCCGCCACTCCTGGAGGGCGGTGACGACCCGGGCCTCGACCGCCGGGTCCACCGTCTGGATCGCGGTGTCCAGGTCGGCGGTCAGCGGGTTGGGCTCGGTGCCCTCGAAGGCGTTCACACCGACGATCTTCTCCTCGCCGGACTCGATCCGGGCGCGGCGCGCGGCGTGCGAGGCGACGAGCTGTGACTTCAGGTAGCCGGACTCGACGGCGGCCATCGCGCCGCCCATCTCCTCGATCCGCTCCATCTCCGCGAGCGAGTCCTCGACCAGCTGCGCGACCTTCGCCTCGACCACCTTCGAGCCCTCGAAGAGGTCGTCGTACTCCAGCAGGTCGCTCTCGTAGGCGAGGACCTGCTGGATGCGCAGCGACCACTGCTGGTCCCAGGGGCGGGGCAGGCCCAGCGCCTCGTTCCAGGCGGGCAGCTGCACGGCGCGGGCGCGGGCGTCCTTGGAGAGGGTGACGGCCAGCATCTCCAGGACGATCCGCTGGACGTTGTTCTCCGGCTGCGCCTCGGTCAGCCCGAGGGAGTTGACCTGCACGCCGTAGCGGAAGCGGCGGTGCTTGGGGTTCTCGATGCCGTACCGCTCGCGGGTGACCTTGTCCCAGATGCGGCCGAAGGCGCGCATCTTGCACATCTCCTCGACGAAGCGGACGCCCGCGTTGACGAAGAAGGAGATGCGGCCGACCACGTCGCCCATGCGTTCCTGCGGCACCTGGCCGCTGTCGCGCACCGCGTCGAGCACGGCGATCGCGGTGGACATCGCGTACGCGATCTCCTGCACCGGCGTGGCCCCGGCCTCCTGCAGGTGGTAGCTGCAGATGTTGATCGGGTTCCACTTCGGGATGTGGGAGACCGTGTACGCGATCATGTCCGTCGTCAGGCGCAGGCTCGGCCCGGGCGGGAACACGTGGGTGCCGCGGGACAGGTACTCCTTGACGATGTCGTTCTGCGTCGTGCCCTGGAGCCTGGTGATGTCCGCGCCCTGCTCCTCGGCGACGACCTGGTAGAGCGCCAGCAGCCACATGGCGGTGGCGTTGATCGTCATCGAGGTGTTCATCTGCTCCAGGGGGATGTCCTGGAACAGCCGGCGCATGTCACCGAGGTGGGAGACCGGCACCCCGACCCGGCCGACCTCGCCGCGGGCGAGGACGTGGTCGGGGTCGTAGCCGGTCTGGGTCGGCAGGTCGAACGCGACCGACAGACCCGTCTGCCCCTTGGCGAGGTTGCGCCGGTACAGCTCGTTGGACGCCTCGGCGGTGGAGTGGCCGGCGTAGGTCCGCATGAGCCACGGCCGGTCCCGTTCCCTGGGCGCCTGCGGCGCCTGACGCTCTGTCATGTCCGACCTCAGATGTTCCGGAAGCGGTTGATGGCGTCGATGTGCTGGGCGCGCTTGGCGTGGTCGCGCACGCCCAGGCCCTCCTCGGGCGCCATGCACAGCACGCCGACCTTGCCCTGGTGCAGGTTGCGGTGGACGTCGTAGGCGGCCTGCCCGGTGTCCTCCAGCGAGTAGGTCTTCGAGAGGGTGGGGTGGATCTTGCCCTTGGCGATGAGGCGGTTGGCCTCCCACGCCTCGCGGTAGTTGGCGAAGTGCGAGCCGATGATGCGCTTCAGCGACATCCACAGGTAGCGGTTGTCGTACTCGTGCATGTAGCCCGAGGTGGAGGCGCAGGTGGTGATGGTGCCGCCCTTGCGGGTGACGTAGACGGAGGCGCCGAAGGTCTCGCGGCCGGGGTGCTCGAAGACGATGTCGATGTCCTCGCCGCCGGTGAGTTCGCGGATGCGCTTGCCGAAGCGCTTCCACTCCTTGGGGTCCTGGGTGTTCTCGTCCTTCCAGAACCTGTAGCCCTCGGCGTTGCGGTCGATGATCGCCTCGGCGCCCATCTTCCGGCAGATGTCGGCCTTCTGGTCGCTGGAGACGACGCAGATCGGGGTGGCGCCGCCGGCCAGCGCGAACTGCGTGGCGTAGGAGCCGAGTCCGCCGCTGGCGCCCCAGATGAGGACGTTGTCGCCCTGCTTCATGCCGGCGCCGTTGCGGGACACCAGCTGCCGGTAGGCGGTGGAGTTGACCAGGCCCGGCGCGGCGGCCTCCTCCCAGGTGAGGTGGTCCGGCTTGGGCATCAGCTGGTTGGACTTGACCAGAGCGATCTCGGCGAGGCCGCCGAAGTTGGTCTCGAAGCCCCAGATGCGCTGCTCGGGGTCGAGCATGGTGTCGTTGTGCCCGTCGGACGACTCCAGCTCGACGGACAGGCAGTGCGCGACGACCTCGTCGCCGGGCCGCCAGGCGTTGACGCCGGGACCGGTGCGCAGCACGACGCCGGCGAGGTCGGAGCCGATGATGTGGTACGGCAGGTCGTGGCGCTTGGTGAGCTCGCTGAGCCGGCCGTAGCGCTCCAGGAAGCCGAAGGTCGGCAGCGGCTCGAAGATCGAGGTCCACACCGAGTTGTAGTTGACCGAGGAGGCCATGACGGCCACCAGGGCCTCGCCGGGGCCGAGTTCGGGCAGCGGCACGTCGTCGAGGTGGATCGACTTGCGCGGGTCCTTGTCGCGGGTCTCGAGGCCCGCGAACATCTCCGTCTCGTCCTTGTGCACGGTGATCGCACGGTACGACTCGGGGAGCGGCAGGGCGGCGAAGTCCTCCGACGTGGAGTCGGGCGACTGGATCGCGGCCAGGATGTCCTTGACGGTCACGGTGTTGCCTCCGGCGGTGAGCGCCCTGAGGGAGGGGCGCTGAGGGTTACGTCGGTGTGCTGCTGGGGGTTGCGAGGGGTGTGCCGTCGGTTCGGCTGTGGTGCTGGGGCAGCGCTGGTGGCGCGGGAGGTGCCTGTGACGCAGGCGTCCGGGCGGGCAGGCCGGGGGACCGGCTTGCTGGGACAGCCGGCGCACGATCGGTCTCTGCGCGCCGGCCGCCCGGACTTCCCTCAACGTATGGCACGCCGTGTCATCCGGCAAGGCACCGAGTGCCAGAACTTGCTCTCAGATGAAATCTTTACGTGACAAATGAGCGATGATCGATCGAACGGGGTCCGCGAGCGTGCAGAAAAGGGCCCCTGACATGCCAAAACGGCCACCCCGTGGGGTGGCCGTCATCACAGGCGCCGCACCGCGCCCGCCGCTCGCCCGGGGCCGTCCCGAGACGTTCCCGACACCTCGCGTCGCGCCTTGGCAGCGGTGTTCTCGGTGCCTCCGCGAGCCTCTTCGGCCGCCGGGTCTCTCCGGGCTTCTGCGGGCCCCGGTTCCGGTTCTCTCCGGTGCCGCTGCGCGTCCTTCCGGACTCCGGGCCACTCCGGCCCAGGCCCTCCGGCCTCCGGGCCACTCCGGGCCGTCCGGCGCCGCCCTCGCGCCGCTGTCCGCCCGGGGCGCCGCCCGGCGGCCCGGGGGTGCCGGGGCGCCCTGTGTGCCCGGGAGGGCCCGCGTCACCGCTCCTTGAGGGCCTGCTCGATGGTCCGCATGACCTCGTCCAGCGGGGCGTCGGTCCGCGTGACCGTCACCAGCACTTCGCCCTGGTCCGCGGCCGACGTCGTCGGGCGCGGCTGCGGAGCGGTGCGTCCGCGGCCCGCCATGATGCCGCTGCCGAAGGTCCTGCGGACGATGGCGAAGGCGTGGTCGAGCTGGGCCTCCACGTCGCCCCGGCCGCCGGCCCGCAGCCAGCGCCGCAGCACGTGGTTGTGGGCGGTCACCACGGCGGACGCGGCCACCTCCGCCAGCAGCGGGTCGTCGTTGCCCGCGTCGTGGTGCGCGTGCTCGTCGAAGTGACCGAGCAGGTAACGGGTGAAGAGGCGCTCGTAGCGGGCCACGGACGCGATCTCCGCCTCGCGCAGGGTGGGCACCTCACGCGTGAGCTGGTAGCGGGCGACCGAGATCTCCGGGTGCGCCGCGTACATCTTCATGACCTCTTTGATGCCGCGGCACACCGTGTCGAGCGGATGCTCGTGGGCCGGCGCGGCGTTGAGCACCGCCTCGGCGCGGACCAGGGTGTCGTCGTGGTCCGGGAAGATCGCCTCCTCCTTGGACCGGAAGTGCCGGAAGAAGGTGCGGCGTGCGACCCCGGCCGCGGCGGCGATCTCGTCGACGGTGGTCGCCTCGTACCCCTTGGACGCGAACAGCTCCATCGCGGCGGCCGCCAGTTCCCGGCGCATTTTCAGCCGCTGGGCTGCGGCACGGGACCCTGCTGTGCTCTCCGGCGCCTCGGTCGTGGCGGATGGACGTACGGACTTGGCGGGCTGGGACATGCCCCGAACGTACTGCATGTGCGCAGCTCGGTGCGCGTGGCCGGGGGCTCCCCCGCCCTCCTCGGGCGGGGGAGACGTGCCGTTCGCGGACGGTGGGAACCGGTCGGGATCGAGCAGCCCGCCCCATTCCGGCCCGGCCGCCGGCCAGTCGCCGGGGCGCCGCTCAGCGCTTGGCATATTCGCGGAAGCCACGGCCGGTCTTGCGGCCGAGGCAGCCCGCGGCCACCAGGTGCTCCAGCAGTGGCGCCGGGGCCAGACCCGGGTCGCGGAACTCGCGGTGCAGCACCTTCTCGATCGCCAGCGAGACGTCCAGCCCGACCACGTCCAGCAGCTCGAACGGGCCCATCGGGTAGCCGCCGCCGAGCTTCATCGCGGTGTCGATGTCGTCGAGCGACGCGTAGTGCTCCTCGACCATCTTGACCGCGTTGTTCAGGTACGGGAACAGCAGCGCGTTCACGATGAACCCGGCCCGGTCGCCGCAGTCGACGGCGTGCTTGCGGATCGTCCCGCACACCTCGCGCACGGTGGCGTGCACGTCGTCGGCGGTCAGCACGGTCCGCACGACCTCGACCAGCTTCATGGCCGGCGCCGGGTTGAAGAAGTGCATCCCGATCACGTCCTGCGGGCGGGAGGTGGCCCGCGCGCAGGCGATGACCGGCAGCGAGGAGGTGGTGGTGGCGAGCACCGCGCCCGGCTTGCAGACCTTGTCCAGCGCGGTGAACAGCTGCCGCTTGACCTCCAGGTCCTCGGCGACCGCCTCCAGCGCCAGGTCGACGTCCGCGAAGTCGTCGTAGGTGCCGGTCGGGGTGATCCGCTCCAGCGCCTGGGCGGCTGCCTCGGCGGTCATCCGGCCCTTGTCGACCGAGCGGGCCAGGGACGTGCCGATCCGGGCCTTGGCGGCCCGCGCCTTCTCCTCGCTGCGGGCGGCGAGGACCACGTCGTAGCCGCCCTTGGCGAACACCTCGGCGATGCCGGACGCCATGGTGCCCGAGCCGGCGACACCCACCGAGCGGACCGTCCGGCCGCCGGTGCCGGCGCCGTCCTCGCGCGGGGTGAGCGCGTCCGGCACGACCGTGCCGCTGCCCGGCGCCTCGTAGGTGTAGAAGCCGCGGCCCGCCTTGCGGCCCGTCAGGCCCGCCTCGCTGAGCTGCCGCAGGATCGGGGCGGGGGCGTGCAGCCGGTCCTGCGACGCGGAGTACATCGCCTCCAGGACGGTGCGGGCGGTGTCGACGCCGATCAGGTCCAGCAGCGCCAGCGGACCCATGGGCAGCCCGCAGCCCAGCCGCATCGCGGCGTCGATGTCCTCGCGGGAGGCGTACTTCGACTCGTACATCGCCGCGGCCTGGTTCAGGTAGCCGAACAGCAGGCCGTCGGCGACGAATCCGGGCCGGTCGCCGACCGCGACGGGCTCCTTGCCCAGGTCGAGGGCGAGATCGGTGACCGCGGAGACGGCCCCCGGGGCGGTCAGCACCGAGGAGACCACCTCCACCAGCCTCATGGCCGGCGCCGGGTTGAAGAAGTGCAGCCCCAGCACGCGCTCCGGCCGCGCCGACTCCGCGGCGAGCCGGGTCACGGACAGCGCGTTGGTGCCGGTCGCCAGGATCGCCTCGGGCCGCACGATCGCGTCGAGTTCGCGGAACACCTGCTGCTTGACCTCGTACGACTCCGGCACCACCTCGATGACCAGGTCGGCGTCGGCCGCGAGGGCCAGGTCGGTGGAGACGCGCACCCGGGAATGCAGGGCGGTGCGCTCCTCGCCGGTCAGCCTGCCGCGCCGCACGGCACGGTCGGTGGAGGCCTCCAGGGCGGCGAGGCACCGGGCGGCCTGGGACTCGCTGATGTCGATGCCGACGACCTCGCGGCCGGCCCGGGCCAGGACCTCGGTGATGCCGGTGCCCATCGTGCCGAGGCCGACGACGGCGACGGTCCGCAGGGCGGAGGGAGGGGTGTGGGACAGGGGAGTGGCCATCGCGGGACTCCAGGAATGAGGGTGACGACGGGAAACGCCGCCCGGGTGCGCCCCGTCGGGGACGCACCGGGCCTGCGTGCGGAGTGCGGGTGTGGTGCCGGGCTGCGAAGCGCACACGCCCGGTGCCGGTGGGGGAAGGGCGTGCACACGCCCCTGCCCTGCGGCGGATCCGGCCGGCCCTGTCCCGGGGCCGGGCCGTACTGCGGTACATCGCGTACCGAACCGACTGCGACTCGCGGCGGCTGCGTCACCAAACCGCCACGAGGAGGGTCTGCGAGTGGGTAACTCGCTCGTCTGAGCTTAACCGGCCGGTAACGAGCGCGCCAGCCCCCACCTTTGTGATGTGGGTCCCGAACGCCCCGTCGCACACCTAACCTCGGGACATGGACGAGGAGTGGCGACAGCTCACGGAGCGCTTACGGACCGAGGCCGCCGGATCGACGGCCTTCGACGACCTCGTGGCGACGGAGGACCCCGACAGTCTCGCCGAGGTCCTCACCGCACCCGGACAGCCGCTGTGGGCCCGCGAACTGGCCGCCGTCCGGCTCGGCCTGGCCGGCGACCGCCGCGCCTTCGAGGCCCTGGTGCTGCTCCTCAACCACCGTGACCCGCCGCGCTGCGCCGCGGCCGCCCTCGCCCTCTCCCGCCTCGGCGACCCGCGCACCGCCCGCGCCGCCGCGGCGCTCGCCACCAACGAACTCCGCGTCGCCTACGCCCTGCACCCGGTCCGCCTGCTGACCGCGCTGGGCGCCCCCGAGGCGGTCCCCGCCCTCATCACCACCCTCCGCCGCCGCCTCGGCCCCCACGACCCCCACCGCCGGGTCGCGCTCGCCTGTGTGGAGGGACTCGGCGAACTCGGCGACCCCCGCGCGGAACCCGTGCTGACCGAGGCCCTGGCCCACCCGGTCCTGGCCGGGGCGGCGGCCCGGGCCCTGGCCCGCATCCCGCGCCAAGGGGGTGCGCGCGGGCGGATCCCGGGGCAGCGGTAGGGCCTGACGGCCCTTCATCTCCGTGCCCGGCCTTGCCGTGCCGGGGTGCGGTCAGCCGCGCGAGCCGAGCAGGCCGTGCAGGACGGTGCCGCGGGACGTGGCCGGGACGGCCTTCGACGTCAAGGGCTCCGGGTCCGGCAGCGCCTCGCACACCGCGTCGGCCACGCCCGCGCCGCCGCCGCGCGGCACCGTCCCGTCGGCCAGGTAGGCCGCCAGGTGCCGGTCCAGGCAGGCGTTCCCGCTCAGCGTGACGCCGTGGTTGCCGCCGCCCCGCTCGACGACCAGTCCGGAGCGGGCCAGCAGGCGGTGCACCGTGACGGCGCCCCGGTAGGGGGTCGCCGCGTCACCGGTCGCCTGGAAGAGCAGGGCGGGCGGGATCAGCCCGTTGGCGACGGAGACCGGGCGCAGCGACCGCGTCGGCCAGAAGGCGCACGGCGCGTTGTACCAGGCGTTGTTCCAGGTCATGAACGGGGCCTCGGCGTGGACCGCCGCGTTGTCCTTGCGCCACTGCCGCCAGTCCCGCGGCCAGGACGCGTCCCGGCACTCGACCGCCGTGTAGACGCTGTAGCCGTTGCCCGCGCCGGGTTCGGCGGCGCCGAGGTTCTCGTACGCGGTGAGCAGCGGGCCGGTGTCGCCGTCGTTCGCGTAGGCCGCGAACGCCTCGGCGAGATGCGGCCAGTACCCGTTGTAGTAGCCGCCCGGGATGAAGGTGTCCTCCAGTTCGGCCGCGCCGACCCTGCCCCCGGCCGGGTCCTCGGCCAGCGCTGCCCGCATCGCGTACCAGCGGGCCTCGACCCGCTCCGGGTCGGTGCCCAGCCCGTACGTCGCGTCGTGCTCGGCGATCCAGGCCATCAGGGCCCGGTGCCGGGCGTCGAAGGCCCGGTTCTGACGCAGGTTGGCGTCGTACCAGACCGCGTCGGGGTCGACCACCGAGTCCAGCACCAGGCGCCGCACCCGCTCCGGGAACAGCTTCGCGTACACCGCGCCGAGGTACGTGCCGTAGGAGTAGCCGAAGTAGCTGATCCGCTCGGCGCCGAGCGTTTCCCGGATCACGTCCAGGTCGCGCGCCGCACTGGTGGTGTCGATGAACGGCAGCAGGTCGGCGTACCTGGTCCGGCAGGCGTCGGCGAAGGACTTCACCCGGGCCAGGTTGGCCTCCTCCACCGCCTTCGCGGTGGGCACGGAGGCCGGGCGCACCGGGGCGAAGTGGTCCGGCGCGCAGTCCAGCGCGGGGCTGCTCGCCCCCACCCCGCGCGGGTCGAAGCCGATGACGTCGTACTGCGCCGCCACCTCGCGCGGCAGCGAGGCGGCGACGAACCCGGCGAGCGTCCGGCCGCTGCCGCCGGGACCGCCCGGGTTGACCAGCAGGGGACCCTGGTACGTCGAGGCGGTGTGCGGGATCCGGGACAGCGCGAGCGTGATGGTGCGCCCGCCGGGGTCGGTGTGGTCCAGCGGCACCTCGACACTGGCGCACTGCAGGGCCGGGTAGTGCTCGGTGGGGCACTTCTTCCAGGCGGGCGCGGCGGCGGGCGCCGCGGCGGGGGCGGATCGGGCGGCCGGCGGGGTGCCGGCCGAGGCGGGCAGGGCCGTCAGACTGCCGGCCACGACGACGGCGGCGCCGCACAGCACGGCTGCGCGCTTCCTCATGAGGTGCTCCCGGGACGGAGGGTCGGCGGACCGCGCGGCGCACGGCCCTCGCCGGATCGTCCCGGGACCCGGGCCCCGGACCAACGCGCTCCGCCGGTACGTGACCCGAACGGGTCGCGGGATGCGCTCCGACGTGCCCCATCCGGTGCCGCGTCCGAACGCCGGCGCGGCGACCCTCCCGCGGCGGCGGGCGCCCGAGCGGAGCCGCCCGCGCGGCCTCGGACCTCTTCGGCCCTGTCGGCTCCCGCGCGGCTACAGCAGCGTCAGCTGAGTCGGCTCCGGGTGTGCGGACTCCACGGACCCCGAAGCCGTGGGGGCGGCCGGGCGGATCCGGCGGGGCAGTCCGGGTGCCGTGGGGCCGATGCCATGGGCGCGGGCCAGCTCGTGCACCTGGCGGGTGATGCGGCGCTGGTACCACTTCGGTGCGTAGGCGCCCTCCGCGTACAGCCGTTCGTAGCGGCTCACCAGGTGCGGGTGGTGCCGGGCGAGCCAGGACATGAACCACTCGCGCGCACCGGGGCGCAGATGCAGCACGAGCGGGGTCACGGACGTGGCGCCGGAGGCCGCGATCGCCCGCACCGTCGCGCGCAGTTGGTCGGGGCGGTCGCCGAGGAACGGGATGACCGGGGCCATCAGCACCCCGCAGCCGATGCCGTGGTCGGCCAGCGTGCGGACGACGTCGAGGCGCCGCTCGGGGGCGGGCGTGCCGGGCTCCACGGTGCGCCACAGGGACTCGTCGACGAAGCCCACGGAGACCGAGATGCCGACGTCGGTCACCTCGGACGCCTGCTTGAGCAGCTCCAGGTCGCGCAGGATCAGCGTGCCCTTGGTCAGGATCGAGAAGGGGTTGGCGTGGTCCCGCAGGGCGGCGATGATGCCGGGCATCAGACGGTAGCGGCCCTCGGCGCGCTGGTAGCAGTCGACGTTGGTGCCCATGGCGATGTGCTCGCCCTGCCAGCGGGCCGAGGCGAGCCGGTGGCGCAGCAGTTCGGGGGCGTTCACCTTGACCACGATCTGGGTGTCGAAGTCGAGGCCGGAGTCGAGGTCCAGGTACCCGTGGGTCTTGCGGGCGAAGCAGTACACGCAGGCGTGCGAACAGCCGCGGTAGGGGTTCACCGTCCATTCGAACGGCATGCGGGAGGCTCCCGGCACCCGGTTGACGATCGACCGGGCGCGGATCTCGTGGAAGGTGATCCCGCGGAACTCGGGCGTGTCGACGGTGCGGGTGGTGACGGCGTCCGCGCCGAACAGCGCGGCGTCGGCCCGGCTGTGGCCGTCCCCGGTCGAGAGGTTCTCCCAGCGCATGGCGCCTCCTCGGTAGTGCAGGACCACAGAATAGAACAAGTGTTCCCTTGATCGTGCGGGTGACAGGTTCGATCACGCTTCCGATCAGTTGTGGACTCCCGATTTGGGCGGCCGGGTGCGGGGGTGGTTGGCTTGGCCGGACCCCCGACACACCAGGTCCTGGAGGAAAGCCATGGCGCAGGTCGAGGCCACTACGGAGCGGATCGTCGCGGCGGACGCGGAGACGGTGTTCGACGCCCTCGCCGACTACAGCGGCACCCGGGCCAAGGTGCTGCCCGAGCAGTTCAGCGAGTACGAGGTCCGCGAGGGCGGCGACGGCGAGGGCACCCTCGTCCACTGGAAGCTCCAGGCCACCAGCAAGCGCGTGCGGGACTGCCTCCTGGAGGTGACCGAGCCGAGCGACGGCGAGCTGGTGGAGAAGGACCGCAACTCCTCCATGGTCACCGTCTGGCGCGTCACCCCGGCCGGCGAGGGCCGCTCCCGGGTCGTCGTGACCACCACCTGGCAGGGCGCCGGAGGCATCGGCGGCTTCTTCGAGAAGACCTTCGCCCCCAAGGGGCTGGGCCGGATCTACGACGCCTTGCTCGCCAAGCTGGCCGCCGAGGTCGAGAAGTAGCCCCGTCCGTCGCGGACTTCGGGCGCCCTTCGCTCAAGGGGTCGCCCCGCGCGGGGACATGATGAGGGCGGCCGGCATTCCGCGCCGGCCGCCCTCACCGGTTCGGGTGATCTCCGGCCGACCTCTCCGTACGCCGTAACTCGCCGTGCTTGCTCGTAGTTGTCGCTTTTACGCGGGAATGGTGCGGCAGGCGACGAGGGGAGCGGGACGTGGGCGGGATCACTCTGACGAAGGACGAACCGGCGGTCGCGGCCCCGCCGGCCCCGGGCCCGCCCCCGGCGTCCGAGGGCCCCGGGCTGAGCCCGCGCCGGATCCGCCTGGTCTTCGTCGCGCTCATGCTCGCGCTGCTGCTCGCCGCCCTCGAGCAGATGATCGTCGCCACCGCGCTGCCGAGGATCGTGGGCGACCTGCACGGCCTGGACCGGATGTCCTGGGCGATCACCGCCTACCTGCTCACCTCCACCATCGGCCTGCCCGTCTACGGCAAGCTGGGCGACCTGCTCGGCCGCAAGGGCGTCTTCCAGTTCGCCATCGTCGTCTTCGTGGTCGGCTCCGCACTGGCCGGCCGGGCGCAGACCATGGACCAGCTGATCGCCTACCGGGCGGTGCAGGGCGTCGGCGCGGGCGGACTGATGATCGGGGTCCAGGCGATCATCGCGGACATCGTCCCGGCGCGGGAACGGGGCCGCTTCATGGGCCTGATCGGCGCCGCCTTCGGTCTCGCCTCCGTCGCCGGACCGCTGCTCGGCGGATACTTCACCGATCACCTGTCGTGGCGCTGGTGCTTCTACATCAACGTGCCGTTCGGGATCGTCACCCTGATCGTGGTCGCCCTGGTGCTGAAGCTGCCCCGGCCCACCGCCCGCCCCCGCCTCGACGTCCTCGGCACGCTCCTGCTGGCCACCGCCTCCACCTGCCTGGTGCTGCTCACCAGTTGGGGCGGCACCGAGTACGCGTGGGGTTCGCGCGTCGTCCTGGGCCTCGGCGCGGGCGCCCTCGCGGCCACCGTCCTCTTCCTCGTCGCCGAGCGCTTCGCCGCCGAACCCCTCATTCCGCTCCGGCTGTTCCGCGACTCGGTCTTCAACGTCACCGGTCTCGTCGGCCTGGTGATCGGCGTGGCGCTGTTCGGCGCCGCCAGCTACCTGCCGACCTACCTCCAGATGGTCGACGGAGCCACCGCCACCGAGTCCGGACTGCTGATGCTGCCCATGATGGCCGGAATCGTCGGCGCGTCGGTCATCTCCGGTCAGCTCATCAGCCGGACCGGACGGTACCGGTCGCACCCGATCATCGGGTCCGCGCTCTCGGTCGTCGGCATGGCGCTGCTGTCCCGCCTGGAGACCGACACGCCCCGGCTGCACTACAGCATCTGGATGGCCGTCCTCGGCGCCGGTATCGGCATGGTCATGCCGGTCCTCGTCCTGGCCGTCCAGAACTCCGTGCGGCCCGCCGACCTCGGCACCGCCACCAGCGCCAACAACTACTTCCGCCAGATCGGCGGCAGCGTCGGCGCCGCCGTCTTCGGCACCCTGTTCGCCTCCCGCCTCACCGACGCCCTGGCCGACCGTCTCCCCGCGTCCGGGGACGGCGGCGCCCTGCCCCACGCCGAGTCCATCACCCCGCAGGCCGTGCACGCGCTGCCGCCCGCCCTGCGCGACGCCTACATCCAGGCCTACGCCGACGCCATGCCGCGCATCTTCCTCCACCTGGTGCCGGTCCTCGTCCTCGGCCTGCTGCTCGCCTTCTTCCTCAAGGAGAAACCCCTGGTGTCCCACAACGCCCCCACCGCGGCCCCGGCCCCGGACGCGTCCTACGCCCCCGGCTCCGTCCCCCAGGCCCGCCTCCACGCCGCGGGCGCGGCGCACACCGCCACGGCGCGCCCGCCGCACGCCGGCGGCGTCCCCGTGTGCGGCACCGTCCAGCATCCCGACGGCACCGTCGTGCCGCGGGCCGCGCTCACCCTCATCGACGTCGGCGGGCGGCAGATCGGGCGCGGCGCCAGCGGCGACGACGGACGCTACGCCCTGGCCACCCCCGGCTCGGGGTCGTACGTCCTGATCGCCGCCGCGGGCGGCCACCAGCCGCAGGCCGTCTCGGTCACCGTCGGCGAACGCCCGGTCGAACTGGACGTCGTCCTCGGCGGCGCGGGCCGCCTCGCCGGTTCCGTCCTCACCGCCGACGGCACCCCGGTCCGCGACGCCGCCGTCACGCTCACCAACGTCCACGGCGAGGTCGTCGCCACCACCCGCAGCGGCCGGGAGGGCGGCTACGTCATCACCGAACTGGTCGCCGGGGAGTACACCCTCGCCGCGAGCGCGCCCGCCTTCCGGCCGGCCGCCCTCCCGGTCACCGTCCAGGCGGCGCGCGAGACCCGCCAGGACGTCGAACTCGCCGGCGGAGCCGTGCTGCGCGGCACCGTCCGGGGGAGCGGCGGGCGTGCCGTTCAGGACGCCCGGGTGACCCTGCTGGACGCGGCGGGCAACGTCGTGGACACCCTCACCACCGGCGCCGACGGGATCTTCCGCTTCGTCGACCTGTCCTCCGGCGAGTACACCGTCATCGCCGCCGGATACCCGCCCGTGGCCACCGTGCTCCAGATGGCCGGAGGGGGCCGGACCGAACGCGACCTGCAGCTGGGACACGAGGACTGAGGCCGCCCGCCGGAGTCGCGGCCGGCCGACCCGGCGCCGGATGTACCGTGCGCCGGGGAGCCGGACCCCGTGCGCGGTCCGTGGTGTGACCGTGGACGTCCGGGCTGCCCGTCGGGCGGGCTCTCCGGCGTGGTCCCCACAGGGCAGAACGTGCTGCGCGGAACGCCCATGAGCCGGCCCGCCTCCGGAGCGGGGGGACCGGCCGCCCGGCGGATCCGGAGGACGGGCCGGGGGATCCCGAGGCGCGGGTCCGGTCGGCGGAGGGCACCGTGCTGTCCTTCCGCCCGGCGCCCGAGCCCAGGACCGTCAAGAACCGGGTCCACCTCTGCCTGCGTCCACGGGCCTCGCGCGAGGAGGAGGTGGCACGGCCGCTGGACCTCGGCGCCACCCCGGTCGCCGACCACCGCGCTCCCGAGCGCGCCACCGGGGCGCTCTGGCAGCGCCCCCGCGAGGGCCCGGCGGGGCCGGTGCGGTGAGAGTTTTCCACAGGCCTGGCCGGGGTTCGGGCCGAGCACGTAGCGTGCCAGGCATGAAGATCCTCATCAGCGCCGACATGGAGGGCGCCACGGGTGTCACCTGGCCGGCCGACGTGCTGCCGGGGACACCGCAGTGGGAGCGCTGCCGGTCCCTGTTCACCTCGGACGTCAACGCGGCCGTGCTGGGCTTCTTCGACGGCGGCGCCGACGAGGTGCTGATCAACGAGGCCCACTGGACCATGCGCAACCTCCTCCTGGAGGAGCTGGACGAGCGGGCCACGATGCTCACCGGGCGGCACAAGGCGCTGTCGATGGTCGAGGGCGTGCAGCACGGCGACGTGGACGGCATCGCGTTCGTCGGCTACCACGCGGGCGCCGGCATGGAGGGCGTCCTCGCGCACACCTACCTCGCCAACTCCGTCACCGGGGTCTGGCTGAACGGGGAGCGCGCCAGCGAGGGCCTGCTCAACGCGCACGTCGTCGCCGAGTACGGGGTGCCGGTGGTCCTGGTCACCGGGGACGACGTCGCCTGCGAGGACGCCCTCGGCTACGCGCCGGGCGCGCTGAAGGTCGCCGTCAAGGACCACGTGTCGCGGTACGCGGCGGTGTGCCGCACACCGAGCAGAACGGCGGCCGACATCCGGGCCGCGGCGAAGGAGGCGGCGGGGCTGGCGGTGCGTCAGCCGCCCGCAGACGCCGGGCCGTTCACGGTCGAGGTGGAGTTCGACGCCGCGCACCTCGCCATGGCGGTCACCGTGGTGCCCGGAGTGCGCCACACCGGGGAACGCAAGGTGGCGTACACGAGCGCCACGATGTACGACGGGATCCGCGTCTTCAAGGCGGTCACCACGATCGCCTCGGCCGCGGTGGAGGAGCAGTATGGCTGACCGGCAGGCACAGGACGAGGTCGTGACCTTCACGTCCGACCTGATCAGGATCGACACCACCAACCGCGGCGGCGGCGACTGCCGGGAGCGTCCCGCCGCCGAGTACGCCGCCGCCCGGCTGGCCGAGGCGGGCCTGGAACCCACCCTCCTGGAGCGCACCGAGGGCCGCACCAACGTCGTCGCCCGCATCGAGGGCACCGACCCGTCGGCGGACGCCCTGCTGCTCCACGGTCACCTCGACGTGGTGCCCGCGGAGCCCGGCGACTGGAGTGTGCACCCCTTCTCCGGGGAGATCCGCGACGGCGTCGTCTGGGGGCGCGGCGCCGTCGACATGAAGAACATGGACGCGATGATCCTCTCCGTGGTGCGGTCCTGGACCCGGGAGGGCTTCCGGCCCCGCCGGGACGTCGTCGTCGCGTTCACGGCCGACGAGGAGGCCAGTGCCGAGGACGGGGC
This sequence comes from Streptomyces sp. 3-6, assembly GCF_056323165.1. Classification (NCBI taxonomy): domain Bacteria; kingdom Bacillati; phylum Actinomycetota; class Actinomycetes; order Kitasatosporales; family Streptomycetaceae; genus Streptomyces; species Streptomyces sp. 3-6. The sequence continues at coordinate 59,565 of NZ_JBWHZP010000013.1, forward strand.
CGGGTTCCTCGTCGACCGGCACCCGGAGCTGTTCGAGGGCTGCACCGAGGCCGTCGGCGAGTCCGGGGCGTTCACCTTCCACGACGGCGCCGGACGGCAGATCTACCCGATCGCGGCCGGGGAGCGCGGCACCGCCTGGCTGCGGCTCACCGCGCGCGGCCGGGCCGGCCACGGCTCCAAGGTCAACCGCGAGAACGCGGTGACCCGTCTCGCCGCCGCCGTCACCCGCATCGGCGAGCACGAGTGGCCGCTGCGCCCCACCCCCACCGTCCGGGCCGCCCTCGGCGAACTGGCCGCGCTGTACGGCATCGAGACCGACCTCACCGACATCGACACGCTGATGGACAAGCTCGGCCCGGCCGCCAAGCTCGTCGAGGCGACCGTCCGCAACAGCGCCAACCCGACGATGCTGGACGCCGGTTACAAGGTCAACGTCATCCCGGGCGCGGCCGTGGCACAGGTCGACGGGCGCTTCCTGCCGGGCACCGAGGACGAGTTCCGCGCCACCCTCGACCACCTCACCGGGCCGGACGTCGACTGGGAGTTCGAGCACCGGGAGGTCGCCCTCCAGGCGCCGGTGGACTCGCCGACGTTCGCCGCCATGCGGGCCGCGATCGAGGAGTTCGCCCCCGAGGGGCACGTGGTGCCGTACTGCATGTCGGGCGGGACGGACGCCAAGCAGTTCTCGCGCCTCGGCATCACCGGGTACGGCTTCGCGCCGACGAAGCTGCCCGAGGGCCTGGACTACCAGGCCATGTTCCACGGCGTGGACGAGCGGGTGCCCGTCGAGGCACTGCACTTCGGCGTCCACGTCCTCGACCGGTTCCTGCGGACGGCCTGACCAGTGGGGGAGACAGTGCGGACACTGCAGTACGGGGCGTGGCCCTCGCCCATCGACGCGGCCACGGTCGCCGCCCAGGGCGGCAGCCCCGAGTACGCGGGCTTCGTCGGCGACGAGGTGTGGTGGACCGAGCCCCGGCCCGCCGAGGGCGGCCGGCGCACCCTGGTCCGGCGGCACGCCGACGGCCGGGAGGAGAGCGTCCTCCCCGCCCCGTGGAACGTGCGCAGCCGCGTCCACGAGTACGGCGGGCTGCCCTGGGCCGGAACCATGACCGACACCGGCCCCCTGGTGGTCTTCGTCGACTTCGCGGACCAGCGCCTGTACCGCTGGGAGCCGGGCACCGCGCCCCGCCCGCTCACCCCCGTCTCCTCCGTCGGGCAGGGCCTGCGCTGGGTCGAACCGACCTGGCGGGCGGACCGCGGCGAGGTGTGGTGCGTCCTGGAGGAGTTCACCGGGGACGGGCCCGGCGACGTGCGCCGCCTCCTGGCCGCCGTCCCGCTGGACGGCTCGGCCGCCGAGAACCGGTCGGCGGTGCGCGAACTCACCGACGACCGGCACCGGTTCGTCACCGGACCACGCCCCTCACCCGACGGCCGGCGCGTCGCCTGGCTGGCCTGGGACCACCCGCGCATGCCGTGGGACGGCACCGAACTCCTCGTCGCCGACGTCACCCCCGACGGCACCTTCGGCGAACCCCGGAGGGTGGCGGGCGGCCCCGAGGAGTCCGTCGCCCAGGCCGACTGGACCGCCGACGGCCGGCTGCTCCATACCAGCGACCGCACCGGCTGGTGGAACCTCTACCGGGACGGCGAACCCGTCTGCCCGCGCGAGGAGGAGTTCGGCGGCCCCCTGTGGCGGCCCGGCTCGCGCTGGTTCGCCCCGCTGGACAGCGGCCTCGTCGCCGTGCTGCACGGCCGGGGCGCCGCGGTGCTCGGGGTCCTCGACCCCGACACCGGCGAGGTCGTCGACGCCGCCGGACCCTGGACCGAGTACGCCTCCTTCCTCGCCGCCCACGGTGAACGCGTCGTCGCCGTGACGGGCAGTCCGCGCAGCGCTCCCGAAGTCGTCGAACTGGACACCCGCACCGGCAGGTCCCGGGTCGTCGGCGCCGAACACCAGGACGTCGTGGACCCCGCCCACTACCCCGAACCGCAGTCGCGCACCTTCACCGGCCCGGACGGCCGCGAGATCCACGCCCACGTGTACCCGCCGCACCACCCCGGCTGCACCGCCCCCGGCGACCGCCCGCCCCCGTACGTCATCCGGGCGCACGGCGGCCCCACCGGCCGGGCACCGCTCCTCCTCGACCTGGAGATCGCCTACTTCACCTCCCGCGGCATCGGCGTCGCCGAGGTCGACTACGGCGGCTCCACCGGCTACGGGCGCGCGTACCGCGACCGGCTGCGCGGACAGTGGGGCGTGGTGGACGTCGAGGACTGCGCCGCCGTCGCGCGGGCCCTCGCCGACGAGGGCACCGCGGACCGCGACCGGCTCGCCCTGCGCGGCGGCAGCGCCGGCGGCTGGACCACGGCCGTCTCCCTGGCCACCACCGACCTCTACGCCTGCGGCACGATCCTCTACCCGGTGCTCGACCTCACCGACTGGAGCACCGGCGGGACCCACGACTTCGAGTCCCACTACCTGGAGAGCCTGATCGGCCCCCGCGACGAGGTGCCCGCCCGGTACACCGAACGCTCGCCCGTCACCCACGCCGAGAAGCTCACCACGCCGTTCCTGCTGCTCCAGGGCCTGGACGACGTGATCTGCCCGCCCGCGCAGTGCGAGCGCCTCCTGGCCGGGCTGGCCGGCCGGCGGGTGCCGCACGCCTACCTCACCTTCGAGGGCGAGGGCCACGGATTCCGGCGCGCGGAGACGCTGGTGCGCGCGCTCGAGGCGGAATTCGCCCTCTACAACCAGGTGTTCGGCCTGAACGCGCCGGACGCCGCACCGCTGGAGCTGACCGGATGAACCGGGTGGAACCCCTGCGACGACCTCCCCGGCTCGCCCCCGGCGCGCGGGTGGCCGTCGTCGCCCCCAGCGGGCCGGTGCCGCAGGACCGGCTTCAGGCCGGTCTGGACGTCCTGCGCGGCTGGGGACTCGACCCGGTCGTGGCCCCGCACGTCCTGGACCGGCACCACCGGTTCGACTACCTGGCGGGCACCGACGCCGACCGGGCGGCCGACCTGCAGGCCGCCTGGTGCGACCCCGCCGTCGACGCGGTGATCTGCGCCCGCGGCGGCTACGGGGTGCAGCGCATGACCGAACTGCTCGACTGGACGGCGATGCGCGCCGCCGGACCGAAGGTGTTCGTCGGTTTCAGCGACATCACCGCGCTGCACGAGGCGTTCGCCACCCGGCTGGGCCTCGTCACCCTGCACGGACCGATGGCCGCCGGGCTCGACTTCGTCAAGAGCACCCGCGCCCAGGACCACCTCAGAGCCACCCTCTTCGCGCCGGAGACCGTCCGCGTGCTGACCTCCGCCGGCACCCCGCTGGTGCCCGGCCGGGCACGCGGGGTCACCCTCGGCGGCTGCCTCGCCCTGCTCGCCGCCGAGCTGGGCACTCCGCACGCCCGGACCTCCGCGCGCGGCGGACTGCTGTGCCTGGAGGACGTGGGGGAGGAGACCTACCGGCTCGACCGCTACCTCACGCAGCTGCTGCGCGCCGGACTGCTGGACGGGGTCGCCGGGGTGCTGCTGGGCTCCTGGACGGACTGCGCTCCCCCCGACGAACTGCGTGCCCTGTTCACCGACCGGCTCGGCGGTCTGGGCGTGCCGGTGGCCGACGCGTTCGGGTTCGGCCACTGCGACGGGGCGATGACCGTGCCCTTCGGCGTCCCGGCGGAACTGGACACGGAGGCGGGCACCCTGACCCTGGAGGAGCCTGCGCTCGGTTGAGCGGGCACTTGGTTGAGCGGGTGGCGGCTGAGCGGGTGGCGGCCGGTGCCGGGCTGCTGCCGGGGCTGCCCAGGGCTCCGGCTGGGCTCCCGTCTCAGGGGGATGCTGAGGCGGTCGGTCGGCCGGTCGGACGGCGGCCGTAAGGGGCGGCGGGCGGTGCCCGTGACCGGAGCGGGGTGTGGGGGACCGTCGTAGGGTGGCAGAGTGCCGCACTCCGCCTCCGCCCCCTCCTACCTCGCCGAGGGCCCCCGCGTGGGGCTGCGCCCGTTCACATTCGCGGACGGCGCCGAGTTCACCGCCCGTGCGCGGGAGAGCAAGGACCTGCACCACCCCTGGCTGTTCCCGCCGGACACCGTCGGTGCCTACCGGGCGTACGCGAAACGCCTGATCGACGACCCGGCCAGGGCCGGTTTCCTGGTCTGCGACAGGGACGACGGCGGCACCATCGCCGGGTTCGTCAACATCAACAACATCGTGCAGGGCGGCTTCCGGAGCGGCGCGCTCGGGTACGGCGCCTTCGCGCACGCGGCCGGGCGCGGACTGATGAGCGAGGGCCTGGACCTCGTCGTGCGGTACGCCTTCGGGCCGATGCGGCTGCACCGCCTGGAGATCAACGTGCAGCCCGGCAACGCCGCCTCCATCGCGCTGGCCCGCCGCCGCGGCTTCCGCCTGGAGGGGTTCTCGCCCCGGATGCTCTACGTCGACGGAGCCTGGCGCGACCACCAACGCTGGGCGCTCACCCAAGAGATGCAACGCTGACGCTCGGCGCTCCACCGTCCTCCACCGTCCTCCGCCCACCGAAGCCCCGCCCGACCGGAGGCAGCCGCCGACCGAGGCGGCAGGGGGCCGGCGCGCCAGCCCCTTCGCGCCCTCGGTGCCCATCGCTCCGTCGTACCGTACGTGTCGTCAGGCGCGGCGGTCGGCGTACTCGTAGATCGCGCCGTCCGGGTGACGCACGATCAGGTTGCGGCCCACCGGCGTGGGGACCGGGCCGGCGATGATGTCGGCACCCATGGCCGTCAGCACCTCGTGGGCCTCCTCCACGTCCTTCACGGCGATCGTCGCCGCGACCTTGCGCAGCACCTCCAACTCGGCCGCGGGGCCGCTCATCAGCAGGAAGCAGCCCACTGCGGCGACATGGACGCCACCCCGCTCGAAGCGGAGCGCCGGCCCGCCCGCCAGCCGCTCGTAGAAGGGGATCGCGGTCTCGATGTCCTCGACGCAGACACGCAGTGTGGCACCCATAATCTCCATGAGCACGAGCCTAGTTGTGCCCGCCCGGCCCCGGGAGTGACGGTGGGTCGTCAACCGCTGCTCCTACCGGGCGGGTTGAAGCGGCGTTACCAGGCCGCGTCGGCGGGTACCCGGGGTGTCATGCAGCGTTTGGAGCACTTGCAGCACTTGGACAAGCACCTGGTCGACGAGCTGGCCCAGGTGGCACGCGAGACGGTGCGGGACGAACTGCGGGAGCAGACGCGCAAGCAGCGTCGTAAGGCGGCCCTGTACGCGGCCTCCGGTGCGACCGCCCTCTACGCGGGCGCCGCCCTGGCGCTCGCGGTGGGGCTCGCGCTCGCCCTGGTCCTGCCGGACTGGGCGGCGGCGCTGATCACCGCCGTACTGTTGGCCGCCGCGGCCTACGCCCTGCGGGGCGCGGCCCGGCCGGCGCCCGCCGGTGGCCCGTCGCACGGAGCGGCTGCGCCGACCGTCCCCGGTCAGGCAGGTGCCTCGGGTCAGGGTCCGTCCGGTCAGACGGGTCCGTCCGGACCGTCCGGCGGCCACGGTGTACCCGTACCGCCCGCCACTCCGCCCACCACGGGTCAGGTTCCGCCGGTCCCGCCCGCTCCGCCGACGGCGGGCGCCGAACCGCCGCACTCCCGTGACGCCGGACCAGGTGCGCACGACCCCCGGTCGTGACGGTCCCGACACTCCGATCACCCTGACTATCCCGAGAGCTCCGACGGCTCCGAGAGCTCCGAGAGCTCCGAGAGCTTCGCGAGCTCCGAGAACCGCAGGAACCGTTGAACGTCGAGCACCCCACCGATCAGGACCGGAAAGCCACGGTCGCGATCGGTGGGGTGCTCCGTTCGACGCCTGTCCCCGAGCCTGTCCCGATGCCGGGTTCGATGCCGGTGGAGGGTTCGTCGTGAGCCGTCCCGGCCGCCGCCGCGTCCGTACCGCCGGGGAGGCCCAGGACCCCCGCGTCACTGGAGCTGAGGCAGCACCTTCGTGCGGTAGAAGTCGAAGAAGCCCCGCAGGTCGGGCCCGATCTGGCTGACGTAGACGCGGTCGAAGCCGGCGTCGGCGAACTGGCGCAGCTCCGCGACGTGCTGGTCCACGTCGTCGCCGCACACCCGGTTGTCCCGCACCATGTCCTCGGTCACCAGCGTCTGGGCCTGCTCGAAGTGCTTCGGTGAGGGCAGCACCTGGCCCAGCTCACCGGGCAGCTGTTCGTTGGCCCACAGCCGGTGCACGGTGCGGACGCACTCCTCGCGGTCGATGCCGTAGCAGACCTTGGTGCCGCCGCTCACCGGCTTTCCGCCGCCCCCGCCCTTGCGGTACTGCTCGACCATCGAGGCGTCCGGCATCATCGTGATGTAGCCGTCGCCGACCCGGGCGGCGAGCTTGGTCGCGGCCGGACCGAAGCCGGAGATGTCGATGGGCACGGGCTCGTCCGGCACCGTGTAGAGGCGGGCGTTCTCCACCGTGTAGTGCGTGCCGTGGTGGTTGACCTCCTCGCCGGAGAACAGCCGCCGCATGATCTGCACGGCCTCCTCCAGCATGTCCAGACGGATGTGGACGGGCGGCCAGGGGGCGCCCAGGATGTGCTCGTTGAGCAGCTCCCCGGTGCCGACGCCCAGCCGGAAGCGGCCGTCCGCCATCACCGCGGCCGTCGCGGCGGCCTGCGCCACCACCGCCGGATGCGTCCGCACGGTGGGGCAGGTCACCGCCGTGCCCACCGGCAACGACACCGCCTCCGAGAGGGCGCCGATCACGGACCACACGAAGGGGCTCTGCCCCTGCGCGTCGTTCCACGGGTGGTAGTGGTCGGAGATCCACAGGGACTCCAATCCGGCCTGTTCGGCCATCCGGGCCTGTTCGATCAGCTCCGCCGGGCCGTACTGCTCGCACGAGAGGAAGTAGCCGTACTCGGGCATGGGGGTGCCTTCCGCGACGAGGGCGGGTCGGTTCCGGATCCGGGTACCCGGGGCCCCGGGCGGAAACCGGCCGACGTTTGGCCCTCGCGGCCAGGGGGACGCGGAAGTCTCCCGAGGTACGCCGACAGCGCCGGAGGACCACCGTGAGCCGACCCTCGAGCCGACCCCGCATCCTGATCGTCGGAGCGGGCTTCGCCGGGTACCGCACCGCGCAGACCCTGTCCCGGCTGGCCCGGGGCCGGGCCGAGATCACCCTGTTGAACCCGATCGACTACTTCCTCTACCTGCCCCTGCTGCCCCAGGTCGCCGCGGGCATCCTCGAACCGCGCCGGGTCACGGTGTCCCTGTCCGGCACGCTGCCGGAGGTCCGCCTGGTGCTGGGGGAGGCCGGCCACATCGACCTCGACGGGCGCACGGTGCACTACACGGACCCGGAGGGCGGGGAGGGCAGCCTCTCCTACGACCGGCTCGTGCTGGCCGCCGGCAGCGTCAACAAGCTGCTGCCCATCCCCGGCGTCGCCGAGCACGCCCACGGCTTCCGCGGCCTGCCGGAAGCCCTCTACCTGCGGGACCACGTGACCCGGCAGGTGGAGCTGGCGGCCGCCACCGACGACCCGGCCCAGTGCTCCGCCCGCTGCACCTTCGTCGTGGTCGGCGCCGGCTACACGGGCACCGAGGTGGCGGCGCACGGCCAGTTGTTCACCGACGCCCAGGTGCGCAAGCAGCCCCTGCGCACCGGGATGCGCCCGCGCTGGATGCTGCTGGACATCGCCGACCGGGTCCTGCCGGAACTGGACGAACGGCTCTCCCGCACCGCCGACCGGGTGCTGCGCGAACGCGGCGTGGACGTCCGGATGGGCACCTCCGTGAAGGAGGCCACGCCCGAGGGAGTGCTGCTCACCGACGGCGAGTTCGTCGACACCCGCACCCTGGTGTGGTGCGTGGGCGTGCGCCCCGACCCGCTCGCCGAGTCGCTCGGCCTGCCCATGGAACGCGGCCGGCTGCTCGTCGACCCGCACCTCCAGGTGCCGGGCCACCCCGAGGTGTTCGCCTGCGGCGACGCGGCGGCCGTCCCGGACCTGGAGAACCCCGGTCAGTACACCCCCATGACCGCGCAGCACGCCTGGCGGCAGGGCAAGGTGTGCGCACAGAACATCGCCGCCTCCCTGGGGGACGGCGAGCGCCGCGCCTACCGTCACAAGGACCTGGGGTTCGTGGTGGACCTCGGCGGCGTCCAGGCCGCGGCCGATCCGCTGGGCGTTCCGCTGTCCGGACCGCTGGCCGGGCTGGTCACCCGCGGTTACCACCTCGCGGCGATGCCCGGCAACCGGGTCCGCGTCGCCGCCGACTGGCTGCTGGATGCCGTACTGCCGCGCCAGGCGGTCCAGTTGGGGCTGGTGCGGTCCTGGTCGGTGCCGCTGGACACGGCGTCCCCGGAACTGGCCCGCATGCCGGGCGGCCCCCAGGACGAACCGTCCGCCGACGCCCGGCCGAAGCCGGAGCCGCCCGGGACGAAGGACGGGACAAAGGGCGGAGAGCAGAACGGGGCGCCGGACGGGACGAAGGACGGCGAGCCCGGGAGGCAGCAGCCCGGCGGGGAACCCGCGAAGCAGCAGCCGGGCGGGGAGGCGGCGAAGCACCCGCCCGCGGGGTCGCGCCCGCCGGACGCGGCGCCCCTCGGGCCGCACGACGCCCCCGGCCCCGTCAAGCGCACCGACAACCCCGGCGACCGCGCCGAAGGAGACTCATGAACACCGGTGAACTCACCGAACTCGGACAGCAGTTGCGCGTGGACAGCGTACGGGCGGCGGACGCCGCGGGATCCGGGCACCCCACGTCGTCGATGTCCGCGGCCGACATCATGGCCGTACTGTTCGCCCACCACTTCCGCTACGACTTCGACCGGCCCGACCACCCCGGCAACGACCGCCTCATCCTGTCCAAGGGCCACGCCTCCCCGCTGATGTACGCGGCCTACAAGGCGGCCGGGGCGATCGACGACGACGAACTGCTCACCTTCCGCAAGGCCGGCAGCCGCCTCGAAGGGCACCCCACGCCCCGCCGGCTGCCGTGGGTCGAGACCGCCACCGGGTCGCTCGGGCAGGGCCTGCCGGTCGGCGTCGGCATCGCGCTGGCCGGGAAGCGGCTGGATCGCACCGACTACCGGGTATGGGTGCTGTGCGGGGACAGCGAGATGGCCGAGGGCTCGGTGTGGGAGGCCGCGGAGCACGCCGGTCACGAGCGTCTGGACAACCTCACCGTCGTCGTGGACGTCAACCGGCTCGGCCAGCGCGGCCCCACCCGGCACGGACACGACCTCGACGCGTACGCCCGCCGCTTCCAGGCGTTCGGCTGGCACACGGTCGAGGTGGACGGCCACGACGTGGACGCCCTCGACCGTGCCTTCGGGGAGGCCGTCTCGACCTCCCGCAAGCCGACCGCGGTCCTCGCCCGCACCCTCAAGGGCAGGGGCGTCGCCGCCGTGGAGGACCAGGAGGGCCGGCACGGCAAGCCGCTGCCCGAGGCGGAGGACGCCGTCGCCGAACTGGGCGGCTCCCGTGACCTGCGCGTACGGCTGCCGGAACCGGTCTCCGCCCGCGCCCCGCACGCCGTGTCCACGACGGACGCCGAGCCGCCCCGCTGGAAGCGCGGCGAGGAGGTGGCCACCCGCGACGCCTTCGGCGAGGCCCTCGCCGCGCTCGGCACCGCGCGCGGCGACGTGGTCGCCCTGGACGGCGAGGTCGGCGACTCGACCCGCGCGGAGTTCTTCGCCGAGAAGCACCCCGAGCGCTACTTCGAGTGCTACATCGCCGAGCAGCAGATGGTCGCCGCGGCGGTCGGCATGGCGGCCCGCGGCTGGGTGCCGTACGCGTCCACCTTCGCCGCGTTCCTGACCCGCGCCCACGACTTCGTCCGCATGGCGTCGATCAGCGGCTCCTCCCTCAATCTGGTCGGCTCGCACGCGGGCGTGGCCATCGGGGAGGACGGGCCCAGTCAGATGGGCCTGGAGGACCTGGCGATGATGCGGGCGGTGCACGGCTCCACGGTGCTGTACCCGTGCGACGCCAACCAGACGGCCCGGCTGGTGGCCGCGATGGCGGGCCTCGACGGCATCCGCTACCTGCGCACCTCGCGCGGCAAGAGCCCGGTGATCTACGGACCCGACGAGGAGTTCCCCGTGGGCGGCAGCAAGGTGCTGCGCGCCTCGGACCGGGACCGGCTCACCCTGGTCGCGGCCGGCGGCACGGTCTTCGAGGCCCTGGCGGCGGCGGACGCGCTCCAGCAGGAGGGCATCGCGGCCCGGGTGATCGACCTCTACTCCGTCAAGCCGGTCGACCGCGAGACACTGCGCCGGGCCGCCGAGGAGACCGGCTGCCTCGTCACCGTCGAGGACCACCACCCCGAGGGCGGGATCGGCGACGCCGTCGCGGAAGCCTTCTCCGACGGGAGCCCGGTGCCCCGCCTCGTGCGGCTCGCCGTGCGGACCATGCCGGGGTCGGCGTCGCCCGAGGAGCAGTTGCGCGCCGCGGGCATCGACGCCGCGTCGATCGCGGCGGCCGGACGGCTGCTGGTGGAGGAGGCGATCGTGCCGTGAGCGCGGGCTCCGGCTCGGACCGCACGGTCCGGGCCGGCCGTCGCAGCGTGGAGGTCCGAAGGCCGGACAAGGTGCTCTTCCCCGGCGGGCGCGGCACCCGCGCGTACACCAAGGGCGACCTGATCGAGTACCACCGGGCCGTCGCGCCGTTCCTGCTGCCCCACGTGCGGGGGCGTCCGCTGATGCTGGACCGGCGTCCGGACGGCCTCGGCGGGCCCGCCTTCATGCAGAAGAACACGCCCGGGCACTACCCGGAGTGGATCACCCGGGTCGAGGTCGGCAAGGAGGGCGGCACGGTCACGCACACCGTGTGCGACGACACGGCGACCCTGCTCTACCTCGTCGACCAGGCGAGCATCACCCTGCACCGCTGGCTGTCCCGGGCCGATCTCCGTCCGCCCCGCTCCCGGTCGCGGGAGGACGATGCCGACCCCGTCGACCGGCCCGACCGGCTGATCTTCGACCTCGACCCCTCGGGGGAGGGCCGCGACGCCTTCGAGACGGTCCGGGAGACCGCGCGCCTGCTCGGGGAGCTGCTGGACGAGCTGCGTCTGCCCTCGGCGCTGATGACCACCGGCTCGCGCGGACTGCACGTGATCGTGCCGCTCGACCGCCGGCAGGGCTTCGACGAGGTGCGCGCCTTCGCCCGCGACGTCGCCGACACGTTGGCCGACGCCCACCCCGACCGGCTCACCACCGCGGCCCGCAAGAAGGACCGCGGCGACCGGCTCTACCTCGACGTGCAACGCAACGCCTACGCGCAGACCGCGGTGGCCCCCTGGACCGTGCGCGCCCTGCCGGGCGCTCCCGTCGCCGCTCCCGTGTCCTGGGAGCAACTGGACGACCCGGAGCTGCACGCCGGCCGCTGGACCGTCGCCGACGCCGTCGAGCACGCCCGCACCGACCCCTGGCGCGGGCTGCCGCGCCGCGGCCGGGCGCTCGGCCCGGCCCGCCGCCGACTGGACGCGCTCGGCGGCTGACGCGAGGGGCGGGGAGAGCCGGGGCGGGGAGCCGGGTGGCGCCGAGCCGGGCGGGCCGTGGGCGGTGGGGCGTGGGCGGTGGGGCCGGTGCGGGGAGCGCCGGCCGGACGCGGCGCCGGGCCGTTGTGGCGCGCCGTTGGCGACGTGCCGCCGCGGCGCCCCGCACAGGCCCCGCAGGCTCGCCAACGGCCCCGCAGCCCTCCGCGGCCCCTGCCTTCCCCGCAAGCCACACGAGCCCCGCAAGCCCCGCAGACGCCTGCGGCGGTCGGTCGCCGAGCCGGCCGCACGGGCGTCCCCGGCGGCGCCCGACGCGCCGGCCCGAGCGGCGGCTCACCGGACCCGCCCCGCCGGCCCGCGCAACCGTTCACCGGAGCCGTCCCGGCACGCCGCGCCCCGCCCACCCGGCGGTCGAGGCCGCGCCCTGCCCGGCGGCACCCCGTCGCGCCGGCCCCGTACCCGCACCGTGACCAGGGGCGCGAGCCGGGTGAGGCAATCGGGTGAGCCGGTGGAGGTTTGACGAACAGACGAGCGGCCACACGGAGGGGGAGGTGGCCATGTCGAACGCTGAACACGCCGAACAAGCCGAGAACACCGAGGAACCGCAGGGTTCCGCCGAAGAACAGAAAACCGAGGAGGGGCAGGAGAAGCGGCAGCCCCGGAAGAAGGCCAGTGCCCCGCGCAGAACCCGGAAGACGACCGGGACGACGACGGCACGGCGGTCCGGGGAGTCGCGGGAGTCCCGGGAGTCCGGGGAGCCCGACGACTCGGGCCCGTCCCGCGAGTCGGAGGAGTCGGACACCACGACGGCCACGACGACCCGGCGGATGAGCCCGATGCAGGTGCTGCGCCAGGCGCGAGAGCAGCTGGCGGAGCTCACCGGCCGGGAAGCCGAGTCCGTGTCGTCCTTCGAGCGCACGGAGCAGGGCTGGGCACTGGAGATCGAAGTGCTCGAACTGGAACGTGTGCCCGACACGATGAGCCTGATGGCGAGCTACCAGGTGGAGCTGGACCCCGAGGGGCTGCTCACCGGTTACCGCCGGGTCCGGCGCTACGAGCGAGGGCGCTCCGACGCACGCAAGGGCGGTCGCTGAGGCAGCGCCCGGGCCCCGACCACACCACATACCCACGAGGAGGAATGGCCGGAAATGACAGTCGTACCGGCACAGCAATCCGGCGGCGGAGGCGGCAGCAGCGGCCTCTACGACGTGCTTGAGCTCGTCCTGGACAGGGGGCTCGTCATCGACGCATTCGTGCGCGTGTCCCTGGTCGGCATCGAGATCCTCAAGATCGACGTACGGGTCGTCGTCGCCAGCGTGGACACCTACCTCCGCTTCGCCGAGGCGTGCAACCGGCTCGACCTGGAGGCCGGGCCGCGCAAGGACCCGGGTCTGCCCGACCTGGTCGGAGAGATCACGGAATCGGGCGCCCGGGGCAAGTCCAAGGGGGCGCTGTCCGGCGCCGCCGAGACCATCTCGGACGCGTTCAAGCAGGCACGAGGCGAGTCCGAGCAGGAGAGCGAGTCCCGCCCGCGGGCCCGTAAGAGCACCTCCTCGCGCCGGAAGGAGGAGCAGTGAGCACCTACGTGTACGGCATCACGTCGAGTTCGCACCCCGCCCTGCCGGAGAACATGGGCGGTGTCGGCGACCCGCCGCGCCCCGTCCGGCTGCTGACCGTGGGCGGTCTGACGGCGGTGGTCAGCGACGCCCCCGACGGGCTGCGCCCGAAGCGGCGGGAACTGCTCGCGCACCAGAACGTGCTCAGCGAGACGGGTGCCGCCGGCTGCGTCCTGCCGATGCGCTTCGGTTCGGTCGCCGAGGACGACGACGCGGTGACGGCGGTGCTCGCCGAGCGCGCCGGGCACTACGAGGAGCGCCTGCGGGCCCTCGACGGGTGCGTCGAGTACAACGTCAAGGCCAACCACGTCGAGGAGGCCGTGCTGCACCACGTGATGGCCGGGAACCCCGAGATCCGTGCCCTCGCCGAGGCCAACCGTCAGGCGGGCGGCGGCAGTTACGAGGACAAGATCCACCTCGGGGAGATGGTCGCCGGTGCGGTGCAGGCCCAGGAGGCCGAGGACGGCGCCGCCGTGCAGCAGGCCCTGGAGCCGGCCGCGGACGCCGTCAGCGTGGGCCCCGAGTCCTCGGGCTGGCTCGCCAACGTCTCCTTCCTGGTGAAGCGGGACTCGGCCGAGAACTTCCTGGCCGCCGTGGAGCAGGTGCGCAAGGACATGCCCCACCTGGAGGTGCGGCTCAACGGTCCGCTGCCGCCGTACAGCTTCGTGGAGCCCGGCCCGGCCGAACCCGCGGCCACCACGGCGGGCGGGGCGGACGCCGGAGCGGGGTGACGTCATGGGTCTGATCTCGGAGGTCCTGCTGCTGCCGTTCGCCCCGGTGCGCGGCAGCGGCTGGGCCATCCGGCAGGTGCTCCGGGAAGCGGAGCGCATCTACTACGACCCTGCCACGATCCGCGCCGAGCTGGCGCGGTTGGAAGAGCAGTTGGAGGCCGGAGAGATCACCGAGGAGGAGTTCGACCTGCAGGAGGACGAACTCCTCGACCGGCTGGAGACCGCGACCCGCGCAGGCGCGGGCACAGGGGACGGGACGGCACCACAATGAATCGAACGGGACTCGGCCTCGCGATCGGGGCCGGCTATCTCCTCGGCCGGACGAAGAAGCTGAAGATGGCGCTCGCCGTCGGCGGACTCGTCGCGGGGAAGAAACTCAACCTCAGCCCGCGCATGGTCGCGGACCTGGTCTCCCAGCAGTTGCGGGACAACCCGCAGTTCAAGGAGATCGGTGATCAGCTCCGCGGTGATCTGAGGGGTGTCGGCAAGGCGGCCTCCGGCGCGATGATCGAGCGTCGGCTCGACTCCCTCGCCGACCGGCTGCACGGCCGCACCGCGCAGATGCGCGACCAGCTCGCGGGCGACGGCTCGAAGGACCGGGACCACGACGAGGAGCCCGACGAGCGCGACGAGCGGGACGAGCGGGACGAGGAGCCCGAGGACCGCGACGACGCGGAGGACGCGGGCGAGGACACCGGGGAAGCCGCGGCGCCCGCCAAGAAGGCGGCGAACAAGGCCCCGGCCAAGAAGGCACCCGCGAAGAGGGCGCCCGCCAAGAAGGCGCCCGCGAAGAAGGCCGCGCCGGCCAAGAAGACCGCGAAGAAGACCGCCGCCAAGAAGACGACGGCCGCCACGCGCGGCGCCGGCTCCCGGGCACGGAAGGGAGGCGGTGAGGAATGAGCGACACACTCGGCTCGGCCACCGGCGCCGCCCGCGACGGGGCGAAGCAGAACCCGCTCGCCGACGTCGCCCACAGCGAGGCCGCCGACCGTCTCAAGGCCGAGGTGCAGGAGTACCTCGCGGCCCAGGCCACCCGTCTGCTGACCGGGGTCGGCCGCAAGCTGGGGGAGACCACCAACAAGCTGAACGACATCGCCGAGGGCAACAGCCCCGGCTTCGCACAGCTCGCACTCGACGGAGGCCGCAAGATCGCCGAGGGCAAGGGCCCCCTGCGCAGCGCCGTCGAGGTGGGCGCCTCCCGCGCCAAGGACAACGTCATGGGTGCACTGAAGGGCCTGGGTGGCGGCGGCGGAGGCAAGAGCAAGCGCAAGCGCTCCGCCGGCAAGAAGCCCACCGTCATCATCGAGCAGATCGACATCGGGGTGCCGGTGCGCACCGCCTACGACCAGTGGACGCAGTACCAGGACTTCAGCACCTTCGCCAAGGGCGTCAAGAGCGCCAACAAGTCCGACGACACCACCTCGGACTGGCAGGCCAAGGTCTGGTGGTCCAACCGCAGCTGGAAGGCCCAGACCACCGAGCAGGTCCCCGACGACCGCATCGCCTGGACCTCCGAGGGCGCCAAGGGCACCACGAAGGGCGTCGTCTCCTTCCACCACCTCGCCGAGAACCTCACCCGGGTGCTGCTGGTCATCGAGTACTACCCCTCGGGGTTCTTCGAGAAGACCGGCAACATCTGGCGCGCCCAGGGCCGCCGGGCCCGGCTCGACCTGAAGAACTTCGCCCGCTTCATCACCATCAAGGGCGAGGCGGAGGACAGCTGGCGCGGCGAGATCCGCGACGGTGAGGTCGTCCGCAGCCACGAGGACGCGATCGAGGAAGAGGAGCAGGAGGAGCAGGAGCGGGACGACGCCGACGCCCCCGAGGGCGAGGCCGGTGACGAGGTTGACGGCGAGGAGGAGCCCCGGGACGACACGGAGACGGACGAGGCCGAGGACGACGAGGCCCCCGACGCCGAACACGACGAGGAGCCCCCGTCCGACGAGGAGCCCGAGGACGAGCCGGACGCCGAGTACGAGGACGAGCCGGAGGCCGAGGACGCCGAGTACGACGACGAGCCGGAGGCCGAGGACGTCGAGGACGCCGAGGACGGCTACGAGGAGTCGGACGAGCCCGAGCAGGACGCCGAGGGCTACGAGGACGAGTACGAAGACGAGGACGAGTACGAGGACGCCGAGGGCGGGAGCCGGCGATGACCACCCCCCGTCGGGTTCCCGATCCGTACGCCGGCCAGGGCACCGGTGCCAATCTGGCCGACATCCTGGAGCGGGTGCTCGACAAGGGGATCGTCATCGCGGGTGACATCCGCATCAATCTGCTCGACATCGAACTGCTCACCATCAAGCTGCGCCTCATCGTGGCCTCCGTCGACAAGGCGAAGGAGATGGGCATCGACTGGTGGGAGACCGACCCGGCCCTGTCCTCGCGTGCCCGCAGGGACGAACTCGCCCGGGAGAACGCCGAGTTGCGTGAACGCCTGGCCCGGCTGGAGGAGCTGGAGCCCCGGCGCGCCCAGGAGGAGGCCCCGTGACCGGACTGCGGTACGTCTACGCCGTCTGCCGCCCCTTCGGCACTCCGCTCCAGGCCCAGCTGACCGGGGTGGCCGGCGCGCCGCCCCGGCTGCTGGGCCACCGCGATCTGGTCGCCGTGGTGAGCCACGTGCCGGAGGCCGACTTCGCCGAGGAACCGCTGCGCGCGCACCTGGAGGACCTGGACTGGCTCACCGCCGTCGCCCGCGCCCACCAGGGCGTCATCGACGCCCTGACGACCGTCACCACGCCGCTGCCGCTGCGTCTCGGCACCGTGTTCCGGGACGACAGCGGCGTCCGCACGATGCTCCAGACGCGCGAGGAGGGGTTCCTGCGCACCCTGGACCGGCTCGCGGGCCGCGTGGAGTGGGGCGTCAAGGTGTACGTGGAGGAGGAACCCCCGCCGGCGGTGCCCGCGGCGAAGCCCGCGTCCGGCCGCGACTACCTGCGGCAGCGCCGCCTGCAGACCCGGTCGCGCGAGGACGTGTGGCGGAAGGCAGAGACCTTCGCCGCCCGGCTCCACGAGACCCTGCGGGAGCATGCCGAGGATTCCCGGCTGCACGCGCCCCAGAATTCCACCCTGTCCGGCGCCTCCGGACGGAATGTGCTCAACGCGGCCTATCTTGTTCCGCGGGCGGATTCCGAGGCGTTCGTGGAAAGGGTGGAACGGACGAAGGACGGTATGCCCGGAATTCGGGTGGAACTCACCGGGCCGTGGGCGGCCTATTCGTTCGCCGGTGAGGAATCCGCCGCCGGTGAGGAATCCGCCGTGGGGGAGGGGCCGTGACCGTCGTCGAACACCGGGAGATCGCCCTGGTGGACCTGCTCGACCGGCTGCTGGCCGGCGGTGTCGTCATCACCGGCGACATCACCCTGCGCATCGCCGACGTGGATCTCGTCCGCATCGACCTGAACGCCCTCATCAGCTCCGTCAACGAGAACGTCCCGTCCCCCTTCGAGGAGCTGCTGTGACCCCGGGACCGTACGGCGAGCACCCCGACGAGCGCCACGCCGGGCACGCCGGGCACGCCGGGCACGGCGGCGGACGGCCGCACCGGGGACGCCGCCACCACATGGACCTGGAGCCCGACACGGTCGAGCGCGACCTGGTCAAACTGGTGCTCACGGTCGTGGAACTGCTGCGTCAGCTCATGGAACGCCAGGCCCTGCGCCGCTTCGACGTGGGCGACCTGACAGAGGAGCAGGAGGAGCGCGTCGGGCTCACCCTGATGCTGCTGGAGGAGCGCATGACGGAACTGCGCGAGCGCTACGGACTGCGGCCCGAGGACCTGAACCTGGACCTCGGGCCGCTCGGACCGCTGCTGCCCCGGGACTGACGTCCCGGGGCACGGTCACCGGTACCTCACCTCGGGAACCGGCCGGTGCCTCACCACCGGTACCAGCGACCCCGGCCTCCGCCCGCCGTCGTGCTGCGCATCACGAAACCCAGCAGCCATACGACCAGCACGGCCACGGCTATCCACCAAAGAGCCTTGACTGCGAATCCCGCACCGAAAAGGATGAGGGCCAGCAGAAGTACGAGCAGAATCGGAACCATAGTGTCATCAACCTCCTGACACCTCTGATTGCCCCGAATTCGAGTTTCAGACTTCCTTGCGGCAGAGAATTTCGCCGTGCAGCACGCTGAACCACCCGTCGTCCCGTGCTCCCCATTCCCGCCAGGCGTCCGCCACCGCCGCCAGGCCGGCGCGGGTGGTGAATCCGCCGTCGACGGCCCGCCCGGCGTAGGACGAGGCCACGGTCCGGTCCGCCCACAGTCCGCTCCACCAGGCCCGCTCGGCCGCCGTGGAGAAGGTCCAGGCGGACGCGGTGGCGGTCACGTCGGTCAGCCCCGCCGCGAGCGCCCACGCCCGGAGCCGCCGCCCCGCGTCGGGTTCGCCCCCGTTGGCGCGGGCGACCCGCCGGTACAGGTCCAGCCACGCGTCCAGCCCGGGGGAGGACGGGTACCAGGTCATGGCGGCGTAGTCGGCGTCCCGCACGGCGACCAGCCCGCCGGGCCGGGTCACCCGCCGCAGCTCCCGCAGCGCCCGCACCGGGTCGCCGACGTGCTGCAGCACCTGGTGGGCGTGCACCACGTCGAAGCTGTCGTCGGGGAAGCCCAGGGCGTGCACGTCGCCCACGGCGAAACGGACGTTCGTCAGTCCCCGCCCGCCGGCCGTGGCCCGCGCCCGCTCCAGGATCCCGGGCGCCCGGTCCACGCCCGTGACGTGCCCGTCGGGCACCCGTTCCGCCAGGTCGGCGGTGATGGTGCCGGGACCGCAGCCCACGTCCAGGATCCGCATGCCGGGCCGCAGGGCGCCGAGCAGGTACCCCGCGGAGTTCTCCGCCGTGCGCCAGGTGTGCGACCTGAGGACCGACTCGTGGTGCCCGTGCGTGTAGACGGCACTGTCCTGCGGTGCGGACATCGTGCTCCACTCCTTCCGATGGCGGGCTGCCGGGAACGACGGTCCTCACCGTACGCCGGTCAACCGCATGATGAGACAGGCGTCTTGGATTGTGGACGTGCCGCTCGGCGGTCCCTGCCGTCCCACGGGGCGCGACGGCTTCCCACCGGGCTCCCCACCGGACCGCACGGCCTACCGGCACGCTGGCTTCAACGGCTACCGACTTCACGGCGGTACCGGTCTCACGGCCTACCGGTCTCACGGCCTCACCAGCCCCGCTGAGACCGGCCGGCCCCGACCCGCCCGGCCCGCTCCCGGCCCGCTCCCCTTGACCCCGACCTCACCGGCCACCGAACGCGCCCGGCTCACCGGCCGCCCGGCCGCCGGACGCGCCCGGCCTCACCACCCGCCCGTAAAGGGTTTGCTCCCCGCCCGCGCTCCCCGGACAATCGCCTTCCATGGGTCACCTGGAAGCCGCACACCTGGAGTACTACCTCCCCGACGGGAGGCCGCTCCTCGGCGACGTCTCGTTCCGGGTGGGGGAAGGCGCCGTCATGGCCCTGGTGGGCCCCAACGGTGCGGGCAAGACGACCCTGCTCCGCCTGCTGGCCGGCGAACTGAAACCGCACGGCGGTTCCGTGACCGTCTCCGGCGGCCTCGGCGTCATGCGCCAGTTCGTGGGCTCCGTGCGGGACGAGAGCACGGTGCGCGACCTCCTCGTCTCGGTCGCCACCCCCCGGATCCGCGAGGCGGCCCGCGCCGTCGACCGGGCCGAGCACGCCCTGATGACCGTCGACGACGAGGCCGCCCAGCTCGACTACGCCCAGGCGCTCGCCGACTGGGCCGAGGCCCGCGGCTACGAGGCGGAGACCCTGTGGGACATCTGCACCACGGCCGCCCTGGGCATGCCCTACGACCGCGCCCAGTGGCGCCAGGTGCGCACCCTCTCCGGCGGTGAGCAGAAGCGGCTCGTGCTGGAGGCCCTGCTGCGCGGCACCGACCAGGTGCTGCTCCTCGACGAGCCCGACAACTACCTCGACGTACCGGGCAAGCGCTGGCTGGAGGAGCGGCTCGCGGAGACCCGCAAGACCGTGCTGTTCGTGTCCCACGACCGCGAACTCCTCGCCCGCAGCGCCCAGCGCCTCGTGTCGCTGGAGCCGAGCCCCACCGGCGCCGACGCCTGGGTGCACGGCGGCGGCTTCGCCACCTACCACCAGGCCCGCCGGGAACGCTTCGCCCGCTTCGAGGAACTGCGCCGACGCTGGGACGAGAAGCACGCCCAGCTGAAGAAGCTGGTACTGAACCTCCGTCAGGCCGCCTCCGTCAGCCCCGACATGGCGTCCCGGTACCAGGCTGCACAGACCAGGCTGCGCAAGTTCGAGGAGGCCGGGCCGCCCCCGGAACCGCCCCGGGAGCAGGACATCACCATGCGGCTGAAGGGCGGCCGCACCGGTGTCCGCGCGGTGACCTGCGAACGGCTCGAACTGACGGGCCTGATGCAGCCCTTCGACCTGGAGGTCTTCTACGGGGAGCGGGTGGCGGTGCTCGGCTCCAACGGATCCGGCAAGTCGCACTTCCTGCGCCTGCTCGCCGGGGACGAGGTCCGGCACACCGGTGACTGGCGGCTCGGCGCCCGCGTCGTCCCCGGGCACTTCGCCCAGACGCACGCGCACCCCGAACTGGAGGGCCGCACGCTCCTGGACATCCTGTGGAAGGAACACGCCCAGGACCGGGGAGCCGCCATGTCCCGGCTGCGCCGCTACGAACTCACCGGCCAGGCCGAGCAGACCTTCGACCGGCTCTCCGGCGGACAGCAGGCCCGCTTCCAGATCCTCCTGCTGGAACTCCAGGGGGTCACCGCGCTGCTGCTCGACGAGCCGACCGACAACCTCGACCTGGAGTCGGCCGAGGCACTCCAGGAGGGCCTGGAGGCGTTCGAGGGCACCGTCCTCGCCGTCACCCACGACCGGTGGTTCGCCCGCTCCTTCGACCGCTTCCTGGTCTTCGGCAGCGACGGCCGGGTCAGGGAGACGCCGGAGCCCGTCTGGGACGAACGCCGGGTGGAACGCGTCCGCTGACCAGCACCCCCGCACGACGGGGGGAGCCCCCACGGCCGACAGCCGTGAGGGCTCCCCCCGTCCGTCGGCTCCCTTCGGTGCCGGCGGGACCGCCGCTCACTTCCAGCGCAGCAGGGCCCCCAGTCCGCCCACCGGCGCGTCCGTGGACGACGGGTCCAGCGTCGCCCCGTCGGCTGCGCCGTCGCCCGGGCCGGCGTCCCGGTCCCGGTCCAGGTCCCCGCTCGGGTCCCGGTCCAGGTCCGCGCCCACGACCAGCGCGGAGGCGTCCGACATCGCCGCCGACCGGATCAGCGCGTCGTCGGCCCGGGCCGCCCAGGACCGCTGCTCACCCAGGACCTTCAGCTCCGTGCGCCGCACCGCGACCTGGTCGGGGTCCTCCCCGATCCACACCTCACGGCGCCCGTCCGGCGCGCCGGGACGGATCAGCAGTTCGTCGATGCGGTGCTCGCGCGCCGCCTCCACCAGCGCCGGGACGCCCTCGACGGCCGCCGCCCGGCCCTCGTCGTCCGGGGCCCGCGCGGCCAGGAACCGCTCCAGCTCCGCCGCCTCCCGCTCCCGTACGTGCGCGGTGCGCAGCCGTTCCACGTCGTCGTCCAGCAGCCGGCTCCCGCTGCCGTGCGACGCCTCCACCACCATGCCGTGCAGCCGTTGCGGCAGCCGCTCGCGCACCGCCCGCCGTTCACGGTCGTCCCCCACCAGGATCAGCAGGTCGGCGCCGCTCTCCTCCTGGCACACGGCGAGCGCGTCGGCGATCTCCGCCGCGTTGTGCTCCCAGGTGTTCTCGACCCGCAGCTGGAAATGCCGCTCCGACCAGTCCGCGGTGGCGGTCCGGTGCACCGGCCACTGCCGCCCGGTGACCCCGCCGGCGTCGTCCCGGCCGAGGACGCTGCGCAGCTCGAAGTCCGCGCCCTTGCGGTCGACGTAGGCCACCACCGCCACGGGGTCCTCCCCGGCCAGTTCCAGCAGCGGCGCCACCCGCGGCAGGGCCGCCCAGCGGGCCCAGTCACCGCCCTGCGGCGGCCGGGCGAGCGGCGCCTCCAGCACCACCTCGCCGTCCCGGGCGAACACCACCCGGCCGTCCGGTCCGGAGAAGCGCGGCGCCTCGTCGACGGCTTCCAGCACGGCCCGGCACGTCGCCTCGTCCGCACCCTGGTCGGCCAGGTCCCGGGCCATCGCCCGGGCCGTCAGGTGCCGCTGGTGCGCCGCGTCCTCCGTGTGCCGGGAGGTGTCGACGTACACGGAGGCCCAGGGGCCGGGACGTTCGTAGAGTGGGTGCAGAAACGCGAGATCCATGGGTCCCTCCCGGAAACCGCTCGGGGTAGTGCTCGTGCTGCCGGGCGGGTACCCGGACACCATGGACGAACACGACGAGCGGGGCACCCCCATGACCGGTATCGAGCCCGACCGCCTGGACGACCAGCAGCTGATGAAGGAACTGGAGACGATCCACCGCACGCGTCACGACACGCTGCTGTACGGCTCCGACGACGCGCTGCGCACGCACAACGGGCGCATGGCACAGCTGGAGGGCGAGTACCTGCGCCGCAACCCGCGCCGCCCGGTGGCCGCGGGCCGCACCCGCGAAGGCGCGCGGGAACGCACCGGTTCGGACGCCGCGGCCCCGTCGACCCCGGGCACCTGACAGCCGGGAGCGCCGGAGCCGTCGTTCGGCCTCCGGGCCGGTGCTCTCAGCCGGGGCCGCGGACTCGCCGGCCCCGGAGGCTCCTGACCGGGCGCTCCCGTACGGGGTCTCCCGTCCGGGCCTCCCGGCCCCGGACTCTCCGGCCCCGGACCACCCTGTCCCTGCCCGGGCATCCCGTCCCGGGTCCCTTCTCACGCCTCCCGTCCCGGGCCTTCTCATGTCTCCCGTCCCGGGCCTCCTTGCTCCGGACCTCCCGCCCCCGGGCTCCCCTCTCGGCCGTCCGGGCCCCTCCGGTCGGCGCGGGGCTCGGCCACACCGCGGGGTGCGCGGGGTGAGCCCGCGTCCGGAGACACCGCGGGGCCCGCTCGGGTGAGCGGGCCCCGCGAGGGGGTGGCGGACCGCCGGCCGGGACCGGGCCGCCGTCCGTGGGGGCGGGTGGCCCCGGTGGCGCGGCCGGTCGGGCGGTCGCGCCACCGCGCCGCCGCGCCGCCGCGCAGGCTCAGGCGACCGCCTGCCTCTCGCGGGCGAAGACCTCGACGAAGGTCTCGCAGAACGCCTTCAGGTCGTCCGGCTTGCGGCTGGTCACCAGCTTGGAGGGTGCGTGGTCGCACACCTTCACCTGCTCGTCCACCCAGGTGGCGCCCGCGTTGCGCAGGTCCGTCCGCAGGCTCGGCCAGCTGGTGAGCACCCTGCCGCGCACCACGTCCGCCTCGATCAGGGTCCAGGGTGCGTGGCAGATCGCCGCGACCGGCCGTCCCTGGTCGAAGAAGTCCCGGACGAAGGCGACGGCCTGGTCGTCCATGCGCAGGAAGTCGGGGTTGGCCACTCCGCCCGGCAGCACCAGGCCGTCGAAGGAGTCCGCCGACGTCTCGCCGACCACCTCCTGCACGGGAAACGTGTCCGCCTTGTCGAGGTGGTTGAAGGCCTGGATGCGGCCGGACCGCGTCGACACCAGCACGGGCTCGTGCCCGGCGTCCACCGCCGCCTGCCACGGCTCGGTCAGCTCGACCTGCTCCACGCCCTCGGGTGCGGTCAGAAATGCGATACGCATCGTGTTCCTACGTCCTTCCTCAGTCGTTCCTTCGTTCCTTCGTTCCTTCGTCCACTCGCCCGTGGCCGTGCTCACGAGCCTCTCCGTACGCCTGTTCACAGGGCTCTGTGCATGCGTCGGTCCGCGGGTTCGTCCACGGGGTCACGGGTGTTCTCGCGCGTGGGTCACGTCCGCTCGTCGGGATCGGCGCGGCTGATGCCGGCGAGCGCGGACTCCGGGTCGCGGGCCTCGGCGAGGTCGCCGAGGCTCACCACGCCCACCGGAAGCCCGTTCTCCACGACCGGGATCCGCCGTACGGCCTGGTCGCGCATCAGCCGGGCGGCCGTCGACACCGGGTCGTCGGGGGCCAGGATCAGCGGGTCCGGCGTGCACACCGACACGGCACTCACGCCCTGCGGGTCGCGCCCGTCGGCGACCGCCCGGACCGTGATGTCCCGGTCGGTGAGCACGCCGACGACCCGCTCGCCGTCGGCCACCACCACGTCGCCGATGTCCTGCGCGCGCATGAGCTGCGCGGCCTCCGCGATCGAGGCGTCCGGGCGCACGGCGACGACACCCGGAGTCATCACGTCCTTGACGTACTGCGTCATGGCGGGGTCTCTCCTCCACATCCCCGGTGGTCCGGTGCATCACGGGCCGGTCCGGCCGGCGCCGCGATGCCCCGGGGACACCGGTCGCTAGGCGTTCTCCGTCTCCCGTGACCGGGTCAGCGCCTCGGCCAGCTCCTGGACGTTGGCGTACCGGGCCTGCCGGGGCAGGCGTTCCAGGGCCTCGACCAGCGCGTCGGGGGCGTGCCGCCGGGTCAGGGCGCGCATCAGCTCCCGCGGTCCGGCGGGGAACGGCGCCCGCCCCAGGATCCTGGCCAGCTCCAGCCGCACCGACTCCATCGACGTGGGCGCCCGGCTCGGTGTCACCGGGCCGTACGCGACCTCCGGGTCGTCCTCGGCGGACGGCTCCGGGTCGTGCCACTCCTCGGCCCGGGTCGGGTGGCCCGAGCGGAGCAGCCCCTGCAGTTCGTGCTTCATCTCGTCGTCGCGGTGGACGCTGAGCCGGTCACTGCCTCGCTGCATGTCTCCCTCCAGCTCCTTCGGGGGTCCGCACCGCGTACCCGCCGGGCGGAGGCCGACACCGTGTTCCGGCCGGCGGATCGGCACATCCCCGGCGGGTACGGCGAACGGAACGTTCGGGACGCCCCCGGTTTGCGCCCGGCGGTGGCGGTGACCCGGCACCACGGCCCCCCACGAGCCTTCTGGAAGGACTGGCCATGGCGGTGCTCGCCGTGCTCATACCGGTACTCATGCTCGGCATGCTCCTGATGATGGGGCGTTACGAGGATCTCGTGCTGCCGAGGGAGGCCGATCCCGACGCCGTGCCGGATCCCGAGGCGGTGACCGCCGCGGCCCTGAAACCCTGACCTGCGCACCGGTCGCGGACCGGACCCGCGGCCCACCAACCCGTCCGAGGGTTTCCGCGCCGCCGGGGTTTGCCGGGGACACGGGCGGGCAGGCGCACTCACAGTGCTTCGGACAGGAGGCACGTCCGTGATGCGGCTCCGCCGCCCGGCGCGCCTGTCCCGAAGAGGGCGTGCTGCACGGTGACCGTCCGTCCCCCAGCACTCCCAGGGAGTTGCGACGCACCATGCCGACCCGTTCGAACACCAGGGCACACCCCCACGACGACGCTCCCGACACCGCCGAGGCGTTCCGACGCCTGGCCGGTCTCCCTCCCGGCCCCGAACGCGACGCGCTCCGCGACGAGATCGTCGAGGCGTGGCTCCCCATGGCCGACCGCCTCGCCGGGCGCTTCCGCAGCCGCGGCGAGAGCTACGACGACCTGCGCCAGGTCGCCGCGCTGGGCCTCGTCAAGGCCGTCGACCGCTACGACCCGGACCTGGGCAACGCCTTCGAGAGCTACGCCGTCCCCACCATCACCGGCGAGATCAAGCGGCATTTCCGCGACCACATGTGGACCCTCCACGTCCCCCGCCGCGTGCAGGACCTGCGCAACCGTGTCCGCCATGCCACGCAGGACCTCTCCGCGACGATCCCGGGCCGCCGGCCCACCGTGGCCGAGATCGCCGAGCAGGCGCACCTCAGCGAGGAGGACGTGCGCGCCGGCCAGGAAGCCCTGGAGAGCTTCACCGCGCTGTCCCTGGACGCGGAACTCCCCGGCAGCGACGACGGCTACTCCCTCGGTGACGCCCTCGGCGGCCCCGACCCGGCGCTGGACGTCGTGGTCGACCGCGAGGCCGTCAAGGACCGGCTGGCCGCCCTCCCCGAGCGCGAGCGGGCCATCCTCTACATGCGGTTCTTCGACGACATGACCCAGAGCCGCATCGCCGAGCAACTGGGCATCTCCCAGATGCATGTCTCCCGCCTGATCACCCGCTGCTGCGGCCGGGTCCGCGACGAGGTGCTGAGCGAGGGGGACAAGGGCTGACGCCGACGCGAGCGGCGGCTCCCGGCCGGTGACCACCGCCCCGGTGACCGCCCCGGTGGCCGTCGGCCGGTGACGGTCGCCCCGGCCGGCCTCGGCGGGTGACCGGCGGGTGGCTCCGGTCACCCGCCGGACCGCGAGCGCCGGTCGCCGTGCCACCTGCGCACGGCGGCCGGCGCTCGCGCACGTCTTGCCCCCGACCGGCCTTCGGCGCCGAGGGCCGGCCGAGGGGGCCGGAGCGGCGCTTCCCCGGCGCTTCGGGGGCGAGCCGCTCCGGGGGAGCGCCCCTCCCCGGCCTCTCCACCTCCACGACCTCCAAGAGACCTCCCCACCTCCCCCCTCTCCGCCCCGCCGACCGGTCCCTCCCGGCCGCCTCCGTCGCCGGACCGTCCGTTCGCAGCGGGCCGCGCTCCCCAACTGATCGGAGCCCGTTCGGGGGCCGATTCGCGGTCACCTGAGGCCGTTCATCGCCCGTCCGCCCGTCCGCCCGTCCGCCCGCCCGTCCGCCCGGAGGCCGATCGGCCGGGGCCTGTTCGTCCGGCCGCCGAGCCGGTGCGGACCCGACGCGCACGCCGCCACGCGGACCGGGGGCGCGTCGTTCACCCGGTCGGCCCCGGTCCGTCGCGCGAATGGGGCCCGGCCGCGCGCGGAGCGCCCGGTGCGGGGCTGTGATGGACCGCGGGGCGCGAACCCCGCGCCCCGCGCCACGCGGGACCACCCACGCGCCCGCCGTCCTCGCGGACCGCACCGGCGTCGCGCCGCCCCACCTGGCGGGTGGGCGATTCCGCGGGGCCCCGGGCGCGGTCGCCGCGCCCCCGCCACCGCTCGAAGGAGCCCCCATGCGCCGCACCGCCAGCGCCCTGACCGCCGTCGCCGTGGCCGGCACCGCCCTGGGCGTGCTCGGCGGCCTCGCGCCCGCGGCCTCCGCCGCCGATCCGCGCGCCGAGGTCAGCCCGGGCAGTGCCAGGCCCGGCGGCTCCGTCACCGTCACGGTCACCTGCGCACCGACCGGCGGACCTGCCCCGCAGACCCTCCAGGCGGCCTCGGAGGCGTTCACGGGCGGCGCGGCGACCCTGACCCTGCTCCCCGGCGAGGAGAGCGCCGGCCCCACCTACAAGGGCACGGCCACCCTCCCGGACGCCACGCACTTCGCGCGGGCGGGCGCCGCCGGCACCGGCACGGCGGGTGAGGTCCCCGAACCCCCGGGCAGCGAGATCCCGCCGCCGGACAGCGTGCCGGAGATCCCCGACCCCGAGCCCGGGGCGGAGGACGACCTGCTCGGCGCGTTCCCCGCGATCCCCGACGCGCCCCTCGACGAGTCCGGCACCGTCGACGACTCCTCGGACGACCTCTCCGTGGAGTTGGACGAGGAAGTGTCCGAGGCCCCCGAGACCCTGTCGGCGCCCGGCGGCGGCATCCGGTGGACGGTCCACGGCACCTGCCCGGCGGCACCCGGCGGGAAGGGCACCCCCTGGAGCGTGACCTTCACCGTCACCGTGCACTCCGGCGGCACCCCCACCCACACCCCGACCCGTACACCCGCTCCCGTGCCGACCCCCTGCCCCGGTCACCGCGACGGCCACTGCGGAGCGACCACCCCGCCGGGCGGCGTGCACGCGGGGGACGGCGGCGCCTTCACCGACTCCGTGCCCGCACTGGCGGCCGGCGGACTGCTGATCGCCGGAGCGTTCGGCGCCGCCGCGCACCGGGTGTACCGGGACCGGACCGCCCGCGAGGAGGGCTGACCCCGGCCCGGCGCCCCGGCGAGCCCACGGCCGCACCACTCCCGCCCGTCGCTTCCCGCACCGTCGGCCCGCCCCGGCACCCATGGCCCGGCCGCCTCCGGGGTAACCGACGGACCGGAGGGTACGAGAGCACCGGATCGCGGGACGGGCCCCCCGGCCGGGGGGCCCGTCCGGGGGAGTGGACACCCCCAGCAGGCACTACAGCAGCACACCTGTACCACGGCGGACACCAGGGACTGCGCGGAGGCAGGCATGCGACGGACGGATCCGCAGGGACACGGCCCCGTCCGCTTCGGGCCGGCCGTCCCCGAGGACGGGCTGCCCGTCCTGCCGGAACTGGCCGCCGTGATCGCCGCCGCCGCGACCCGTGCCGAGGCCGAGCCCGTCGGCGGGGGAGCGGCGCTGCTGGACGCCGCGTGCGGCCACGCGGAGCGCCGCGGCCTGCCGGCCACCGCCGACCGGGTCGCCGTCGCCCCCGGCGCCCCCGCGCTGCTGGTCGCGCTGACCGCCGCCGTCGGCGGCGACGTCCTCGTGCCGAAGCCGTGCGCGGCCTGGTGGGTCCCGTACGCCCACCTGCTGGGCCGCCCCGCCTACCACGTCCCGACCCCGGCCGAGAGCGGCGGCGTCCCCGACCCGTACGCCCTGCTGGAGACGGTGCGCAGGGTGCGGGAGGAGGGCGGGGACCCGCGGCTCCTCGTGCTGTCCGTGGCCGACGACCCGACGGCCACCGTCGCCCCGCCGGAACTGCTGCACGCCACCCTGGAGGCGGCCGTCGGCGAAGGGCTCCACCTGGTCAGTGACGAGACCTGGCGGGACACCCTGCACGCACCGCGGGACACCGTGGTGCTCAGCCCCGCCGAGATGCTGTCGGACCGGGTCACCGTGGTCTCCGACCTGGCGGGGACGCTGCTCCCGCCGGGCTGGCCCGCCGCGGTGGCCCGGTTCCCGGCGGGCGGATCGGGCGCCGCGCTGCGCGCGCGGGTGCTCGACGTGCTCACCGCCCTCGACGCGTCCGTGGCCGCGCCCGTCGCGGTGGCCGCCGGGTACGCGCTGTCCGAGCCGGAACCGGTCACCGCGCGCGCCGCCGCCGCGACCCGGCTGCACGCACGGGTGGCCGCCGCCGCCCACGCGGCGCTCGTCGACGCGGGCGCCCTGGTCCTGCCTCCCCAGGCCGGCCGGCACCTCTACGCCGACCTGACCTCGCTCGGCCCCGGGCTCGCCGCCCGCGGCGTCGGCGACGCCCAGGAACTGGAGGACTTCCTCTCCACCCGCCTCGGCATGCCCGCCCCGGGCGGCCACCGTTTCGGGGACGACCTGGAAGCGCCGCGCGTGCGTCTGTCCACGGCGCCGCTGCTGGGCGACACCCCCGGCGAGCGGGCGGAATGCCTCGACGCGCCCGACCCGCTGGTCCTGCCCCAGGTGCGGCGCGCGCTGCACCGCCTCACCTCCGTCCTCGACGACCTCCGTGACGACGCCCGGCGATGGGAGACCCCTCGATGACGCGACAGTCCGAGTCGACCACGAGCCGCACGGCGGCCGGCCGGGCCCCGAGCGACTGGGCCCCGAGCGGCCGGGCCCCCGCCGACCCCGCTCCCGCCCCCACCGGCCGGTCCGCGACCGGTGGCAGCGGGATCGATGGCAGCAGGACCGGCGGGAGCGGGGCCGGCGGAGCGACGACCGGCGGGACGACGACCGGCGGGACGACAACCCTGGGGGCGACGGCCCACCGGGCGCGTACCGCTCCGCCGACCTCCGGCCGGGAGGAGGGCACCAGCCGCACGGAGTCGGCGACGGAGAGAGGGGAAGAGACGGGAGCCCGCCATCGGGCCGTTGTGGCCGTGGACGGTGGCGGCGCCCCCGACGCCACGGCACCGCCCCGGCACGCGCCCGCCGACCCCTGCCCGCCGCCCGCCGAGCCGCGCCCCCTCGCCGAGCGGCGGATGTGGCCGCGCACCTTCCACGACCGGCTCACCGCGCCCCTGCCCGGCCTCAAGGCGTTCGCCCGCTTCGCCCGCGAGGGCGCCGTGCGTCCGGGCCGCGACGGACTCGCCGACGTCCCCCGGCTGCCCTACGAGCCCGGCCCGCTGCCCCGGGTCGACGCCCGCACGGTCGCCGTCACCTGGGCGGGACACGCCAGCTGGGTGGTGCGCATCGGCGGGCTCACGGTCCTCACCGACCCGGTCTGGTCCCGCCGGATCCTCGGCACCCCGGCCCGCGTCACTCCGGTCGGCGTCCCCTGGGAATCCCTGCCCCGCGTCGACGCCGTGGTGATCAGCCACAACCACTACGACCACCTGGACGCCCCCACCCTGCGGCGGCTGCCGCGCGACACCCCGGTGTTCGTCCCCGCCGGACTCGGCCGCTGGTTCCACCGCCGCCGCTTCACCCGCGTCACCGAACTGGACTGGTGGGAGGGCGCCGAACTGCGGCCCCGTGACGTCGGGGGCACCGGCGCGGACGGTGCCGCACGGCCCGGGGGCCCGGTCCGCTTTGACTTCGTCCCGGCGCACCACTGGTCCAAACGGACCCTCACCGACACCTGCCGCTCGCTGTGGGGCGGCTGGGTGCTCACCGCCCCCGACGGGCAGCGCGTCTACTTCGCCGGGGACACCGGCTACGGCCACTGGTTCTCCCGCATCGGCCGCCGCCACCCGGGCATCGACCTGGCCCTGCTGCCGATCGGCGCCTACGAGCCCCGCTGGTGGCTGCGCGACGTCCACTGCGACCCGGAGGAGGCGGTGCGGGCCGCCCAGGACCTGGGGGCGCGCCGCATGGCGCCGATGCACTGGGGCACCTTCGTGCTGTCCGCCGAGCCGGTCCTGGAACCCCTCACCCGGGTCAGGGCCGCCTGGGCCCGCGCCGGACTGCCCCGCGCCGACCTGTGGGACCTCCCGGTGGGAGCCTCCCGCGTCCTCACCTGAACCCGCCGCCCCGAGGGACCCCGGCCCGCGCACCGTCGTCGCCACCGTCGCCCCGCCCGGACGAACCTCCGGGCGGGTCCTCGGCCACCCCGGCCGGCCCGCGCGTGGGCGGGCTCACCCGGCCGTGTCCCCCCGCAGCCGCCGCCACAGCGTCGGGGTCACGCTGATCAGCAGCGTCAGCACCACCGCCGCCAGCACGCCCTCCCACGGTTCGGCGAACAGCGAACCCCCGAGGACACCGATCAGCTGGTACGTCACCGCCCACGCCAGGCAGGCCGGGAGGTTGCCGCGGGCGAAGCGGCGCACCGGCCACCGGGCCAGCAGGCACGCCAGCATCACCGGGAGCCTCCCGGCCGGCACCAGCCGGGACAGCACCAGGACGGCCACCCCGTGCTCGCCCAGCTTCCCCTGGGCCTGCTCCAGGCGGTCCTCCGGCGCCCGGGCCCGGATCGCCTCCAGCCAGCGCGAGCCGCCCCGCGACCTCATCCCCCGGCGGCCCAGCCCGTACAGGGCCATGTCGCCCAGGAACGCCGCCAGCGCCGCCGTCACGAACACCAGGGCCATCGAGAACGGCGCCGTCTGGTGGAAGGCCACCACCGCCGCCGAACTCACCAGCGCGCCCGTCGGCACCACCGGGACCAGCGCGCCGATCAGCACCAGCAGGAACAGCGACGGGTAGCCGATGGCCTGCTGGGTGGTCTCCGGTGCCACGGCCGGGACGACGGCCACGATCACCGGGCGTCCTCCAGCCGCATGCTCTCCCCGTGCCCGAGCCGGTGCACCGCCACCCGCGGCGCCCGGTCCGCCGCCAGCCGTACGAACTCGTCACCCGGGGCGTGGAACTCGTGCGGGCGCACCGCGTCCATCCCGATCGGCCAGTACGTCCCGTAGTGCACCGGGACCGCGGCCGCCGCCTCCAGCAGGGTCAGCGCCTCGGCCGCCCGCCCGGCGTCCAGGTGCCCCTCCCCGAGGTACGGCCCCCAGCCGCCGACCGGCAGCAGCGCCACGTCCACCGGCCCGACCTCCTCGGCCATGGTCTCGAACAGACCGGTGTCCCCGGCGAAGTAGGTGCGCGCCTCACCCTCCACGACGTAACCGAGCGCGGGGCACCGGCGCCGCCCGACCGGCAGCCGCCGTCCGTCGTGGCGCGCGGGCACGGCCCGCACCGCCAGGTCCCCGACCTCCAGCACGTCCCCGGGCCCCACCTCCCGCACCCGGAGGTGCGTGAGCCGGCGCAGCCCCGGCACCGCGCGGAGCGCGCCGTGGGGCACCAGCAGGAGCGTGCCCTCCTCCAGCAGCGCCAGCGACGGCACGTGCAGGTGGTCGGCGTGCAGATGGGACACCAGGGCCACGTCGGCCCGCCGGGCACCGGGCGGCGGCAGCGCGCCGCGGCGGCGCCGCAGATGAGCCAGGCGCCGGGCGAACAGCGGGTCGGTCAGCACGCGCGTGTCCGAATCCTCGACCGTGCACGTCGCGTGACCCCACCAGGTGACCTCCACCGCCACTTCCCGCCTCCCTCGCGCGACTCCCCGAAGCGTACGTGCAGGAGTAGGGTCGGCGACGAAGCCGGTGGTGAGGGGGGTGGGCATGGGAGCGGTCCGGGTGACGGCGATCGCGAGTCTGACGCCGCTGGAGGAGCTGGACGACGACCCCTTCCTGGTGGACTCCCGCAGCCAGCACGCCATGTGCGCGCACTGGGCCGCCGAGCGCGGCTACGTGGTCGCCCGGGAGATGCTGGTGCGCGGGCTGCGCCCCGATCACGGCGCGCTCTGGGAGGGCGTGCGCCCCGGCACCGACCTGTTCGTCGCGCCCAGTCGCCGGGTGCTCGCGAGCGCCCTGTCGTCCGTGGAGGAGTTCACCGCCGAGTGCGCGCGGCGCGGCGTGCGCGTGGAGACCGTCGGCCGGCCCGAGCCCTCCTACGACGCGGAGATGAAGGCCCGCGTCCACCGCAGGCTGTCCATGCCGACCGCGGGCTACGACGGCTGCTGACCGCGAGCCGACCTCTCTGTCCGCGGCCCACTCGACCTTCCTGTGCGGGCCCGCTCGGCCTCCCTGTCCGCGCTCCCTCGGCCTCTGTCCGCGCCCGCTCGGCCTTTCTGTCCGCGTCCTCCGCCCCCTCTTCGCGGCCGCTCGGCCTGCTGCCGGTCCGCGCCCTCAGTGACTCCGCGCCTCTTCACCACTCGTCGGAGTCCTCCCCGTGCCCCTGTGCACCTCCCGCGCCTCTTCGCACTCCTTCACGCCCCTCCGCGCCCCTCCCACCGGGGACATAACGGCCCTTCCGGCCGTTGTGGCAGGGTGGGTACCGGTTTTCGAGGCCGGTCGGTGACGACGGGCGGGGACGCGAGGTGTGGCGGGGCGTGGGCGACGTGCGGTGGCGACGGGTCGCCAGTCAGATCGGGCGGAGCGTCGCCGTGTGGGTGGTCTCCACCCTCACCATGCTGCTGCTCGCCGGACTGCTGCCGGACTTCCGGCTGCGCTCCGCGGACGG
Organism: Streptomyces sp. 3-6; assembly: GCF_056323165.1. Classification (NCBI taxonomy): domain Bacteria; kingdom Bacillati; phylum Actinomycetota; class Actinomycetes; order Kitasatosporales; family Streptomycetaceae; genus Streptomyces; species Streptomyces sp. 3-6. The sequence continues at coordinate 92,632 of NZ_JBWHZP010000013.1, forward strand.
CGGCAGCGCCACCGACATCGCGGTGACCGCCGCGCTGGGCGCCGGTGCCTTCGGTCTGCTGTCGGCCCTGGTGTGGCCCCGGCTGGTGCGGCTGCTGCTGCTCGTGCCCGCGCTGGTGCTCGGCCTGCTGGTGTTCTTCCTCAACGGCGGGCTGCTGTGGCTGGCGCTGTGGCTCAACCCGGTCGAGCGCGGGTCCGCCGCCCCGGAGACCGCGGTCGTGGTCGCCGCGGTGATGTCCGCCGTCGCCTCCGCCACCGGCGCCGCCCTCGCCGTGCGCGACGACGACGCCTACCGCCGCCGCCTCTACCGGCTGGCCGACCGGCGCCGCCGCTCCACCGGCCCGGCCCCCGCCACCCCCGGCACCGTCTTCCTGCAATTGGACGGCGTCGGTCACGACGTGCTGGTGGACGCCGTCCGGCGGGGCCTGATGCCGACCGTCGCCCGCTGGCTCGGCACCGTCCCCGACCAGACCGACGGCACGGCACCCGCCGCGACCGACGGCACGGCACCCGACACGGCCGACCGCGCGGCACCCGACACGGCACCCGACACGGCCGACGGCCCGGCTCCTGGCACGTCCGGTGGCCTTGCGACCGGTACGGCAGGCGGGGCGGCTCCGGTTCCCGCACCCGGCGCCCGCCCCACCCACCGGCTCATACCGTGGCGGACCGACTGGTCCAGCCAGACCGGCGCCACCCAGCTCGCCGTCCTGCACGGCAGCAACCACGACGTCCCCGCCTTCCGCTGGTACGAGAAGGAACGCCGGGAGGTCATGGTCTGCAACCGCCCCACCAGCGCCGCCGAACTCGAACGCCGCGCCGCCGCCCACGCCGGGCACCCCGGCCTGCTCGCCGACGACGGCGCCAGCCGCGGCAACCTGTTCGGCGGCGGCGCCGACCAGCAGGCCCTGGTGCTGTCCATCGCCACTCGCCGCCGGGCCCCGGGCACCCGCTCCCGGGCGGGCTACTTCGCGTACTTCTCCGACCCGGCCAACGCCGTGCGCACCGCCCTGTCCTTCGTCGCCGAGGTCGGGCGCGAGATCGTCCAGTCCACCCGGGCCCGCTGGTCCGGGCAGCGCCCGCGCGTCTCCCGCGGCGGCCTCTACCCGTTCGTGCGGGCCTTCGCGACCGTCGTCCAGCGGGACGTGGTGGTCGCCGCGGTGACCGGGGACCTGCTCGCCGGCCGCACGTCCGTCTACGCCGACCTGGTGGCCTACGACGAGGTCGCCCACCACTCCGGCCCGAGAGGCCGGGACACCGCCAAGGTGCTGGAGCGCCTGGACCGCGCCCTGGCCCTGATCGAGAACGTGGCGGAGCACGCCCCCCGCCCCTACCGCATCGTCGTCCTGTCCGACCACGGGCAGAGCCCGGGCGAGACCTTCCGCTCCCGCTACGGCCTCACCCTCGGCGACCTGGTGCGGGCGGGCTGCGGCCTGCCGGTGCCGCGCCGGGCCGGCCGTACCCACAGCGGCGCCGAGGCCCGCGCGGCCGTCCGCGCCGCGCTGCGCCGGCCCGTCGAGGAGGGCGTCGAGCAGTACCGGCCCACCCGCCGCGACGAGCCGATCGTGCTGGCCTCCGGCAACCTCGGCCTGGTGTCCTTCCCGGACGTGCCGCACCGGATGAGCAAGGAGGAGATCGACGCCCGCTACCCCGCCCTGCTGCCGACCCTCGCCAACCACCCCGGCATCGGCTTCCTCCTGGTGCGCAGCGAACGCCACGGGGGGGTCGTCCTCGGCCCGCACGGCGCCGAGGTCCCCCTCGACCGGCTCGACGACGACCCGGGCCCGCTGGCCGCCTTCGGTCCCGGCGCCGCCGACGTCGTGCGCCGTACCCACTCCTTCCCGCACACCGCCGACATCATGGTCAACTCCTTCCACGACCCCGCCACCGGCGAGGTCCACGCCTTCGAGGAGCAGATCGGCTCGCACGGCGGCCTCGGCGGCGCCCAGTCCCGGCCCTTCCTGCTGTCACCGCTGACGCTGACCCCGCCGGTGCCCGAGGGCGCCGAACTGCGCGGCGCGGAGGAGGTCCACCGGGTGCTGCGCCGCTGGCTGGCGGAGGCCGACGGCACCGCGTCACCGGCGGCCCCGGGCCGGGAGCACGCGGCCTGAGCCACACCGTCCCGCCCGGTCCGGCCCCGGACGGGGACGGACCGACGGGGCCGGCGGCCGGTCCCGCCCGGGACGCACCGGCCGCCGGAAGCCATCAGGGGGCCCGTCCTCCGGGTGAGTTGGCCGGTGATGTGATCGGATGGGGGAGGGCACCCGGGGACCGGGGGCCCCGGACAGAGCACCACCGGACACACCGCAGGACATTCCGAAAGGATGGCGTCATGGCAGCCACGCGCTCCGCACACACCGTTTGGGAAGGCAACCTCTTCCAGGGCAACGGTGTCGTCAGCTTCGACTCCTCCGGCAGCATCGCCGACCAGCCCGTCACCTGGGCTTCGCGCGCCGAGGAGGCGAACGGGAAGACCAGCCCCGAGGAGCTCATCGCGGCCGCGCACGCCAGCTGCTTCTCGATGGCCTTCTCCAACATCCTCGACAAGGCCGGCAACCCGCCCACCCGCCTGACGACCGCCGCCGACGTCACCTTCGTGCCCGGCGAGGGCATCACCGCCATCCACCTCACCGTGGAGGGCACCGTCCCCGGCCTGGACGAGGCGGCCTTCCAGGCCTCCGCCGAGGACGCCAAGGTGAACTGCCCGGTCAGCCAGGCGCTGAAGGGCACCGAGATCAGCCTGACGGCGAAGCTGGCCTGACCGGACCGCTGCCGCACCGCACGCAGGCCGCCCCGCCCGGGGCGGCCTGCGGCACGTCCCCCTCCGGGAGCCGACCACCGCCATGCCGCCACGCCCCGCCGTCTCCGCCCACCGCGGCGGCAGCGAACGGGCCGCCCCCGCCACCTGGGCGGCCTACGAGGACGCCCTGCGCTCCGGCGCCGAGTACGTCGAGATCGACGTCCGACGCACCGCCGACGGAGTCTTCGTCGTCCACCACGACGCCCGCGCGGGCGGCACCGGCCCCCCGGTGGCCGCCCTGACCCGTGCCCGGCTCGACGCCCTCACCGGCCGTCCGGTGCCCGTCGTCGACGACGTCCTGGCCCTGATCGCCGGCCGGCTCGTGGCCCACCTCGACCTCAAGGAGACCGGCCACGAGCGCGAACTCATGGACCGGGCGGTCACCCTGCTCGGCGCGGACGGCTGCGTCGCCACCTCGCTGGAGGACCGGTCCGTCGCCATCGTCGCCGGCGCCTTCCCCGGGGTGCGCACCCTGCTGTCCCTCGGCCGGGACGGCCGTGAGGTGGGCCGGCGCCGCCTGGTGGCGACCCGGCTGAGCGAGCTGCTGCCCCTGCGCCGGGTCCGTGCCTGCGGGGCCCACGGCGTCGCCGTGCACCAGCGTCTGGCCCGCGCGACGGTACTGCGCGAGGCCGCCCGCAACGGCCTGTTCACCATGGTGTGGACGGTCAACGACGACGCGCCCCTGTGCGCCTTCCTCGCCGATCCGCGGGTCGACGTCCTGGTCACCGACCGCCCCCGCGGGGCCGTGGAACTGCGCGACGCGGTCCCCGCGCGCCGCCCCTGAACCGGACGCCCCATTGACAAGGACCCCCTCAGGTTTTGGGCTGGAGGGGGAGGAACCCGGACGGCAGGCGCTCCGACGGAAGGAAACGGCGATGGGACGTGCGGTCGGGATCGATCTGGGGACCACGAACTCGGTGGTGGCCGTCCTGGAGGGCGGTGAGCCCACCGTCGTCGCCAACGCGGAGGGCGCGCGCACCACCCCGTCCGTCGTGGCGTTCGCCAAGAACGGCGAGGTACTGGTCGGTGAGGTCGCCAAACGGCAGGCCGTCACCAACGTGGAGCGCACCGCCCGCTCGGTCAAGCGGCACATGGGGGACCCGGAATGGCGGTTCCCGCGGGAGGGCTCGGTCGACGGGTCCCGCTACCGGGCCCAGGAGCTGTCCGCCCGCGTGCTGCAGAAGCTCAAACGGGACGCCGAGTCCTACCTCGGCGAGGACGTCACCGACGCCGTGATCACCGTGCCGGCGTACTTCGACGACACGCAGCGCCAGGCCACCAAGGAGGCCGGGGAGGTCGCCGGGCTGAAGGTCCTCAGGATCATCAACGAGCCCACCGCGGCGGCCCTCGCCTACGGCCTCGACAAGGAGAACGAGACCGTCCTCGTCTTCGACCTCGGCGGCGGAACCTTCGACGTGTCGCTGCTGGAGATGGGCGACGGCGTCATCGAGGTCAAGGCCACCAACGGCGACACCTCGCTCGGCGGCGACGACTGGGACCAGCGCCTCGTCGAACACCTCGCCAAGCGGTTCAAGGGCCAGTACGGCATCGACCTCCTGCAGGACAAGATGGCCGTGCAGCGGCTGCGGGAGGCCGCCGAGAAGGCCAAGATCGAACTGTCCTCGTCCACCGAGACGACCATCAACCTGCCCTACGTCACGGCCTCCGCCGAGGGCCCCCTGCACCTGGACGAGAAGCTCACCCGCGCCCAGTTCCAGGAACTCACCGAGGACCTGCTGGAACGCTGCAAGACCCCCTTCCACCAGGCCGTCAAGGACGCCGGCGTGAAGCTGGGCGCCATCGACCACGTCATCCTGGTCGGCGGCTCCACCCGGATGCCCGCCGTCACCGACCTGGTCCGCGAACTCACCGGCAAGGACCCGCACAAGGGCGTCAACCCCGACGAGGTGGTCGCGGTCGGCGCCGCCCTCCAGGCGGGCGTGCTGCGCGGCGACGTCAAGGACGTGCTGCTCCTGGACGTCACCCCGCTGTCCCTGGGCATCGAGACCAAGGGCGGCATCATGACCAAGCTGATCGAGCGCAACACCACGATCCCCACCCGGCGTTCGGAGATCTTCACCACGGCCGCCGACAACCAGCCCTCCGTCGGCATCCAGGTCTACCAGGGCGAACGCGAGATCGCCGCCTACAACAAGAAGCTCGGCGTCTTCGACCTCACCGGTCTGCCGCCCGCCCCGCGCGGTGTCCCGCAGATCGAGGTGGCGTTCGACATCGACGCCAACGGCATCATGCACGTCTCCGCCAAGGACCTCGCCACCGGCCGCGAGCAGAAGATGACCGTCACCGGCGGATCCGCCCTGCCCAAGGACGACATCGACCGCATGATGCGCGAGGCCGAGCAGCACGCCGAGGAGGACCGGGCCCGACGCGAGGCCGCCGAGACCCGCAACCAGGCCGAGCAACTCGTCTACCAGACCGAGCGGTTCCTGACCGACAACGCCGACCGGGTGCCCGCCGACACCAGGACCGAGGTGGAGAGCGCGATCGCCGACCTCAAGCGGCAGCTGGAGGAGAACGCCGACACCGCCGCCCTGCGCACCGGCGTGGAGAGGCTCGCCGCCGTCAGCCAGCGCATGGGCCAGGCGATGTACGCCGGCGCCGAGCAGTCCGGCGGCCCGGCGGGCGCGGGCACCGCGCAGGAAGGCGCCTCGGACACCGGCGCGGACGACGGTCCGTCGTCGTCCCGGGACGACGACGGGGTGGTGGACGCGGAGATCGTCGACGACGACACCGACGGCACCGGCGGGGCCTCCGGCGACCGCCGGGGCGGCGCCTCCTGACCGGGCGCCCCACCCGCCGCGGACCGGTGGCGGAGGGGGAGGGACCGGGCACCGGTCACCGGGCGCGGCGGGCCGGCGTGCGCGTGGCCGCCGCGCCCGGTGCGCAGCGGAGCTCGCCGGCCCTGACGTGATGGATCACTGGCGGTCGCGGGACCGGGACGCGGTGATTCAGTGCTGCAGTGGCGCAGTGGCGCAGTGGCGCAGTGGCGCAGTGGCGCAGTGGCGCAGTGGCGCAGTGGCGCAGTGGCGCAGTGGCGCAGTGCCGCGGTGACTCAGTGCCGCAGGGACTCGGTGCCGCGGTGGCTCAGTGGCGCTTGCGCCACACCCGCAGCAGTTCCCGGGTGCGTTCCGTCGTCGCGGCGCGGGCCGTCATGTGGTCCAGCACCTCCAGGTGCACCGCGACCTCGGTCCGCGAGTCCAGGTACAGCGCGCCCGTCAGGTACTCGGTGAACACCATGTCCGGCAACTCCGGCTCCGCGAACCGGAACAGGGAGAACGGCGCGTACGTGCCCGGGTGCGGCCCCCCGGCGAACTCCATGACCTGGAGGGTGATCCGGTCGCGCTCGGACAGCTCCAACAGCCGGTCCAGCTGCTCGCGCATCACCCGGCCGTCGACGCTCACCGGCCGCCGCAGCACCGTCTCGTCCATGGTCACCCACAGGTGGGGCGGATCCGGCCGGTCCAGCAGCCGCTGGCGTTCCATGCGCAGCGCGACGTGCCGCTCCACCGTCTCCGGCCCCTCCGTGCCGATGGTCCCCGCCTCCAGCACGGCGCGCGCGTAGTCCTCCGTCTGCAGCAGCCCCGGCACGAAGTGCGGCTCGTAGGACCGGATGACCCGGGCGGCGCCCTCCAGGCTCACGTACAGGCTGAACCAGTCCGGCAGCACGTCGTGGTAGCGCTGCCACCAGCCGGGCCGGTTCGCTTCCTCCACCAGTTCGACGAAGGTGACCGCCTCCTGCTCGGGCACCCCGTAGGCGTCCAGCAGGATCTGGACGTAGGGCACCTTCAGTGCCACGTCCGCCGTCTCCATCCGCCGCACGGTCGCCGGTGCCACCCGCAGCACCCGGGCCGCCTCGTCGCGTCCCAGACCGGCCGCTTCCCGCAGTTCCTGGAGTCGCCTGCCCAGCACCACCTGGCCCACGGTGGGGGCGGCTCGCCGCTCACTCACGCCACGCCTCTCCCACGTGCCCACGCATGCGGTCAGTCTGTCACGTCCCGGCCGCACTCTCACGGCACCGGCCGCCGGACGGGTTCGGCCGGTGCCGCGGCCCCGTCCCGACCTGGCCCTTTACCTCGCGGGTAATCGACCGGGGTGCCGCCCGGGCGCCATCGTGGACGCACCGGGTCCCGGGCCGGCGCACTCCGGCCCGGGACCCGGCCCACCGCCCACCGCCACATGACGGAGAGTGATGCCCCATGTCCGCGCCCCAGATCGCCGCGCTCGCCCGCACCTCCGTGCCGCAGTCCGTGCTGCGCCGCTTCCTGGCCCTGGACGCGGTCGTCACGGGAGTCAACGCGCTCGCCTACCTGGCCCTGTCCGGCCCGGTCGGTCGCCTCCTCGGTGTCGACGCCCGACTGCTGCTCGTACTGGGCGTGTTCCTCGCCGTGTACGCCGCCGCGGTCGCCCTGCTCGCCTCCCGGGACCACCCGTCCGCCCCCGGGGTGCGCGCGGTCGTGGAGGCCAACCTCGCCTGGTCCGCGGTGAGTCTGGCCGCCCTCTTCCTGTGGCTCACCCCCACCACCACCGGCGCGGTCTGGATCGTCCTGCAGGCGTTGGTGGTGGCCGGGTTCGCGGTGCTCCAGCACCTGGCGCTGAGGGGCCGTCAGGCGACACGCGACTGAAGGTACTTCGCCGTCGCCGGGTCGGCCGGGAGCAGCGTCTCCACGGCCAGCTCGGCGACGGTCACGTCCATCGGCGTGTTGAAGGTGGAGATCGACGACACGAACGACAACGTCCGGCCCCGGTGCTCGATCCGCAGCGGCAGCGCGACGTACGCCACCGCCTCCTCGCACGTCCCGCCGGCCTCCGGCACCGGGTACGCCGCCACCTCCTCGTACAGGGCCCGCAGGGGCGCCGAACGGCGCAGCGCGACCTGCCGCTCCATCTGCCCCAGCAGGTGGCCCCGCCACTGGCGCAGGTTGCGGATCCGGGGCGCCAGACCCTCCGGGTGCAGGGTCAGCCGCATAGCGTTCAGCGGCGGTTCCAGCAGTGTCGCGGGCACCCCTTCGATCAGCTCCAGCACCCCGCGGTTGGCCGCCACGACGTCGTACAGGGCGTTCACCACCAGCGCCGGATACGGCTCGAAGCCCCCGATCAGCCGCTCGATGCCCTCGCGGAGCGCGCCCAGCGCCGGGTCGTCCAACGGGGTCTCCGGGAAGCGGGGCGCGTAACCGGCCGCCAGCAGCAGCGCGTTGCGCTCCCGTACGGGGACCTCCAGGTGCCCGGCCAGCCGCAGCAACATCTCCTCGCTTGGCCGGGCGCGGCCGGTCTCGACGAAGCTGATGTGCCGTGCGGACGAACCGGCCCGCAGGGCCAGTTCCAGCTGACTGACGCGCCGCTGTTCCCGCCAGGCCCGCAGCAGCGGACCGACCCCCTCGGCACGGGAAGGAGGAGGGGAGGGGAAGGCGGCGGACGCGGGCGGGACGGTGGCCATCCGGCGACGGTAACCGACGGCACGGACCCCGGGGACCCGTACGCGTACCCACGGGACCCCCGTCGCCCCCTGTGGCAGGCTGAGGGCGCGCCCCCAGCGGGCGTGAGCGGCCGATCCGACCAGCGAAGGAGCACGTCCATGCCCGTCGAACCGCTGTCGCCCGAGGAGATCGAGAACCGGCTCGCCGAGCTGCCGGGCTGGACCCACGACGGGGACCGCCTCACCCGTTCCTACCGGCTCGCCTCGCACACCGCCGCCACGGCGATGGTCGTGCACATCGCCCAGGTGCAGGAGGAGCTCGACCACCACTCCGACCTCACCCTGGGCTACAACACCGTCGCCCTGTCCGTGCACACCCACAGCGCGGGCGGCGCCGTCACGGAGAAGGACCTCGAACTGGCCCGCCGAGTACAGGACCTCGCGCCCGCCCACGGGGCACACTGAGGTGCGTGCTCGACTACGACGAGGAAGCCGGACGGTACGACGCCTCGCGCGGCGGTGAGCCCAGGGCCCGCGCCGCGGCCGAGGCCGTGCTCGCCCTGCTCCCGGACGGCACCCGTGACCTGCTCGACGTGGCCTGCGGCACCGGCATCGTCACCCGGCGCTTCGCCGCCGCCCGCCCCGGGCTGCGTGTCACGGGCGTCGACCTCGCCCCCGCCATGACCCGCCGGGCCGCCGCCCGCCTCCCCGGCGCCGTGGTGCGCGGCGACAGCCGGCGGCTGCCGGTGCGCGACGCCTCGGTCGACGCGGTGGTCAGCGTGTGGCTGCTGCACCTGCTGGCCGGGCCGGGCGAGGTGCGCCGGGTGATCGGTGAGTGCGCGCGCGTGCTGCGGCCCGGCGGTGTCTGGGTCACCACCGTGGGCAAGGCGGCCTCCCACAACGTCGGCAGTGACATCGACGCCGTCCTCGCCGCCCGGCCGCCCAGCCCGGTGCACGACGGTCCCGAGGACGTGACGGCGCACGCCGCCGGACTGGGGCTCCGGCCGGCCGGACAGGGCCGATTCACCGGTCACGGCCAGGGCCGCAGCCCCCGCCGCACCATCGCCGACCTGCGCCGCGGCTGGTTCGTCACCCTGCCGCCCGGCGACCCCCACGCCGACGGCTTCGCCGACCGGCTGTCCCGCCTGCCGGACCAGGACCGGACCCGCCCGGACCCGGTGTTCCACCTGCGCGCCTTCCGCAAGGAGGTCTGAGCAGGCGCCGTACCCGGTGGGGCGCCGAGACGGATCACGGCCCTGGGCCGGTGTTCTGCGTCCCGTCCTCCCGAGGCGGCCGCGAGGCGACCAGTGGCTCCCGGCGAGCACGGTGACGCTCGGTCGGAGGTGCCGGGGCGAAGATTGCTCGGTGAGGCAACGGTCCCGGCCTCGCGCGGACTCTCTTGAGCATCCAGGAGGGAGGTGCTCATGGGAGTGCGAAAGCAGGCCGGGGACGAAGAGTTCCACGATTTCGTCGTCGGCCGCTGGCCACGCCTGATGCGCACGGCATTTCTGCTCACGGGTGAGCAGCACGCCGCGGAGGATCTGGTCCAGTCGACGTTGGAACAGGTCTATGTGGCCTGGCACCGGGTCGCCTCGGCCGACGCCCCCGAGGCGTATGTGCGACGCGTGATGATCAACACGCATGCCCGCAGACACCGGAGGAAGCTGCGGGAGTTCCTGGCGCCCAGGAGCGGGGACGCGGGCCCGGCACCCGAGGTGGCCGACACCGGTGACCGGATCGCGCAGGCCGACGACCGTCACGCGCTGTTGAAGGCGCTGGCCGAACTGCCGGCACGACAGCGGGAAGCAGTGGTCCTGCGCTACTGGGAGGACCTCACCGAGACCCAGACGGCCGAGGCGATGGGCTGTTCGGTCGGCACGGTGAAGAGCAACGCGGCCAAGGGGATCGCGAAGCTGCGCGCCGCATGGGGACGGGTGGAGACAGTGACGCAGGGAGGACGGAAGTGAAGAGCGCGGACTGGGAGACGGACCCCGACATGACACAGCACGACATCGCCTTCCTGCTGGCCGACGCGACCGACGAGGTGACGATCGGCACGGCCCCCGCCCAGGCACTGATCCGCGGTGGCCGCCGCCGCAGGGCCCGTCGCCGGGCGGTCATGGCGACCACCGCCCTGGTCCTGGCCGGCTCCACAGGGGCTCTGGCGCTGAACGGGCTGTCCGGTGACAGGGGCCGGGAGGTCGTGTCGGAGGTCTCGCCGGCGAGCCGGCCGGCCACCACCCCCGAGGCACCCGAGCCGCCCATGCGGACGACCCTGGCGAGCGGCACCGACGCGGGAGTGCCGTGGAGGGTGTACATCGACGTGTGGGAGGCTCCGGCGGACACGGCGGAGGCCCGGGCCGCCCTGGCGGCCATGGCGAAGTTCGGCGAGCAGCCGCAGGACGTCTCCTCGGCCTCCGACCTGGTGGGCAAGGTCGCGCACTTCGTGTACCGGGTCACCGGTGAGGAGGCGAGTACCACTCAGCTCCTGAACTGGGTGGTGTCCGAGGGCGACGCCCTGACCGGCGGCGAGTACGGGACCGCCTCGCAGCTCCTGCTCCCGGGGGACGACACGGCCGCCGCGCGCCTGGTCTACGCCCACGTCGCCAAGAACGCCCGGGAGGTCACCTGCACGTGGAAGGACGGCACCTCCACCACGGTCGGCCGTACGTCAGCGGACACCGAGGTGAACGCCGAGGTGAACGCCGGGGTCCCCGTCCTTCATCGCATCGAGAACTCCCCCTACGACTGGTTCGCGATCCTGGCGCCGGAGTCCACCGAGCTGGAGGGGATCAAGGTCACGAAGTAGACCAGGCGGGGGACCGACGCCGGGAGGGGGCGACGGCGTGGTCCTCCGCGCCCAGGACCGGGCGACGGCGGCGTCCGCGAGGAGGGCCGCTCCGAGCCGGGCCGGCTTGCGGGAGTGGCAACAGTGTTTGCCGCAATCCGGTGCGTCACCGCACCCTGGGGGCACCCGAGCGGAGAGGCTGACCCCATGGCGCACGATCACCACCCCGACCACCACGTCCCCGGCCACCACATCCCCGGCCCGCACGACCCGGACCGTCACGACGCGCCCGGTCACGGCGGGCACCACCACGCCCACGGTCACGACCACGCCGACATCGACTGGGCCGAGCTGGCCCCGCTCCTCGAATCGCAGGCGGAGCTGTTCACGCCGCTGTACGAGCGGGCGCTCGGCTGGTTGGCGAAGGAGGTCACCGAGCCCGGACTCGTCGTCGACGCCGGCAGCGGACCCGGCGTCATCTCCACCCTGTTCGCCGAGACCTTCCCGGGGGCCCGGATCGTCGCCGTGGACGGTTCCGAGCCCCTGCTGGAACGGGCCAGGGACCGGGCCGCCCGGCACGGGGCCGCCGACCGCTTCAGCACGCTCACCGGTGAACTCCCGGAAGTGCTGGACGAGTTGGACTACCCGGCCGATCTGCTGTGGGCCAGCCGCAGTGTGCACCACCTGGGCGACCAGGCCGGCGCGCTCACCGCCCTCGCGGCCCGGCTCGCGCCCGGCGGCACCCTCGCGGTGATGGAGGGCGGGCTGCCCGCCCGGTTCCTGCCCCGCGACATCGGCTTCGGCCGGCCCGGTCTCCAGGCCCGGATCGACGCGGTCGAGCAGGACTGGTTCACCCGGATGCGCGCCGACCTGCCGGGCTCGGTCGCCGCCACCGAGGACTGGCCCGCGCTGCTGGTGGCCGCCGGGCTCCACCACACCCGCACCCGCACCTTCCTCCTGGACCTGCCCGCTCCCACCACCGACCGTGCCCGCGCCTACGTCGCCGCCACCCTCACCCGGACCCGGGAGACCCTTGCCGAGGACCTGGACGCCGAGGACCGCGCCACCCTCGACCGTCTCCTCGACCCCGACGACCCGGCGAGCGTCCACCGCCGTCCGGACGTCTTCGTCCTGGCGGCCCACACGGTCCACACCGCCGTCCGGCCGGTGTAGGCATGCGGTTCCGCCGCCGCGCGGACCGAGCGGGACCGGGTGCGTGGACGGACGACGAGGGGGACCGGGGGCGGGCCGAGGGCGCGTCGAACACGGTGCCGCGTGCTCCCGGCGGTCGAGCGGTGCGGACGCCGCGCTCCTCGGCTGCCGGGCGCGGTGCGGACGCCGCGCTCCTCGGCCGCCGGGCGCGGTGCGGACGCCGTGCCCCTCGGCCGCCGGGAGCAGTGCCGCGCGGCCTCGCTCTAACCGTCGAAGCGGTGCCGCGCGGCCTCGATGTGGCCGAGGTGCTCGTGGGTCCAGCCGCAGATGGCGTCGACCGTGGTGCGCAGGGCCCGGCCCGCCCCGGTGAGGGTGTACTCGACCTTCGGCGGCACCGTGGGGTGCACCGTGCGCTCGGCCAGGCCGTTGCGCTCCAGCATGCGCAGGTTCTGGGTGAGCATCTTGTGGCTGATGCCCTCGACCTCGTTCCGCAGCTCGCTGAAGCGCAGAGTGCGGTCGCCGAGCGCCTCGATGATCAGGAGCGCCCACTTGTTGGCGACGTCGGAGAAGATCTCCCGCGCCAGGGAGTCCGCGCGCCTGAGGTCCGCGTCCGCCGGCAGGTCCTCGAGCCGTTGCTTGGTCACCATGAGGTTCCTCGGTTACGAAAAAGTGCGTTCTTCCAGGTCAGCCGTCACTCTCCTATGGTTTCCGAGTCACCGCAAGAGAGTGACCTGTCACCAGGAGAGGCGATCCCCATGACCACCAACGATGTCTACAACCACGGCGTGCCGGCCGAGAGCGCGTTCGGCTACTCCCAGGCGGTCAGGTCCGGCGACCTGATCCACGTCTCCGGCCAGCTCTCGCTCAGCGACGCGGGCGAGTTCCTCCACGCCGACGACTTCGCCGCCCAGCTCCGGCTGACCTACGTCAACCTGGACAAGGTGCTGGACCACTTCGGCGCCACCCGCAACCAGGTCGTCTCCCAGACCCTGTACGTGGTGGACCTGCAGCGGAACTCCGAGGAGATCATGCGGGGCAATCCGGCCTACTTCGGTGACCACCGGCCGGCCAGCACCGTCTTCGGGGTCACCGAACTGACCTTCCCCGGCCAGGCCGTCGAGATCGCCTTCGTGGTGGACCTGAAGCTGCCCGCCTGAGCGGCGCACCGGGGGCGGGACGGCGGGCGGCCCCGGCGCGGCCCGACCCGCCGGTCCCTCCCGGCCGGACGGGCCGCGCGCCGCGCGTGGGCCCCTGTCCGTGCCGGGCCCGCGCGTCGCGCCTCCCGGACCGGACGCGCGACGGGCTCCCCGCGGCCCGCGGAGTGCGGGAGCGGGGAGGCCGTCGTGGGCGGGCCGGGTGCGGTCCTGCTCAGGCGCCGTTCAGGCGGGCCGGGTCCGGGCCCAGGCGCCGGTCCTCGTTCAGCGCGCTGATCGCGGCCAGGTCCTCCGCGTCCAGGGAGAAGTCGAACACGTCGAAGTTCTCCCGGATCCGCGACGGCGTCACCGACTTCGGGATCACCACGTTGCCCAGCTGGAGGTGCCAACGCAGCACCACCTGGGCCGGTGTGCGCTCGTGCTTGCGCGCGATCGCCACGATGGCCGGCACCTCCAGCAGCCCCTTGCCCTGGCCCAGCGGCGACCACGCCTCCGTGGCGATGCCCCGCTCGGCGTGGTACTCGCGCGCCGCGTGCTGCTGCAGGTGCGGGTGCAGTTCGATCTGGTTCACCGCCGGGACCACCGACGCCTCGTCCGCGAGCCGGTCCAGGTACTCGGGCAGGAAGTTGGACACACCGATGGCGCGGACCCGGCCGTCCGCGTACAGCTTCTCGAACGCCCGGTACGTCTCGACGTACAGGTCGCGCTCCGGGGTCGGCCAGTGGATGAGGTACAGGTCCACGTGGTCCAGGCCCAGCTTCGACACCGACGCGTCGAAGGCGCGCAGCGTCGCGTCGTAGCCCTGGTCGCTGTTCCACACCTTGGTGGTGACGAACAGTTCCTCGCGGGGCACGCCGGACCGTGCGATCGCCCTGCCGGTGCCCTCCTCGTTGCCGTAGGCGGCCGCGGTGTCGATGCTGCGGTAGCCCGCCTCCAGAGCCGTCGCCACGGCCGTCTCGGCCTCGGCGTCCGGAACCTGCCAGACGCCGAAGCCCAGTTGGGGCATCTCCACGCCGTTGTTCAGGACGATCGGGGGGACCTTGCTCACGAGCTCTCGATCCTTCGGTTGTGGACGGTGAACAGCCCCATCCTCAACGATCACACCCCGCCGTGCATTCCGGACCGCACAATTCACGCGTGGTACAACGCCTCCACCTCCTCGGTGTACGCCTTCTCGATGGCCTTGCGCTTCAGCTTCAACGAGGGTGTGAGCAGGCCGTGTTCCTCGGTGAACGGCTGCGCCAGGATGCGGAACGTGCGGATCGACTCGGCCTGCGAGACCAGGGTGTTGGCCGCCACCACGGCCCTGCGCACCTCCGCCTCCAGGTCGGCGTCCTGCACCAACTCGGCGGCCGGCAGGGCCGGTTTGCCCCGCATGGCCAGCCAGTGCTCCACGGCCTCCGGGTCCAGGGTGATCAGCGCCGCCACGTACGGGCGGTCGTTGCCGACGACGATGCACTGGTTCACCAGCGGATGGTCCCGCACCCGCTCCTCCAGCGGCCCCGGTGAGACGCTCTTGCCGCCGGAGGTCACCAGGATCTCCTTCTTGCGGCCGGTGATGGTGAGGTAGCCGTCCTCGTCCAGGGAACCCAGGTCGCCGGTGGCCAGCCAGCCGTCGCGCAGCACCTCGTGCGTGGCCCCGGGGTTGTTGAGGTACCCCTGGAAGACGTTGTCGCCGTTCAGCCAGATCTCGCCGTCGTCGGCCAGGCGCACCGACACGCCCGGTACCGGCCGTCCCACGGTGCCGAAGCGGGTCCGCTCCGGCGGGTTGGCGGTGGCCGCCGCCGTCGACTCGGTCAGGCCGTAGCCCTCGTAGACGTGGATGCCCGCCCCCGCGAAGAACAGCCCGAGCCGCCGGTCCATCGCCGAACCGCCCGACATCGCGTGCCGGATCCGCCCGCCCATCGCGGCCCGCAGCTTCCCGTACACCAGCTTGTCGAACAGCTGGTGCTGCACGCGCAGCGCCGCCGAGGGCCCCGGCCCGGTGCCCCACCCCTTCGCCTCCGTCGCGTCGGCGTGGTGCACGGCCACCTCGACCGCCTTCTCGAACGCCCCCGCCCTGCCCTCCCGCTCCGCCTTCCGCCGCGCCGCGTTGAACACCTTCTCGAAGATGTACGGCACGGCCAGGAAGAACGTCGGCCGGAACGCGGCCAGGTCCGGCATCAGCGCCGCCGCGTTGAGCTGCGGCTGGTGGCCGAACCTGACCCGCCCGCGGATCGCGGCCACCTGTACCATCCGCCCGAAGACGTGCGCGAGCGGCAGGAACAGCAGCGTCGCCGCCTCGTCGCCCCGGCGGGAGTGGAACACCGGCTCCCAGCGTTCGATGACGGTGTCCGCCTCGAACATGAAGTTGCCGTGCGTGAGCACGCAGCCCTTCGGGCGGCCCGTGGTGCCGGAGGTGTAGATCACGGTCGCCACCGAGTCGGGGGTGACGGCCCGGCGGTGGCGGTGCACGACCTCGTCGTCGAGCGGGGCGCCCGCCTCGTACAACTCCTGCACCGCACCCGCGTCGAGCTGCCACAGCCGCCGCATCCCGGGCAGCCGGTCGATGACGGTGGCGATCGTCATGGCGTGGTCCTCGTGCTCCACGACCGCCGCGCTGACCTCCGCGTCGTGCAGCATCCACAGGACCTGCTCCGCCGACGACGTCGGGTAGAGCGGCACGACCTGGGCGCCGACCGTCCACAGCGCGAAGTCGAACAGCGTCCACTCGTAGCGGGTGCGGGACATGATCGCGACGCGGTCACCGAACCGGATCCCCTGGGCGAGCAGGCCCTTGGCGAGGGCCAGCACCTCGTCACGGAACGCGCCGCTGGTCACGTCACGCCACCGGCCGTCGGCGTCCTTGCGGCCGAGCGCGACCCGCGACGGGTCCTCCTGCGCGTACCGGAACACGACGTCCGCCAGACCGCCCACCGGAGGGGGCAACGCCAGCGCAGGGCTGGTGAACTCGCGCACGGCCGCTCCCGTTCCTGGCTCCCCGGTACTCGCACGATGCGGACCCTTCACCGCGCCGACGGGGGAACCCCCGGCACGGCGCGGTGAAAGCTACCCCACCTTCCCCGGGGCGCGGGAGGGGGCGGGAAACCTGAACGTCGCTCGCGTCCGCGCAGGTCAGCGCCTCAGAATGCACCCACAAGGGGAAGGGCCGGACAGATTCCTGACTTTTGAGTAAGGATCGCGGGGGCAATCTCCACGGAATCTGTACGCGGGGTTGACCGGCGCTTGACGCTCGGGGGTGGGAGGGCGGCGGGCCCCGGCGGGCTCGGCGCCCCACGGAAGCGGCCTGCCGTCGATGCCACCCGCCCTCGATGCCGTCCGCCCCGGGAGTCGCCCGCCCTCGACACGCCACCCGCCCCCGGGCGTCACCCGCCCCGGTGCAGCCGGTCGCCGCCCGCCAGGATGGCACCCGCCAACGCCTGCGCCGCGTCCCGGGCGGACGTCCGGCGGTCGCCGCGCGCCACCACGAAGTCCACCCGCCCCGGCTCCGGCAGCCCCGTCCGCTCCGGCAGCCGCGCCAGGCCGGGCGGCACCAGCCCCCGCGCGTGCACCATCACCCCCAGCCCGGCCCGGGCCGCCGCGACCAGCCCGTTGAGGCTGCCGCTCGTGCAGACGATCCGCCACTCCCGGCCCTGCCGCTCCAGCGCCCGCAGGGCGAGCGCCCGCGTGATGCCCGGCGGCGGGTACACGATCAACGGCACCGGCCGCTCCGGGTCCACCCTCAGCCCCGGGGCGCCGACCCACACCAGCTCGTCGCGCCACACCAGCTCACCGCCGGCGTCCTCCGGCCGGCGCTTGGCCAGCACCAGGTCCAGCCGGCCCGCCGCCAGCCGCTCGTGCAGCGTCCCCGACAGCTCGACCGTCAGCTCCAGGTCCACCTCGGGGTGATCGTGCCGGAACCGTTCCAGGATCTCCGGCAGCCGGGTCAGCACGAAGTCCTCCGACGCCCCGAACCGCAGCCGCCCGCGCACCCGCGTCCCGGCGAAGTGCCGCGCGGCCTGCTCCTGCACGTCCAGGATCCGCCGGGCGAAACCGGTCATCGCCTCGCCGTCCTCGGTCAGCTCGACGGCGTGCGTGTCCCGGGTGAACAGGGGCCGTCCGGTGGCCTCCTCCAGCCGCCGCACGTGCTGGCTGACCGTGGACTGGCGCAGCCCCAGCCGCCGCGCCGCCTGGGTGAAGCTCAGCGTCTGCGCCACGGACAGGAAGGTCCTCAGGTGTCCCGGGTCGTACACCGGCCCAGGCTATCGCGGATCGTGATGACAGTCAGAGCGGTGTGCGGGTTCCCCGATCACCGCGCCGCGGCGCACCATGGGGAGGCCGGCCGACCGCGGCCGGCTGCCCATGTGCCGTCCACCGCCCGCACGGCGACCACCCCGGAGACCTGGAGGACCGTGACCCGCCCGCGCCGGCCGAGCCGGATGCCGCTCGACCCGTACCTCCTGCTGCTGCTCGCCACCGTGGCGCTCGCCACCGTCCTGCCGGCCCGGGGCACCGCCGCGGACCTCGCCTCGGGGGCGTCCACGGCCGCCGTCGCGGCCCTGTTCTTCCTCTACGGCGCCCGCCTCTCCACCCGCGAGGTGGTGGACGGCCTCCGCCACTGGCGGCTCCACGTCACGGTGCTGGCCTGCACCTTCGTCCTCTTCCCCGTCCTCGGACTGGCCGCCCGCGGTCTCGTCCCCACCATCCTCACCGACCCCCTGTACCAGGGCCTGCTGTTCCTCACCCTGGTCCCGTCCACCATCCAGTCCTCCATCGCCTTCACCTCCCTGGCCCGCGGCAACGTGCCCGCCGCGGTCTGCGCGGGTTCCTTCTCCTCCCTCGCCGGGATCGTCCTCACCCCGCTGCTGGCGGCGGCCCTGCTCGGCGGCGCGGCCGGGTTCTCCGGCGAGTCGGTGCTGCGGATCGTGTCGCAGCTGCTCGTGCCCTTCCTCGCCGGACAGATGCTGCGCCCCCGGATCGGCGCCTTCGTCGCCCGGCACCGCCGCGTCCTCGGCCCGGTGGACCGCGGGGCGATCCTCCTCGTCGTCTACACCGCGTTCGGCGCGGGCACCGCACAGGGCGTCTGGCAGCAGGTCAGCCCCGCCCGGCTCGGCGCCCTGCTCGCCGTGGAGGCCGTCCTGCTGACCGTGATGCTGCTGCTGACCTGGTACGGCGGCCGGGCGCTCGGCTTCGGCCGGGCGGACCGGATCGCCCTCCAGTTCGCTGGGTCCAAGAAGTCCCTGGCCGCCGGACTGCCCATGGCGAGCGTCCTGTTCGGCGCGCAGGCGTCGCTCGCCGTGCTGCCGCTGATGCTGTTCCACCAGATGCAGCTGATGGTCTGCGCGGTGATCGCCGGGCGCCGCTCGCGCGACCCGGAGGCCGGCGAGGTCAGCGAGGCCGGCACGGTGCACCAGGCCGGTGAGGTGCGCCTGGCCGGTGAGGTCCGCGAGGCCGACGCGGACGCGCCCGATGCCGGGGTCACCCCGCCGGGCCGAGCCGCACCGTCAGGAACCGGGGCCGGTACAGCGCCACGTTCCGGCTGAGCATCACCGCCGCCTCGGCCGTCTCCATCCAGTTGACGTCGTAGCTGAGCACCAGCCGCCCGTCACGGCTGAGTTCGGGGTGCGTCTGGGGGTTGTAGGCGGCGGTGCCCTCGTGCGGCAGCGCGGGGGTGAACTCCTTCTCCGGCCCGTGCCATGGCCCGGCCGGCGAGCAGGCCCAGTACGACGCCACCGTGGTGAGACCCTTCGCGCCCGCCGCCATCGTGAACAGCACGTACGTCCCGTCGTCACGGACCACGGAGAAGGCGCTGCCCACCCCGGCGCGCCGCCCGTCGCCGAGGACCGGGCGCGGGTCGGCCCGGGTCTGCCACTCCGAGCCGTTCCAGAACTCCCAGGCCGCCGGGTCCGCCAGGCCGCCCTCCGGGACCCGGGCCACGTACGCCCGCGAGACCGGCCGGGACACCGCCCGGCCGTCGTCCCCGCCGAACACGTACGTCCAGCCGTCCTCCTCGGTCAGGGTGGTGCCGAACAGCACCCGGCGCGACGGGTCGGTGACCTGCTGCTGGTCGTGGACGGTGGTCACCGACTCCAGGCGCAGGCCGGGCAGGGAGAGCGTCGCCACCTCCGTGGCCGTGGGCACCCCGTAGATCCAGGGGGGCGGCCCGGTGCGGCGCACCCACAGCAGGACCCGCACGACCTTCTCCGACGAGCCGGGGGAGCGCGGTTCCACCCGGGCGGCGACCGGCCAGCGCCACCGGTCGGGGCCCGGATCCGCGAACAGCGGGGCGGGCAGGGTCCGTTCCAGGCGGCCGTCGCGCATCACCACGGCCGAGTTGCGGACCATCGGCGCGGCGGGCTCCCGCCAGGTGTACGACTCGCCGACCGGGTTGGGCGGTCCGTTGACCCTTCCCAGGAACGTGTCGGAGAACAGCCACAGCAGCCGGCCGTCCGGCAGCCGCACCGAGTGGGTGCCGTCGCCGCCGGTCCAGTCGTCGGTGCGTATGGCGTCGTCGCCGTAGCGGGCGAACTCGGCGGTGAGGGTGTCGTCGGCCGACCAGGAGGCGACCGTACGCGGTGCGCAGGCGTCGCTCCCGGGCCGGCCGTCGTCGGGATGCGGGCCGGAGAGCAGGACGGCACCGAGCACCAGGGCCAGCAGCACCACGCCGGTCGCGGTCGCCGTCCGCCGCCGTGCTCGTGCTGTGTCGTCGGGGTCGTCGGGCACGCTTCGCGACGTTAGTGGCCCAGGGGGCCCCGGTCCATGGCGCCTCGGCCGCCGGGCCGGGGACAGGCTGTCCCCGCGCACCGCCCCGGCCGGTTCACTGCCCCGACGGGTGACTGCCCCGGCCGGGCACCGCCCCGACGGGTCACGCCCCGACCAGGCACCGCCCCGACCGGTCACTGCGCCGGCCGGACACCGGGCCGGCCGTGCTCGCGTGCCGCACGCGGCCGGGCGCCGGGCGCGTCCGAGGGCGGACGACCACGCGGGAGCGGTCCGTCAGCCGTGGGGAGCCGGGGCCCGCAGGTCGATCCGGTGCTCGCCCGCGTACACGTTCATGGAGCCGCCCCGCAGGAACCCCACCAGCGTCAGCCCCGCCTCCGTGGCCAGGTCGACCGCCAGCGACGACGGCGCCGACACCGCGGCCAGCAGCGGGACACCGGCCATCACCGCCTTCTGCGCCAGCTCGAAGGAGGCCCGGCCGGACACCAGCAGCAAGGTCCGGGACAGCGGCAGCCCGCCCTGCTGCAGGGCACGGCCGACCACCTTGTCGACCGCGTTGTGCCGCCCCACGTCCTCGCGCACGTCCAGCAGGTTGCCGTCCTCGTCGAACAGGGCCGCCGCGTGCAGGCCGCCGGTCCGGTCGAAGACCCGCTGGGCGGCACGCAGCCGGTCGGGCAGTTCCGACAGCAGGTCCGCCGTGACCCGCAGCGGGGGAGTGTCGGCGATCGGCCACCGGGTCGTGGTCCGCACGGCGTCCAGGCTCGCCTTGCCGCACAGACCGCAGGACGACGTCGTGTACACGTTGCGTTCCAGGGTGATGTCCGGGACCGGGACACCGGGAGCGGTCTGCACGTCCACCAGGTTGTAGGTGTTGACGCCGTCCGCGGTGGCCCCCGCGCAGTAGACGATGTTGCGCAGGTCGGAGGCCGAGGCCAGCACGCCCTCGCTGACCAGGAAACCGGCCGCCAGGGCGAAGTCGTCGCCGGGGGTGCGCATCGTGATCGCCAGGGGCCGCCCGTTCAGCCGGATCTCCAGGGGCTCCTCGGCGACCAGGGTGTCGGGCCGGCTGGACACCACCCCGTCCCGGATGCGGAGCACCTTGCGTCGTTCCGTGACTCGTCCCATGTCCCCAGTCCTGGTCGTTCCCCGTTCCGTGCGGGCCGCGCGCCGGACGTCCATTGTCCCGCACCGGGCGGACGGCCGGGTCGTGGCGCCCTGCGGGCGGGCCGGTGAGGGAGGGAACGGGTGAGGGGGCGGTGCGGGGCGGTGAGTCGGCCGCGGAGCGGTCCGGGCGACGGCCACCGGGACGTGGCGGGCCCGTACGGTGGCCCGACCGGGGGTCTCCGGGGGACGCCTCCGCGTGGTCGTCCGCACACGCACCGTCGGACTCCCGCCCCCGGCGCCCGGCGGGAGCGGAAGCCGACAACGCCCGGACCCGATTCCTGTCACTTCACCTGCACTCGTACCCGTGAGTCACTGATCAGACTGAGGGATCCCGCTTCCGAACGACGAGGGGACCCCGCCCATGATCGGCTCGCGCATCGCCGCTGTCGGCCACTACCAGCCCGCCCGGGTGCTCACCAACGAGGACCTGGCGGGCATGGTGGACACCAGCGACGAGTGGATCACGAGCCGCGTGGGCATCCGCACCCGTCACATCGCCGGACCCGACGAACCCGTCGACGAACTGGCCGCGCAGGCCGCCGGCAAGGCCCTCGCGGCGGCCGGCCGGACCGCCGACGACATCGACATGGTGCTGGTGGCGACGTCCACCGCGATCGACCGCTCGCCCAACATGGCCGCCCGGGTCGCGGCCCGGCTCGGCATCCCCGGCCCGGCCGCCCTCGACCTCAACGTGGTGTGCGCCGGCTTCACCCACGCGCTGGCCACCGCCGACCACGCCCTGCGCGCGGGAGCGGCCACCCGCGCGCTGGTCATCGGGGCGGACAAGATGTCCGAGGTGGCGGACTGGACGGACCGCTCCACCTGCGTGCTCGTCGGTGACGGGGCGGGGGCCGCCGTCGTGGAGACGGCGGCCGAGCCCGGCGTCGGCCCGGTGCTGTGGGGGTCCGTGCCGGAGATGGGCCACGCGGTGCGGATCGAGGGGACCCCGCCGCGCTTCGCGCAGGAGGGGCAGAGCGTCTACCGCTGGGCGGCCACCCGGCTGCCGGTGATCGCCCGGCAGGCCTGCGAGAAGGCCGGACTGGCCCCCGAGGACCTGGCGGCCGTCGTGCTGCACCAGGCCAACCTGCGGATCATCGAACCGCTCGCCGCCCGCCTCGGCGCGGTCAACGCCGTCGTCGCCCGGGACGTCACCGAGTCCGGCAACACCTCCGCCGCCAGCATCCCGCTCGCCCTGTCCAAGCTGGTGGAACGGGGAGAGGTGAGCACCGGCGACCCCGTCCTGCTGTTCGGCTTCGGCGGCAACCTGTCCTACGCGGGACAGGTCGTCCGCTGCCCCTGACCTCCCGGGCAGGGCTGATCTCCAAGGCAGGGCTGATCTCCCGGGCAGGGCGACCTCCAAGGTAGGGCGTCCTCCTGGGCAGGGCTGATCTCCCGGGCACGGGCTCGGCGGCAGTCGTGGCCGCCCCGGGTCCGTGCGGCGGTCGTGCGGGATCAACGGCAGTCGTAGGTGACGTCCACCCGTGCCGTGCGCTCGACCGGCGTCAGCAGGCGCAGCTCGGCGTGCCCCTCGTAGCGGCCCCGGCCCTCGAAGGTCCACAGCAGGTGCAGCCGCGCCTGCGTCCGGCCCCGGGGCAGCTCCTCGCGGAGCACGCCCGAGGAGGTGCCGTCGCTGCGGGTCCAGCGGTAGGTCAGCACACCGGGCCGGCCGTTCGTCGTCACGGTGCCGACGAGATCCGCGGTGCCCTCGCAGCGCACCGTGGCCGGCCGGGCCGTGACCGCCACGTCCCGCACCGCGAGGTCCGGGCCCAGACGCTGCCAGGCCAGGAAGGCCAGCACGCACAGCAGGACGACCGCGGGCAGCGCGTGCCGCCGCATCCCCCGCCGCACCGGCGGCGCGGACGGTGCGGGCAGCGCCGGGACGACGGGCGTCCCGGAGGAGCGGTGTGCCGGCGCGCCCTCGACACCCGGGCCGAAGCGCAGCACCGTCCCCTCTACCCGGTCCGGCGGCACGGGGGGCGACGGCTCCGGCGCACCGCCCGCCGCTGCGGGGTCCGCGCGGCGGGTGTCCGCGGCCCGGGGCGTGACCGCTTCCGGGGACGTCCCGTCCCGGCCGGGGCCCTGGTCGTCGGGACGGTCGCGGAGCATCGCCGTCTCCGGTCCGGGCCGCTGGATCCAGTGGCTCGCCAGCACGGTGGCGCTGTAGTCGTCGTCCTCCCCGGGCGGGTTTCCGGGCGTGGGCCGCGGCGTGGGGTCGTTCGCCGATGTCATCGCAGGTCGCACCGCCGGGTGAGGAGCTGTTGCGACGCGCCCCCGTCCGCCGACGCCGGCGAGGTGGCCGCGCGCACCGTCCAGTAGCAGCCGAGGGTGGTGAAGGCGTGCTCGACGGTCACGGTGTACCGGGTGGCGCCGCTGCGCCGGACCACCTGCGCGGGCCCGTCCTGGGCGGCCGGCTGTCCGGAGACGTCGCCCGTGAACCAGCTGAGGGAGACCGACACCGGTCCGGTCCCGTCCGTCACCACCGTGACGGTGGTCGTGGCGGTGGTGGCACCGGTCTGCCGGAACTCCGAGACGGCGATGTCCTTCACCGCCGGTGCGGCGGGGGCGGCCGGTGAGGTGTCCGGCGGCGGGGGAGGGGAGGTGGGGGTGCCCGGCCCGGTCGCGGGGCCGCCCGGAGTGCCGGTGCCGGGGTCCGTGTCGGGGTCGGTGCCCGGGTCCGTCCCCGGGGCGGGGCCGGTGCCCGTCGGGTCCGGGCCGCCGGGTGCCGCCGTCGCCGTGCCGGACGGCCCGGCGGACGCGCCGGCCGCGGTGGCGGACGCCGACGGACCCTCCGGCCCGTCCGGTCCGGCCGTCGCGCCCGGCGCGGTGGGGCCCGCGGTGACGCCCGGGCGGGCGCTGGTGGTGGCGAAGACCTCGGCCGCCCGGCGCTCCGTGTCGCCGCCCGACGGCTGGGCCTGCGTCAGCAGCACGGCCAGGACGACGGCCGCCGCCGCGGCCAGCAGTCCCGGACCGCTCGGCCGCCAGGCCCGCGCCCATCCACCGCCCGGCGGCTGCCGCAGCACGGTGCGGGCGGTGTCCGTGGCGGAGAACGCCTCCGAACGGGCCGAGGGCAGCAGCAGCGGCAGCAGCGCGACCAGCGAGGCCAGCCGCCCCCGGCCGCGGTCCTCCCAGCCGGGCCCGTACGCGGCGCCCGCCACCGCCTCCATCTCCGCCACGAACGCCCGTGCGTCGCCCGGCCGCCCCGCCGGGTCCTTGGCCAGTCCGCGCCGGACCAGCGACCGGACGGCCTCGGGCACCTCGGCGTCCGGGACCGGTGCGTCGACATGGCGCAGGGCGAGTTCCGCCAGGTTCTCGCCCGGGTAGGGCTTGCGGCCGGTCAGGCACTCGAAGAAGGTGGCCGTCGCCGCGTACACGTCGGTGGCGGGGGAGGCGGGCTCACCGCGCCACTGCTCGGGAGCCATGTAGGCGGGGGTGCCGGCCACCCCGGCGCGCGTCCCCGCGTCCACCGCGATCCCGAAGTCGACCAGCTTGGAGGCCCCGTCCGGGCCGACCAGGACGTTCTCCGGCTTGTAGTCCCGGTGGACCACCCCCAGCCGGTGGGCGTCGGCCAGGCCCAGCAGCGAGCCCTTGAGCACCGTCAGCGCGGCCTCCGGCTCCAGCGGGCCCCCGCGTGCCAGCAGGGCGCGCAGGGCCACCCCGTCCACCAGTTCCATCACGATGGCCGCGCCGTCCGGGCTCTCCACGTACTCGTACAGCCCGGCCACGTACGGGCTGTCGAGCCCGCCCAGCAGCCGGGCCTCCGCGCGGAAGTCGTGGACGAAGCCGGGGCGGGTGCGCAGCGACGCGCTGAGGTACTTCACCGCCACCGGCACCCCGGTGCCCTCGTGCACGGCCAGCACCACCCGGCCGCTCGCCCCCGCGCCGAGTTCCAGCGACTCGGCGTACCCCGGTACCGTCCACGCGTTCATCGATCCCCCCGGACCGCAGTCCGTCCCCCGGAGCATGGCGCACCCCGGGGCATCCGGCCCTCGCGAACACAGACACGTTTCAGGCCACCGCGGTTGCGGGGGCCGTCGTCCGGGAGGAGCCGGCCTCCCGGAACCTTCTCGTCCGCCCTGGTGGCCACGGGTGGGCCCCCGGCCGCCCGGCCGTCCGGAAGGCGGTCCTTCCGGGGAGAGCGCTCCCCGGCTTTGTCCTGTGAGTGGAAAAAGTAGGGGGCAATTGCTGCACGACTTCTTCCCAGCACCGGCAGCCGCTGCTACGTTCCCTTCCGAAAGCAGGCCGCACACGTGGCCGGAATCCGGTGCGCACAGCCGATCGAGGCGGGGAGGGGCTCGTGAGACGCATGACCGCCCGACCCGCGAACGCCCACCAGGCCCGGCTGCTGCGCCTGTTGCGCGACGGTGGTCCCAACTCCCGCGCGCAGCTGGGCGATCAGGTGGACCTCTCGCGGTCGAAGCTGGCCGTCGAGGTGGACCGGCTGCTGGAGACGGAGCTCGTCGTGGCCGACGGCCTGGCCGCCTCGCGCGGCGGACGCCGTTCGCACAACATCCGGCTCAACCCCCGTCTGCGCATGCTGGGCGTCGACATCGGTGCGACCTCGGTCGACGTCGCCGTCACCAACGCCGAACTGGAGATCCTCGGGCACATCACCCAGCCGCTGGACGTGCGCGAGGGGCCGGTGGCCGTGTTCGAGCAAGTCCTCGCGATGGCGGCCAAGTTGCGGGCCTCCGGGCTGGCGGAGGGGTTCGACGGCGCCGGCATCGGCGTCCCCGGGCCGGTCCGCTTCCCCGAGGGCGTCCCGGTGGCCCCGCCGATCATGCCGGGCTGGGACGGCTTCCCCGTGCGGGAGGCGCTGAGCCAGGAACTCGGCTGTCCCGTCATGGTCGACAACGACGTGAACCTGATGGCGATGGGGGAGCAGCACGCGGGCGTCGCCCGCACCGTCGCCGACTTCCTCTGCGTCAAGATCGGCACCGGCATCGGCTGCGGCATCGTCGTCGGCGGAGAGGTCCACCGCGGGACGACGGGCAGCGCGGGCGACATCGGGCACATCCAGGCCGTGCCCGACGGCCGCCCCTGCGCCTGCGGCAACCGGGGCTGCCTGGAGGCCCACTTCTCCGGCGCGGCCCTCGCCCGCGACGCCACCGAAGCCGCCCAGCAGGAGCGTTCCCCGGAACTCGCGGCCCGGCTGGAGGCGAACGGCACGCTCAGCGCCGCCGACGTGGCCGCCGCAGCCGCCGCCGGGGACGCCACCGCCCTCGACCTGATCCGTGAGGGCGGCAACCGCACCGGCCAGGTCATCGCCGGGCTCGTCAGCTTCTTCAACCCCGGCCTGGTGGTGATCGGCGGCGGGGTGACCGGCCTCGGCCACACCCTGCTCGCCGCGATCCGCACTCAGGTCTACCGCCAGTCGCTGCCCCTGGCGACCGGCAACCTCCCCATCGTCCTGGGCGAACTGGGCCCCACCGCCGGCGTCATCGGCGCGGCCCGGCTCATCAGCGACCACCTGTTCTCACCCGCGTAGGCACCACGGCACACCCGCACCACGGCACCCCGTACCGCCGCACCACCGCACAGCGCCACCGTTCCACGGCACGGCGCCACTACGGCTCCTCACCCGGCCCGTTCCGCCGCACGACCGCACCGCCACGGACGTACCACCGCACCACGTACCACGCACCACGTACCGACGCACCGACGTACGGCCACCGCACCGCAGCACCACGTACCGCCCGGAAGCACCGCGTACCGCACCACCACACCAGACACGACAGCACCCGGCACCGCACCACGGCACCAGGCGCCCCGCACAGCGCCCTCCCCACACCGCTCCCCACACAGCGCCCCCCGCACGCCACCGCCACGACCGCCACCACCACAGCCCTGCCCTGACAACGTTGGCCCGGCCGCGCCCTGACACCGGCCCGCACGCCCGCCGAGGGGAAACCGCATGGCAACCCGACCACCGCTGCTCCGCATGTCCGGCATCACCAAGTCGTTCCCGGGAGTCCGGGCCCTGGACGGTGTCGACCTCGACGTCCAGGCGGGCGAGGTGCACTGCCTGCTCGGCCAGAACGGGGCCGGCAAGTCCACCCTGATCAAGGTGCTGGCCGGCGCTCACCAGCCCGACACCGGCACCATCCACTGGCAGGGCGAGCCGGTCACGCTCCGCTCGCCGATCGCCGCCATGCGGCTGGGCATCGCCACCATCTACCAGGAACTCGACCTGGTGGAGCACATGTCCGTCGCCGAGAACGTCCACCTCGGCCATGAACCCACCAGCGCCGGATTCGTCGTCCGCGGCCGGGCCGCCCGGACCGCGACCGCCGAACTCCTCGGCCGGCTCGGACACCCGGAGATCGACCCGGCCCGGCTGGTGGGCCGACTCTCCGCCGCCCAGCAGCAGATCGTGTCCATGGCGCGGGCGCTCTCCCACGACGTGCGGCTCATCGTCATGGACGAACCGTCCGCCGCCCTCGACCCCGACGAGGTCGACAACCTCTTCCGGATCGTCGCCGGACTCACCGCCGAGGGCGTCGCCGTCGTCTACATCTCCCACCGCCTGGAGGAGATCCGCCGCATCGGCGACCGGGTCACCGTGCTGAAGGACGGCCGGGCCGTCGCCGGCGGGCTGCCCGCCGAGTCGACACCGACCAGCGAGGTAGTCTCCCTGATGACGGGCCGCACCGTCGAGTACGTCTTCCCCGAGCGGCCGGCCGGACAGCCCTCCGGTGAACCGGTTCTCACGGTCCAAGGGCTCTCCCGCGAAGGGGAGTTCGAGGCCCTGGACCTCCAGGTGCGCCCGGGGGAGATCGTCGGGCTCGCCGGACTCGTCGGCTCCGGGCGCTCCGAGATCCTGGAGACGGTCTACGGCGCGCGCCGACCGGACACCGGGCGGGTCCTCGTCGACGGGCGCCCGCTGCGGCCCGGCAGCGTCCGGGCGGCCGTGCGGGCCGGGATCGGCCTGGCCCCCGAGGAACGCAAGGCGCAGGCGCTGCTGATGCTGGAGTCCGTCACCCGCAACGTGTCGGTGTCCTCCATGTCCCGCTTCTCCCGGGGCGGTTGGATCGACCGCGGGGCCGAACAGGGGGCGGCCCACGCGGCGATCCGCGAGCTGTCACTGCGGCCCGACAACCCCGACGTGCCGGTGCGCACCCTGTCCGGCGGCAACCAGCAGAAGGCGGTGCTCGCGCGCTGGCTGCTGCGGGGCTGCCGGGTGCTGCTGCTGGACGAACCCACCCGCGGCGTCGACGTCGGCGCCCGCGCGGAGCTGTACGCGGTGGTCCGCCGGCTCGCCGACGAGGGCCTCGCCGTCCTCCTGGTCTCCAGCGAGGTGCCCGAGGTGCTCGGCCTCGCCGACCGCGTCCTGGTCCTGCGCGAGGGGCGCGTCGTCCACACCGCGCCCGCCCGTGAACTCGACGAACACCGTGTCCTCGACCTCGTCATGGAAGGAAGCCCGGCCACATGACGCAGCCCGTCTCCCCGCCGCGGGACACCCTCGGCAAGACACCGCCGGCCGTCGGCCCGCCCGCCTGGCGCGCCGTGCTGTTCCGCGCCGATGTCCGCACGCTCTCCCTGCTGGGCGTGCTCGCCGTCCTGATCCTCATCGGAGGCTTCACCCGACCGGACGAGTTCCTCGACACCCGCAACCTCCAACTCGTCCTCACCCAGGCGTCCGTCATCGGCGTCGTCACCGTCGGCATGACCTTCGTCATCACCTCCGGCGGCATCGACCTGTCGGTCGGCGCGATCGTCGCCCTCGCCTCCGTCTGGGCGACCACCGTCGCCACCCAGGAGTTCGGCTTCGCCGGCATCCTCTTCACCGCCGTCCTGGTCGGACTCGGCTGCGGACTGGTCAACGGGGTGCTGATCGCCTACGGCGGGATGGTGCCGTTCATCGCCACCCTCGCCATGCTCGCCTCGGCCCGCGGACTCGCCCTGCAGATCACCGACGGCCGCACCCAGATCGTCACCGTCGACAGCGTCCTCGACCTCGGCGAACGCGACGCCTACGTGCTCGGAGTGCCGCCGCTCGTGCTGGTGTTCGCGGCGGTCACCGTGATCGGCTGGCTGCTGCTCAACCGGACCACCTTCGGCCGCCGCACCGTCGCCGTCGGCGGCAACGCGGAGGCCGCCCGCCTGGCCGGCATCGACGTCCGCCGCCAGCAGCTCTACCTCTACCTGCTGTCCGGACTGTGCTGCGGCATCGCCGCCTTCCTCCTCATCGTGCTGGCCGGCTCCGGCCAGAACACCAACGGCAACCTCTACGAGCTCGACGCCATCGCCGCCGCGATCATCGGCGGCACCCTGCTCACCGGAGGCCGCGGCACCATCGTCGGCTCCGTCCTGGGCGTCCTGATCTTCACCACCATCACCAACATCTTCGCCCTGAACAACCTGCAGAGCGACGTCCAGCAGATCGCCAAGGGCGCGATCATCGTCGCCGCCGTGCTGGTCCAGCGCCGTACCGCGAGCACGACCTAGGAAAGGGTTCACCGCCATGCCGCTTCCCACACCGTTCACGAGCCGCAGAGGGCTGCTCTTCGGGGCCGCCGCCGTGTCCGCCGGTGCCCTGGTCACCGGCTGCACCAGCAACGAGCCGAGCGAGAAGGAGTCCGACGCGGGCGCCCAGCCGGCCGCCGACGACAAGCCCGGCAAGCCGGTCACCATCGGCTTCGCCGGACCGCAGGCCGACCACGGCTGGCTCAACGCCATCAACGACAACGCCAAGAAGCGCGCCGAGAAGTACAGCGACGTCACCCTGGAGATCACCGAGGGCTCCAACGACACCGCGCAGCAGATCGGCCAGATCGAGACGCTCATCAACAAGAAGGTCGACGTCCTGGTCGTGCTGCCCGCCGACGGCAAGGCTCTCACCCAGGTCGGCCTGAAGGCGATGCGGGCCGGCATCCCCGTCGTCAACCTCGACCGGATCTTCAACACCCCGCAGGCGTACCGCTGCTGGATCGGCGGCGACAACTACGGCATGGGCCTCAACGCCGGCCACTACATCGGCGAGAAGCTCAAGGACACGCCGGACGCCCGGGTCGTCGAACTCGCCGGCCTGGACAACCTGGAGCTCACCAAGCAGCGCACCCAGGGCTTCGACGACGCCCTGAAGAACTACCCCAACATCAAGAAAGTGGCCCGCCAGGCGGCCGAGTTCACCGTCGAGACCGGCCAGGCCAAGATGGCGCAGCTGCTGCAGGCCCAGTCGAAGATCGACGCGCTGTGGAACCACGACGACGACCAGGGCGTGGGCGCGCTGCGCGCCATCGAACAGGCGGGGCGCGACGAGTTCCTGATGGTCGGCGGCGCGGGCGCGCTGTCCGCCTTCGAGGCCATCAAGGCCGACAACGGTGTCCTGAAGGCCACCGTGCTGTACCCGCCGACGATGGCCGCCTCCGCGATCGACCTGGCCCGCGCGCTCGGCCAGGGCAAGGGGGTCGGCGGGCTCGCCGAGTTCGAGATCCCCGCGTCGCTGACCTGCTACTCGGCCGTCGTCGACAAGGACAACGTGGACCAGTACATGTCCACCGGCTTCAAGTGAGGAGCCCCGGCCCACGGGCCTGACCAGCCCACCGGGCGGGGCCCGCCCCCGCCCGCACGGACGACGAGGAGGACATCCGTATGGCACAGCCGCAAGCGTCAGAAGGGGCAGCAGGCACGGGGAAGCCACGCCTGCGCGTCGGCATGGTCGGTTACGCCTTCATGGGCGCCGCCCACTCCCAGGGCTGGCGCACCGCGGGCCGCGTCTTCGACCTGCCGCTGGACCCCGAACTGGCCGTGATCTGCGGCCGGGACGCCGCCGCCGTGCGCGCGGCGGCCGACCGGTACGGCTGGGCGGCGACCGAGACCGACTGGCGCGCCCTCGTCGAACGGGACGACGTCGACCTGGTCGACATCTGCACCCCGGGCGACAGCCACGCCGAGATCGCGCTGGCCGCGCTCGCCGCCGGCAAGCACGTGCTGTGCGAGAAACCCCTGGCCAACACCGTCGCCGAGGCCGAGGCGATGGTCCGCGCGGCCGACGAGGCGGCCGCGCGGGGCCGGACCGCCATGGTCGGCTTCAACTACCGCCGGGTCCCCGCGACCGCGCTCGCCCGGCGGATGGTCGCCGAGGGCCGCATCGGCACCCTGCGGCACGTCCGCGTGTCCTACCTCCAGGACTGGCTGGTGGACCCGCTGTTCCCGCTGACCTGGCGGCTGCGCCGCGAGCAGGCCGGTTCCGGTTCGCTCGGCGACCTCGGGGCGCACATCGTCGACCTCGCCCAGTACCTGGCCGGCGAGCACCTGGCCGGGGTGTCCGCCCTGACCGAGACGTTCGTCCGGCAGCGCCCGCTGCCCGCCGGCGCGACCAGCGGCCTGGCCGCCGTCTCCGCCGCCGGCACCGGCGAGGTCACCGTGGACGACGCCGCCCTGTTCACCGGCCGCTTCGCCTCCGGCGCCCTGGCCTCCTTCGAGGCCACCCGGTACGCCACCGGACGCAAGAACGCCCTGCGCATCGAACTCAACGGCGAGCGCGGCTCGCTGGCCTTCGACCTGGAACGGCTCAACGAGCTGTCGTACCACGACGGCACCGAGCCCGGCACGCACGCCGGGTTCCGCCGCATCCTCGTCACCGAACCGGACCACCCCTACCTGGACGCCTGGTGGCCGCCGGGACACGGTCTCGGCTACGAGCACACCTTCGTGCACCAGGCACGCGACCTGGTCCACGCGGTCGCCGAGGGCCGCACCCCCGCCCCCTCCTTCGCCGACGGGCTCCAGGTGCAGCGCGTCCTGGCCGCCGTGGAGGAGAGCGCGGAGAAGAACTCCGTCTACACACCGATCGCCGCCTGAGGAGGACGGATACGAATGCCGCGCGACTTCACGCTGTTCACCGGCCAGTGGGCCGACCTGCCGCTGGAGGAGGTCTGCCGCCTCGCCCGCGACTTCGGCTACGACGGCCTCGAACTCGCCTGCTGGGGCGACCACTTCGAGGTCGACAAGGCCCTCGCCGACCCCTCCTACGTCGACTCCCGGCACCAGCTCCTCGACACGTACGGACTGAAGTGCTGGGCGATCTCCAACCACCTGGTCGGCCAGGCGGTGTGCGACGCCATCATCGACGAACGCCACCAGGCCATCCTGCCCGCCCGGATCTGGGGCGACGGTGAGCCGGAGGGCGTCCGGCAGCGGGCCGCCGCCGAGATCAAGGACACCGCCCGGGCCGCGGCCCGCTTCGGCGTCGACACCGTCATCGGCTTCACCGGCTCCGCGATCTGGCACCTGGTCGCCATGTTCCCGCCCGCCTCCGAGGCGATGATCGAGCGCGGCTACGAGGACTTCGCGACCCGCTGGAACCCGATCCTGGACGTCTTCGACGCCGAGGGCGTGCGCTTCGCCCACGAGGTGCACCCCGGCGAGATCGCCTACGACTACTGGACCACCGTCCGCACCCTGGAAGCCGTCGGCCACCGGCCGGCCTTCGGCCTCAACTTCGACCCGTCCCACTTCGTGTGGCAGGACCTCGACCCGGTCGGCTTCCTCTGGGACTTCCGCGACCGCATCTACCACGTCGACTGCAAGGAGGCCCGCAAGCGCCTGGACGGCCGCAACGGCCGCCTCGGCTCCCACCTGCCCTGGGGCGACCCGCGCCGCGGCTGGGACTTCGTCTCCGCCGGCCACGGCGACGTCCCCTGGGAGGACGTCTTCCGCATGCTGCGCTCCATCGGCTACGGCGGGCCCGTGTCCGTCGAGTGGGAGGACGCCGGCATGGACCGCCTCCAGGGCGCCCCGGAGGCGCTGACCCGCCTGAAGGCGTACGACTTCGAGCCGCCCAGCGCCTCCTTCGACGCCGCGTTCAGCAGCTGACGGACGCCGTCGCCGCAGGTCGGGAACGGGGGCCGGTGACCCTGCCGGTCCCCGGTCCGGCCTGCCCGGACCCCGCTTTGTCCTGTGCCGGGAGAAAGTTCAACCAGTGGCGGTCCAAGGGCTGTTGGACCCGGACGAACGCGGTTACCGTCCCTGAAGTGTCCGCGACACACACGCCTCCGGGGTGACGGCGCACCCCGGCGCCCACCCCCCTCGCACGTCCGAGCACCCGTTCCGTACGGCCCCACCCCGTTCCCGGAGGGACTTCGTGCACAGAAGCCGACCCACATCCGCCCGCACCACGAGGCGTACCCGATTCCGCACCGGCCTCGCCCTGTTCACCGGCCTGCTGCTGGCCGTCGGCGCCCCGGCGACCGTCGCCGGAGCCCACCCGGGGCATCCCGAGCACGACGAACCGGCCGCCGTCGAAGGGCAGTTCCAGCAGGTGCCGCTCGCCAAGGGCGAGCCCGAGATGGGCGAGCCGATGTCGCTCGCCGTCCTCCCCGACCGCAGCGTCCTGCACACCTCGCGCGACGGCACGCTCCGCCTCACCGACGAGGGCGGCGTCACCAAGGTCGCCGGCCGCATCCCCGTTTACAGCCACGACGAGGAGGGCCTCCAGGGCGTCGGCATCGACCCGGACTTCGAGAACAACCGGGCCATCTACCTGTACTACGCACCGCCGCTCGACACCCCCGCCGGCGACGCCCCCGAGACCGGCACCGCCGAGGACTTCGCGCCGTTCGACGGCGTCAACCGCCTCTCCCGCTTCGTCCTCAACGCCAACGGCACCCTCGACCTGTCCAGCGAGAAGAAGGTCCTGGACGTCGCGGCCACCCGGGGCATCTGCTGCCACGTCGGCGGCGACATCGACTTCGACGCCGAGGGCAACCTGTACCTGTCCACCGGCGACGACACCAACCCCTTCGCCTCCGACGGCTACACCCCCATCGACGAACGCGCCGACCGCAACCCGGCCTTCGACGCCCGCCGCACCTCCGGCAACACCAACGACCTGCGCGGCAAGATCCTGCGCATCAAGGTCGCCGAGGACGGCTCGTACACCGTCCCCGAGGGCAACCTCTTCGCCCCGGGCACCGAGAAGACCCGCCCCGAGATCTACGCGATGGGCTTCCGCAACCCGTTCCGGATGAGCGTCGACGACAAGACCGGCGTGGTCTACGTCGGCGACTACGGGCCCGACGCGGGCGCCGCCGACCCGGACCGCGGACCGGCCGGACAGGTCGAGTTCGCCAAGGTCACCGAGGCCGCCAACTTCGGCTGGCCGTTCTGCACCGGCGACAACGACGCCTACAACGACTACGACTTCGCCACCGGCACCTCCGGCGCGACGTTCGACTGCGCCGCCCCGAAGAACACCTCGCGGCACAACACCGGCCTCACCGACCTGCCGCCCGCCCAGGCCGCCTGGATCCCCTACGACGGCGGCTCCCTGCCCGAGTTCGGCAGCGGCTCCGAGTCCCCGATGGCCGGCCCGGTCTACCGCTACGACCCCGACCTCGACTCCAAGGTGAAGTTCCCCGAGGCCTACGACGGTGACTTCTTCGCCGGCGAGTACGGCCGCCGCTGGATCAAGCGGATCGAGCAGGACGACGACGGCTCCGTCGCGAAGATCAACGACTTCCCGTGGACCGGCACGCAGATCATGGACATGGACTTCGGCCCCGACGGCGCGCTCTACGTCCTGGACTACGGCCTGTCCTGGTTCCAGGGCGACGAGCACTCCGCCCTGTACCGGATCGAGAACGCCGAGGACGGCTTCTCCCCGATCGCCGAGGTCCGGGCCGACAAGACCTCCGGCGCCGCCGGACTGAAGGTCAAGTTCACCGCCACCGCCAAGGACGCCGACTCCACCGACCTCACCTACAGCTGGGACTTCGGCGACGGCACCAAGGGCGAGGGCCTCACCCCCACCCACAAGTACAAGAAGACCGGCACCTACTCCGCGACCTTCACCGCCAAGGACCCCGAGGGCAACACCGGCAACGCCAGCGTCCGCATCGTCGTCGGCAACACCGAACCCACGGTGAAGATCGACGTCCCGGGCAACGGCACCCTGTCCGCCTTCGGCGAACCCGTCCCGTTCAAGGTGACCGTCACCGACCCCGAGGAGAAGGTCGACTGCTCCAAGGTCAAGGTCGTCTACAGCCTCGGCCACGACTCCCACGCCCACGAACTCACCAGCGAGACCGGCTGCGAGGGCACCCTCGACCCGCCCCCCGGTGACGGCGGCCACGACCCCAACGCCAACATCTACGGCGTCGTCGGCGCCGCGTACACCGACGGCGGGGCGAACGGCCAGGAAGCCCTCACCGGCACCGCCCGCACCGTCCTGCAGCCCCCGCACCGCCAGGCCGAGCACTTCGGCACCCAGCAGGGCGTCTCCGTCATCGACAAGACCGGCGCCCACGGCGGCAAGACGGTCGGCAACATCCACGACGGCGACTGGATCTCGTTCACCCCCTACCGGTTCGACGGGCAGAAGAAGATGACCGTCCGCGCCTCCTCCGGCGGCTCCGGCGGCTACCTCGAACTGCGCACCGGCTCACCCGACGGCAAGCTGCACGGCTCGGCCTACATCCCGCCGACCGGAGGCTGGGAGACGTTCCAGAACGTCGACGTCCCCCTGCGGTCCCTGCCGAAGAAGACCTCCGAGATCTTCCTCGTCTTCCGGGGCGGCGACGGCGCGCTCTACGACATCGACGACTTCGAGTTCTCCAAGGAGCGCTTCAAGGCCGGCAAGAAGGTCCTGGTCTTCTCCAGGACCGCCGGCTTCCGGCACGACTCCATCCCCGCCGGCATCGCCGCGCTGAAGGAACTCGGCGGCCCGGCCGGCATCACCGTCGACGCGACCGAGGAGGCCGGCCAGTTCACCACCGCCAACCTCGCCAAGTACGACGCGGTGGCCTTCCTGTCCACCACCGGTGACGTCCTCAACGCCGACCAGCAGAAGGCGTTCGAGAACTACGTCAAGAACGGCGGCGGCTACATGGGCATCCACGCCGCCGCCGACACCGAGTACGACTGGGAGTTCTACGGCGGCCTCGTCGGCGCGTACTTCGACTCGCACCCGGCCGTCCAGAAGGCCACCGTGCGCGTCGAGGACCACGACCACCCGTCCACCGCGCACCTGGGCGACGCCTGGGAGCGCACCGACGAGTGGTACAACTACCGCACCAACCCGCGTGAGCAGGCCAAGGTCCTCGCCACCCTGGACGAGACGACCTACCAGGGCGGCACCATGAAGGGCGACCACCCGATCGCCTGGTGCCAGAACTACGGCGGCGGCCGGTCCTTCTACACCGGCGGCGGCCACACCAAGGAGTCCTACGCCGAGGAAGCCTTCCGCGCCCACCTGCTCGGCGGACTCCAGTACGCCACCGGCCAGGTCAAGGCCGACTGCAGGCCGAGCAAGGGCTACCGGACGATCTTCAACGGCCACACCCTGGACGGCTGGAAGCAGGCCGGCCCCGGCGGCTTCGACGTCAAGGACGGCACCCTGGAGTCCAACGGCGGCATGGGCCTGCTCTGGTACCAGGCCAAGGAACTGTCGTCGTACTCCCTGAAGCTGGACTGGAAGATGCGCGGCGACGACAACTCCGGGATCTTCGTGGGCTTCCCGGCCTCCGACGACCCCTGGTCCGCCGTGAACAAGGGCTACGAGATCCAGATCGACGCCACCGACGCGCCGGACCGGACGACCGGTGCGGTCTACTCCTTCAAGTCGGCGAACATCAAGGCCCGTGACCAGGTCCTCCGTCCGCCCGGCCAGTGGAACTCCTACGAGATCAAGGTCAAGGGCGAACGCCTCCAGGTGTTCCTCAACGGAGTCAAGATCAACGACTTCACCAACACCGACCCCGAGCGGAGCCTGACCGACGGCTACATCGGTCTGCAGAACCACGGCCCCGCCGACAAGGTCTCCTTCCGCGACATCCAGCTGAAGGAGCTGCCCTCCTAGGGCGACCAGAACGGCGGCGGGCGGAGGACGCCGGACCTCCGCCCGCCGTCCCGCCGGGCCCCCGTGGGCCCGGCACCGCTCGTCCGCCTCCGGCGCTCACCCCCGGTTCGCGTACGACAAGGAGGCTGCCCATGTCCGCCGAACCGTTCCTCCCCACCCCCACCGCGACCCCCTCCGCGGCCCCCCGCTTCGGCGTCTGGCTCGTCGGGGCCCGCGGCTCCGTCGCCACCACCGCCGTCACCGGCTGCGCCGCCGTCGCCGCCGGACTCCACCCGCCGACCGGCATGGTCACCGAGACCGCCGACTTCGCCGACTGCGGCCTGCCCCCGCTGTCCTCCCTCGTCTTCGGCGGCCACGACACCCTGGACTGCCCGCTGCCCAAGCGCGCCGAACACCTCGCCGCCGGCGGCGTCCTCCCGCACGGCCTGCCCGCCGCCGTCCACGCCGAACTCCTCGCCGCCGACCGGGAGATCCGACCGGGCGGGCCTGTGCCGGGGACCCACGGCGGTGCCGGCGGTGCTGGCGGTTCCGGCGGTGCCGGTGGTATCGGAGGGGCTTCCGGCATCAGGCAGCAGGGCGGCGAGCCCGTCCGGACGGGGGACTGTGAGGCCGCCGGTAGGCAGGACGGTGAGGCCGTCCGGACGCGGGGCGACGGGTCCGTCCGTACGCAGGACGGCTGGATCGACGCGTTCGCCGCCGACATCCGCGACTTCGTGCGCCGCCACGAACTCCAGGGCGCCGTCGTCGTCAACGTCGCCTCCACCGAGCCCGCCCCCACCGACGGCTCCCTGCCCGCCAGCTCCCTCTACGCGGCCGCCGCCCTCCGCGCCGACTGCCCCTACGTCAACTTCACCCCCTCCACCGGCCTGCACCACCCGGCCCTCGCCGAAGCCGCCGCGGCCTCGGGCCTGCTGTACGCCGGACGGGACGGCAAGACCGGACAGACCCTGCTGCGCTCGGTGCTCGGCCCGATGTTCCGCCGACGCGCCCTCGCCGTGCGTGCCTGGTCCGGCACGAACCTGCTGGGCGGCGGCGACGGCGCCGCCCTCGCCGACCCCGGGGCAGCCGCCGCCAAGAACGGCGGCAAGGAGCGCGTGCTCACCGACACCCTCGGCACCACCCCCGAGGGCGAGGTCCACATCGACGACGTGCCCGCCCTCGGCGACTGGAAGACAGCCTGGGACCACGTCGCCTTCGACGGCTTCCTCGGCTCCCGCATGATCCTCCAGACCGTCTGGCAGGGCTGCGACTCCGCCCTGGCCGCCCCCCTCGTCCTCGACCTGGCCCGGCTCACCCTCCGCGCCCGGCAGAAGGGCCTCACCGGGCCGCTGCGCGAACTCGGCTTCTACTTCAAGGACCCGGTGGGCGACGGCCCGGCCGCGCTGGACGAGCAGTACGCGGACCTGCTGACCCTGGCCGCACGGCTCCGTGATGACGCCGGCGGGGCGGGGGGCCCGGACGGAGGGCATGGAGGCAACGGAGGGGACGGAGGGCGGGGCCGGCGTGACCCGCAGGGCGGGCATGACCAGCAGGGCCGGCGTGACCCGCAGGGCGGGCGTGACGAGCACGGCTCGGGGGTGCGGCGATGACCGGCCGGGGCGCGTTCGCGGAGGGCCGGTTCCCGCCGGGCACGCCGGTCACGGGCGCCTCCGGGACGGCATGGGGCCCGTCCGGGGCAGCGCGGGGCACGTCCGGGGCCCTGTCGGACACGGGCGGGTCCGCCTCTGGCGAGGCCGGAGAGGCGGACCCGCCCGCCCCGGCCCCCGCACTCGCCCCCGTCCCGCCCGCCGACGGCGTACCCCGCCCCGCTGTCCCGCACGTCGGACCCGGCCGGCTCGGTGCCTGGGCCGAACTCCTGCGTCTGCCCGCCCTGTTCACCGTCCCCGGCGACGCCCTGGCCGGAGCGGCGGCGGCCGGTGCGCGGCCCGGGGTGCGGACCCTGCTCGCCATCGGCTCCTCCGTGTGCCTCTATGAGGCGGGCATGGCGCTGAACGACTGGGCGGACCGGGAGGAGGACGCCCGGGAACGCCCGCACCGCCCGATCCCGTCCGGCCGCATCCGCCCGGCCGCCGCCCTCGCCGCGGGGGGCGTGCTCACCGGTGCCGGTCTGGCGCTCGCCGCCGCGGCGGGCCGCCCCGCCCTCGCCGTGGCCGCGCCGCTCGCCGCGACCGTCTGGTCCTACGACCTCAGCCTGAAGCACACGCCCGCCGGTCCGGCGGCCATGGCCGCCGCCCGCGGACTCGACCTGCTCCTCGGCGCCGCGGCCACCGGAAGCGCCCAGGACGACGGCGGCCGGGACGGTGATGCCGGCCGTGGCACCCGTGCCGCCCTGCCCTCCGCCGTGCTGCTCGGCAGTCACACCCTGGCCGTCACCGCCGTGTCCCGCCGGGAGACCACCGGCGGGGCGGTCCTGGCCCCCCTCGCGGCACTCGCGACGACCGGGGTGCTCACCCGGCTCGTCACCCACCGCCGCACCCAGCTCCCGGCAGGCCGGCGGGCAGCAGCCGCCCCCGGCCTGCCGGGCCCCGGCACGGCCGCGCCCGCTTCTCCGGCCGCCGGAGCCCTGGCCACCGTCCTGGGCGCCGCCTACGCCGCCACCGCCGCCCGGCCCTACGTCCACGCCGCGCTCAACCCGTCACCCCCGCTCACCCAGCGCGCCGTCGGTGGCGGCATCCGCGCGACGATCCCGCTCCAGGCCGCCCTCGCCGCCCGCGCAGGCGCCCCGGTGACCGCCCTGCTGGTCGCGGCCCTGGCCCCGGCGGGCCGGTGGTTCGCGCGGCGGACCGCGATGAGGAAGGTGAGCATCACATGAGTCGCGACGCGTCGAGGAACAGGCACCGGGGCAGCGGCGAGGCAGCACCGCCGCCCCCGCAGGACCCCGTCCCCCTCCGCTTCGGCTACGGCACCAACGGTCTCGCCGACCTCCGTCTCGACGACGCCCTCGGCCTGCTCGCCGACCTCGGGTACGACGGAGTCGGCCTGACCCTCGACCACATGCACCTCGACCCCCTCGCCCCGGACCTGGCCGTCCGCACCCGCCGGGTGGCCCGGCGGCTGGACGCACTCGGGCTCGGGGTCACTGTCGAGACCGGCGCCCGCTACGTCCTCGACCCCCGCCGCAAGCACGGTCCGTCCCTCCTCGACCCGGACGCGGACGACCGGGCCCGGCGCGTCGATCTCCTCCTGCGGGCCGTCCGGGTCACCGCCGACCTGGGCGCGCACGCCGTCCACTGCTTCAGCGGCGTCCTGCCCGAGGGCACCGACGAGGACACCGGATGGAAGCGCCTCGCCCGGACCCTCACCCCCGTCCTGGAGGCGGCCGACGCAGCCGGCGTCCCCCTCGCCGTGGAACCCGAACCCGGCCACCTCCTGGGCACCCTCGCCGACTTCCACCACCTGCGCCGTCTCCTCGGAGATCCGGAGCCGCTCGGGCTCACCCTGGACATCGGCCACTGCCAGTGCCTCGAACCCCTCCCTCCCGCGGACTGCGTGCGCGAGGCCGCCCCCTGGCTGCGGCACGTCCAGATCGAGGACATGCGGCGCGGTGTGCACGAGCACCTGCCCTTCGGCGACGGGGAGATCGACTTCCCGCCCGTCCTCGCGGCCCTCGCCGACACCGGCTACCGGGGCCTGACCGTGGTCGAACTGCCCCGCCACTCCCACGCGGGCCCGCACTTCGCCGCCCACTCCCTGCCCTTCCTCCGCGCCGCCGCCCCGTCACCTGCGAGCCCGCCCCGCGCCGCCGCCTCCTCCGCTCCCGTCACGCCCGCCGCCCCCGCCCGCCCGACGGCCTCCCCTCCGCGGTCTCCCGCTCCGGCCCCCGCCGCCCCCGCCACCACCCGCACCTCCGATCCCGTCCCCTCACACGGCGATCCCTCCGCCACCCCCGAAGGGAGCACCACCCCATGAACCGCCCCCCTGCCGTCCCGGGCACCCCGGAGACGGATTCCGCGGGCGCCGCCGTCCCGTCCGCCGCCGCCCACCCCGCGGCACGCGCGACGACCGACGCCTCCGCCCCCGGCGCCACCGCATCGGAGGCCGACGGCTCCGCCGCCCCCGAGGCGCGCCTCACGCCCGCCGGACTGCGCCGGCACCTCACCGACCGCCTCGAACCGGCCGCCCTCGCCTGGCTGGACCGGGCCCTCGAAGAGGCCGCCGAGCACCCGGGCACCCACGGCCCCATCTCCGTGTGGGAGCTGCGGCTCGCCGAGGCCGGGCGCCGCTGCGGGACCGCCCACGCCGACGCCGCCCGCGTCCTCATCCTGAACGCCGCCCGTGCCGATGCCGACGCCCTGAACCGCGTCTACTCCCAGGGCACCGCCGACGAACGCCGCGCGGTCCTGCACGCCCTGGCCCACCTGGTGCCCGGCCCGGACGCCGTCCCGCTCGTCGAGGACGCCCTGCGCACCAACGACACCCGCCTCGTCGCCGCCGCACTCGGCCCCTACGGCGCCCGGCACCTCGAC
Source organism: Streptomyces sp. 3-6 (assembly GCF_056323165.1). Lineage (NCBI taxonomy): Bacteria > Bacillati > Actinomycetota > Actinomycetes > Kitasatosporales > Streptomycetaceae > Streptomyces > Streptomyces sp. 3-6. Next base: position 134,087 of record NZ_JBWHZP010000013.1, read on the forward strand.
CCCCACACCTGGCGGCACGCCGTTCTTAAGTGCCTGTTCACCGGCGTCCCCGTCGACCGGATCACCGACCTGGCCCGGCGGGCCTGGGGCGACGGCGAACTCGCCCGCATGCTCGGCGACTTCGCCGAGGAACGCACCGCCGCCGGCCGCCCGGTCCCCGATGACCTGCACCGCGTCCTCGCCCTCACCGCGACCGCCGGCCCCGCCGCCCCGACGCCCGCCCCGGACCGCCCGCTCACCCCGCAGCCCTCCCCTGTGGACGACCCCCACGCCGACACCCCCCACGCGGACGACCCCCACGTCAAGGAGACCTGATGCGCCTCTTCGACCCCCACATCCACATGACGTCCCGGACCACCGACGACTACCAGGCCATGTACACCGCGGGGGTCCGCGCCGTCGTCGAGCCGGCCTTCTGGCTGGGCCAGCCCCGCACCTCCCCGGCCTCCTTCCTCGACTACTTCGACGCCCTCCTCGGGTGGGAACCCTTCCGCGCCGCCCAGTACGGCATCGCCCACCACTGCACCCTCGCCCTCAACCCCAAGGAGGCCAACGACCCGCGCTGCCTCCCCGTCCTCGACGAACTGCCCCGCTATCTCGTCAAGGACAACGTGGTGGCCGTCGGCGAGATCGGCTACGACTCCATGACCCCCGCCGAGGACACCGCACTGGCCGCGCAGCTCCAGCTCGCCGCCGACCACGGGCTGCCCGCCCTCGTGCACACCCCGCACCGCGACAAACTCGCCGGGCTGCGCCGCACCCTCGACGTCGTCCGCGAGTCCGCCCTGCCGATGGACCGGGTCCTCGTCGACCACCTCAACGAGACCACCGTGAAGGAGGCCAAGGACAGCGGCTGCTGGCTCGGCTTCTCCGTCTACCCGGACACCAAGATGGACGAGGACCGGATGGTCGCCATCCTCCGGGAGTACGGCCCCGAACGGGTCCTGGTGAACTCCGCGGCCGACTGGGGCAGGAGCGACCCGCTGAAGACCCGCAAGGTCGCCGACCTGATGCTCGCCGAGGGCTTCACCGAGGACGACGTGGACCGGGTGCTGTGGCGTAATCCCGTCGCCTTCTACGGGCTCAGCGGCCGGCTCGCCCTGGACGTCACCGCCCCCGGAGACACCCACGAGGGCAACTCCATCCAGCGCGGCGCCCCGAAGGACGCGCCCGGTCCGGCCGCCGCCCCCGCCGCGGGGGCGTGAGCCATGCGCTTCCGCCACCCCGACGGCTCCACCGTCCACCTCGCCTACTGCACCAACGTCCACCCCGCCGAAACCCTCGACGGCGTCCTCGCACAGCTCCGCGACCACTGCGAGCCCGTGCGCCGCCGCCTCGGCCGGGACCGCCTCGGGATCGGCCTGTGGCTCGCCCGGGACGCCGCCCGGACCCTGGTCGCCGACCCCTCCGCCCTGCGCGGCCTGCGCTGCGCCCTGGAGGAACGCGGACTGGAGGTCGTCACCCTCAACGGCTTCCCCTACCAGGGCTTCGGCGCGGACGAGGTCAAGTACCGCGTCTACAAGCCGGACTGGGCCGACCCCGAACGCCTGGAGTACACGACCGCCCTGGCCCGCGTCCTCGCCGGGCTGCTCCCCGACGACGTCACCGAGGGCAGCATCTCCACCCTGCCGCTGGCCTGGCGGACCGCCCACGACGACCGGCGGGCCGCCACCGCCCACACCGCCCTGCGCACCCTCGCCGAACGACTCGACGCCCTCCAGGACCTCACCGGACGCTCCGTCCGGGTCGCGCTGGAACCCGAACCCGGCTGCGTCGTCGAGACCACCCGTGACGCCCTCGCCCCGCTGACCGCGATCGGCCACCCCCGCATCGGCGTCTGTGTCGACACCTGTCACCTCGCCACCTCCTTCGAGGACCCGCACACCGCCCTGGACGACCTCACCCGGGCCGGGGTGCCGGTCGTCAAGTCCCAGCTCTCCGCCGCCCTGCACGCCGAACACCCCCACCTCCCGGAGGTCCGCGCGGCCCTCGCCGCCTTCGCCGAGCCGCGCTTCCTGCACCAGACCCGCACCCTCACCGCCGCCGGCCTGCGGGGCACCGACGACCTCGACGAGGCCCTCGCCGGGACCGCCCTGCCCGACGCGGCGCCCTGGCGGGCCCACTTCCACGTCCCCCTGCACGCCGACCCCGTCACACCCCTCACCTCCACGCTGCCCGTCCTGACCTCCGCCCTGACCCGCCTCGTCGGCGGCCCGCGCCCCCTCACCCACCACCTGGAGGTCGAGACCTACACCTGGCAGGCCCTCCCTCCCGACCTGCGCCCCAAGGGCAGGGCCGCGCTCGCCGACGGCATCGCCGCCGAACTCGCCCTGGCCCGCGACCTCCTGACGGACCTCGGCCTGAAGGAGCTCCCATGAGCCGCCCCACCCCCCTCCTCGTCCTCGACGTCGTGGGCCTCACCCCCCGCCTCCTCGACCACATGCCCCACCTGAAGTCCCTCGGCCAGGCCGGCTCGCGCGCCCCCCTCGGCACCGTGCTGCCCGCCGTCACCTGCGCCGCCCAGTCCACCTTCCTCACCGGCACCCTGCCCGCCGAGCACGGCATCGTCGGCAACGGCTGGTACTTCCGCGAACTCGGCGACGTCCTGCTGTGGCGGCAGCACAACGGCCTCGTCGCCGGCGACAAGCTCTGGGACGCCGCCCGCCGCGCCCACCCCGGCTACACCGTCGCCAACATCTGCTGGTGGTACGCGATGGGCGCCGACACCGACTTCACCGTCACCCCCCGTCCCGTCTACTACGCCGACGGCCGCAAGGAACCCGACTGCTACACCCGGCCGCCCGCCCTCCACGACGAACTCACCGAGAAGTTCGGCACCTTCCCCCTCTTCCACTTCTGGGGCCCCGGCGCCGACCTGGTCTCCAGCCAGTGGATCATCGACGCCACCCGCCACATCATGCGCACCCGCCACCCCGACCTGACCCTCTGCTACCTCCCTCACCTCGACTACGACCTCCAGCGCCACGGCCCCGACGACCCGCGCTCCCTGCGGGCCGCCGCCGACCTCGACGCCGCGCTGGCCCCCCTCCTCGACGACGCCCGCGCCGAGGGACGCACCGTCGTCGCCCTGTCCGAGTACGGCATCACCCGCGTGAACCGCCCCGTCGACATCAACCGGGCCCTGCGCCGCGCCGGACTGCTGGACGTGCACACGCAGGACGGCATGGAATACCTCGACCCGATGGCCTCCCGCGCCTTCGCCGTCGCCGACCACCAGATCGCCCACGTCTACGTACGCCGGCCCGAGGACCTCGACGCCACCCGCGCCGCCCTCGACGGACTGCCCGGCATCGACCAACTCCTCGACGACGAGGGCAAGAAGGCCCACCACCTCGACCACTCCCGCTCCGGTGAACTGGTCGCCGTGGCCGAACCCGACGCCTGGTTCACGTACTACTACTGGCTCGACGACGACCGCGCTCCCGATTTCGCCCGCCTGGTCGAGATCCACCGCAAACCCGGCTACGACCCGGTCGAACTCTTCATGGACCCCCTCGACCCGTACGTCAGGGTCAAGGCCGCCGCCGCACTCGCCCGCAAGAAGCTCGGCCTGCGCTACCGCATGGCGGTCGTGCCTCTCGACCCCTCACCCCTGCGCGGAAGCCACGGCCGTCTCCCGGCGACCGACGACGACGGTCCGCTCCTCATCTGCTCCACCCCCGATGCCGTGGGCGACCGCGTCGCGGCCACCGACGTCAAACAGCTCCTGCTCCGCCTGGCCGGCCTCGACACCTCGTTCACCCGGCCCACTGACCCACTGACCTGCTGACCCTCCGACCCGCCTCCCTGTCCGACGCACCTCCCCAGTGCATACCGCCGTCACCGGCACCCCGGGCGGCCGTGCGCGCCGTTCGCGCACGGTCCGGCAGGGACCGACTACCAAGAGTGAAACACACGACACTGACAACGGCCGGTCCCGGCGGTTCCGGCACCGGCCACGACCGAGAAGGCAGGCCCCGCGTGACCCTCCACCCCGAGCTCTCCGACACCGCGCCATCCGCCACCGGCGGGCCCGACGAGTCTCTGCGCCGCAGCCTCGGTGTGGGCCGGCGCCGCTTCCTCACCACCTGCACCGCCGTGGCCGCCGGCGCGGTCGCGGCCCCCGTCTTCGGTGCGGCCCCGGCACTCGCCCACGGCCGGGACAGCGACCACGACCACGGTCACGGCGCCGGGCACGGCCGCGGTCAGGTGCTCGTCCCGCCGCACAAGCGCGGCATCATCCTCTACACCGTCCGCGACGCCACCGCCCGCGACCCCCTCGCGAGCGACCTGCCCTCCGGCTTCCGCGAGGTGTTCAAGCAGCTCGCCCGGCACGGCTACCGGCAGGTCGAGTTCGCCGGGTACCGGCAGCACGCCAACGCCCCCGGCGGCGACAACCTCGAAACGGTGCAGGGCGCCAGGCTCCTGCGCCGCTGGCTCGACGACTACGGGTTGCGCGCCCAGGGAAACCACGGCTTCATACCGCCGTCCTGGCCGCTCACCCCGGCGGACAAGGACACGTTCAAGAAGCACCTGGAGATCGCCAACATCCTCGGCATGGACCACATGGGCACCGGCGGCGACCCCACCGGCAGCTCCCACCGAGAGGACTGGGACGTGGCCGCCGACAAGTGGAACGCGCTCGGCGCCATCGCCCGCCGCGAGGGCATCAAGCTCTACACCCACAACCACGACAGCGCCTACGGTTTCCTCCTCGACCGCGGCCCGCTCGACGACCAGGGCCGGCCCACCCGCAGCTCCGGCATCCGCAAGCTGGAGTACTTCCTGAAGGTCACCGACCCGAAGCTGGTCTGGCTGGAGATGGACATCTTCTGGGCGCACGTCGCCCAGTACAAGTTCCACACCTACACCGCCGCCGACGGCTCCACCCGCAGGAACGTCTTCGACCCGGCGGGCCTGGTCGCCCGCCACAACAAGCGCTACCCGCTGTTCCACGCGAAGGACGGTGTCGTCAGCACCACCAACGGCATGGGCTGGGACATGGTGCCGTTCGGCACCGGGGACATCGACTACACGACGTTCTTCTCCCGGGTGGGGCAGCCGAACTACCGCAACCCCATGGTCGAGGACGACAACTCGCCGAGCGCCACCGACCCCGCGCAGTCGCTGCGGGAGGCGAAGATCAGCTACGACAACATGGCGGCCCTCCGCAAACGGCGCTGCTGACGGCCTGCCCCGGAGGCCACCTGGAGCCGCCGCGCGACCGGGAGGTCGAGGAAGCCGCTCCCGGGCGAGCCGAGCGGCGTCGGCTTGGAGCGAGCCGGAGGCGATCGAGGTCGGTTGCCGTCGGTTGCCGTCGGTTCGGGTCGGTCCTCATCGGTCCTCGTCGGTCCTCGTCGGTCCTCGTCGGTCCTCGTCGGTCCGAGCCGATCCGTGCCCAGCCCGGGCGTCAGCCGATGCCCTGACGGTCCGGTCGCAGCCCGAACGCACGGTCCGCCGGGGACGGGGCGACCCGCTCCACGGCCTGCCGGAGCAGCTCGCGATGCCGCCGGAGCGGTGCGCACCGCTCCGGCGGCACGAGCAGCAGCAGGTCGTCCAGTCCGGCCAGCATGCGCCGCGTCACCTGCGGCGATTCGGCGGAATGGCCCCGCACCTCGGCGAACCCGAGGTCCACCAGGGCCTCCCAGCCGGGCAGCGGCTGCACCAGCCGGACCGCCCCCGCCCGATCACGGTGCAGCGCCACGTCCAGCGGCCGGCGGGACAGCACCGCCAGCAACTGCACCACCCGGTCCAGGGCCTGCACGGCGGTCGTCGGATCGTTGATCGCGGCGGACATCGCCCGCAGCGCGATGTCGGACAACTGCCGCAGTCCGAACCCCAGATCCTGGTGGAAGGTCCGCTCCACCCCCACGCCCATGGAGTACCGCAGGACGCGCGTGGGCGGCGCCTGCCCGCCGTGCACCGCGAGCACGGGCGTTCCGGGCACCACGAAGTCCCCGATCCGCGGCACCAGCCGCAGTACCACCCCGTGCCGCCGGGCCACCCGCACGAGTCGCCCGATGTGCACGTCCCGCAGCACGCCCGCCCGTCCCTCGTGCGGGATCCACGCTGTGACCGGTCCCAGCTCGGGCCGCTTCTCGCCGACCTCGGCCGCGGGCATCAGCGCGACCGCGCGGAAGGACTCCGCGGCGATCCGTGCGATCACATGACTGACCCGCATGAGTCGCAGCGTCGTGTTCACGTACATCACGAACAGCAGCAGGCTCAACGCGACCATCCCCAGGGTGAGGACCGACTGCACCAGCGGGACGGACACCACCCGCCGTGGATCGGTGGTGCTGTCGAAGGCGGTGAGCACGAGCAGTGTCAGGACGAACGTCGCGAGGAAGACGGCGAAGGTGGCCTTGGTGATCCGGCTCCGGACGAAGATCCGCACCACCCGGGGCGTGAACTGCCCGCTCGCCATCTGCACCGCGACCAGCGAGATGCTGAAGACCACACCGATGAAGGTCATCATCGCCGAGCTGACCGCACCGACGACGGTCTTCACGTCCTCGGCGAACCGCACCAGGTCGTCGAGCGTCTCGAAGTCGCCCTCGTCCCGCAGCGACTGGACGATCGCCGTGTCCAGTTCCTCGGTGACCAGCCACACCACGAAGACGGCCACCATGGCGGCTGTCGGCGCGAACCAGAAGGAGTCCCGCAGATGTTCCCTCAGCGGTGAGAGGGCACGCCGCCGACGCCCCGGAAGCGCACGGTGGGTCATCGTCCAGTCACTCATGGTGTGACCCTAGAGTGCTCGGGCCCTCAGGTCCCGGACCGCCGCCGCAGCGAAGGAAACGCAGGTGAAGGCCGCTGCGAAACCTTGGTATGGTTGTCCGTGTCGCCCCGGGGCCCACCCCTGGCACGGCGACGGACACCTGGTCCGGGTGGCGGAATGGCAGACGCGCTAGCTTGAGGTGCTAGTGCCCTTTATCGGGCGTGGGGGTTCAAGTCCCCCCTCGGACACTCAGAACGACGCATGCACGGGTGCGGGCCGAGAACGATCTCGGCCCGTTTCGCTTTCCCGGCATCCCGTGAGGATCGTGGAAGGCCCTCGCAACGCCTCCGGTGGGGGGAAGAGTGCGCGGCCGGTCCATCCCGGCACTCCCTGCACTCACCGTTCGCGAGACGCCGCCCCGCCGTAGCCGCACACCGTGACCCGTGAGGGGGAGCAGGCCGTGCCTGCCCACGCCGCCGCCACCGCTCCCCGCCCCCGGCCCGCCGGCAGGGGAGAAGGGTCGTATGCGTGCCCACGCCGCCCGCTCCCCGTTCCCGGCCCGCCGGCGCCGTCGGCCGATCCGTCGACCACGCCCTCGCCCCTGCCCCTGCCCCTGTTCCGCAGCGGTAGACCCAGCTCCCGGAGGGCAAGCGGGCAGGCCCCGCTCCCGGAGGGTCGGCGGGCAGCCCCTCGGGTTGCGCTGCCGGGTGTCCCTCCCGCGCCCTCGGTCGGGAGGGACACCCGGAGCCGGTGTGCGACGGGCCGCCGGGTGCCGTCGCGCGGACCGTCAGGGGTAGGACACGACCGTCGACGGCACGGTGTCCGACCCCGAGGTCGGCGCCCCCGTGTCGTTGATGACGCACTCGTACTGGCCGTTGCCGCTCAGCGAGACGACCAGGAGGTGATGGAAGCGCACGCCGGGGCGCACCGGGGCGGCGAAGCCGTGGTGCTGCACGATCGTCGGGTTCACGTTGTAGTAGCAGTAACTGCCCATGCCCCAGCCCTCGTGGGTGGTGACGTGGTCGCCGACCCTGTACGCGGCGTAGCCCTTGATCGAGCCGTTCTGGATGGCGGCCTGGTCGGGGGCGTCGTAGGCCTTCTCGTTCTGGAAGAAGATCGTGCGGCCGCGTTCGCCGTTCCACTGCACGTCGTACTTGTTGAAGTGCTCGACGAACAGGCCCGTCGCCAGGACGTCGTGGCCGTTGACGACGACGCCGTAGTCGCAGCGGTTGGTCTCCCAGCCGACGCCGTCGCCGTGGTCGGCGCGCCACACCCAGGTGTGGTCGATGAGGGTGTGCCGGGCGTTGACGACCATGCTCGTGGTCGCCCGGCCGGGGCCCGCGCCGCCGATCCGGATGAACACGTCCTGCACGGTGATCGGGTTCGCGGCATGGCTCCGGGACGCCCAGCGCGGCCCGACCTCCAGCAGGACGGGCGAGTTGACGGTCCCGGCGTCGATCAGGAAGCCCGCCAGCCGCACGCCGTCGACGTCGGCCACCCGCATCGCGGTGACGCCGTTGTCGGGGATGAGCGTGGCGTAACCCAGGCCCAGGACCACGGTGTTCGGCCGGTTCACGCGCAGGGGCCGGTCGACGTGGTAGATCCCCGGGGTCAGCAGCAGGTGCAGGCCCTGGTCGAGCGCCCGGTTGAGGGTGGCGGCGGAGTCGCCTGGCCGGGCGACGTAGAACCGCTCCAGGGGCAGCGAGGTGCCGCGTGGGGTGCCCTTGCCCCAGGTCACCCCGCGGGCGTCGGTCCGCAGCGCGGGCAGGAACACCCGGTAGCGGTGGCCGTCGAGATACAGGAAAGGCTTCTCCCGGGACCGGGGCGTGGTGCTCAGGGTCGTGTACGGCGGGTCGGGGAACCCCTGGGCGGGCGCGCCCTCGACACCGGAGAAGACCATGTTCCAGACGCCGTTGGTCCAGCCGCCGACGGAGCTGTCCCGGGTGTACCACTGCTGCTGGGAGTACGGTCCCACCGTGCCGTCGATGCGGCTGTCGGCGATGTAGCCGCCGCTGGCCCAGCCGTAGCCGTCCGGCGCCAGGTTGAGCCCACCGCGTACGTGCATGCGGCGGAACGGGGCGGCCTGGGCGACGGCCCAGCGGTTGGTCCCGTTGACCGGGACGACGGCCAGGTTCTCCGCGGAACGCCAGAAGTTCTGGGTGGCGTTGCCGTCGAACCAGCCCGCGTCGACCGTGATGTCACCGTGGATGGTGGTGTCGTCGGGGGAGAGGCCCAGCCCCGAGATCGACGTGTAGAACCCGATCTGCGCGTTGAGGCCGTGGTACGTGCCCGGCTTGAACAGGAACTGGTAGCGCCCGGGCCCGAACTGGTCCGACTCCTGGCGGGCGAACACCTCGTCGAGCCTGGCCTGGATGTTCCGCGTGGACGGGTCGAAGACGATCACGTGGGGGCCGAGGTCGCCGCCGCCTTTGAGCCGACGGGGTCGTCCGCGGTGGCGGGTGGAGGCGGACGCGGTGGCGGGCAGGGCCGCCAGCAGCGGGGCGGCGGCCGCGGCACCGATGACGGCGCGTCGGCCGACCGCGGGCAGCCGTGACGGTCCGGGCGAACTCGCGGACGACGACGATCCGGGCGAACTCGCGGACGAGGTGGGGGAGTCGGACGTCATGGGGGCGGCTCTCCTGTTCAGGAAGTGTTCGGGAAGCGAACGGATCCCGGTTCACGAAGTGAACGGGGTGGGGCGGTGAGAGCGCTCTCTCGCCGCTGAATGGTTCATCCCCGGAACAGTCGCGTCAAGAGGTACGGCGTGACTCGGTGGCCCGGGATGGTTCCAGCCGTCGCCCTCCGCGGGCCCCCACGCGGCGTGCCGGCCGCCGTAGTTCCGTACCCACGGTGAGCCGACGCCCCAACCCTTGACGCCCCGCGCCCGGAGGGTTTGACTCACGGCCTGGATCACGTCGTGAACCGTGAACCGTGAACGTGCACGCTGAACCGTCGTACGGCAGGGCGGTTCAGATGCACCCGGCTTTGGCGCCGGGCGTCCTTGCCGGTGCGGCGAGAGCCGCTGCGCCGGTGTCCAACTCCACCGCGTCGCGGCCGTCGTGCGGACGGCTGTGGACCAGAAACACCGTCGCCGCAGCGAGCCGCCCAGCGCCCCCGCGCCCAGCGCCCCCGTGTGCCGCGCCGGCGAGGGTGAGCTGACGCAGTGATATCGAGGTGACGCCGTCGGACGGCGCCACCGCTCCGGGAAGGTCACAGGCGTGCCGCCGCGTCAGCCCGCCGCGTCCGCCGTCTCCCAGGGGCTCGGCCCCGAGCCGTCCCGCCAGCGCAGCAGGTCGGAACCGTTCACACAGACGATCCCGCACTGCTCGGCGTACTCGAGCGCGGGGCCGGTGAAGTCGCTGGTGGTCACCATCACGGCCACATCCGCCCCGTGCACGGTGAAGCACGTGCCACCGAACCGCTGCATGTCCTGGGAACCCACCCTGTTCGTGTCGCCGTACCGCTTGCACTGGACGACGAGGAGACGCCCGTCCGGCGTCCGCGCGACGACATCGGCGCCCAGGTCGCCGGCCCCGCCCACGACCTCGACGTCACAGCAGCCGTCCCGACGGCACAGCTCGGCCATCGCCTCCTCGAACTCGTAGGGATCCAGGGCGTCGTAGGCCGCGGGGCGCGCGTCCGCCACCGGATCGTCGATCACAGCGGTGAGTTCGGGCCCCACCACCTCGCCACCGGACGGCGCCCCTCCCGCCTCCGGGGCGGGAGAACCGGCCGGGGTGACGGGAGAGTGGGGCACGGTGGCGTCCCCGGCGACGGAGGGCGTCTCGTCGAGCACGTCCACCGCCGTCTCCGCGGCGTCGTCCAGGGCCCGCGCGGCCGTGCGGGCGAGCTTCACCGCCGATATCCGGCGCCTTCTTCGCCAGAAGGCGACGGCCCCGGCCGCCACCAGGAGGGCCAGGGCCAACGCCCAGCCGGGACGACGCTCCACCGCGGCGGCCACCGTGCGGGCGGCCAGGCCCGTCAGGGTCAGGATGACGGCGAGGAGGAGGAAGTACATGGCGGTCTTGCGCAGTTCGAACGAGCGGCGGGTGCGCACGGAGTCCGAGGCGGTGGTGGCGTGTGATGCGGGCACGGCCATGGTGATGTTCCTCCCGGGAGACGCCGACGAAGGTCAACCACCGACTGCCCAGGTACGCGATGTTGTACCGGCCACGGTGATCACGGCTTCGCGCCCACCAGCATCAAGTGCCGGTGCCGGACGGTGCCGGAACAGTGCGATGAGGAAGGAGACTTGCTCTCGGCCCGAAACAGCACGGCGCGCGCCGTTCACGCGTGCGCGGCACTCACGCCTCCGCGCCGAGCCGACGCAGAGAGTCCGGGCCGCGACCACCGGGCGCGCCGCCCCCTGATCACTCAACGCCCAATCCCCAACCCCCAATCCCTACCCCCCAATCCCCAAGCCCCAACCCCCCAACCGATGCCGACCCGGCGAACCGTGCCCCCGCCAGTCGGCGCGGACAACAGCCCTCCGCTCGCTCGCTCGGTCGGACCGACCGAGCGGCCGGCGGCAGTCGGTCATGAAGAGATGAAGTGCCGAAAGCCACTGTCCGCCGCCCTCTACGGGCGATACTGGCGCTTTCTGACGATGTGCCAACCAGGAGCGGAAACGATGCACGATGCGCAGGGAAACGTGACAACGGGCAGCATCCGGGGCGGACGCCACGCGGTGGTCGTCGGCGGCAGCCTCGCGGGGCTGCTCGCGGCACACGTCCTCGCCGCCCATGCGGACCGGGTGACCGTCGTCGAACGTGACCGGTTTCCCGAGGCGCCGGAGCCACGCCCCGGTGTGCCGCAGAGCCGGCACATCCACGTCCTGCTGGAGGGAGGGCGGACGGCCATCGAGTCACTGCTCCCGGGGTTCGTGCAGGAACTGGAGGGGGCGGGAGCGCCCCGGGTGGGTGTCCCCGCGGACATGGTGCAGTGGCAGAACGGGCGCTGGTTCCGTCGGCTGCCCTCATCGGCGCACTACCACACCGGTCCCCGCGCGCAACTCGAACACCTCGTCCGGCGACGGGTTCTCGCCAACCCGCTGATCAAGGTGCTGGAGGGCACGGACGCCGTCGGTCTCCTGGGAGACGCCTCACGTGTGCGTGGCGTGCTCCTGCGTGAACGCGGCGACGCGACCCGACCGGAACCCCGGTTGGTCGAGGCGGACCTGGTCGTGGACGCCTCCGGGCGCAGCACGAAGGCCTCTCAGTGGCTCACGGCGCTCGGAGCTGAGGCCCCGCACGAGGAGACCATCGACACGGGTCTCGCCTACGGCACGCGTGTCTACCGTGACCAGGAGGGCATCCTCGGCACCGACGCACTCGGCTACTACGTCGTGCCCAACCCCTCCCAGACGTACGGTGCCGTGGTCCTGCCTCTGGGAGACGGCACCCACCTCGTCACCCTGTCCGGACTGCGCGTTGACGAACCGCCCACGGACGGCGACCAGTTCGTGGCCTACGCCAAGAAGCTGCCGCACCCGCTCGTGCACCGCTGGCTGAGCACGGCCGAACCCTTGTCACCGGTCCACGGCTTCCGCCACACCGCGAACGTCCGGCGCCGGTACGACCTGCCCGGTCGTCGCCCGGCCGGTTTCCTGGCGGTCGGCGACGCCCTGTGCACCTTCAACCCGATCTACGGACAGGGCATGAGCGTCGCCGCCCTGAACGCGGTCGCGCTCCGCGACGCCCTGGCCGACCCGCGGCACCGGCCCACGACGCGCCGCGTTCAGCGGGCCCTGCTGTCCTCGTCCCGGCAGGCGTGGGACATCTCCGCCGGAGCCGACAAGCGCATGCCCGGTGCGACGGGCAACGCGGTCGCCCCCCGCGCGGGCGACCGAGCGGCCCACTGGTACCTCAGCCGGGTCCAGGACCGCTACGCCGGAGACCCCGTGGTGGGCGCCGCCTTCCGTTCCGTACTCAGCCTGTCCGCGCCCTTGACCGCCGTCTTCGCGCCCTCGGTGGCCCGGGCTGTTCTCTTCGGCACGCCCGTCCCGACGCCGACCGAGCCCCCGATGACCCCGGAGGAACCGCGACCCTGACATGTCGGGAGCGCGCCCGGCGACGGGATCGCGGCCGTAGACGGTGGCTGTTGCTGTAGCCGTGGCCGTGGCTGTAGCCGTAGCACCGTAGCTGTAGGCATCGTCGTCGAAGCGTCTCCTGCGATACGCGCCGACGGGGACGGACGAGTGCTACGGCGAGCCCACGAAAGCAAGGAAGGGCTTCGCCGGGCCGTGATGACTCCTAGGGGCACCGGGGAACACCTGGGAAGGCCAGGTGACGGCGGGACAACTCCCGATCCGACGGGCAGTCAGGCCCTGAACCGTTCAGCACGAGCAGCGCGGTGGTCGGGTCGGGCCCGAACGGCGCCCGCCGTGCATCGCGTAACCCCGCTCACTCCGATGCGCCCTGGCAACTCCCCGGACCGGCCGGTGTCATGGCGCCCGGTGGCCTTACATGACGACCACAACGTCCCTTGGTCACACGAACCGCTTGAGGAGCGATGGCACCCAATCCCGCCCCGAACCCGTACCTCCACGCGCCGCTCGCGCCGCCTCGACCACGGATGTTCGCGTCCACCCTCGCCCAAGTGCTCTGGACGCTCGTCCCGATCGTCACCCTCGGCCTGGCCCTGGCGGTGCCGTTCGTCGTCGCCTCCGTGAAGGGGGTGGTGAAGGTCTGGCTCGCGGCCGCGTACGTCATTGCCGAGATCACCGTGTTCTCCCTCGGTCTGGTGGTCAGCCCGACCGACGACGACGGGAGCGCGGTGCCCGGGCTCCTGCTGACGTTCCTGATCATCACGGCGGCGACCCACACCGCGCTCCTCGACCACGAGAAGGTCCGCCTGGCCAAGTAGGAAGCGAGGGCGGGCCGTAGCACGGGGGCTCGCTCGCAGCTCCGCGGACATGCAGGGGCGCGGCCCATGTCGGGAACGGCGGAAGGGAGCGTGCGGTGCCGTCAGCCACCGGGCCTCCTTCCGCTCCTGCCCGGTCGCGCCCCCGTGCCAGGGAAGTCAGTCGGACGGACACGTGCTGACCGTACGGTGGGGATTGCATGCCCGACGCACACGGCGGTCCGGTTCGCCCGCCCGGCCGCGCGATGGATCACATGCCCGACGCACGAGGCACATCGCATGATCGACCCCGGGGCGCCGGCACGCGCTGGGCGGCGAGGCCCCACCACGGGAACGGGGCGGATTCACCGCCCGCCCTGGCCACCGGCCCGACGCAGCCACCCCGCAACCGAACCACCGTCCCTACGCCGCCTCACTCCTCCCATCGCACGCCTTACCCCTCCCTTCTCACACACGACTTTTCCTCCGCACGCAGCCGACGCACGTACGCGTCCAGCTCCGCCGCCCCCGCGAGCATCGCCCGCCCACGGTCGGCCAGCCGCCCGTGCCACTCGCGCAGCGTCCCCTCCAGGGGCTCCAGCCCGCCCGCCTCCCGCACCTGCGCGAGCAACGGGGCGATCTGCTCCAGCAGATGTCCTCCGCGCCGCAGTTGATGGACGAGCCGCGCGTCACGCACGTCATCGTCGTCGTAGACCCGGTATCCGGTCACCGGGTCACGTCGGGGCCGCACGAGTCCGGCGGCCTCCCACTTGCGCAGCGTCGCAGGCCGGATGCCGAGCTCCCGGGCCAGCGGGCCGATGAACCGGCGTCCGGATCGTGACCCGGGAGTCCGCCGGTCGGGCTGTACGGCGGCGGAGGACGTCGGCACCAGATCACCGACCGCCCTCTCCACGGCCAGCAGAGTGCGCCGGTCGTCGAGCAACTGTGCGTGGCTCTCGTCGATCAGACGCAGCGCCTCGTCCTCCGCGCCGCGGTTCACGGCCTGCATGATCGCCGAGGCCGTCCGGTGACCGTGCGCCGGCACCAGCGCCAGGAACGCCGCCAGGGCCAGGACGTGGACCGAGGTGTAGGTGCGGTAGCCGTGGGCGGTGCGGTCGGCGGGGGGCAGGATGCCGGCGCCCTCGTAGTTCCGCACGGCTTGGGTCGACAGACCGTGCCGCCGGGCCAGGTCGACGGGCCGCAGTCTCCCACCGCTTTGAAGCTTCGTCCCCATTGTGCGGAGGCTACTGCGTCAAAGTCTCCATCGAAAGTTCAACGATACCGTTGAATCCATGGCCACCGACACGCACGACCTCGCCCACGCCGTCGACGCCGCAGCCGTGATGGCACTGTTCCCCTCCCGCCCGCAGGTCCTCGCCCTGGGGGAGCCCACCCACGGCGTGGAGGACCTGCTCCACCTCCGCAACGACCTCTTCCGCCGACTCGTCGAGGCAGAGGACTACCGGACGATCGCTCTGGAGACCGACTGCACGGCCGGCCTGGTCGTGGACGACTACGTCACCGGCGTGACCGGCGGTACCGGCGCGCTCGACCACGTCATGGAGCACGGGTTCAGCCACGGCTGGGGCGCCTCGGAGGCGAACCGCGCCCTCGTCCGCTGGATGCGCGAGCACAACGAGAACCGCCCGCAGCGGGAGCGTCTCCGTTTCGCGGGCATCGACGGCCCGTTGGAGATCGACGGCGCCCAAAGCCCCCGCCGTTGCCTCATGGCACTCCACACCTACCTCGCGGCACACGTCGAGGCGGCCTTGCTGCCGTGCACCACCGACACCCTCGACCGCCTGATTGGCCCGGACGAGCGGTGGACCGAGCCGGGCGCGCTGATGGACCCCGCCCGGTCCGTCGGCCGCTCGGCGCAGGCCGGGGAACTGCGCCTCCTGGCCGACGACTTGACGGCCGTGCTCGACACCCGCATGCCCCACCTCGTCACGGCCGGCCCCCGTGAGGACTGGCACCGGGCGCGGCTGCACGGGCGCACCGCCACCGGCCTGCTCCGCTACCACTCCTGGATGGCCGACACCTCCCCGGCCCGTATGCCGGGGCTGCTGGCCACCCGCGACGCCATGATGGCGGACAACCTCCTCGCCCTCGCCGAACGAGGCCCCGTCCTCGTCCACGCCCACAACAGCCACCTCCAGCGCGACCTGAGCACGATGAGCATGTGGGACCACCCCCACCTGGAATGGTGGAGCGCCGGCGCGCTCGTGAGCACCCGGCTCGGCGACCGGTACGGCTTCCTGGCCGGCGCCCTCGGCACCCTCGCCCACCACGGAGTGGGCACGCCGCCCCCCGACACCCTGGAAGGCCACCTGCACCCGAACCCCGCCCCCACCTGCCTCGTCAGCGCACCGCGACTGGCGGAAACCCTGCATGACACTCCACCCGCCCGCCGCACCTCCCCGTACTTCGGCTACGCCCCACTGGACCCGTCCCATCTGCCCCGCATCGACGGGATCGTGTACCTGAGGGATGCCCGGCAGTGACCGGCCCCTGAGCCCTCCCGGGAGCCCGCCCGTGCCCCGCCTTCGCCCGCGACCTGACCCTGCCCCCGCCCGTGCCTCGCCTTCACCCGTGCCCCTGGCTCCGCCCGGGCCCGGACTCCGTCCATGACGTCGGGAGGCCCCCCGGGCTCCACCGGCCGTCGTCGAACAGACCGTGCACTAGGGTCTGCGTGGCCGTGTGACACGCTCGGTCCTGTCGCCCGCCGGAAAGGGACGTGATCGGCGTGATCCTGGGACTGGGGCTCTTCCTCCTCTGTGGTGCGGGAGCACTCGTCGCCCTGGCCGGGGTCGTGGCGATGGCCCTCCCCGGGCGGCCTCAGCCGTGGTCCCAACACCTCCTGCGCCGCGCGGCCGTGGCGACGGCGTGCGGGGCGGCGGCCGTGTACTCCTTGGGCCTGTTCGGCGTCCTGGCATCGGAGCAGGCGTTCGGCGAAGGCGCGGACTCGACCCCGGCCCCCGCCTGCCGCCACGGCATCGCCCCGGAGGTGAAGCAGGGCCTCTCGCACCACCGCTCCTCCTACCTGCCGCTCCGCTTCGACTGCGTCCGCGACGACGGCACCGTGTACTCCGGCGACCCCGACTACGCCTGGATGAACGGCACGGCGGCCTCCCTCGCCCTGGCCACCGCCGCCCTCGCGATCGGCGCGGGCTACGCGTCCGAGCTCCGGGCGCGCCGGACCGCGGCAGCGGTGTCGTGACCCTGCTGAGGGCGGCGGCGGTCTCGTGACCCTGCTGCTGGTCTTCGTCGGCCTGGTCATCGGCTGGGTCGCGCTGCGCGGCCTGCTGGCGCACGCACGGTTGTCGGTCTGGGTGCGGACCTCGGTGTTCTGGTCGGTCCCGCTCGGCTCGCTCACCTGGGCCGTGATCATGGTGGCAGACGAGCCCGTGCTCTTCCCGGACACCGCCCCCTGCCCGAGGGTGCCGTACGGGGAGGGCGTCATCGGCGACGGCGAGGTCACCGGAGTGTCCACTGCCTTCCCGCCCCGCGCGTACTGCCTGTGGGAGGACGGCACCGTCCACGAACTCGCGCCCGGAGCCGAGTTCCTCTTCTGGGTCTTCTTCGCCGTGACGGTCCTGTCGCTGGGTGCGGGCCTGTGGCACGCGGTCCGTAACCCGCAGGCCCTCCTGCGGTAGGCGCCCGGTCCCCGCGGAGGGTTCGCGCCCTTCGCCCACCGGGCACAGGGTGACCGGTCCGCGGCGACTCAGTGGGTGTAGCGCCCCTGCGCGCCCTGGACCGCCCGGTCCCGCCACAGGCAGTACACGGCGGCCGGGTTGTCCCAGTACCGCCACGGCAGCGCGTCCACATGGCCGTCGACCAGACGGAACTGCTGCAACGCCAGGTCGTACCGGCCCTGCCGGGTGAGGAAGTAGGCCAGCAGATGCCGTACGGACGCCGTGTCCGGGTGGTCCGGCGGGGCCGCTTCCACGTCGGCCAGAGCGGCGTCGACCATGGCGACGAGGTAGGGCGCACGGAAGTCGTCCGTCTCGGCCTGGGTATCGCGGTGCTCGTACCACGCCACCAGGGGCAGCGCGGTGAGGAGACTGCCGGGCGGAGCCGAGGTCGCGGCCTCCTGCGCGAAGGAGACGGCCAGATGTTCCGACCCGCGCCATTTCGCGCACCAGTACTGGAGGGCGGCGCGGTGCGCACCGTAGTGGTGCGGGTCCCGGGCGGTCACCTCCTTCCAGAGCTGCCGCATCTGCTCCTGGGACGCGCCGAGTCCGAGCGCGGCCCAGATCTCGGCGACGAACGGGGACGGGTCGCCCGGATTCAGTTGTACGGCACGCGCGTTCAACGCCGGCGCCTGCGCGAGGACCGCGTGGAATTCCGCGAACTGCTTCCGGCTGGTCTCCCGCGCCCAGGAGGCTCCCCGCAGGTGCCAGGCCAGCGACACCGTCGCCCGTGCCCGGATCAGCGCGGCGTCGGGGTCGTCGGGACCCACTGCCGTTTCCCATGCCTGCAGCCAACTCCCGGGACGCGCGGCCTCATGGTCTCCCAGTGCGTCGGCGTGGAAGGAGCGGCGCCCCCAGTCACCCAGCTCCCTGCTCCGGGCCAGCAGGTGGGCCGCAGGCTCCCAGTCGCCCCGAGAGGCCGCGGCGCGCGCCTGCTCCAGCTCGGGGTCGGCGGCGACCTGCCGGGTGTTCTGGGCCGACCGCGGAAGCAGGCCGAGCGCCTTCGCCCGCCGTGCGGATCCCTTCGGGGCGGCGGGTCCTGCCATGGTACGGCGGTAGGCCACGACAGCGATCGCCGCCACCAGGGTCAGGACAACGACGCGAGCGACATCCACAGGTCATGCACCGCCCCGGCAGCGCGTGCTCGTCATGGAGCCGTGCACACACCGGTGTACACACACGAGTTGACCCATAGGGGCGTCCTCCAGGGAGGGAAAAGGGGGGGCGACGGAGCGTCGGGTGATCGCGAGGAGTCAGGAGTATGCCCTGTCGCCGGGACCAGTCGCCAAGGTGTTCCCAGCATGGGCCCGAGCGGCGGGGTGGCGCGTTCCCCCAGATCGTTGCGCGATCGCCGAACGGCGGGTGCCCGGGCCCCGGCTGCCGTCTCCACCCGTTGTTTCGGCGAGCGGCACACCGGCCACTCGACGTCCTCCCCTTGAGGCTCAACATCAACCCCTCGGCACGCGCTCGGCGGCGACTTGGGCAAGGCAGGCTCGGGTGGCCGGCGCGCCGCGCGGACGAGCTCGGGGCCGCGGCCGAGACGCAGGGCGGCGGGTGCGCGCCGGCGTGCACCCGCCGCCCGGGACCGACGCGGCCGTTACCGTCGGTGCGGCGACCAACGGTCCGCCGAAGGCGCGGTCGTCACTTCACCACGACGTTGTCCCCGGACGACTTCGACGGTCCGGTCGTGGTGTTGCCGTAGTACACCCAGCGCCACGTCCCCGTCGTGGAGGCCTTCACGGTCGTCCGCAGGTTGCCCGAGCCGTTGGCGTACACCTTCTTCACCGTGCTGTAGGAGGTGGCGCCGGACGGCTTGAACTGGAGGGTCACCCGGCGGTCTCCGTAGGAGGCGTACTTCCTGGTCTCCCAGTTGGCCCGGGTGACCTTTCCGGTCACGGTGATGGTCTTGCCCTTGGCCACCGGTTCCGGCGAGGCGTTGACGGTCAGGCGCGAGCTCCGCTTGACGTGGACCGTCAGGCCCTTGTCGTCGACGTCACCGCCGCCGCCCTTGAAGTACACCTCGGCCCCGACGCTCCAGGCCCCGGCCTCGCTGTTGCGCATGTCCCACACGCTCGGGTCGAAGTACATCGTCTCGTCGAAGTCGCAGACGCTCGCACTCACCCTGATGCAGTCGCTCGTCTCGATGGCGTGCCACAGCCGGTCGTCGCCCTTGCGGTACAGGAACACCGCCGGCCACTTCCAGCTGCGCGTGGTCGTCATCCGGAAGGAGGCGGGCACCGCGACCTCCGCCGACGTTCCGATCACGATCGGCTTGCCGCCGTTCACCTGGACACGGGAGAACGAGACCCCGCCCTCGGCCGCCCCGGCCGGCACCGCGGCCACGGCTGTGAACGCCGTCGCCGCCCCACCGGCCACGACGACTCTCCAGAACTGCTTCCCCACCTGGTCCCCCATCCGTACCGACAGGCGCCGGAGTTCGTCCCCGGCGCCTTACAGACGACCGGCGCCGACGCCGGGTTGTGTCCCTGCAGATCACGAAGCGGCATCGGAAGGCCCCGCCCCTGGTGGGGCCGCGAGGGCGGTCGGGTTGCGGCGAGCAGGGCGGAGCCCCCACGCCGGCGACAGGCATCGGCCTCCGAGGGGCACGAGGGGCACGAGGGACGAGGGAGCTGGGGGCCGCGGCCGGGTACGGCAGGGCGCCGTGCGGTGCGGCCCCCGGGGAGGGCGCAGGCGGGGCTGCCCGGAGTCCGGTGGCCAGGGCCTGCCGACATCAACGGCAGGCCGGAGGAGCATGTCTAACGTATCGTCAACAGTCGGGTATAACGGTCCCGTTGTTGTCCCGTGCCTCGTCGTTGCCCCAGCGGGAGAGGTAGTACGCCGAGACGTACGCTCCCCGCCCGTTCTTGCCCGGGTAGGTGGTGTCGAGGTCCGTCTTGAGCCACCAGTGGTTGTAGGTGCCGTTGGCCCCGCGGATCTCCTGACCCCACACCTTGCAGTACACGTAGTGCGTGCCCGCGTACAGCATGCCCTGCGCGTCGTTGGTGTTGGGCTGTGCGTAGCCCGTGGTGCCGGCGAAGGTGTCGACCCAGTACCTGCCGGTGCCGCCGCAGCCGTTGTCGCTGGTCAGGTGGTGGCTGCCGTACGAGCCGGGGTAGGCGAGCGCGGTTCCGTTGATCCGGATGTTCTGGCCGACACCGTTGAGGAGCTGCTCGTAGTGGATGTGCGCGCCGGAGCTGTTGCCGGTACTGCCGGTGGTGCCGATCTGCTGCCCCTGGCTGACGTGGGCGCCGCTGGCGACGGAGAAGGCGTTCAGGTGGAAGTAGTACGTCTGCCAGCCGCCGCCGTGGTCGATCGTGATGTAGTTGCCGGCGCCGTTCGCCTGGTAGTGCCGGGTGGCGGTGCCGGCTGCCGAGGCGAGGACGGGCGCGTTGTTGGTGGCGCCGCCGTCACTGCGGACGAAGTCCAGCGCCCGGCGGACCTCGGCCGAGTGGTGACTGTACGTCCATTTCTGGCCGCAGGCGTAGGGGGCTTTGAAGAGGGGAGCGGCCTGCGCGGGCGTCGCCACGAACAGGCCGGCCACCAGGGCCATGAGGCTCACGAGGGTGATGCGTATCGATCGCATTGCCGTCTCCGAACTGCGAGGTGCGTGCGGTGGTGGTGTCAGCGGATGCGGACGGCGCCCAGGATGCCGCACGTTGGCGTGTTCACGACAGTGGGCAGTAGGCAGTGCGATGGCGCGCGGAAGCCTCCACGGAGACGCCGTCCTGCCGTCGGTCCCTGCGCAGTCGCGTGACACGTCAACGACATGGAAGCCGCACGGCAGTTGGCAGATCGAGCGGCGCACGTCGTCCCCTCAGGCACGATGTCCGCGGTGGCTTCGGCTCACTTGACGAAGACCGCTCGCGCCATGCCATCCGGGTCGGGGCCCGCCTCGGCGAGCAGCTCTCCGTCGGCGGACCAGATCCCCGAACGGCCGGAGGTGCGATGGAATCCGCCACCGGTCGGACCCGCGAAGGCCGCGGTGGCGGCCCACACGCCGTGGTCGGCCGCGACCCGGCGGGCACGCTCGCCGTGCACCTCGGCCTCGTCGGCGGCGTGGACGACCCCGGCCACGTAGCCGTCGATACCCAGCGCGGCCGTCCTCGTGGCGTGCTCGGGGATGCCGGTGTCGCGGCAGACGGCGAGCCCGAGCCGCCACCCGTCCACGTCGATCACGGCCGGCTCGCCGGGTACGAAGCGGACCGCCTCGCGGCCGTGCAGGTGGACCTTTCCGTAGGCCACCCGCGCGCCGCCCTCGTCCACCGCCAGGACGCCGATGCGCGGTCCCGCGACCGGCGCGCCGACCAGGGCGAGCGTCCCCGTCCCGACGCACGCGGCGATGAGCGGAGCCAGTCGCCCATCGTCCGGGGAGACCGGCGCCGCGTCCAGTTCGTATCCCGTCAGCGACATCTCGGGGAACACCACCACCCGTGCGTTCGCCGCCCGCACGGCCTCCGCGTGAGCCACCGCGTTGGCCCTCACGTCGTGAGCCCTGCACCGCGGTTGCGCCACCGCGATGCTCAACGACTGCCCCACCTCTGCCTCCCCTCGGCGGATGGCACGACCATCTCATCCTTCCGCGACACGGCCGAGTCGATGCGTCCGTGCCGGGAGTGGATGTCCGGCAGTCCACCAGCACCTCACCGCTTGCCCGAGCTCAAGCCCTTCGACCTCGTCGCTTCGGGGTCACCGTTCGCGTGCGAACGACGTCTCAAGGGGAGCGTCACCTGTTCCCTGCTGTGCGAACGGGTGCCGCACTCTCCCCGCGGAGTCACAGTCCCGGGCAGGAGTCATCGTCACGGAACTGTGTACACACGGGTGCACACGCACGAGGTGACCCATCGGGCGAGGTCCTCCTGGGAGGGGGCTTGAGACGACGGAGCATCGGAAGATCGCGAAGAGTCCGGAGTATGCCCTGCTGCTGTCACCTGCCGCGAAGGTATTCCCGACAGCTGTACGAGCGGCTGGGTGCCGTGGTGTCACGGTGGGGGCTGCCGTCGGCGCCTGCGCGGGACTGGTTGACTTCTTCCGCGGGCGGTCGACACCGGGCCTTCGGCCGTACGTTCCGCCCGCCGGCCATCGTTGCGGCTCACTGAAGGAAGTGCACGTGGAGCAGTTCGCTGCGGGCAAGGTACTGCGCGGCAGGTACCGGCTGGATCGTGTTCTGGGCAGGGGGGCGATGGGGCATGTCTGGCAGGGCACGGACGTGTATCTGGAGCGTCCTGTCGCGGTCAAGACCGTCACCGCGGATCTGCTGGCCCTGCCCGACCGGCGCCGTACCGCCTTGGCGCGTTTCGAGAGGGAGGCGAAGACCGCGGCGAGCCTGGATCACGCCAACGTCACCACGGTCTACGACGCGGCCGTCACCGAAGAGGTCTGTTGCCTGGTGATGCAGCTCGTCGACGGAGCGACCCTCGGCGATGTGGTCGACTCCGCAGACGAGGGGCGCCTCTCTGTGCCCGTCGCGGCCTCGGTGGCCGCGCAACTGTGCTCGGGGCTCTCCGCGGCCCACGCCGCCGGCCTCGTCCACCGGGACCTCAAGCCGCAGAACATCATGGTCCGCACCAGCGGCCTGGTGAAGATCCTCGACTTCGGTCTGGTGAAGGTCCTCGCGGACACCGACCCGCAGCTCACCATGACCGGCGAGACGCTCGGCAACGTGGCCTTCGCCTCGCCCGAACAACTGGCCGGGGACAGGACGCTGGACGGTCGCAGCGATCTGTACGCGGTGGGATGCCTGCTGCACCACATGCTCACCGGCCGGCTGCCCTTCCAGGGGCAGGGCCCCGCCGAGCTGGTGAGCCTGCATCTCACCGCGTCGCCGCCCCGGTTGGCCGACCACGGAGCAGAAGCGCCGGCCGCACTCCAGGAACTGACGCACGCCCTGCTCGCCAAGCGTCCCGAGGACCGTCCCGCCGGCGCGGCGGACGTGTATGCGGCCCTCGCCCCCTACCTGCCGGCCCCCGACCCGGCGCTCGCGACCCGGAGGATGCCGCCGGAGGATCCTCGGCGGCCGTTCCTCCTGCCCCAGGCGCCGGTCATGCCGCACTGGCCGGGGCGAGCTGCGGAGCGACCCCGGGGAGGGATCACGCGGTGACCGGCGGCCGGATCTCGATCAGTTCCTTGAGGAACGGGCTCGGTTCCCCGTGCCAGAAGACGTCCAGGCTGTCCCGGGCGCGCGTGGCCGCCACGAAGAGCAGGGATCGGGCACGCAACATCTCCGCCCGGTACCGCGCCGGGTCCGTCGCCTGCCGCTGCTGGACGGCGGAGCGTGGCACCAGCCCGTCGGTCACCCCGGCCAGGATCATGCGCCGGTACTCCAGGCCCTTGAAGCGGAACATCGTGCCGATGTGGACGCCGCTGTCGCCGAGGGGCCCGTCCGGGCCGATCTCCAACGCCATGATGTCGTGCAGTCGCAGCGTGTACGCGACCTCGCGCGCCATGTCGTTCGTCGGCACGGCGACGGCGATCTGCTCGTGCGGAACCTCTCCCCACGACTCGATCAGGGCAGCGATCGCCTCGCGCTCCTCCTGCCAGTCGGCCAGCCGGTGCAGGTCCGGTACGCCACCGCTGAGCACGGACCGGAACCCCGCCAGCGTCTCGGTGCTGCCGTCGAGGTCGTCGTACGTCTCCTCGCCGAGCACGTTCAGCGCGGAGCGCAGGATCTGCCGGGTGGTGCGGTAGCTCAGCGACAGCTTCGACGACCGGCCCCGGATGTTGATGCCGAGGCTGCCGAGAGTCACCTGGTTCTTGTAGATGCGCTGGTGGGTGTCACCGACCAGGAACAGGTCGTTGCGGTCCGGAGCGGTCATCGCGCGCAGCATCTTCCAGTGCGCGGGCCGCAGGTCCTGCGCCTCGTCGACCACGATGTGCCGGTACCGGTAGCGCAGCCAGCCCCCCGAACCGTCGGCCACGTGGATGTTGTCGAGCCCACCCGCCTCCTCCCGCCGGCGCTCGATGTCCTGAATGCGCCTGGCACGTCCCGCCTCCAACTGCGCCGCACGCTCGGCGATCTGGTCCCATGTCTGCACGCCGAGCCGGTCCAGGCGCTGCGTGAACCGCTCGGCGAGCTGCCAGATCTCGGCACGCTCGGCGCGGCTGACCGTGCGCCCGCGTCCGGCGCGGCGAGCCCGGAAGTAGTCCGTGCGGGACGTCACAGCCTGGCCGAGGATCACCTGCGTCCACTCGTCGTGCAGGAACTCCGCGTCCCAGCCGCCCTCGCCGAGCTCGTCGAGGAGCGAGCGCCATTCGCGGACCGCCTGCGCCTCGTCGACGATGCGCTTGCGATTGCCCGGTTCCGCCTCCCGCACGGTGCGCAGCGCGAGCTGGTCGACGTGGCTGATCTCGACGCGCGACAGCAGCGCCTCACCGCCCAGGGCCAGCAGCCGTGAACGCAGGTCCGCCGCCAGGTTCTTGTTGTACGTGGTCAGCAGGACCGGCTTGGTCCGGCCGGCCGGGAGCCGCTCCACCAGGTGCTTGACCCGGTGGAGCGCCACGATCGTCTTGCCGGTGCCGGGACCACCGCCCACCCGGGCAGGACCGCTGTAGTCCCGGGTGACGAGCTTGGCCTGAGTGGGGTGCAGGAACACCTTCCAGCGTCCGAAGTCCTCGCCCTCCAGCGCCTCTCGGAGCGCGTCGTCCGTCGTGGTGACGATCGTGGCGGGGCGGTCGACGGCCGCGCTGAAGTCCTCGGGATCCACGGGGTCGGGCGTCGCGACGGGCGCGGTGACCTGCTCCAGGACATCGTCGTACGACTTGCCGTCGTACAGCGCCAGCAGCACCTCGCCGGAGAGCTGCGGCGCGTACTCGACGAGGCCGAGGAGCTGGTCCTCAGTGGTCAGCGCGGCGACGACGGGCACCAGGGACGGGGCCACCCCCAGGTCGGTGAGCTCCTGTTCCGACCACTGCGCGAACAGCGGCTCCGGAGCGGCGGGCCCGGCGGGACGGGCGGGCTCGGCCGGGGCGCCGCTCGGCGGGGGAGCGGGAGCGAGCACTTCCTCCTGTACGACCTGGAGGTCCACGTACTCGATACCGCCGGTGACACGGTTGACCGAGTACGTGAGCCGGTCCAGGTGCGCGTACACGTCCTTGCGGTGCTTGACCGAGACGATCAGCCAGTCGTCGTCGGCCAGCCGCAGCAGCAGGGCGCGGTACTCGTCGTTGACACGCGCCGAGTGCAGCTTGTCGTGCCCCTGCAACTGCTTGAGGCGCAGGCCCGCGGAGTCGGGGTTGGTCTTGAACTTGTGCTGGAAGTCGTAGATCGCGCCCTTGACCGGGCGGGGGAGCTTGAGGATCTCCCGGTCCGCCTTGTCGAGCAGGCGCAGTGTGACGTTCTTGCCGGTCACGGCTGTTCGTTCCCCCCGTTGTCCGTGGTGGTGTCGTCTGGCTGGTGATGGCCGATGCGGTCGGCGAGAGTGTCGGCCGTCCAGTCGGCGGCGGGCCGCACCTCCCAGCCGGCCGCGGCGAAGTCGCGGTCCCGGTCTGCGGCCTCCGGGTCGAAGTCCTCGCCCTCCGGTGGGCTCGGGGTGCGGACGACTCCGACGCGTGCGTCCGGCCAGGCCAGTTCGGCCTGCCAGCCGGTGTGCGCGTCGAGCTCGTAGCCGTCCTCGGGAACCGGGACGCCCCGCGCGGCGAGGGCCTCGGCGAGCGCGAGCAGACCGGGCTCGTCCGGGTCGAGGTACTCGACGACCTTGTCCCATGCCGAGTCCCGGACGGGCGGCGCCTCACGCGGGGTGGACACCTCGGCGGCCGGGGGAGCCTGGGGTGCGGGCGGTGCGGCCTCGGCCGGTGCCGGGGTGCCGTCGGCGAGAGTGAGGCGGACGCTCTCCAGGACACCGCCGCCGCCCGTCACCGCCAGCGTCTCCACCGCGAACCCGTCGAGACGGCCGGTCGTGAGCTGGACGGCGTCACCGCCGCCGGTGTCGAGGAACTGAAGCACGTTGGACCAGTACAGCCAGGCCCGCCAGCGCCGCTTGTGCGCCTCCTCCCGGGCGTGGACACCGGGCGCGTCGTCGAGGAGGACGATGCCGGTCCACGCGGGGGGCCTGGCCCGGCCGTCGGCGGCGAAGACCAGCGGCAGCTCCGAGCGGTCGGTCACCGCGAAGAGCTGCACCGGACCACGCGGCCCCGCCGGTTTCCCGCCGCGCAGCGCCGCCGTGATCTGTCCGCCCAGCCCCTCCGGGGTGAGGGCGACCGGGCGGATCCCGGTGCCCATGAAGCCCGCCAGTGCCGCCTCCGCCCGCCACTGCCAGCGCTGCGCGTCCGGCCGGCGCAGGTACTCCACGAGCTGCACGGCCGGGTTGACCCACACCGTCTCCGCGAGTTCCCCGGGCAGCCCGCTGCGCACGGTGGAGTAGTAGCCGCGTGCCTTGTCGCGGGCCGCCTCGCCATACGGCTCCCACACCGGGTCGGCCGGTCCCGCACCCCCGCTTCCGGTATCCCGGACGCGGCGCCGCCAGTCGCTCACATCGCCGTAGGTGAGCTGGAAGACCCGGAGCCCTTCCGCGCGCAGCCGGGTGCGCTTGTCGGCGTCGTCACCGGCCCGGTTGTGCTCCCGGCCGGCGTGGAACTCGTAGCCGTCCAGGTACAGCGCCACGCGCGGGCCGGGCGCGTCGACCCGTTCGAAGAGGACGTCGGGGCGGGTGCCGTCGAGGACCCGCTGCTGGGAGACCCGCCAGCTCAGCGTGGTGCCGTCGGCGGCGGTGAGCCGCAGGTCCAGCGCGTGGGTGCCGGCCGGGGTGATGTAGGCGTCGCCGCTGGCGCGGCTCTCGGGCAGCCGGGCCCACTCCCGCAGCGTGTCGATGAACAGGACCTCGAGGTCGCTCTCGGCCTGCTGGTGCATCGGGATGTGCTGGGTGGTGGCGACGGGGGAGGTGGCCCAGCGCTCGCCGTCCGCGCCGAGCAGTTCGTCCAGCATCTGGCGGACCTCGTTGCGGCTGACCTTGTCGTAGTCGGCCGGCGGTACGCGGCGCAGCAGACAGCGGTGGCAGCCGTCGAGGCCCTTCTCCAGGCAGCCGCAGCCCTCGATCACCTCGCGGGCCTTCAGCAGGACCTCGCGGAAGCCGTCGGAGGTCGCCAGGCGGTGCAGGTACCCGGTGCCGCCGGGCAGCCGGTCGTAGACCACGAGGAACCGGCGCGGCCAGTCGCGGTCCTCGCCGTCCGGCATGGACGCGGCGGTGATGTCGATGTGGTCCGGGTCGCCGCCGTAGCGGGCCGCTATGCCCGCGAACAGCGCGGCGGTGAACGAGGCGAGCCGCTCCTTGGCCCGCGCCACGGACGCCGGCAGCAGGATGCGGACGGCCTCCGTGGTCAGCTCGTGCGCCAGCAGCAGCGGTACGTCCTGTCCGGCGCCCTGCGCCTCCCCGCCGCCGCGCAGCCGCCGGCGCGGGCACCAGAGCTGGTGGTGGGCGCTCGCCCGGGTGGACTGGGCGAGGGACGCGGTGAGCGCGTGCTGCGACTGGTCGACGACCGGCCGTCCGTCGGCCGTCGCGCCGCCGCAACTCGTGCACACGTAGAACGGGTTGAGGCGTACGTCGTCCCCGGCCAGCGGCACCGTGCTGCTGCCGTCCTGCCGGTCGATCCCCAGGTTCAGGGTGCGCACGACGGCCCTGCGGGTGAAGTCGGCGCCGAAGACCGCGGTGTCGTGCCGCCACGATCCGGCCGCCAGGTGCGCCGGGTCGATGTCGACGGTGGTGAGCACCGCGTACCGCCTGCGGTCCCGCTCGTCGCGGTCGTCCCGCACCCGGGCGTCGTCCCGCTTGTCCCGGGACGTCACGCGGCGGGGCTCCAGTACGTGGTGCACACAGCCCGCGTCGGCGATCTCCCGGGAGCCGCACCGGGGGCACGGCGAGGTGTCGTTCTTCGGGTCGCCGTGGGTGCGCGCGTACCCGCAGGCCGGGCAGAGCCGCCACACCGACCAGGCGCGCCGCTCGGGGCTGCCGATGTCGAGGGCGCGCACGACGTGCCGGTAGCCGTTGACGTAGAAGCTGTTGCCGGGCGCGAGTTCGGTCAGGGCGAGTTTGCGCGAGCGTTCGTAGTCGCGCATCTCGCTGCGGTACACCCACTCGCGCCGCTCGTCGTCGCCCTCCGGCGCCTCGGCGCCCTCGTCGCCGTCGGCGGCCTCCTTCCAGTAGAGGGTGGCCTCCAGGGACGTCGTGGTGTCGGTGAGGCTGTAGTTGGGCAGCAGGCCGAGTTCGACGAGGGCGCCGTGGGCGCTCGTCTGGCTGAGCTGGCGCAGCAGTTCGCCCGTGGCGCGCCGCTCCGCGAGCAACTCGCGCCGCTCGGCGCCCTGTTCACGGTCCTCGGCGAGCAGCCCGTCCACCGCTGTGTCGATGGCGGCGATACGGCGGCGCAGCTCCTCGCGGCGCGCCGTCCACTGCTCCTCGGCCTCCGCCAGCGTGCGCGCGATGCCGCCGGTGGCGTATGCCCGCAGCTCGTCGGCGGCGTGCGGGGACACTCCCCGGTCGTCGTCGGGGCCGCCCGGCGCCTCGGGGAACAGTGCCAGGAACTCCTCGACCAGCCGGGCCCCGTGGGTGAGCGCCGCGTCCGACAGGTCCTGGCACCAGCCGGTCGTGCCGAACAGCGCCGACGACAGGCGCGGCACGGGCATCAGCGACTCGCCGTCCGCCGTGGTGAGTTCGCCGCGTGCCGCCCGGTCCAGCAGATGCGCGGTGTACTGGCGGCGCAGGATCTCGACGGCCGACAGGTAGCAGCCCGGCGGCACGATGTCCCCGGCGATCATCTCGGTCGGGTCGTCCAGGTAGTACCGGTCGCGGGCCCGGCGACCGCCGAAGGCGACCACCAGGGCGTTGCCGGTCCTGCGCCCTGCGCGCCCGGCACGCTGCACGTAGTTGGCCGGGCCGCCCGGCAGCGAGCCGAGCAGTACCGCCGACAGGTCGCCGATGTCGATGCCGAGTTCCAGGGTGGGCGTGCAGGACAGCACATTGGGGTCGGTGTAGTGGGTGCCCTGCCGGAACGCCCGCTCCACGCCCTCCCGTTCGGGCCGGGTGAGCATGCCGGTGTGTTCGGCGGTGACGACCCGGTAGGTGCCGCCCGTCAGATACAGGCGGCGGTAGTAGTCGGCCCGGTAGTCGCGTTCCAGTTTCCCGCCGAAGCCGCCGCTGCCCGCCCCGGTCGACGACATGCCGTACTGGGGAGGCGTGAGGACGCCGGTGCAGCGCCAGCGCGGGCAGGGGTGCCCGTACCAGCGGGTGCGCCGCTCGGGCGGTACGACCTGCTGCCAGCCGCACTCCTCGCAGGCCACGAACGCCTTGTTGACCAGGTCGTCCGCCAGCAGCCGCACCTGGATGTGGCCGGGCTGCAACCCGTACACGCGGGTGGCGCGGTCCTTGGCGGTGCGTGCCGAGACCACGCCCTCGTCGGCGAGGACGGGCAGCAGCCGCCGCAGGTACTCGGTCGCCTGGGCCGCGTCCAGGCCGAGGCAGCGCCGCGTCCAGTCCTGGTACCAGTTGCCGCGACCGCTGATCGTGTCGAACTTGGTCTTCTCCTTGGGCCCGGCGAGCAGGAACCTCGGCGGTGCCACATACCCCTCGGGGAAGGCCGGCATCCCCTCCGGACGCTGCCCGGAGATGAGGTACTGGTTGACGCCCGCTTCCTTGATCCAGGTGTCCAGCCACCGGTGCCGGACGCCGCCGCGCAGCCGCATCCGCTCCAGCAGCCCCCGCACGTACGCCAGATAGCGGTCCGGTGTGGGCAGGCCGCCGTCCAGGCCGAGTTGGCCCGGCAGCGTGAGATGCAGATCGCGGGCGAGCGCGACGATCCGGTCCGGTTCGGCGATCACCACCTCCGCGGCCGTGGTCCGGGTCAGCTCCAGGGTGCGCCCGAGCCGCGAGCGCAGCCCGAACTCCATGACCGTCGCGAACGCGAGCCGCTCCCCGATGAGTTTCCACGTCCGCGCGTCCCCGGTGCCCCGCCCCGACAGCAGCCGGTCCACGCCCGGTTCGTCATGCAGGTCCGGCGGGACGACCGCGGCCAGTGTCTGCGGATCGTCCACGGAGTCCAGGACGTCGCCGATCAGATCGTTCAGCGGCAGCGGCGCGCCGTTGTCGTCCAGCCGGTGCGCGAGCAGCGAGCGCAGCGAGAACTTGTACGACGCGTTGGCGACGTATCCGGCCCGGTGCGCGGCGTCCTGCGTGGAGTCGTTGAACAGCAGCGTCTTGCGCTCCTCCGGCGCCAGCGCGATCTCCTGGCCGCCGGTGAACAACTGGGTGACCGTGGCGGACGCCAGCGCGGCCAGCGCGGTGCCGAGGAAGCGGATGCCGTTGTCCGCGCCGCACGCGGGGCAGGTGTCGTCCTTGGCGGCCCGGTCGGCGGTCTTCTTGTCCAGCACGGCCCGCGCGAACCAGGCGTCCTGCAATCCCTCCCCGTCCTCGGCGACGGGCATCCGGTACGTGCCCTGCGCGCCGTCCAGCACCACCACGGACTGCGGGTCCACGCCGCCCGCCGCCTTCGGCGCGCTGCCGGTGAGTGCTGCGAGGGCGTCCCGCGCCTCGGCCGGCGTCGCCGAGATGAAGTACCGCAGCCGCCGCTTGTCGCGCCCGACGGCGGCCTGCCAGATCTTCTGCGGACCGGTCTCCAGCTTCTGCGGATCGGCCTCCGGGGACAGCGCCGCCCACCCCGAGCGGCCGCAGACGCGGCAGTAGACCGCGGGCAGGTGCGCCTGGGCCGGCCGCTGCACGGTGTCCGAACCGGGCAGCGCCTCGGGCCGCCGTGAGTCCGCCGTCGGCCACTCGTCGCCGTCGGACGACTCCTCCGACGCGGACGCCGCGGTGAGCGCCGAGCGCCGGGCGACGGTCCGCTCGTCCTCGTACCAGCGGAACTCCGGCCGCGCGCCCACCCCGCTCAGCACCCGCCCCACCGGCCGCACCCACAGATGCGCCTCGATGTGCAGCAGCGGACGCGGCCGCCGCTCGTCGGACTCCGGGTCCCGCGCGGACGACAGCAGCGCCACGAACCGCGACAGCGCCTCCAGCGCCAGCCGCGGATTCTCCCGCGCGGTGCGCGCCCACGCGTACCCGAAGCGGGCCATGCGGTCCCGCAGCCCCCACGCGTCGAGCGGCTCGCCGTTCAGCAGCGCGAGCACCCCGTGCGTGAAGTCGTGCTTCTTCAGCAGCCGCCCGATCCGGAAGGCGTCCAGTCCGCGCCGCCCCAACAGCCGCTCGGCGAGCCCGTCCAGGTCCAGCCGGTCCGGGTCGGACTCGACGCCCGGCCCACCGGAGACCTCGATGACCTCCTTGGGGTCAGGGGGCTCGGGCAGCTCGTAGTCGATGTCGCCGACGAAGTCGTCGGCGCTCAGCCGCTCCTCACCGACCACCGAATCCGGACCGAACGGCACACCGAACACCTGCTCGGCGACGGCCAGGATGCCACTGCCGTCGCCCCCGCCCTCACCGAGGGTCGCCGAAGTCGCCACCGGGCAGATCGACCCCAGCGGCCGCTCCGGCTTCGACGCGCCCACGGCCGACGCCAGCCGCCGCAGCAGCATCGCCACATCCGTACCCTGCGCGCCGTCGTAGGTGTGGAACTCGTCCAGTACGACATACGCAGGGTCCGCGCCCTCCCACAGCGGCCGGTCATCGGCCCGCTGGAGCAGCAGGTCCAGCATCTTGTAGTTGGTGATCAGCACATCCGGCGGCGCCTGGCGCATCTCCTCGCGCCGCGTCATCACCCGCCGGAAATCCGTGTCCGGTTTGTCGCCGATGTAGAGACCGGCCGTCACCTGCGCCAGCTCCGGCTGCGCCAGATACTCGCCGATGCGGCCGGCCTGGTCGGTGGCGAGCGCGTTCATCGGATACAGCAGTACGGCCTTCACCCCGCGCCGCCCCAGCGCCTTCTGCCGCCGGCAGTGGTCCAGTACGGGGATCAGGAACGACTCGGTCTTGCCCGACCCGGTGCCGGTCGTCACCAGCGTCGGCTCGGCGGCTCCCCGGTAGGTGCTCAGCCGCTGCCACGCCTTCGCCTGATGCCGCCACGGGGTGAACGACGGCTGCCACTCCAGCGCGGCCTGCCATCCGTCGGCGGCAGGATGGAACGGCGTCCGGATCCGCAGGTACGGCCCCCGGAATATCCCCGTCTCCGGGTCCCCCAGGAACCGCTCCAGCGCGAGCCGCGTGTCCTCGTCGGCCAGCGCGTACGTCGTCGTGAGGTACTGCGTGAGACTGCCGCGGAGCTGCGCGGCCGCCAGGGTGGGCTTCACGAGGACCTTTCGGGCGAGTCGGCTGTCGGAACCGTCGGTACGCACCACCGCGACGCCGGGCACCGGTACCGTGACGATCGGCACCCAACATAACGCCCACCTCGGACAACGGGACCACCCGGTCGGATCCCGGACGTCCACGACAGGAGACGGGGCGCGGACATCAGGGGCCGGCCTCGTCGGGCGGTGCGGTCGGTGACGTCATTCCGTTGCAGGTGGGATCACGCTCAAGGACGCCCACACCGTCTTGCCGGGGCCGCCGCGGCGGTCGGTGACGCCCCAGTCGTCGGCGAGGGCGGCGACGAGGAGCAGGCCGCGGCCGGACTCGGCGTCGGGGGCCGGGGGCACGGTGGTGGCGGGCCGGCGTTCCGCGCGGGTGTCGGAGACCTCCACGCGCAGCCGCGCCCCGTCCGCCTCGACGGCCAGCCGGACGTGGAAGTCCCGGCCGGGCACGCGCCCGTGCCGGACGGCGTTGGCGCACAGCTCCGCTGTGATCAGCGTCAGTGTCTCGTTGACGTCACTGGTGTGCGGGTGGCCCCAGGAGTCCAGGCAGTGCGCGACGAACAGCCGGGCCAGGCGTGCACCACGCGGGGTCGAGGTGAAGGCCATCGCGAACTCGTTGGAAGGCATGGGGAGAAGGGAGAGCAGCCGGGGCCGCTGGGGGGAGGGACTGTGCATACCGTCAGCGTGGTGGCCACGAGGGGCGTGTCACCAGCGGCAACGCCTGTACGGGAGTGTGCTGTACGCGTGGACGCGGGCCAGGGCCCGTGCGGTCGGTGTCGCGTTGTCTCGATTGCTTCACGGTGCTGTCCCGGTTGGGATCTGGCGGTGTGGGCGTCGCAGGAGCCCGGTTAACGTTCCTGATCGCAAGGCTGTGCGTACGTCCGTTTGTTCGGTACGGCGTGGGGCCTTCCTGTTCATGTTGCCGCTCTGACGCATCACGGGGGTACGCCGAAATGGCCATGCGAGACAACACGTCGGACGACAGAACGTCCGGGATGTTCGGGGGACCTTCCCGTCGGCGTGTGCTGCGGTTGGCCGGGGGCGGTCTCGCGCTGGCGGCCCTGACCGCCGGCACGGTCGGCTGCGAAGAGGGCGCGGTGGAGGTCGAGGACCCCGGGAACGCCGGCGGTGACAAGCCGAGCGGCGGCGACAAGGACTCCGGCGGCGGCACCGACAAGAACGGCCAGGGCCCCAAGCCGCTGTGGACGAAGTCGACCTCGGCCGAAACCTACGGCGACAACGACGAACTCGTGGTCGCGGGCGGCGCCGTGATCGCCAGCGGCAGTCCGCTGGCCGTCCTCGACACCAAGACCGGCAGCGAGAAGTGGAACCTGCCCGGCGGCGCGGTCCCCGGCGCGCCCCTGCTGCTCGGCAAGGACACGCTGTACCTGGCCAGCAGCGAGTACGACGGCAGCGTCATCGGCTACGACCCCGCCTCGGGCAAGGAGACCTGGCGCAGCCACCTGGGCAAGGGCTACCGGCAGCCGCGGCCGATCGCGGTGGACGAGGGGCAGGTGTACGTCGTCGCCGAGATCCTCGAGGACGACGGCTCGTCCAGGACGAACGTCATCGCGGCCCTCGACAGCACCACCGGCAGGATCGCCTGGAAGGAGCAGCGCGACCTCGGCACCATGCAGAACGGCATCCACGCCGCCGTCCGCGGCCGCCACCTCGTCTACACCGACTTCAAGAAGAACCTCACCGTCCGCGACACCGCCACCGGCAGTCAGGTGTGGACGCACAAGACGACCAAGACGAACTACGGCTTCTTCGCCGTCCACGAGGATCTGGTGATCGTCCCGCAGGGGCAGAAGCTCCAGGCCTTCAACCTGTCCGACGGGAAGGAGAAGTGGGCCTTGGAGGCATCGGAGTTCGCCCTCTTCAAGGAACCCTCCGTCGTGGAGGACGTGCTCTACATCGCCGACAGCGCCAGGACGTTGCGGGCCATCGATCCACGCACCGGCAAGCAGCTCTGGAAGTCCGAGGCCCTCGCCGACGCCGGTCTCCAGGTACCGCGCCAGTACGTCAAGGTGAAGGACACCCTCTTCGGCGCCACGGACCTGGACAAGAAGGGCGGCATCATCGCCATGGACGCGAAGTCCGGTGCCGTGCGCTGGACGTTCAACGACGGGACCGGTGACCACCACGCCTGGCTGGTGGCCACCGACGGCGAACGCGTCTTCGCCCTCCACGGCAACAAACTGCACGCACTGCCTGCGTGACGCACACGCCGGACGAGGGCCCGCCAGGGTGCAAGGCGTCGTGTTCGCCCGATTGTGGCGGACCCGACGCCCGGACGGTTGCAGCAGTTATCGTCGGCGCGACGCCCGCCGACCCGTCGGCACCGCGGTCATCACTTCACTACGACGTGGTCCCCGGACGACGTCGACGGTCCGGTGGTGGTGTTGCCGTTGTACAACCAGCGCCACGTGCCCGACTTGGAGGCCTTCACGGTCGTCTTGAGGTTGCCCGAGCCGTTCGAGTACACCTTCTTCACCGTGGTGTAGGAGGTGGCGCCGGCGGGCTTGAACTGCAGCCTCACCAGGCGGCCTCCGTAGGAGCCGTACTTCCTGGTCTCCCAGTTGGCCCGGGTGACCTTTCCGGTCACGGTGATGGTCCTGCCCTTGGCAACGGGTTCGGGCGAGGCGTTGACGGTGAGACGGGAGTGGCGCTTGACGTGGATCGTCAGACCCTTGTCGTCGAAGTCTGCACCGCCGCCCTTGAAGAACACCTCCGCCCCGACCCTCCAGGCCCCGGCCTCACTGTTGCGCATGTCCCAGATGCTCGGGTCGAAGTACATCGTCTCGTCGAAGTCGCAGACGCCCGACTTCACCTTGATGCAGTCGCTCGTCTCGATGGCGTGCATCAGCCGGTCGGCCCCCTTCCGGTACAGGAACACCATCGGCGACTTCCACTTGCGCGTGGTCGTCATCCGGAAGGAGGCGGGCACCGCGACCTCCTTCGACACCCCGATCACGATCGACTTGCCGCCGTTCACCTGGACACGGGAGAACGAGACCCCACCCTCAGCCGCCCCGGCCGGCACCGCGGCCACGGCCGTGAACGCCGCCACCGCCCCACCGGCCACGACGACTCTCCAGACCTGCTTCCCCACCTGATCCCCTGTCTTCGTACGGAAGGCGCCGGAGATCCAGCCCTCCGGTGCCCTGAAGACACCCGGCACCCATACGAAGTTGTACGCCCGCTGATCACGATGGCGCATCGGACCGTCCCCGCCGGGTGCGCGGGCTCGCGAACCACAACGCGCAGGCCACGGTCCGCACCGCTCCGTTCCCCGTCCGGATGACACTCGACCCGAGATCGGCCGACCGGCATGGATGTGACTGCCGTGAAGGCGGTGCCGACCTTGTGTGGTGTTACCTTCCGCGACATGACCGATCACGCGCTACGGCTGCTGCGGCAGGACCGCCGCCTGGCGGAACTGGCCGCCTTTCCCTTCGACTTCGACCTTGACCGTGCCGCCCACGGCCATGTCGAGGAGGTCCGCCTCGCCTCGGGCGAGCCGCTGGAGACGGTGGCCGGGGACGACACCGGCGGTACGTACTTCGTGTGCGCGGACGGCTCGATGCTGTACGCCGACTCGGAGGGCGCTGCGGGGATCATCGGCTCCAGCGTCGACGAGGCCCTGGAGCTCGTGATCGGCCTGCCCGGCTGGCGCGGCTGCACACGTCTGTCGCCGGACGACGGCGAGGAGAAGATCCTTGCGTACGTCGCGGAGACGGAGGACGAGATCCGGGAGCACTACGGAATCGACGAGGAGCGGGCCGAACTCCGTGCGGCGCTCGGCTTTCCGGAACGCTCCCCGGTCGAGCTGGTGGGCAGACTGCGCGCGGCACTGTTGCGCACCGAACCGGACTTCGTCCTGCTCAACGCGGATGAGGGGTGCGCGTACGACCTGTTGGGGCCGGTCGGGCCTCCGGTGTGGGAGCCCGTGCTCGCGGCGGGCCGCGCCGATCTCGCCCGTCTGCGGGAGGGCGACCACACGGCATGGCGTGAGGTCGCCGAGGACCCGGTCCGGCGCCGGATCACCCTGATGGCCGCGCAGTTCGACCGCGCCGAGGGCGATCTGGAGCTGCTGAGGCATCTGCTGCGGCACGAGACACGGTCGTCGATGACGGACGAACTGCGGCTGGCGGCCGTGCTGGTGGGCCTGCACGGGGACACCGGAGATCTGCCGCTGCTGCTCGACGTCCGGGAGACGGACTTCGACACGGCGTGCGGCCTGGGCGGGATGCCGGAACCGGGTGCGAGCGCGGACGAGTTGCGACAGTGGGCGCGGGAGCTCGACGAGTCGATGTTCGGGACGGACCCGTCGGACGAGCCGATATCCACCTGGACCGACCTGGCGCGGGACCAGGGGATGACGGAGCTCGCGCGGGTGACGCTGATCCGCAGACTCGACAGCATCTTCATGGACCAGAGCAGACTCCGCCGCCCCGAGGCGCCCCGCGCCCTGGCCACCGCTCCACTGAGCGGGCTCGCCCGGGACTTCGAGGAACTCGGCGACCTTCCTCAGGCGTTGCGCGCCCAGCGCCTGTACGCCGCCCTTCAGGAGAGGGCGTGGGACCGGGCGTCGGCCCGGCGCACCCTCGCCCGCCTGGAGCGGAAGGCGGGCCGGCTGTCGGAGGCGGTGGACAGCCTGGCCGCCGTACGCGATCCCCTGGCCGCCCCGGGCGACGACTCCCTGCGCCACTGGCAGCGGGTCAACTTCGGTCGCTTCATCGCCGAGGAGCACTACCGGCTCACCCTCGCCCTGGCCGAAGCGGGCCGCCACGAGGAGGCCCGCGTCCTCCTCACCGCCGCCGACTCCGTACTCGGCGAGCTCTCGGACAACGCCGCCGACGGCGTCCGCGAGCTTGCCGAGCGGACCACTGCACGCGTGTTGGAGGTCGACTGAGGACGGGCACGGCGGGCGGGCGGCCCGCCGGCAAGCAGGGGCTGCCCAAGCAGTCAGTCCCCTCGCCCGCTGCTGCTACGAGCGGCGCCCTGGGAAGCGTGCGGCCGTCGCCGCCCGCTTCTCAGAGCGCGAGCCGAGATTCGGAGTCACAGGCTCTGGTGGGAGTCGTCGTCACCGTAGCCCGACCCGCTGCTCTCCCCGCTGCCGAAATCCGATCCGTCACTGTCCGAGGAGCCGTAACCCTCTTCCGAGGGGGACGAGGACGCATACGAGGAGTCGTAGCCGCCGGACCCGCTTGAGGAGGAGTCGTAGCCGCCGGCGGTGGTGGATGAGCGGTGGCCGCCGGTGCTCGTGCCGTGGCCGGGTGATTCGCCGATGACGTGGCCGTGTGTGGCTTTCGGGGCGGGGCGTTCCTCCGCCCCGTCGAGGGGGAGGGGGGAGGCGGGGGGCTCTACCGCGTCCGTCGCGGTGCCCGGAGCGAGGGCCGTCAGCGCGATGTCATCCGGGAGGGACGGTTCACGCAGGCCGTGTGAGGCCGCGTGGCCGTCCGGGAACCAGCCCCCGAAGGCCGAGCCGGAACCGCCGGGGGCGGCCGGGGAGACGTCGTCCAGAACGAGTGCGCCCACCGGCGGCAGGACGGCGAGCGGGCTGAGCGGCTTCACCGGGATGCGCCGCAGGGAGGCGCGCCGGAAGAAGAGACGCCGGATGCCCCGGTGTGTCTCGCGTGCCTGTCGCTCCAGCGTCCTCGCCTCGTGCCGCGTCGCGTCCGGGGAGACCTCGGAGAAGTGCCGGATCGCGGTCTCCAGCCAGTCACGTGACTCGCGGGCGTCACCCGAAGCCGCCCAGGCGAGCCCCAGGTTGTACGCGGCCTGCCCCCGGCCGAACCGGTCCTCCTCCGGAAAGGCCCGGAAGGCCCGCTGGTAGGAGT
Organism: Streptomyces sp. 3-6; assembly: GCF_056323165.1. Lineage (NCBI taxonomy): Bacteria > Bacillati > Actinomycetota > Actinomycetes > Kitasatosporales > Streptomycetaceae > Streptomyces > Streptomyces sp. 3-6. The sequence goes on from NZ_JBWHZP010000013.1 coordinate 172,403, forward strand.
TCCGGGCGGACGACAGATCGCCGGTCCGCAGATGGACGTTGCCCAGGTGCAGGAGCGACTGGCCCTCGTCGCGTCCGTCCCCGCCTCGCCTGCTGCGCTCGACTGCCTGCTCGTGATGGGCGAGGGCCCGCCGGTCGTCTCCGCGACGGGCCTCGATGACGCCGAGGTGATTGAGGAGCGCGGCGATCCCGCCCGCGGACTCCAGGGCGGTCGGGGCAGGCCGCCGCTCGCATGCTTCGAGCACGCTCTCCAGGGCGGCGACGACCTCGTCCCCGGGTGGCGAGGGCTCGTCGAGCTCGCTCAGCGCCCGGTACAGGAGGGGGAGCGCCGTGTCCGGGTGGCCGTTCGAGGAGGTTCCGACGGCCATCGATGTCCGGTAGTGGGCCAACGCCTCGCACGGCAGCCCCTGTTGGTGGTACGCCCGGCCGACCTCCAGCAGCAGGTGGCTCTGCTCTTCCCGGAGGTCGAGATGTCGCGCCGAGCGGGCCGCCGTTTCATGGGTGAGCACCCAGTCGTCCCAGTGTTTGCGCAGGTCGAAGAAGGGCGTCAGGGTGAGGGCCAGGGACACGGCGTGCACCCGCGTGTACCGGTGCTCCTGGGCGCGGACCACCGCGGCCACCAGGTTCGGCCGCTCCGCGTCCAGCCAGGCGAGCGCGGATCCGGTGCTGTTCATGCCCGCCAGGGCGCGAGCCTCGGAGTGCGGCGCCCGTGCCTTCCACGGATTCCCGTAGGCCGACGTCCAGAGGCGGCGGCCGACACCGGGCAACAACTTGGCGGCACTCCAGGCCGTCACCGCGTAATGGTCCATGAGCCGGACGAACGCGGCGTCCCGCTCCCTGTCGGCGACTTCCTGACAGCGCTCCCGGGCGTACAGCAGCACCAGGGACTCGAAGCGGTACCCGTCGTAGCCGGTGTTCCGTTCGACGAAACGCAGCTCGTGCAGCTCCCTCAGCCGCCTGGCGGCCACGAGCGGCGAGACCCCCGCGAGGGCGGCGGCGGCGTGGACGCCGATGTCGGGCCCGGGGTGGAGGGCCAGGAGCCGCAGCAGTCCCTGGGCGTGGGACGAGAGCATCTGGTACGACACGTCGAGCGCCGAGCGTACGCTCCGGTCCCCGGTGTCCAGTTCGGCGAGTCTGCTCGCGGAGTCAGTGAGTCTGTCGCGGAGCTTGCCGACGGACATGCCCGGCCAGGTGACGAGCTGGTGTGCCGCCCGCATGAGGGCGAACGGCAGGCCGTCGCAGAGCTCGGCCACCGCCCGCGCGCTGTCGGGGTCCTCGGCGACCCGCCGGTCCCTGCTGAGCGCGTGCCCGACGACGGCGTGCAGGAGCTCCACGGCGTCGGCGGGCGCGAGCGGGTCGAGCGCGTGGAACGCCGCGTGCTCGTCCAGTAGCGAGGCCAACTGCCGGCGGCTGGTGACCAGGAGCCGGCCGGTCCCGGCGGGCGGTAGGAACGGGGTGACCTGTTCGGCCGCGGTCGCGCCGTCCACGACGATCAGTACCGGCTTGCCGTGCGCCTTGGCGTGGGCGATCAGGTACCGGTCGAACAACTCCTGTTGTTCGTCGGGTGTCCCCGGCCGGGGCAGGGGCAGGTCCAGCGCCACGGCCAGCATGCGCAGCGCCCGGCCCATCGTGTCGGCGGCCGTCCCCGCGTCGCCGGGCCGGTTGTCCACGTCGACGAAGAGCTCGCCGCTGAACCAGCGCCGCCCGGCACGTCTCGCCTCCTGTGCCACCGCCCGGGCCAGGAGGGTCTTGCCCACGCCCGCGGGGCCGTGGACGACGATCGGGCCCGGGGTGCCGCGGCGGGGGTTCAGCCGGGCCAGTATCTGCCGGACCTCGTCCTCCCGGTCGACCCACGGGCCGACGTCGGGCATCCGTCCCACCACCTGGACGCCGCCCTCCCGGGGCAGGTTCCAGGTGTTGACCTGAATGTTCCGGTCCCCTATTTGCTGGGGGCTGTTGCGGTACGTGTTCCCCGTCGGGCCCGGACCGTCCGGGGCACCGGCGTCGCGCTTCACGCGTCGGAGCCGTAGTGGATCTGCATGTGGTTGTGGTTGCCGTACTGCTGGGGGGACTTGTCGTACGTGTTGCCGTGGACGTGCAGCGCGGGGTACCGGTCCGCCACTCCCGGAACCGAGGAGACCAGCCGCCTCAGCTCCGCCTCCGCCTGCTGTCGTACTTGGTCGTCCGCGTCATCGAGCAGGGAGGTGAAACGCGCTTCCCACAGACTCACCTGACGGTTGCTTTCCTCCGCGTCGTCCGACGCGCGGAGCAGCGCCGTGCGCTCCAGGTCGGGTTCCACGTCGTCCTCGCCGTCCGGACGGCCCCGGAACATCCGGACCACGCCGCTCCGGACGCCCTCCCACGCCTCCGTCCCGGCAGCCTGTACGACGGCGGTCCCTCCGGCCGCGGCCAGCGCTATGAGCGACTCGGTCAGCATCCCCGCACCCTTTCCCCCTGAACATGATCGGCACCCCGCTCCTCCCCGCCCCGGTTCGCGGGTAAACGACGCGACGTCCGCCGACGTGGAGGGTAGCAATCCGTGGGAGAGAGACGGGAGTTGCGGCCGCGTGAGTGGGTGGGGCGGCAGCCGGGGTGGTTCTGCCCGTTGCCGGTTCCCCGACGGGGGCAGGGGGAGGGGAGATACTCCCCGCCGTTGTACAAGCGCGTCCTGTACGGGATGAGGGCGTGCGTGCGTACCCGGTAAGGGGGAAGCGGGGTCAAGTGGTGCGAAATGCACGGTGCGTGTCACTACCGTGAGCTGTGAGTGACGGACGGATGTGGTGCCTGCGGCGGGGCGGTGCCACTGTGCGGGTGGGTAAGGTGAGGTCACCGGTGACTACGACTCACGGTGAGAGTGAACCGTGGGTCTGGTCAAGGGTGCCGTCAAGGGCGCGACCCAGTTGGGCCAGGGCATCGTCCTGAACATGGACACGGCCAAACTGAACGCGATCGTCAACGAGTACAACCGACGGGTGGACGCACTCGTCCCGAAGCTCGACGCGCTCATGGGCCCCTTGGACGAGGCGCACCGGAGCGCCCCGAAGTTCGAGGCCCAGGAGGCACGGGCGGAAAGCTTCGGCATGAGGGCCCTCAACGACTTCAAGTCCGAGCACCGCTGGACCGATCCGGAGGAGACCAAGAAGGGTGTCTACCGCATTGATCTGGCGAGCAGCGAATGGCTTGGCGGCGGACACACCGTGGACAGGCACGTCGGCAAGAGCGCGGAGCAACTCGCTCAGCGCCTTCGTGACCAGGGTGACGATCCGACCGGATCCTGGGTGCACGGGAAACCTAGAATCGGAGGGGCCTCGAGCTTCACCGACCTCAAGAGCGCGCAGAAATACACGCAGTACAACATCGATGCTCATTCCGCCGAGATCAAGGCGTGGCTGGACGGCCCGCCCGACCCCAGCGAGCAGTACATCAAATTCGTTGGGCCCGGGCCCGATGGAGAAGTCACCGGCGTCAGTGTGCGGAAGCAGCCGTACGATCCGTCCGATCCCATGACAGGCTTCAAGGAGGGCGGAATGAACGTCAAGTCCATTGACGTGAAGAACATCGATACACGCTTGAAGTACGATCCCAACCTTGATCCGCCCTTCGTGGTCGTAACGTCCATGCCGGCGCTGTGACCGTTCGTCGAAAGGAGAATCTCAACCATGACCCGAGTGGTGTGGGAGGACGCGGTCGTCCGTCTGCTGGATGACGTGTACACCTTCGCTGCAACTGGCCCGAAAACCAGCGCAGGCTGGCAGAAGGACACTCTGGCGGTGATGAATCGAGAAGTCGAAGATCCTCGTGGATGGATCACCTTGGACTGGGACAGGCAAAACGACCAGGAGCGGACCGCAAGTCGGCCTTCCTACCCCTTCATCCCCCTGTCCGAGGAGGAGTTGGAGAGACGGCTCCGCCCGGTGACGGCCGAGACAGCCGTTCGCCTCTTGGTCGAGATGACATATGAATGGGGCCCGGTCGGAACGGAGGAACAGACCAGGGTGGCATTTGCTGACGCTCGAACTGTACTTCACCGGTACGGAGATGGGATCTCGTGCTACGCCAACATCTCTGCGGCCGGGGAATCCTCGTCGCCGGATCTTTCCAAGGGTGTCACCGGCTGGAGCCCTCTCACCGATTTCATCGGCGACTTCGGTTTCATCGTCGTCTCATCGAAAGAGGTCGGTGTCTATTGGTCGTTCGACGCCAGGTGAGGGTCCCACTGTGATGCGAACGAGAAGCGCGACCTACCCCGACCACGAAACGGCACAGTGGGCCACCCAGCGAGTCGTCACCGAGAATGAGCAGGTCATTCACCGTTGGCTGGCCGGATCCACGCGTGCACGACTGACCATCGAGGCCTCCTGGCCCTCCCGGCCCAAGCCTGTCGGACAGGTGCTCCTGCAGGCGATGATGCTCGCCGGCCGGGGCCCCATCGACGTACGGGCCGCCCGTGTGGTCCTGAAACGGGACGCGTCCCGTCCGCACGGCTTCGTCGTGCACGCCACGTTCCCCATCTACCTGTAGCGACCCGTAGAGGCTGATCACCATGCCCCTGAGCCCCCGAGAGCACGACCGCCGGTACGGCGAGCTGGACCAGGTGATCCGCGCCTACGCCGGACAGCCGGCCGACGACACGCCGGAACGCCCGAGCCGGGCGCTGATCGCCTACCTGCGACACACCTGGCACACCCGGCCGTGGGCGCTGGCCGTCGCAGAGCGACAGGTGCGTGAGTACGCGGAGCACCCACCGGGACGGCTGCGCCTGAGGCTCGGGGAGTTCTACGCACTCCCCGATGTGGGGCTGCCAGAGAGCGACATTCAGCAATGGCTCCACTGCCTGGCGGACCACATCGGGCACAGCATCACGGACGGCGCGGTGCCGCCCCCGGCCGTGCCCGAGACCCGCTGGGAGTGGCAGTCGCGTTTTCCCGAGCTCGCGCAGTTCCTCGGCGGATGGTTCTCCCAGGACATGCCGGACGAATTCGACGACCACGACATCGCTGTCGACGACTACCGGACGACCACCGACCGGCAGCTCGTCGCCCGGCTGGTCGGTGAGCTGCACGAACTACTCGCCCTCGAACTGGACGAGTCGGACTGCGCCCTGGCCGCCGTCGAGCTGGGAATGGAAGTCGATCCCCCCGCTCCGTACGGCCCCAGCGGCTGGTTCGCCTCCGTCGCTGCCCGACTCACGATGCCGCAATCCACGTAGGAAGCGTTGGCGTTGCCCCCGAGGGGTACGGCGCGGTTCACCCGGGCCCGGTTGCGGGCGTTCCGGCGGGCGCCCAGCGGAGGGAGCCGGGGCGGCTGCCCGTAGTGGTGCCGACCGTGGCCCACACCGTCTTGCCCGGGCCGCAACTGCGCTCGGTGACGCCCCAGTCGTCGGCCAGGGCGGCGACGAGGAGAAGCCCACGGCCGGACTCGCACTCGGACTCGAGGCCCGTGGGCGCGGCGACGGCAGGCCGGCGTTCGGCGCGGGTGTCGGAGACCTCCACGCGCAGTCGCCCGCCGTCCGCCTCGGCGGCCAGCCGGACGTGGAAGTCCCGGCCGGGCACCCGCCCGTGCTGCACGGCGTTGGCGCTCAGCTCGGCGGTGATCAGCGTCAGCGTCTCGTTGACCTCGCTGTCATAGGGATGGCCCCAGGCGTCCAGGCAGTGCGCGACGAAGAGCCGCGCCAGCCGGGCACCTCGCGGGGTCGAGGTGAACGACATCGTGAACTCGGTGGTTCCCGTGGAGCCCGGGGGAGGGGAGAGCGGTGTGTGCATGCGGCCAGCGTCGCGGCCGTGCCGGGCGTGTCACCAGGAGCGACGCCTGTACGGCCGGGTGCTGTACAGGACCGCGGCGGGGGAGTGGGCCCGCGAGCGTGCTGCTGGGCGGCGACGAGGTCAGTCCCGGCGGCACCGTTCCCGCAGCTCCGCGAGGACTTCCTTCTCGCGGGACGTGAGGTCACCGTCCACGGCGGCCACGCGCTCCGCAGCCTCCAGCACGTCTCCGAGATCGCCCTGCTCGGCGTCCACGCGCGTCCAGACGTCGGCCGGGTCGATGTCGACGACGTGCGCGAGCTGCTCGTCGACCACACCGTGCTGCTCGCGGACCAGCCGCACCAGATGCCTCATCAGCAGTGCTTGGTCGTCGTTGATCTTGGCCTTGGTCTTCGCGTTCGCCCTGATGACGTACCAGGCGATCCACAGCAGCAACCGCGGGTGCCGGCTGCTCCGGCTCATCCCCTCGGCGAGCTCGATCACCCGCGCTTCGTTCCGGAAGACTGCCCGCGCGTGCCGGCCGGCGAGCAGGGTCGTGTAGCGGTTCAGCAGGACGGCGAGGGGGACACCGACCAGGGGGATACCGATCTTGATGACGTTGCGCTGCAGGAGGTGCCGCCCGATGACCGGGAGCGCCTTGCCGGCGTTGAGTACCGACGTCGAGTAGAAGCGCTTGACCAGTGGTCGCACCATGACCGGGACCGCTTTGACCACGGTCTTGTTGGCGGCTTCCCCGCTCTTGATGGTGAGGGCCACGCGGATGAGCTTCCACAGGTCCTCGGGGTCGTGCACGTCGATCGGGACCCGGTAGAGGACGGAGACGTCGTAGGCCAGGCGGAGCTGGAGCTGTGAGATGAACGCGACGTCCACCATCACGGTCGCCACGGCCGCGGGGACGGTCGCCGGGGATGCACCCCCGAGACTCCCGATGGTGGCGGCGACCGTCGCGGTGTACGCCCCGGCGGAGAGCCCGCCTTCGAGCGCGGCGTACCGGGCCGCCATCTTGATCCGCTGATCCACGATCACGTCGGCGGGCACACCCGCGTACCGATCCTGGAAGTACTGCCAGTCGACCTTCTCGGTGTACGCGTTCATGGCGTGAGCGGCGAGCTTGGTGAACCAGTTGCCGGACTTGATGTCGTCGGCGCTCAGCCCCTTGACGAAGTCCTTGATCTCGGCCTGCTCCTGCTCGACGCACGCGCGGTCCGCGGCCTCGGCGGTCTCGCCGGCGTCGACCGGTTCGTCCGGCCCGGTAGCGGCAGCGTGCGTCGTCGCGTCCGTCATGGCGCGCTCTCCCCCAGACTGTTGCGCGATCGCCGAACAGCGGGGTCCCCGCCCCGGCTGCCGGCTCCACGCGTTGTTTCCGCGAGCAGCCCACCGGCCACTCGACGTCCTCCCCTTGCGGCGCAACAGTAACGCCTCGTCACGCGATCGGAGGCGGGTTGGGCAACGGAAGCTACGGGTGACCGGTGGGCGCCGCGGACGCGTTCGGGGCCGGCTCGGACGCAGGGCGCCCACCGATCACCGCGGACCCGACGACTGGACCGGTGCAGCTGTCACCGTCGACGCGGCCCCCACCGGCCCGCCGGCAGCACGGACATCACCTCACCACGACCTCGTCCCCGGACGACTTCGAGGCTCCGGTGGTGGTGTTGCCGTAGTACACCCATCGCCAGGCACCCGTCTTGGACGCCTTCACGGTCGTCCTGAGATGCACCGAGCTGTTCGAGTACACCGCCGGCGGGCCTGAACTACAGGGGCACCCGGCCCACGACCGATGGTTGCTCGGATTCGGTGCCGCGCTGATGCTGTGCCGCAGGGGCCAGCCACAGGAGTTCCGGGCGGTACGTCGTATGGCTGGTTTCCTCACGCCTCCTTGTTTCCCACCCGGTCAGCCTTGGATCATGTTCACGTTGCTCTCCCGCGTCCCCTGCCCAGGCGCTCACTGTGGGCCGGGTGCACGGAGCGCACTCACAGCGGTATGACGGACGGACAAGACGGGGGCGTCGCAGTGCTGCGCGGGTGTCGAGCGGATCTGCAGAGGTCCGGTGCTCTATGAGGCATCGCTTGCAGGTGGTGCTTCAAATTCTGCTGGCGCTGGTCGCCTGCCTGCTCGGAATCGCCACCAACTACGCCACCAGTACGGATGAGGCGCCCTGGGCGCTGGAGGTCATCCGGCGGGGGTCCGTGCCGGCCATCGGGCTGCTGATCGTCGCGATGGTGATCGGGCAGGTCGTCGTGTACCGGCTGGAGAACCCGACGCCCGAGCGGGCGGAGTGGCCCCGTGACCGTATTCCGTACCCGGGGCTGGACGCGTACAGCGAGGACGAGGCGGCCGTCTACTTCGGCCGGGAGGCGCAGGCCGGCGAGCTGACGCGGAGGCTGCACGCCTCGGCGCCCGGTCCCGCTGCTCGGTTCCTGTTGTTGACCGGGGCGTCCGGCAGCGGCAAATCTTCGCTGGTACGGGCCGGGGTGCTGCCCCGGCTGCGACGGCGCCGGTGGACGATCGTTCCGGCGTTCTCGCCGGGGGCGAACCCGCTGCACGCCCTGGCAGCCTCTCTGGCCGTGGCCGGTGGCGGCCAGGAATCGGCTGGTGCTGTGCTGCGACGGTTGCGGCACGGGCCGGAGAGCCTCGGGGGTGAGCTGTCGCGGCTGCGGGGCGGGCAGTTCCAGCGAGTGCTGTTGGTCATCGACCAGCTCGAGGAACTCGTCACACTCGCGAGTGAGCGAGAACGGGCCCAGTTCCTGGAGACGCTGCACGCGTGCCTGCGGCAGGAACCCTCCGTCCGGGTCCTGGCCACATGCCGGGTGGACCTGCTGGGACGGCTGCTGGGCACCGATCACGCGCAGCTCCTCCAACACCCGATCGCCCTCGGCACGTTGAACAGAACCCAGCTCGCGCAGGTGGTCGAGCAACCGGCCGCTCTGGTGGGCATGTCGTTCGCCCCCGGTCTCGTGGAGACCATCGTGGACGACACCGGCACGGACGACGCACTGCCCCTTCTCGCCTATCTCCTCCAGGAGTTGTACTTCGCCTGCGGTCCGGGCAGCACCGTGACCGAGGAGACCTACCGGCAGCTCGGGGGCGTTGCGGGAGCGCTCGCGAGGCAGGCCGACAGTACCGTGGCGGCACTCAGCACCCCGGACGGCATCGACTTCGCGCTGCGGGTGCTGCTGAGATTCGTCACGCTGGAGGAACAGGAACTCGCCCGCCGTCCCGTACGGCTGTCGGAACTGACCGACCGGGAGCGGCACGTGGTGGACGCGTTCATCGATGCGCGCCTCATTCGCTCCGACGCCGCGGAAGGAATGGCGGGAGACGCGTACGCCGAGGTCACGCACGAGGCGTTGTTCCGTCAGTGGGCGCCTTTGCGTCAGGAGGTGGAAGCGCGGGCGGAACGGCTGCGGGAACGAGCCGAACTGGAGCGGTGGGCGGCGGACTGGGAACGGTCCGGACACAGCGCTGACTACCTTCTCACCGGAGAACGCCTCGCCGTCGCGCAGAGGTGGCTGGTGGCGCTGGAGGAGGCAGGGCAGGCGTCGGCGCCCGCCCGTGCGCTCGTCGAGGCGTCTCAACGCCGCGACCTGGCCTTCCTCAGCCGTGTCTCCGACAGCATCGGCAGGCAGGTGCTCACGATCGCAGGGACCGAGCCCGAGCGGGCACTGCTCCTCTCCCTGGCCGCGCTCGGCGAGTGCGCGCCGACACCGGCGGCGCGGCGCGGACTGATGGCGGCGCTGGCCGCAGGGCACACCCGGGTCAGACTGGACGGGCACGCGGACACGGTCCGGGACATCGCCTGGTCCGCCGACGGGCGGCTGCTGGCGACCGCCTCCAGGGACGCCACCGCCCGCGTGTACGAGGCGGAGTCGGGGCGTCAGCTGTGTGTGCTGCCGTGCGACGGCGCCATGGTCGAGTCGGTGTCCTTCTCCCCGGACGGGGTAAGACTGGCCACCGCCGGCCGTGACCAGGTCGTACGCGTCTGGGACGTCACGTCCGGTGAACCGGTCCGGCAGCTCACCGGCGCGGGGGACATCGGCCGGCAGGTGGCCTGGTCGCCGGACGGGTCTCGGATCGCTGCCACCTTCAAGGACCAGGTGACACGGGTGTGGGAGGCCGACACCGGACAACTCGTACAGGAACTGCGGGGCCACACGGGGGATGTCTGGGGGGTGGCCTGGTCGCCGGACGGCTCGCGACTGGCCACCGCGTCGCACGACCGGACAGTGATCGTCTGGGACCTGGCGACGGGAACGGTTACGACGACGCTGACCGGCCACACCGAGTTCGTCGAGGGCATCGCGTGGTCACCGGACGGTGCGTGCCTGGCCACCGGGTCCGGCGACCACACCGCCAGGATCTGGGACGCCCGCACGGGGGCACTGCGGCTCCTGCTGCGCGGCCACACCGACTACGTGTGGAACCCGGCCTTTTCACCGGACGGACGGCTGCTCGCGACGCCCTCCTCCGACCGGACCGTCCGCATCGTCCGCACCGAGGACGCGAAGGAGGTGGCGGTGCTGCGCGGGCACACCGACACGGTGTGGACCGTCGTGTGGTCGCCGTCGGGCACGCAACTCGCCACGGCGTCGACGGACGGCACTGGCCGGGTGTGGGACCTTCAGCCGCGGGGAGCCGAGTCCGTCCTCGTGCGGGGGCACGACGGGCCGGTGAACCAGGCCGTGTGGTCCGGCGACGGCACCCGTCTCGCCACCGCCTCGGACGACGGAACGGCCCGGATCTGGAGCGCGGACTCCGGCGCGCCCGCGGGGCCGGTGACGACGCCCGGCGAACGGGTGTGGAGCCTGGCATGGGCGCCGCACGGTGACCGCATCGCGCTCAGCACGGCAGACGGTCTGTTCCGCGTTCAGGACGGCGCCGGCGGCACGGTGTTCGACCTGCGCGGTGCGCCCGTCGAGGGCTGCTCGTGGTCCCCGGACGCCCGCCGGATCGCGACCGGAGGCCACGACGGCACCGTACGCGTCCTGTCGGCCGTCGACGGCACGGAGCTACGGAAACTGACCGGGCACCAGGACTGGGTGGGGCGGGTGGCCTGGTCTCCGAGTGGAGAGAAGCTGGCCAGTTGCTCCGACGACCGCACCTGCCGCCTCTGGGACACCTCCGACGGCAGCCAGCTGACCGTGCTCCGGGGCCACGACAACTACGTGGAGGACGCGGCCTGGTCGCCCGACGAGACGCGGGTGGCCACGGCCTCCGGTGACTGGACGGCCGCCGTGTGGGACGCGACGACCGGGCGCCGCATCGACGTGCTGAAGGGCCATGAGGGACGAGTACGCGCCCTCGCATGGTCGCCGGACGGCCGTCGCATCGCGACCGGATCGGACGACCGGACCGTACGGCTCTGGTCGGCGACCACGCTCGAAGAACTCGCGGTCATCGGCGTCCACCGGGACAAGGTGATGTCGGTGGAGTGGTCCGAGGACGGTACGCGGCTGCTTACGGCGTCCGCCGACGGGACCGCGCGGGTGTGGCCGGCGAACCCGGACTACGACCGGCTGGAAGCGCGGGCGCGTGGACGGGTTTTCCGCACCCTGGACGAGGAGGAACGGCGACAGCACCTGCTGCCGCCGGACCCGGCGGGCGGTCAGTAGCGCTGCTCGACCGTACGGTCTTCGGTGTGCACGAGGTAGTCGTCCGGATCGAGGCCCATCGCCTTGCGCTCGGGCGACGCCCAGTACAGCGCGTTGCGCTCCGCGAAGGTCTCGGGACCCTCGTAGGAGATCAGCCAGACGAACTGATTGCGCTCCCGGTCCACCCAGGCCCCGCCGATCTCGAAACCCAGCTCCAAGCGCAACGGCACGATGTCACTGCGCCACCGCTCCACCCACTCGTCGAGCAGACCGTCCCGGACGGTGTAGGTACGCAGTTGCGTGGTCCTGGGCATCGAGCGCGCTCCCGCTGTCGAGTCGAAGCGAATGGTACGACGGGCTGACCGGAGATCCCGCCAGCCGGACGCACCTCGAGTGGCTGGTTCCACGGTATGCCATGCTGCATGTGCTCACCACGGGGTCGTACGCGGGCGACGGCGGGCGCTGGCCCCCGACACGGGGAGCCCCCTGCCGGACCGGGAACAGATCACTTTGGAATGCGTCTTGGCGAGATGACCGATACGGGTCCTCCCACTTCTCCTGAACTGTTTCGGCCCACAGGGCGTCAATACACGTGGAGAGATTCAGATGGGGACAGAAGGAGACGGGGTGTCCTTCGAGCAGGAATGGGCGCAGCTGAAAGCCGATGCGTTGGCGCGGCAGGCCGAGGGCGGCATGCAGCTCAACCAGTTGCCGGCAGACTCTGGCGGAGGGGCGCCGGATCTGGTGGCAAAGGCCGACTCCATCAACGGGAACTCCAACCTGCTCGTGGAGATCGCCGGGCTCCTGCACGAAGGCCGCCCGGACGCCGAGCTGACCACCCTGGCGCGGAACCCCAGGACGCACGAGGACGTGGCACGTCAGGTGGAGCGCTTCGCCGAGTTCGCGGGTGACCAGTTCCTGGACACCATGGCCTTGTTCGCAGCGCTGTCGACCCGACTGCGGACGGTCGGCGGGGACTTCGCGGAGATCGAGGACGAGACCGCCCGCCGGTTCCTGGAGACCGTGCTCGACGGCCGTTACGTCTCGCCGGGCACGCGATGAGCGACGGCCTCAGCTACCGCAAGGACGTCGAGTTCCTGGAGAACTGCAACCCGCCTTTGGTGGAACGCAACGCGGACGAATTCGGCCGCATCCAGACGCTCCTGACGGCTGTCGCTCCCGCGGCGGAGCGGGCGGAGAAGCACACCGAGTGGCGCAGCAAAGGCAGCGCGCACTACACAGCCCGCCTCTCGGAGTGGTGGACGAGCTCGCCGAGGGATACGGGCACGCCGCGGGCGCGCTGCGCCGCTACGCGGAGGCGCTGACGGTGGCGAAGGCGTACTACTCCAACGGTCTGGTCAACGAGCAGGCGCTCGCGGACCTGATCCACACCAAGGGCACCGCGATCACCCGCACGGCTCAGGAGGCCGAGCCGATGAGGCAGTGGGAGGACATGCGCGCCACCACCGGCGTCCTGGACTTCCTCGCGGAGCTGACCATGGACGTCGACGACATCCGGGACGAGGCCAACCGGCTGCACGATGCGGCGGGCGGCGACTTCGACCTGGCGCGGACCACCGAGGCGGAGGCCCGCGCCCTCTGTGTCCACGAGGTCAAGCAGGCGTACGACCTGCTGCCGGACTTCCAGGTGTTCCTCACCGAGCGGGTGGACGTCGCCGCTGCCATGCCCGACCTCCGGCGCGAGGCGGCCGAGGCGAGCAGTAACCCGGTGACCCGGTTGCCGGGCAGCGGTCCCAAGCAGGACTACTACCCGACGGCCGGGGACAAGCCGGTCTCCCCGACGCTCCAGAGCATCCGCATACAACTCGCTTCCTTGCCGAGCGCAACGGACAGCTACTGGATTCCGCCCTCCGGTGACCAGGAGAAGACCGAATGGATCCGGGCCAACAAGGACATCATCAAGGCCGCCGCGCAGAACTCGGGGCTGCCGCCGTCGATGGTGGCGGGTATCGCCTGGAAGGAGATCGCCGGCCAGCCCGGCCCACTCGACGACATCACCGACACCCTCCGGGAACAAGCGGACTCCCCGCTGAGCCCCATCGCGTCGGAGAACCTGCCGTCACGACTGGGCGGTGACCCCGACGAGACGTCCTTCGGGCCGATCGCCATCCAGGTACGGCGTGGCGCCGAGGTGCTCGGCTACGACCCGGAGAACCTCACCGGTCAACAGCGAACCATCGTGGAGGAGTCGCTCCAGGAGCCGGGCCAGAACATCTTCATCGCCGCCGAATACCTGGCTCAGCTCAAAGCGGAGAGCGACTTCGCCGACGTACCCCCGGAGGAAATGACGGTGGAGCAGCAACAGGAGCTCGCCGCGCGGTACAACGGGGGACCGTACTGGGAGAACGACCAGGCGCAGCGCTACGGCCGGGACTTCGCCCGTCAACTGGACCAGGCAAGGAACGCGATCCGCTGATGCAGTCCTCCAAACCCTCGCACACCGGAGACAGGCAGAGCATCGGTCACTCCCGTCACCCGGTGGACGACCGCCCGCACCACCCCGACGACGACCGCCGTCTGCTCCGCGTGATCCTCGCCGTGCCGGTGGTGCTGCTGACCCTGGTGTCGGCGTTCTTCCTCTGGCTGGCGGTCAACACCCGTCCGGACGGCGACTGGGACGAGGCCGCGTACGGCGGGATCGAGCTGGCCAGTGCCTTGGCCGTCGTCTCGGCGGGCGCGGTGGGAGCACTGTGGCTGGCACCCTCGGTGCGGCGGGTGATGCGGTGGCCGTGGGCGGTACCGGCCGTGGTGCTGGGAGTGGCGGCGGTGGCGCGGTGGGTGTCCAGCGGGGCGTGAAGGCCCACCGCGCCGCGCAATCGACCTCCCGGGCGGTCCGTTCCCCTCGCACCCAGCCCTTGGCCGACGTCGCCCGCACCACGACGACGAGGTGTGCCGCTCCTGGAGGGCACGCCCGGCCGATCACTTGCAGGGACGCAGACCGACCCTCCTCCTCCGGCAGGCGGAAGAGGCACGGATGAGCGTGCGGGTCATCGCCGATCAGTAGGCCAGCGGGGCGGGGCCGGGGGCCTGGCATCAGGGCGTGTACGGGCGGGGGCTGTACGGGGAGGGTGGGCGCTCGTCCCCGGTACGGGGGAAGTGGGGCCAAGGGGCCGCGAAGGCTACGGTGCGTGTCTCTAGAGTGAGCTGTGAGTGATGGCCGGGTGTGGTGCGGGCGGCACCACTGTGCGGGTGGGCGAGGTGAGGTCACCGGTGACGACGACTCACGGTGAGAGCGAGACGGGCATCCTGCGGTGCTTCGGGCAGATGTTGCGGTTGCTTCGGACGAGCAGGGGGCTGACGCGGGCGGAGCTGGGCGCCAAGCTCAGTTACGGTGAGGACATGGTTGCGTCGGTGGAGCTGGGGCGGCGGATTCCGAAGCCGGAGTTCATCGAGCGGGCGGATGTGGTGTTGGAGGCCGGCGGGCTGTTGGCGGTGATGCAGGAGGAACTGGCTCGGGCGCGGTATCCGTCGTTCTTTCGGGACGCGGCGAAGTTGGAGGCGGAGGCGGTTGAACTGCATGTTTATGCCAACCAGGCTGTGCCGGGTCTGTTGCAGGTCGAGGAGTACGCGCGGGTGGTGTTCGAGATGTGGCGCCCCCTGCTGGACGAGGACACAGTGAACCAGCGCGTGGCCGCCCGGCTGGCTCGCCAGGAGTTGTTCTCGCGCATGCCCATGCCCACGATCAGCTTCGTCATCGAGGAGAGCACTCTGCGTCGGCCACTGGGCGGGAGGGCGGTGATGCGGGCCCAGTTGGAGCAGATCCTCCTCTACGGTCAGCAACGCAACGTCGAGATCCAGGTCATGCCAACGGACCGGCGCCAACACGCTGGAATGGGTGGCCCGTTCACCTTGATGGAGACGGGTAAGGCGCAGAGGATCGCTTATGTGGAGGTGAACGAGCACAGCCACCTCTACAGTGAGCGGCCGGTGGTCCGGGGGTACGAGGAGCGGTACGGCATCCTGCGGGCGCAGGGCCTCACGCCGTCGGAGTCACTGGCCTTCGTTCAGAAGCTGTTGGGAGACTCCCAATGACATTGTCAAGCGGGGGCGGTGACGTTCCGTGAGGGCGTCATGCCCCTGTGACACTGGTCCTGGGCATGGCTGTCTCGAAGGTGCGGTGGTCGCG